>NZ_FTOY01000001.1 GCF_900156885.1 Limosilactobacillus caccae
ACGAGACTCGAACTCGTGATCTCATCCGTGACAGGGATGCGTCCTAAACCAACTAGACCAACGGACCAAAATTGCGGGGGCTGGATTTGAACCAACGACCTCCGGGTTATGAGCCCGACGAGCTACCAGACTGCTCTACCCCGCGATAATAAAAAGGAGGATGAGGGATTCGAACCCTCGCGTCGCTCTCACGGCCTAGCGGTTTTCAAGACCGCCCCCTTCAGCCACTTGGGTAATCCTCCATAATAAGATTAAATTGATTGATTCATCAAAGATAATCTTTGATGGACCTTGTAGGACTCGAACCTACGACCGGGCGGTTATGAGCCGCTTGCTCTAACCAACTGAGCTAAAGGTCCAAAACAGCCAGCCAATCGCGGCGGAGGGGATCGAACCCCCGACCTCCCGGGTATGAACCGGACGCTCTAGCCAGCTGAGCTACACCGCGAAAAACTAATAGGTAATATTAGAATTTTAAGTCGGGAAAACAGGATTCGAACCTGCGACCCCCTGGTCCCAAACCAGGTGCTCTACCAAGCTGAGCTATTTCCCGAAAAAATGCACCCAGAAGGAGTCGAACCTTCAACCTTCTGATTCGTAGTCAGACACTCTATCCAATTGCGCTATGGGTGCATATGAAGTGCCGAGGACCGGGATCGAACCGGTACGGTTATCACTAACCGCAGGATTTTAAGTCCTGTGCGTCTGCCAATTCCGCCACCCCGGCATTATAGAACTGGCAAAGCGGAAGACGGGATTCGAACCCGCGACCCCCACCATGGCAAGGTGATGTTCTACCACTGAACTACTTCCGCATATTAAGTGCCGACTAGAGGATTCGAACCTCCGACCCCCTGTTTACAAGACAGATGCTCTGCCAACTGAGCTAAGTCGGCAAAATAGGCACATAAATTGTTATGCCAAATAAATATATTGGCAATGAGCCGTGACGGGCTCGAACCGTCGACCCTCTGATTAAAAGTCAGATGCTCTACCAACTGAGCTAACGGCTCATGAGCTTAAAGCTCAATGGAGGATACAGGGCTCGAACCTGTGACCTCCTGCTTGTAAGGCAGATGCTCTCCCAACTGAGCTAATCCTCCATAAAGCGTGGCAACGTCCTATCCTCGCAGGGAGCGATCCCCCAACTACTTTCGGCGTGTTGAAGCTTAACTTCTGTGTTCGGCATGGGAACAGGTGTATCCTTCAAGCCATCATCACCACACTACTTGT
>NZ_FTOY01000010.1 GCF_900156885.1 Limosilactobacillus caccae
TTACCAATTATCCGGCAATTTTAAAGAAACAAGTAAAAATCCGAACCACAATTTTTGTCAAAACAAAAATCATGGTTCGGATTTTCATATTTAGAGGCTTGAGGAATTTAGTTTTTTCCCGGCCTCTATATCATCTGATAAATTAAGCTGTTTTAATGGTTAATATTTTCATCGTTTGCGCGGAATCCGGTGGGCACCTCGATGCTTTTGCGGCGCAGGTTCGTTTTTATCTTCAAACATCTTGAACACCATCTTCGTCACAAGGGTCTGCAAAACAAGATTGGTTGCGTTCCGCATTAATTTTCGTTGCCAGTTTTTCATTCAGATCAGCTCCCTCTACTCGTTTGTTCCTATCCTTCTTCTTTCATTTTAACTGATAACCCGCTGGATTAATAACCATCTTTACTATTATTTAATCTTCCATATAAAAAAGCTATCAAGTCCGCTGGGATTCTTGATAGCTTTTCTTTTAGTGTTCCAGGTAAGTCAGCGGTTTATCTACCTCCACCTTCGTCCCCTGGTACTTCTTATTGATCCACGATTGAATCTGCCGGTTATGGTAAAGGGTCACCAACTTTTGATAATTAGCGTTATTGCGACTCTTTTTGGCAGTCGCGAGGACGTTGATATTGTCCTTCGTGCTCTGGTCGACCTGCTCGTGGTAAATTGAATCCTTTAACACGTTAAGGTGCCCTGTCAGTGCAATCGTATTGCCGATTAATACCAAATCAGTTGACTTCAGTACCCGTGGCCCGGTCGTATCGTCAATTTCTTTAAACTGAAGGTTCTTTGGATTAGCAGCAATCATGTTCGTCCCACTTGTCGCCCCAAAGCCCTTCTTCAACTTAATTAAGCCGGCGCTTTGCAATAAGCGTAAACCACGGGCAGTGTTTGCTGGATTATTGGCAATCGCCACCGTCGCCCCGTCAGGAATATCCTTGATCTTCTTATAACGATCAGAATAGATCCCCATTGGTTCAAGGTAAGTTGTCCCCAGAGCAGCTAGTTGTTGCTGCTTATTTTGCTTGTTATAAGCTTGCAAGTATGACCAGGATTGAAAGGCATTGACATCAATCTCGCCACTCGCCGTTGCCTTATTCAGCCCCACCGGGTCGGTAAAACTCTTGACGCGGATCTTCACCCCTGCCTGTTTGGCCTGCTTACTATCCGCAATGTGTTGCCAGACCTGCACGTCCGGGCCAATCGTTCCGACCGTAATCTCTTTTTTGCCCGCAAAGCCACCGTTTACCCCGATGCTCAGCACGCCGGCAGCAAACAGCACGACAATAATTCCAATAATCCACCATAAAGTACGTTTTCTTCTTCTCTTTCTCATTTAAGACTCTCCCTTACTATTGCAATTCAACTGCACTAGCTAACGGGATTCGGCATGCCTTTTCTCGAGAAATCGTTAGCACTCGTGTGATTTTGCAGACTGCTTGTTAATTAGTCCACCACGTGACGTTCAAATGGCTGGTCAGAAATCCCCTCATCCAGGATCTTCTTTGACCATTCCTTGGCGGAGAATAAGGAGTGGTCACGGTAGTTTCCACATGATTCAATCGTTGTTCCCTGGACGTCTTCCCACTTGGTCTTGTAGGCAATTTCTTCTAATGATGACTTCAGTGCCTTGGCAACTTCGGTCGTTGAGTGTTCACCCCAGGTAATTAAGTGGAAACCAGTCCGGCAGCCAAATGGTGAGCAGTCAATCACCCCATCCAACCGGTCACGTAATAGGCCGGCCAATAAGTGTTCAATCGTGTGTAAACCGGCAGTTGGAATTGCGTTTTCATTTGGCTGCACCAACCGCAAGTCATAGTTGCTAATCTTATCGCCCTTTGGCCCTTCTTCAACGGTAATCAAACGAACGTATGGGGCCTTCACCTTAGTGTGATCTAATGTAAAACTTTCAACTTTAGCCATAATTAAAATCTCCTTTTCTGCTTATCAAAGTAATGGCGGAACAAAAAAATCCCGCGAAATGATAATCCTATCATCTCCCGGGACGTCTAATTTAATAATTAACGTGATACCACCCTAATTCAACCCTGCCTCACGACAAGGTCCGCACGAAGTACATTCATACTCCAGCACAATAACGGGTGCTAGTCGCGGCTTGCTCGCGCTGGCTTACAAACCGAATTGCTCCAAGACCATCTTCGCTATTTTCAACAATCCCAGCTCTCAGCTACCCCGGTTCTCTGTAAAAGCATTAAATAACTACTCATCTTTTCTAAGCATTTTCTAATTTAATTGTCATTATCATACCGTCATCCTTACTTATTGTCAACAACTTTTCAAAAATTAATCGCGATAAAGCATCCGTAAGGTCTTGGCGTCATTCTTCGTGATTCCGGTCTTAATGTTGCGGGGAATCATCACACTATGCTCGTATTCTGGCGCATGGGCAAGGCCAAGGGCGTGACCAAGTTCGTGTTGGGCAACTTCACTCCGAAACTGCTTGTTGGTGTAGTCAAGCTGGTTCGGGTCAAGGGTTGATGTTGCCAGGTGAAGAGCGTTCGTATCTGGATTGTATTCCGTCCGGGTCGACCCCAGTTCAGAAGTCCGGTAGCCGACGTTGCTGTTTCCCGTCGTGTTGTTAGAAAGGTCCCCGTCAGCGGCGATGATATTAGCCTTTTCCTCATCATCAGTCCAGGTCATGTGCACCGCCTTGACCTTATTCCATTTTTTGACCGCGTCCTTATAGGCCCACTGGAGTTGCGGATCCTGCGTCGACATGTAGATCTTTAGCTTCTTCTTTTTCCACTTAATCCCCTCTAAGGGCGTGGGAGTGTTATCAGGAATCGCCAGCCGGTCCGCACGGGGACGACCGGATGATGGACTATTAGCAAACTGAAAATCATTATCATCGTCAGCTGAATTTTGGTCAAAAAACGATGACTGAATCGTCGTGCTGGGCGTGTCAGCTTGCACGACTGCGCCGGCTGGGCCAACGCTGAGTATCCCCGCGACCGCTAAACTTACTAAAATTTTCCGCATCATCTCGAACATCTCCCCTCTTTACTATCACTGTATTCTAGCACTCATCCTAGCACATTACTCCTAATATGCGCAGCTAAAGATAAGGATGGCCCCTAGCATTCGGAAAGCCAAACACTAGGGGCCAAGTTTTAACAAGCTGTTTTTAGTCCATGACAATGTATGACTTGATTGCTTGCCGGTCAGCCATTGCCTGGTAAGCATCGTTAATGTCATTAAGGGTAAAGCTCTTGGTGAAGACCTTCCCTGGGTTGATCTCACCATCAAGCACTGCCTTTAAGAGCACCGCCTTGTCGTAAGTCGTGACGGAAGCAGGCCCGCCGGCGACAATCGTGTTCTTGTAAAATGGCGTGGTCATGTCTTGCTTTGGCGTGTGTGGTAAGCCAACCCGGCCAACAATTGCCCCGGGGCGGCCAACTTGCATTGCCGTTTCCGTTGACTGGTCGGTCCCGACGCATTCGAGGACCGCATCAGCACCGGCGCCGTTAGTCAAGGCCATTATCTTGGCAACCCCTTCGTCGCCCCGTTCAGCAACGTTATCGGTTGCCCCAAATTCCTTGGCAAGGGCTTGGCGGTCAGCGTGACGGCTCGTTGAAATAATCTTCTTGGCGCCACGCATCTTTGCAGCGATGATTGCACAGAGACCAACAGCACCGTCACCCATCACAACGACCGTGTCACCAGCGCCGACGTTGGCAACCCGGGCCGCATGATAACCAGTCGCCATTACATCGGCTAAGGTCAGTAGGGATTTGAGCATTCCTTCGCTGTAATCTTGCGGCTGCCCAGGAATCTTAACTAATGCCCACTGCCCGTGTTGGAAGCGAATGTATTGGGCTTGTACCCCATCGCTAAAGTTGTCAGCGTGGTCTTGGCATGAACCGTCAAAGCCCGCCCGGCAGGCAGCACAGTGGCCGCAACCGTGGGTGAAAGGAGCAATGACAAAATCACCAGGTTTAACCGTCGTGATGTCATCCCCAACTTCTTCGACAATCCCAATTGCCTCGTGACCAGTGTTTTCAGAATCAGCTTCCTTTTGGTCGAAGCCCCGGTATGCCCAGAGGTCGGACCCACAGACACAGGTACGAACAACCTTGATAATTACGTCATCAGCTTTTTCAATCGTTGGCTTCTTAGCGTCAACAACCTTCATTTCGCCAGCTTGGGCAAATAATGCTTTTTTCATTACACGTGACCTCCTTAATTTCTATCTTAATTATAAGAGCTTCCAGGTGATGATGTGAAATACTTATTGCTGATGGCAGGCTATGTGGAATTTGCATGGTTTATTCTTGGCCGACTGACTTCACTGGCTGGAGGAATTGATCGTTAGCAATATCTTGCTGGTAATCATAGTCTTGCCAAGCTGGTGTAGCAAAGATGTTTTGCCGTTTTTTTACCGGGGTGAACACGATTGCTGCTCCTTCATTTTTGACCGTATATTCGTTACTTGCCGTCTCAATTTCTTCAGGAACTGACAGGATTCGCGAGGTCCCAATCTGCTGTAGCTTTACTGTCATTGGATTTTCCTCCTTAATTATGGCTATCTATATTGTACCGTACCGCTGGAAAGTCTCGCGATGGAAAAAAGTTGTAAAAAGTTGTAAAATAATTTTAAAGTTGTAAAAAGTTGTAAAATGGTGATTCAAATGCAAAATCCTTTTAATCCAAGTTTTGGGAAAATGCCGAGCATCTTCTTAGACCGTGACTCCTTATCGCAACGAGTTATTAGCGAACTAAACCGTGGTGACTCGCCATTCCAAACTTCACTTATTTATGGACAACGGGGGGCCGGGAAAACCGCCCTTATGACTGATGTTGCTAATGAACTTAAAAAACAAGGCTGGCTGGTCATCGACTTAATTCTCGATGATGACTTTCTAACCTCGCTGATCTCCCAACTACAATCGCACCTTGCAAAAGTACATTTATTGAAAGATATTGATGTCAAAGTAAGTCTTCCGGGGATCCAAGTTGACACGAAAGTCGCTAATCAAAACGAGAATAGTAACTTTCAAACATTATTTCACGCCCTGCTGGAAAAGTTCACCAGTAAAGGAATCAATGTCTTAATCACGATCGATGAGGTCAAGGCAACCCCATTACTCAGGAAACTAATCAGCAGCTACCAAATCATGCTGCGCGACAATCTGAACGTTTCTCTGCTAATGGCTGGACTACCGGATAATGTTTCTGAAATTCAAAATGATGATGTCCTAACCTTTTTACTACGTGCTAATCGGATCACGCTAAACCCATTAGATGTTGAAAGCGTTAAGACCACTTATAAGCAAATTTTTACTAAGGCTGGCTTCACCATTGAAAATGATGCTCTGCTTTACATGACAAAGCAAACGTTAGGATTTGCCTATGCCTTTCAGCTGCTCGGCTACTGGGTCTGGAATGAAGCGAGTCAGTTAACCGTAAAGAAAATCACAATCGAAAACATTCAAAACATCCTCGATCAATATATCAGCGACCTTAACCGCAATGTCTACTATAAGGTTTATAGTGAACTAACGCCTAAAGAACGGGATTTCGTCCAGGCGATGGTAAAAGCAGGTGGCGCAAAAGTGAAGATGCAGACAATCGCCAAGATCATGAAGAAAAATTCAAACTACGTGAACGTTTACCGTCGGAAGTTGCTGGATGAGCAGGTAATCAGTACCGCTGGCTACGGCTACGTCAGCTTCCTCTTACCACACTTTGATGAATTTATTGAACAACAGATGATTTTGGATGAGTTTTAAAATAGCGAGTTCTAGAGGTTGATTTAACCTTTAGAGCCCGCTATTTTTACATATTTGTAAATACCTTTATTTTATTCATTCGCAATTCGTTCAAAGGCTGACGCCACATCCTGGTTAGACGTTGGCTTACAGTCTGGGTCACCGTTATTAGATTGGTCGACTAATACGACCGGCTTGCCGTTATGGAAGGCAAAGAAGTAGGTGATCCGGGCTGCTGGCGGCTCAGGGTTATCGTAGTTATAGATTGCCACGACGTTATATTCGTAGTCCCCTTCACCAGTCGGTGCCCAGCCAATTAAGCCTGGTTGGCCGTTGACTAATTCATTACTGAGGCTCTCGGGATAAGAAATCCCGGTCACCGTCTTGAGCTGACTTTGTCCATCATATTTTTCGTATGACTGGCCCATCGTCGGTGCCCACTTATTGATGAACGATGTCAACTGCGCATCCTTACTGCTATTCCACAGCGTGTCATCATGGTGGGATGAACTGCTCGAGCTCATCGCTTGTTGACTGCTGCTATCATTATTAGTTACTGCTTGGCTAGTTTGACTGCTACTCTGGCTGGCATTGTCACTACTTTGACTGCTTTGCTCCCCGCAAGCCGTCAAGGTGACCCCCATTGCAGCAATCGCCAATAACCCGATTATCTTTTTCATTTGTATCTCCCCCGAATCGAAAAAATGAGGCTGAAACGCAGCTCAACCTCTTCCACACTAATTAATCCTTCTTCTTGGCGTCATTCATTGCCTTCATGATTGAAGGGTTCTTTGAGTGACAATCCTTGATCATTTGGATATCTTCTTCACTTAATTCAACAGTGTACTTTGCCATATTCTTCCCTCACTTCGTAAAATAGTTACCTTTACTATATCACAGAAAGTTATTACTGACGCACCTTTCCTTAACTTGACGACGAAAAAAGGATTTGTTAGACTCATGGTACGAAGTAATCGGAGGATTGCCTAAAAGAGGTAGTTGGATAAGATTAATGATCTTATCCGGCTACCTTTTTTTGTTGGAGAAAAGGAGGATATCTATGAGCAAAAGCTGGTTACACGTTATTTTAGGTGGAATTTTAGAAATCTTTTGGGTCCTGTCGCTGAAGATGTCCCATAATTTTACGGTCTTTCCCTATAACATTATCACTCTTCTCCTGGTGGTGGTTAGTTTCTACCTCTTTTCTAAGGGGATGGAAGAATTGCCATCGGGGGTTGCCTATACGGTCTATACCGGAATTGGCGCAGTCGGGACAATTATCTTCGGGATTATCTTTCTCGGTGAGAGTGTTTCAACCCCAAAGATCGTTTTCGCCCTACTTTTAATCGTTGGCATTCTGGGACTCAAAATGACTTCGGAGGGATGAGTTAATGGAATATATTTACTTAATTTTTTCAGGAATCTTCGAAGTGTTAATGGTTTATGCCTTAAACTGCTCACGGGGGTTCAAAATTTTGCGGTGGACCATCGCAACCCTAATTCTCGCTGGCCTTAGTCTCGAAACATTATCACTTGCGATGACCTGGATGGAAGCAGGGATTGCTTACAGTATTTGGGTTGCTTTTGGCTCGATCGGTTCAATCATTTTGGGTGTCGTGATGTTTCATGATAAGTTGAAGGCAAAGCAACTATCCTTTATGGCGCTAATTATCGTTGCGGTAATTGGCCTGAAAATTTGGGGATAAAATGGACTTATTTTAAGAGGTGACAAGAATGTTAAAAGTTGGAATTATCGGTGCTTCTGGAATGGCTGGCAGTGCGATTTATAAAGAAGCAAGTAGCAAACCGACCCTTGCGGTAACCGGAATTGTCAGGGATGAAACGAAGGCCCAGCAAGTACTCGGCAAGGATGCCAAGCTATTAGTCGGTGACGTATTAACAATGGATAATGGCTTATTAATGGGTTTTGACGTGATTGTCGATGCCCTGGGGACAAGTCCTGAAGAAGCGGGGCAACAAGTTACTCTCGCGCAGAAACTTGTTGGGTTAGCAACAAACGACCATCCCCGCCTATTATTTATCCTCGGTGCTGGGAGTCTTTACACTGGTGCCGACCACCACTTAGCCGTTGAAGATATTGCTAAAGATCCTGCGGCAGCGGCGTGGATTAATATTCCAAAATTACAACTAAAGGAACTCGAATATCTCCAAACAGTCCGCACTGCCGATTGGATGGGAATTTCGCCATCCCTAGAGTTTGTGCCAGGTCCAGCAACCCGCTATGTTCTCGGGGGAAATGACCTTCTCTTCGATGACCACGGAATGTCACGCGTCACTTCTGGAACAATGGCTAAGGTGATTGTTCACGAAATTCTAAACCCGCACCACCACCAGGAGCGCATCACTGTAATTAACGCGATTTAAGCAGAAAGCAGAAGCTAGCGATTAAATTCACACTAGCTCCTGCTTTTTCAGTTAATCAGCCAAATTCAACTCAAAGCCAAGGTGCTTATCATCAGTCTTGTCTTCAATATAGACCGTTCCACGGCGGACAAAACCAAGCCCTTCGCCGAGTTTTTGCATTGGGATATTCTTCTGGTGGGTGTCAAAGCGGAAATTACGCACCCCTTGTAGGTGGCCGACCGTGATTAGATTTGAAAATAGGGCGCTCCCCACTCCCTTCTTGCCAGTATCCCGCAGCACTGCTGCCCGGTGGATGATGGCGTACGGTTCATCTGGCTTTGCCCACTTTCCGTCCTTGATGTCATCATAGTTTTTCTCCCCGGCGAGCTGGAGCGCAGCGGTCGCTACTATCTGATCATCGGCAACCAATACCCAGCCGTAACCCTTCCTAATGTCGGACTTAATTACGGTTGCCGACGGGTGACCGTCTTGCCACTGGGGGTTGCCATTCTCTTTTAAAAAGGCCTTTGCCTGGTCAATAATTGCCATAATTGCTGGCACATCTTTTAGCGTTGCACGGCGCAGGTAGGTTGCCATTATCATCCCTCTTTTCCTTAAAAAAGGCCGCTTGTTCCCCCGCGGAGCAAGCGACCAGTGAACTACGTAGCTTTAGTTTAGCATGGTCATTTCAATTGAAGATAATTTTGCTAAGAAGCTTTACAGAAATATAATTTTCCCAATGACGGAAATTTAATTGATCACCCGCAGGCCGTCTTCATCGGGATGCAGTACCTCGATCCGGTCATTTAACCCTTGCCGGCGAAGGGCTTCGATGAAGGCAGGGGTGTTTGCTGGCCGAATCAAGGTCATCACGGTTGGGCCCGCCCCACTGAGGTAGGTTGCGACCGCGTCATACTCCGCTGCAAGGAGGCGGATTGCTTCTAATTCTGGAACAAGGCTACTCCGGTATCGCTCGTGGAACTCGTCACCCTCAATCAGTTCCCCGGCAATCTCGTAGCGCTTGGCAAACAGGCTCGCTACGAGGGTATTAGCAACGGCACTAGCATGGGTGGCTTGCTTATAAGGGAGTTTTGTCGGCAACGCTGCCCGGGCCTTGCGGGTTGCTAAATTATAGGCCGGGATATAGGCAACAAAGTCAAACGGCAACGCAGGAGCCTTCAGTGCATCAAAGTGCCCGTTAATGTTGGTGCCGACCACAAGGCCCCCATAGATTGCCGGGGCCACATTGTCCGGGTGCCCTTCCAGTTGCCCGGCGATTTCGACCTTTTCAACATCTGGCAGGTCCAGTTCAGCAAGCTGGTTGGCAAGTTCAATTCCCGCCACAATCGCACTAGAACTGCTCCCCAGCCCATGGGTGACCGGGATATTACTCGTCACTTTCAGCCGGTGAGGCGTTAGGTTTGGGGCCAGTGACAGGGCCGTTTTGACAATCATATTTTGCTCATCATGGGGCAAATCTCCCAAGTCATGGTCCACCTGCCACGTGGTCGTTTCTTCAAGGACATCAAGGTAAAGGTAAAGTGAGACTGCCACACCGATTGAATCAAAACCGGGACCAAGGTTGGCACTGGAAGCTGGAACTCTAATCTGCATAATTATCCTCCCTATTCTAGGACCTTATAAGCCGCCGTTAAGTTAATTGATGGTTCATCTGCGACCTTTTCCTTAAATTCTCTTAACTGTTCTTCATTCATCTCATGGGTGATAATCACTACCCGGGCCAGGCCATTTACCGTGTTTTTCGCCTGGACGATTTGGCTAAAACTGGCGCCAATCGCCGTCATGATCTTGGTCAATTTTAGCATCTGTCCAGCAATGTCTGGCATCGTTAGTGAAATGTAGTAAGGGTAGGCCACCGCCGCTTTCTCTGCGGGAACATAGTGGCGCTGGTAATTGTTAAAGAGGTTCCCATTAGTTTTTAATACCAAATTCTTGGTAACCGACGTAATGTCACTCAAGACACTGTTAGCTGTCGGCAGGCCACCCGCACCAGGGCCATAGAACAAGGTGTCGCCGACCGCTTCACCGGTAACCATCACCGCGTTAAATTCGTTATTGATTGTTGCCAGCGGGTTATCACGGGAAACCAAGACCGGCGCCACCTCAACAAACACCCCGTCGCCGACAACCTTTGCAATCCCGACCAACTTAATCACGTAGCCAAATTGGCTAGCTTGTTCAACGTCAAAGCCAGCTAGCTTATCAATCCCGGTCACGCTAAAGTCCTCGGTCGTCAGCTGGGTTCCAAAGGCAAACTGGCTTAAAATAACCATCTTATACGCGGCATCTTTGCCAGTAACGTCATTTGTCGGGTCTGCTTCTGCAAAGCCAAGCTCCTGGGCCTTGTGCAGTGCTTGTTCGTATGACCAATGCTGCTGGTTCATCTGGGTCAGGATATAATTGGTCGTCCCGTTCACGATCCCCTTTACTTCAGTAATCTTATCTGCCGAAAAGCTATTCGTAATCGTCCGCAGGATTGGAATCCCCCCGGCGACGCTTGCTTCATACATCAGGTCACAGTGGTTCTCGTGGGCGAGCTTTACCAGGGCTGGCCCGGCGGTCGCAATCAAGTCCTTATTGGCAGTCACGACATTTTTATGGTGGAGCAATGCCTGCCGAATATACTCCTCGGCCGGATGAAGTCCCCCGATTAATTCAACGACAATCTGGATCTCGTCGTCATTGATGATATCATCTATCTCTTGTGTCAGCCGCACTTGGTCGGCCACATCTTGGTGGTTTTCCGGGTGTTTAACCAGGACAGTCTTAACGGATAATTGCCGACCAGTGACATTCAAAACTTTCTCCTCATTGTTTTGAATCATTTGCAAGACACCAGTGCCGACTGTCCCTAAGCCAAGCATCCCTACTTTAATTGTCTTCATAACGCCACCTCATTTTCTCATTATTTTTTCATTTTTATGATTGTAACATACCCGTCAATCAGGTTACAATGGTTACTAAATTAGTAACTTAATCGAACGGAGGCATTGTCATGAAATACCGCAGCACGCGTGGAAATATTAAAGAGACATTAAATTCAGCCCAGGCAGTAATCAAGGGGCTTGCACCAGACGGGGGCTTATTCGTCCCGGTTAATTTCCCTACCCCTTCCCTGCCACTCACTGACCTTTCCAGCCTTTCTTACCAGGAGACCGCGAAAATGGTCCTCAGTTGGTTCTTTGACGATTTCACCACGGACGAGTTGGACGATGTTGTGACGGGCGCATACGGTCCGCAATGGGATGATTCCGCCATCGCGCCCCTTTCCGCTAAGCATTCGGGTAATTACTATCTCGAGCTTTTCCACGGACCGACCCTTGCTTTTAAAGACGTCGCCTTACAAGTCCTTCCCCGGTTGATGACCAAGTCACTTGCCCTTGAGCAGATCAGCAATGACATCATCATCCTTACCGCTACCTCAGGTGACACCGGGACGGCCTCCATGCGGGGCTTTAGCGATAAGGAGAAGACCCAGGTCATCGTCTTCTATCCTTATGGCGGAGTCAGCCCTGTCCAGCTCAAGCAAATGCTGGGGCAACGGGGGCACAACTTAACTGCCATCGCGATCAAGGGAAACTTTGATGATGCCCAGACCCAGGTAAAGCAGATCTTCAATGACCAGCAATTTAACCGCCAGCTTGCCGCTAATGGTTTCCAGTTTTCTTCAGCAAATTCGATGAATATCGGCCGGCTGATTCCACAGATTGTCTACTACCTCCACTCATACGGGCAATTGGTCAAGCGCGGGACGATTAAGGTTGGCGACGCGGTCAACTTTACTGTCCCGACCGGCAACTTTGGGGACATTCTTGCTGGTTATTACGCTAAAAAGCTGGGGCTGCCAATCAACAAGCTCATCTGTGCCTCCGATGAAAATAACGTCCTCACCGACTTCTTTAAGACTGGTACATACAACCGGAAACGCCACTTTTACCTTACTAACTCGCCGGCAATGGATATCCTCGTTTCCAGCAACCTCGAACGGCTCATCTTTGACTGCTACCAAGAAGACGACAAGGCCGTTAGCGAGTTAATGGCCGCCCTCGACCATGATGGCTCCTACCAAGTCACAGCAGAAGTAAAAGCCCAACTCGACCAGCAATTTGCGGCCGGCTTTGCTAGTCAGGATGACGTTATCGCAGAGATCAAACGGGTTTATGATAATGATAGCTACGTTATCGACCCCCACACCGCCGTCGCTTCCTTCGTCACAAAGCAATACCAGGCAAAAAGTGATGATCACACTCCAACAATCATTGTCTCGACGGCTAGTCCATATAAGTTCCCTGAGACCGTCCTGACGGCCCTCACCGGTAAAGAACCAGCAGTCGGTGGTCTGGACGCCATCAAGGCCCTTCAGCAAGAACTAGCCACTGACCTTAGTCCGAACGTTCAAGTCTTATTTGACCAAACACCACGGGACGAACAGGTCATCCTCCCAGGAGAAATGGAGAAGCTAATCGCCACCGTCTTAAAATTGAAGTAAACAAAAGGATCGCAACCCGCCAGCGCGTGGGAAACGATCCTTTTACTATTATGCAGCAAGTAGCTAGTGGACAAACTGCTATTTTTACTCACGACAAATCCATTAAATTTGTGCGGTGTCAAAAGACGAAGTTGACCAATAAAATATAGCAAATAGTTCCGCCAATTAATGACAAGAACATACTCCGCCGCCACACATGAATGCCAACCGTGAATAGTCCAGCAATAATCTCAGGTAGGCCGTGGGGTGAACTAATAAAATCAATATTCCGGTAACAATAGATCACTAGCATCCCCATAATTGCTGCCGGAAGAAACTTACCGAGGCCCTGGATAAACGGTGCAACTTCCTTATCCTTTCCAGCGAACAAGCGAAACGGTAACCAGCGGGTCAGAAAATTGGTCCCTGCTGCAATCGCAATGGTTATTATTTGTTGGAGCAAGCTCATTTACCAATGCCCCGCTTTCGCCGGTAAATCCAGTAATATTCAGCTACAAGGAGAAGCAGCGTTACCATCAAAAAGGATGTCTTTCCAAACAACAATAGGCACCCAACTGCAATTGCAATCCCACTAAGCGAACTCAAGTGGTCCTTCTCCTTGAGAATCTGATCAGTCGCAAGGACTAGGAACAGAGCAGTCATCACAAAGTCGAGTCCCTTGATTTGGATGTTTAGTGCACTGCCAAAGAAACCGCCAAGAAAGGCGCCAAGTACCCAGTAGAGGTAATCCAAGAGGTTAATCCACAGATGAACAGTGGTCGCGTCACATTCTTGTGGAACCTCAGTATAGTAATTGAGCACAAAGGTCTCATCGCTTAACCCATAAATTAATAGCCACTTTTTCCAGCCGGACCGGGGATACTTTGTCAGCATTGACACACTGTAGAAGAATTGCCGAAAGCTCAACATTGCGGTAATCAATAACACGTTAACCGGGTTAAAGTGTTGAAGAAGCAAATTTGCCACAAGAAATTCAACCGAGCCGCCGTAAATTGTGAGCGCCATTAGCGTTGGGTACCAAAAAGAAAAGCCCAGGTTGTGCATATAAAGGCCATACCCGATGCCAAGAATTAGGTACCCAAATAAAACCGGCGTTGACATACTGAAGGCGAAGCGAAAGTTCCGCCACTGTTGCCCCTGCATTTGATCACTTCCTTAAAGTAATATTGATAGTATTATTCATCAAGAACTACTAGCTGGCAATAGGAAGTGAAAAATCATTTGTTACTTTCTTGTCAGTACAGGTGTACTGCCGATTTCATTTAAAATAATAAAGAGGTTGAGCCACTCCTCAACCTCATCAACTCAAGTTAATTACTTCTTCTCAGGACTTTCTCCACTTCCGGTTTTTCCTAACGAAGGATCTATCGCTTATCAATAAGATAAGATTCGGCTTCTTTACTGGAAAGTTGATACAGTTCCATCAGATTTTGCTTAATAGTCGCTTTAGGTGTTCCAAGCCGCTCAAGAGAGTAGATTAGGTTATTGATTCCGCGAGTTCTCTCTTCTGCTTTACCTTGGCTTAAGCCTTCTTCGATACCGACTGCTCGACCTTCTTTGATACCGGCAGCTTTGCCTTGACTCAAGCCTTCTTTAATTCCAGCTGCCTTACCTTGACTCAGCCCCTTTTCTAAACCTTGTTCCCTAGCCAACGCAATACTGTTTTCAATATCCATCTCGTACAATGACCGTTGCATATACTCTCTCCTCCATTTCCGGTTCTGCTTAACGAAAGGAGAAGTTACCGGGTTAATTCTTGGTAGTATTTCTCAGCTTGGGCTGGTGGAAGATCCAGAATTTGTTCCATAAAGTTAATTACTTCTTCTCGGGACTTCCCGCCACTGATTAGCTTTTGAATTATTTGCCGTTCTTTTTTGGCTTCACCTTGACTTAAGCCTTCTTCGATCCCGACTGCTCGGCCTTCTTTAATCCCGGCAGCCTTTCCTTGACTCAACCCTTCTTTAATTCCAGCAGCCTTACCTTGACTCAACCCTTGTTCTAATCCCTGCTCCTTAGCCAACGCAATACTATTCTCAATATCCATTTCGTACAATGATCGTTGCATATATTCTCTCCTCCATTTTCAAAGAGGTTACCTTATGGCAGTTTGATAATAACTTTCTGCTTGCTTAGTTGTAAGATTACGAGTCTTAACAAGGAATTTGATTATCTGGTCGTGTTGCTGTCCTATATCGAGCAGACCGCGCACCATCGCTACTCGTTCTTCATCTTTACCTTGGCTCAAGCCTTCTTCGATACCGACTGCTCGACCTTCTTTGATACCGGCAGCTTTGCCTTGACTCAGCCCCTTTTCTAAACCTTGTTCCCTAGCCAACGCAATACTATTTTCAATATCCATTTCGTACAATGACCGTTGCATATACTCTCTCCTCCATTTCCGATTTTGCTTAACGAAGGTGATTCTCTTCTCTAATTGTACGATAAAATCGTCGCCGTCACCAACTTGGCGGTTCGCAATTACGTCGAGAAACTGCTGCAGCTTAGGGTTCACTTCCCGGCAAAGGCTTGTCACGTCAAATACCAGGGTTTGCTCCCCGTCTGCGTATGTGGCCTCAGGATGGCCTTTAATCGACCGCTCAATCTGGTACTCTTGCTCCCCGCAGCCAAAAGGGTCAAAACAACAAAAGAAGATCACGTAAGAATTATCCGCCGTTGCGTAATTTTGCCCCTTTTCATAACAATCCATCGCAAGGTTCGCATGGTAAAAACGGATCCGCTGCGGCAAATTATGCTTATCTACTACTTGCATCTCAATGTCGTAACGATTATGTTGGTCATCCTCGACATAGATATCCAGCCGTACTCCCTTGGCGTCATGGCTACTGGTGAACTCCTGCTGGCTAACTACTTGCTTAACCCGCTTAATATGCAAGGCTGGCAGGACCCGGCGCAGGACTTCCAGGGTGATCCGCTTATCAAGCATCACCTTATTGAAGACAAAGTCATTGGCCAATCCGGCTTCTTCCCAGCTCCGGCGGGCCTGTGCTAATAATTTTTGATTTGGCATTTTGCACCTCCTAATAGATATATACGTAAAAAGATGCAAAATGCACTAAAATTTTCGCAATTTAGAAAAGCGCGGCACACAAATCCCTTTTATAAATAAAGGAGCCGCGTCAAGCGCCAGCTCCCTACTTATTATCATTATTCTTGTTAAACTGCCGAACGAGCCGGCGGACACAACGACGCATCCCCTCAATATCAAGGACACCCCTTGCAAAGCCCTTTTTGACTAACTCATCAGGCAAAAAGCGGTCATACTTATCAAAGACTGGAACTTCATTTTCAAAGACGAGGTCGAGCGGGTCAAAGTCAGCGGCTGCCTCTTCCTTGATAATCTGGAAGAATTGCTCTGCCGTCGCATCCATCGAAAATTCCATGTAATACGGGCGGACCGAGTTAAAGCCCCGTAAGCCGAGCCGTTTAGCACACTTTCGCCGCAGCAAGCGCTCGAAGGCAAGAAACTCGTAGGTCCCCGTCCACGGAAAAAGGCACCACATCTTACCCCCGAGGTTGATCAGGGGTTGTTCGAGCATCCCCGACGCCTGGGCAGTTGCCCGCGCATCCGCTAACCGGGCGACGGCGTTTTTCATCAGATACGGGTAGGACTTATCCTCAGCAAGAACCTGCTGCATCCGCTCCAGGATCCGCGGGTGGATGTCGCCGGCAACATCCCCGAAATAGGCAGGAACCCGGCCCTTGACCTGGTGGCAATAGACCTGGTGGTGTTCTCGGTCGACATCTTCCACCACCCATACCCGGCCGGCAATGGCAATTTTATCACCGACTGGCGGTGGCTTGACGATTGTCCCTAATTCTTCAGAGCCAGAGTGAACACTAAACTCCTCATTTTCCTGAAAAACCGCGTAGAACTTAAAATTGTTCGTTACCCGTTCACCCGTAAGCCCAACGATTAAGCCCCCATTTTCCGTCTGCTCGATGTGGTCGATCTTGATTAGGTGGCGCAAAAGGACCCGGTAGTCATCCTGGCTCACCCCACTAAACGGGGAAAGGGTCAATACCCGTGAAGCAAGTTCCGCCGGCGTCATCTCGCCACCAGCCGCCAGGGTCGACATCGTCTGGTGGTAAAGCAAACTATACGGGAGTCTTCCCGTCCGCGGTGGTTCCACGAAGCGTTCTTCTAAGTAAAGCTGGACGAGGGCAATCCCCTGGATCAGCGGCCAGGGGATCAGCTCCGGCAGCATTGCCCGTGATTCCGGATGTTCCTCCCGCATGACAAACCACATCTCGGGTGGATTGCCCCGGCGACCAGTCCGCCCCATCCGCTGAAGGAAGCCGGACACGGTAAACGGTGCATCCAGTTGAAATGCCCGTTCTAGTTGCCCAATATCAATCCCCAATTCAAGGGTCGCGGTGGCACAGGTCGTCATCATCGCATCGTCGTCCTTCATCGCTTCCTCGGCGGTCTGACGAAAGGCGGTCGACAAGTTACCGTGGTGGATCATAAACCGGTCGGGCTCATGGTTTGCCGCACAATAGGCGCGCAGTTCCTGGCAAACTGCCTCACACTCCTCCCGGCTATTGGTAAAGACTAGGCACTTCTTTCCCCGGGTGTGTTCAAAGATGTAGGCCATCCCCGGGTCAGTCATTGTTGGCGCCTTATCAGTTGCCGGAGCAAGGTCGGGTTGGGCGTTGACCGTCGTATTTTTCTCCAGATCGTCGGCGGCTTGCTGGGGATCCTTATAGAAGTGTTCCATTGATAGCCGCCACACTTCGTGACTATCGGCTACTTTCGGCGTAAGGGTCTGCCGTCCCGTCCCAGCGGCTAACATCTGACTGGCCGCCCGCGGGTCACCGATTGTAGCGGACAGGCCAACCCGGCGCGGGTGACAGCCAGATAAACGGGCAAGTCGTTCGATGAGGCAAAAGGTCTGCGCACCACGGTCACCGCGCAACATTGAGTGTAACTCATCAATCACGATAAAGCGGAGATCGCCAAATAATGATGGGATCTCCATATGCTTATTTAACAGCAATGACTCTAATGACTCGGGCGTTATCTGTAAAATGCCCGACGGGTGACGGAGGAGCTTCCGTTTTTGCGTTTGTGAAACGTCCCCATGCCAGCGCCAAACGTTAATCCCAGTCCCAGCGCAAAGGTCATTAAGCCGCTGGTACTGGTCATTGATCAATGCCTTTAATGGTGCGATATAAAGGCAGCCCACTGATGACGGGGGCTGTTCATCCAGCAGCGTCAAAATAGGGAAAAAGGCAGCTTCCGTCTTCCCCGACGCGGTGGGTGCAGACAGGAGGACATTTTCGGCCGTATTAAAGATGGCATCACCGGCCGCAGCCTGGATTCCCCGGAGATTTTGCCAGCCCTGCTGGTAGATATAGTCCTGGACAAACGGTGCGTACCGCGAAAAAATATCCATCTTGCTCCCTCCTTAAATCTTAAACTCCGCAAACTGGTCGGTCGTCTGATCTGACACCGCATCGGACTTGGTATATTCAAACTGCTCGGACTGTAACAGTGAAGCCACGTCCGTTTCTGGGTTTTGCCAGAGAATATCAAGCAACTCGATAAAGTCCCTGATGACTTCCCGGGGCGTGATATTTGTGCTGGCCCCGACTCGCTCATATTCGATCTTAATAAATGTGGCGAGGTCCTCATCCGTAATTGTCCGCTGGTAACCATACAGGCCGGCATGCATGTTGGCGAGTTTTTCCGTCAGCACTAACATCTCTTCGGCCGTCAGCGGGTCTAGGCGAATCACCGGCGCGTACATATCACGGGCCCCTTCACGTGAGAACTTTCCCTGGGCTAAACGGGAACGCAACGCTTCGTAGCTGTACACGCCCCGCCGCCGGTCTTCAATCGCCTGCGGGGTCCCGCACATAATGATCCCCAGGTACTTCGCCTTTCCCTGAAGGGTGTCGTTATACATCGTCAGGATCTTCTCATAGTTGTACTGGCGGCTGATGCTATTGGGGATTTTAAAGATATTGACCAGTTCGTCAATCATGATCACCATCCCCTGGTAGCCCGCCTGACGGAAGAAGGCCGCAAAGAGCTTTAGGTACTCGTACCAGTCGTCATCAGTAATGATGATATTAACGCCTAATTCCTTTTTGGCATCCGTCTTTAACCGGTACTCACCCCGGAACCACTTGGTGACCTTGGCCTTTTGCTCATCATCACCAGTCACAAAAGCGTGGTAATACATCTTTAATAGCTGGGCAAAGTCAAAGCCATGGACCATCCCGTTCAATGATGAGACCTGCTGGTAGATCTCCTTATCTACTGCCTGACTAAATGCCGGGTCAGCGGGAGTCAAGGCCTGTTCACTTGCAACCTTCCCCTGGACAGAACTAATCCAGCGGTCAAGCACCAAATTTAACGCCCCTCCCTCTGGCCGGGTCTTGGTCGAGAGATTTTGAATCAGCTCCCGGTAAGTGGCAAGGCCCTGGCCGTTATTGCCATGAAGGCGCCGCTCTGGTGACAGGTCGCCATCAACGACAATAAAGCCCTTATCCATCACGTAATTACGGATGGTCTGCAAAAGGAAACTCTTCCCCGACCCATACTTACCAACAATGAAGCGGAAAGACGCCCCACCGTCTTCGATAATTTCAACATCGTGAAGCAGCGCCGCAATCTCATCTTTCCGACCAACTGTTACGTAGGGAAGGCCAATCCGCGGCACCACACCCCCCTTGAGGGAATTTAACACTGTCTGGGCAATCCGCTTGGGTACCCGTTTTTTCACTTCAGCCATCTGTTCCTCCTATTGAAATAGTTCTTCTAAGTCTGGTTGGTAATCTTCAATAATCTGCGGCTCATTAGCATCATTAAACTCAATCACCGTGTCACCAACCTCATCAAATAATTTTTCATTGATTGCATCCACCAGCATATTGACCATCAAGTGGTGGTCCTTAACGTACGCTTGCCAGGGTTCCTTGCGAAGCAGGTGTACCAGCAGGTAGTGCTCGTCTGGCGTCAGGTCAAAGTCATTAGTTGGTGTTGCTGGCACTTCTTCACTGGTGTCACCTGCTGAAACCGGCGCTGGTGCTGGCTGCTCTGCAGGTGTCGCCGCTTCTAATGCCCGTTCCTCATCGGTCAACAGGCTCTCCCTGGTAACCGACGCATCTTCACGGATCTTAGCGAGCTGCCCAAAGTCAATCTTGACCTTGGGCCGCCGTGCCTCCGCGACTCGCTGGCGGACAATCGTAATCGCCGTCTGGATAGCTGTCACCATCGCATCGTCAGCTGGCCGGCGTTTAAGTTGCCGACCAAGCTGAAATGCCTGCCGAACCAGTCGATCAATCTCATGCATAAAGTCGCCAACGGCCTGCCGCCGTCTTTTTACGGGCAGGTAGTATTCCTTTTGCCAGCGACCATTTTGACAACGAAAGATCAATTGCGGATCCACTCGGTATTCACCATTTCGGTGCGGCTGCTGGTCATAGAAAACCGCACTGCTAAAGGGGTAGTAGGCAACACTAGCCTGCCAGCCAAGTAAGTTAGCCACCACATTTTTCTCCGGAGTTACCACCAGCTGGTGCCAGCTCTCCTTGATGATCTGGTCCAGCATCCCCGCGTCCTTCTTTTGCAGGGGGCAGTGGTCCAACTGGTAGGCAGAAAATGTCTTTAGGGCGTCGGCAACCGCTGCCGCCGAATGCTCCTGTTCGTTTACCAGCGTGTCAAAAGCCGTATCTTCTGCTACTTGGTCTGCAAATTGCTGACGAATCGTCTCCTCGTCAAAGCCATAGTAAATCACGTAGTCTTGTTGCCACTGGTTGAGGTAGGACAACAACTTCTTATCCGCATAGTCCTGATATGCCTGTCGAAAGCTGCACAACCGTTGGTAACCATCAGCTGGATCCGCCACCCCAATCTGGTTGAGCAGTTCATAAATGTACAGGTAGACAAATGATAAGCTCGTCTGTTCAATTTTGCCCTGCCGCACCTTCGTCCGCCAGGTAAAGTACCCCCGGAGCTGGTCAGTGTCAAGGTTATGATAGGTTGGAAAGTAGCGGGTAACGTGCCCGGCATATTCAAAGTCGTCCTCGTAATCAGCCATCGCACACCCCTGAACGTAGAAGTTTTTCGCCCGGCCCGCAATTGAGGGCAAAGTATAGTCATACAAGGCCTTCATCTTCCGGATCTGTTCCGGGATCTTTTCCTGGTACGAATGGTAAAAACGCTGGGGCGGCGTCGGCAACGGCTGGTCTTGGTAGTCGCCCTGCTTAGCAAAGGGCGGCACTTCGATCAGGTGCTCGTGGGCTCGTGGTGGGACCGCCTGCTTTAGCGATCGCTGGAAAGCGAGGTCCAACAGGTGGGTGACAATCTTTTCTGGGGTATGGTCATCTAAAAGAATCCCAACCCACTGGTCCCCCTTCATCCAGAATGGTTCATTGATGCCTAGCTGGGAGGCCGCTAATGGCCCACACTTAATATCGACAACTGACTGCTGGTGAAAGTGGGTAAACATCGCAAACCACTGCTCAGTCGCCGGCGAAGCAAGGAAACAGTCATCCTTGTCTGGCAGCCACTGGTAGATCGCCCGAATCCCGTATTTTGCCCGCGCATAGCTTAATAGGTCGCCCCGCTTCATCGTCTCGTCACCTCACTTAACAGAATGTCTGTTCGTTTTCTCAATGTCTTTAATTATAATATTTTCCTGACAAATTGTCAGCTCAAAAGAAATAGGCTCAAGCTGGGAAAAAAGCTTCTCGGATCCCCGGTGGGGTAACCTAGGACGGACGTTGGCACGGTACGGGCCGACGTTTGTCCGTAGTTACCCTTGAGGGGCTCGCTTTTTTCCCGCGATTACTATGTAATATTCGGAGATAAAACTGGGGCTGGGAAGAAACCATGTTTCTTCCCAGCCCCAGCCTCGCAGTAATTATATTAAGTTGTGCTTAGCCGCAACAGCAATTGCCTGCGCCCGGTTATGAACATGAAGAAGGTCGTAAATTGTCGTTAGGTAGTTCTTCACCGTCCGGGTCGTTACAAACATCTTCTTGGCGATTTCCGCGTTAGTGTCACCTTCCGCGATAAACTTCAGCAGGGTGATTTGTTGGGGCGTTAGTTTGTGGACGCCACTCTCATCATTACTGTCCATGACAGTGGTCAAGACTTCCGAACTAATCGCGATATAGTTCGGGTCTTCCAGGATTTTTTGGATCTTCTCAACAATCTTTAGCGGCATCTCATCCTTTAGCAGGTAGCCACGAATTCCCTTTCTAACTACCTCTTGAGCAATTTTAAGGTCAATCTCCGTCGACAAAATCACGACATTGGTCTTATCGACCAGCTCATCAAGCAAGGTGTTGCCATCCATATTGGGCATCAACAGGTCCAGCACAATTAAGTCCGGGAACTTCTCCATCGCGTGCAGCTTTTCCAGCGCATCCTGACCGTCCGCTGCCATTGCGGTCACTTCTAAATTATCCGTATTCTCAATTACCATCCGCAAGCCTTCACGCACAATCGGATGGTCATCAACAAGCATTATTGAATATTTCATTGCTTTTTCTCCTTAATTTCAAACGTTCCGACTACTTTCAAGCCCCTTGGCAAAGGTTGAAAAACAACATCGCCATTATATTTAGCAGCTCGCTCCTTCATGTTCTTTATGCCGAAGTGGTTGCCCGTGTCATCATCAGGGACCCACGGCTGACCATGATTAAGCACTTCAATTGTCAGCCACTTATCCGTAACGGTCATTTTCAACTCCGCCTGGTCAGTTTTCCCGTGTTTGACAACATTCATCAGTGCCTCGCCGATAAAGCGCTGGATATCAACCATCTCACTAACCGGTAGTTCAACATCGTGGTCAATTTTAAAATCAGTCGTCAGGGCATAGTCTTTTTCGATAATATCAACTGTGTCAATTGTTGTCTTTTTTAGGGCCACCCATTCATCAGTTGCACGCTGGTCGCGGTACTGTTTGATTAGCCGGCGCGACTGCATGATCGATGTCTGCGCCATCTTCTGGGTCTCCTTGACCGTTTTCTTAGCTTTGTCTACGTTTCCCATCCCCAACAACTGGTCAATGACCGTTAACCGCATCCCGATGCCAACAAGGTCCTGCGTGAGCGTGTCATGAAGGTCTCGCGCTAGCTCGTGCTGAATTTTTTCTGTAGTCAATTCCGCGATTTGCCGATTGGCCTGGTGGAGTTTGATATTTGTCTGAACAATTCTTTCCGCCTGCCGGACCAGTGACAAGAGGTTAAGCTGGACGACCTTTACCGCGATTGCCAAACCAAGTAAGGCCTGCAAAATGATCAAGACAGTCATTAGGTCTAGTTCACTATTGTAAAAAATAAAACACAGGGCCGTTAACGCGTAAATAATCGTAACGTAGGGCAAGTCCTTGATTCGTTTACCCAACAACATCTCCTCAAAAAGCATTGCCGGTATCGGCGAGATAAATGAGAGAACGGGCGACTTAAAAGCATACATTCCTAATAGGGACACGATCCCCTGGCTAACCAGTAATAACTTCAACCAGTAGCCACTGAACTTGGCCGCAAAGGCAATCGTGATAAACAAGTAAAAGAGGATGCTGACTCTTTCCACATACTGAATCAGGGTCGTCTGCGGCCACTGGTAACCGTTGACCACTGAGTAGAGAATCATAATCCACAGCACTAATAGCCACCGGTCATTTTTATAAAATTTTCTTTTTATGCTTTGCTGGACGGCTTTATCTTTCATTATTATTGACACTCCATTAATTTTAAAAACAAAAAGAAACGGAAGCCATAATTCCTCCATTTCTTTTATGATATGGTGATTGATCATGTTTATCAATCAAATAACGATAAATTGCCCTATCGGGAAAACGATATAACAAATGACCTTCCCTAGTAGTTTACCTGGCTATTTAATCTGTTCAAAGTTCGTTGACTTCTTGTCAACCCCCTGACCAGCATTAGCAATCTGGTAGGTAAAGCTACTCGAGTGCATCTTCTTTCCCAGAACTAAGACATTGTTGTACTGCCACATTGAAACCTGGTTATCCTGGGTCTTCGAGATCGTTAGCTTGCTCCCCTGTGCCTTATAATTCCATGTTCCCTGCTTGGCCTCGCTTTGGTATACATTTTGAAAGTCACTAGCACTGTTGCTTGCCTGAATGGCCTTATCCTTGCTTGACGTGACAACTACCTGGTCGCCACTCTCCGCAAAGGTCATGTAGGCATTTTGACTACCCGAAACGGACGTGTATTCATAGACGTGACCAGGTACGTGCCGTGCAACCGCATGACTGGCGTAAAAGTAACCACCGCCAAGGATAACAACAATTGCAACAATCACGGAAATAATAATCTTTGTTTTCTTTTGCATGACTAACCCCTACTAATTGGCAACGTCACTGGTGTCAGTGTCTTCGTCTTCATTAGTAACGGCTTGGCTATCACTGTCTTCATCGCTGCTACTTTGACTGCTTTCACTGTCATCACTACTATCTTTAGCGCTACTACTGTCTTCGCTGCTGCTTTCTTCATCGTCTTGACTAGCGTAAACATGCAGTTCACCGCCGTCTTTTTCGATGTAGATCGTGACATCATTGTCATCCTTATTGTCTAGGGCATCTTCAATTGCGTCAAGGACAGCATCGTAGTCCCCCTTCTTGGCATCCTTGAGGAGGGCCGCAGAATCAATATCCAATTCGTCCGCATCGCTACCACCATCGCCGACTTCAAATGATAGCTTGTCATTGGTGTTGGCATCTTCAAGCCCGTCAACGATTGCAGAAGCAGTCACCTTGGTCGTCTTAGTTGAGTGTGATGAACTGCTGTCACTCTCTGTATCATCATTGTCAGTAGTTGCCCCGCCAGCCTTGTAAATGTGGGTGGAATTATCAATGTTTTGAACCGCGTGTGGTTGGACATTGATATTCACGTTCGTTGACCCATTGTTGATGGTGACCTTAGTCTGGGCAACCGCGTCCGGGTTGACGTTTGGTACATAACCCGCCGGAACATTTCCAGTCCGGTTTAAGATCAAAATGTCACCGGCGTAAATCAGGTCCGCGTTTTGAATGTTGTTGTCGTAACACAATTTAGCAACAGAAATTCCGGTAGCACTTGAAATTCCTGATAGGGTGTCACCCCACTGGATAACGTACTGTGCCCCGTTAAGGTTGTTTGTGTCGATGTGTTGCATAGCCATGTGGTTAGAAATTTGCTGTGGTGTGTTCGCAATCCAGTTGGTAATGTCAGCTTGTTCTTCCGGCGTGCCACTCGCGGTGTTAGCGTTAGCGACCGTAATTGAAGTGGCAACAACAGATCCCGCCAGGACTGCTGTCATTAGGGTCGCCGCAAGCTTCTTATGATTATTGCTTTTCATTAGTCTTTCCTCCTATTTTCCAATGAAACCTCTACACCTTTATTTTACAGCCTTCACCAGTCCCTTTTCAACGGCCGATATTATTGATCAATCTTTGGCCAGTGCCGCTGGTGATTCACGGCAACTTTTTGCTTGATCGCGGTTCCAGGATCAATGCCGAGTTTATCAAACATGTAAATCAAATACATCATCGTGTCGGCCAGTTCCTCTTGTAGGTGGGCCCGTTGTTCTGCGGTCAGCTCCTGGTCGGCTGGTTGCCACTGAAAGATTTCTAGCACTTCACTGGCCTCAAGGTTTAAGGATATTGCAAGGTCTTTAAGGTTATGAAACTTATTCCATCCCCGCTCGTCACGAAAGTCACGGAGGATATTGGCGATTTCTTCGTAGTCCATTATAAAAAACTCCCTTATTCGTTTTAACTTCTATGATACTAGAAGATGAAAAAGAGTACTACTGCCTCACACAATAGTACTCTTCTATCCACTTTTTATGATATTCATTATCAAAATAATTGCTACTTAGTAATTCCGATCATAATTCCACCGGCCACGACTAACAGGACACCGGCAATTGTAAACTTAACTTCCTTAGGTGTCTTGGATTCATGCAAGATCCACAGGCCACCGAGTGTGGAAATAATTACGTTTAACTGGGAAATGGTGTAACCAACGGCCACCCCGTTGATCTGGTTGGAGAAGATAATACCGAGGTTGGCAATCGCAAAGCAGGCACCAGTTGCCATGTTTTGCCAGGTCTTTTTTGCAAACATCTGGTTGTCTTTTTCAAAGGCACAGAGGATCACCATCGCAACGAAAATTGCTACTGCTTGCGGAAAGACAACGTCCCAGCCACTGAGCTTAAAGGCCGTTGGGAAGGAAGCGTAGGCTACGAAGCCGAGGGAGGAGATGATCAAGTAGAGCATCCCCTTCTTAACGTTGCTCCCCTGCTCGCTCTTTTCGTGATAGGCCGTCATCGCAATCCCGCCGACAATCAGGACCAGTGCCCCGATCCCAAGGAGCCACTGGTTTGCCGACGTCCATTCGTGAAAACAAATTGCCCCCACGAGCGCGGTTCCGACTAGTTGCTCACCGACCGAAATTGGCATCGTCATCGTCACCCCGACTAAGGAGAAACTCTTAACCTGGAGGATGATTCCGATACAAAAGCCAATCCCGCTAAGTGCCGAACCGATCCACAGCGCCGGTGTCAGCACCGGTTGCTTGATGAAATAAACAATAATGCCGACAATCAGGGTGACAATCGCCATCCCCATTACCTTGTTGGTGTACTTTCCACCAATCAGTTGCATACTGATAACTTGAAACCCTAACCCAAACGCGGGGATTAGCGCGATTAAAATATCAACTAGCGACATCTTATCAGCCTTCTTTCTTTAATTGAGTTTTCACGACATAAATATCCACACTTTTATTTTAGTTCAATCTTTCACAATAGCAAGTACAAAAAAAGCAGCCAGGATATCCTGACTGCTTCGGTTGCATTCTCATTCTCGTGGAAGGTCCGACAAACCAATTCTTTCGTATGCGCCATTCTTTTTACTTTCTGGATGAGGGTCTAATCCGACAATTGTAATATCTCTTTTATCTGGTCCATAAACCCAAAACATTCTTCTAGCACTACTATTCCTATTTTCCAGATAAGATTGCCATACTTTCATGCCATATTTATTAGATAGTACATCAATATTATGACTTTCTAATCCTGGATATTTAGGACTAATGGACAAATGTTTTAATGCCTGTCCCCACTTTTTATATAAAGTTTCATCCTCTTTGCTAATCGCATTTAAAAATCTGATAAGTCTACTGGCGCAGACACTTTTTCCTTCTTTAAATTAGCGATTGATTCATCTATTACTGCTAATGTTTTATCTGATATTCCTGCTGGGTCTTTTAACTCTTTGGGAGCTAATACTATATATCCATTTTCAAATTCTTGAACTTTGTAATATTCAAATTTTGACTTGCGTAAAGTAATCCTTTTTTTGCTATCAGTGTGGGCAATATAGTCATTAACAATTTCCATTTTTGCAGGTCCTTTCCGTGGGAATTCCCACTAGTATTATATCATATAATACTAATCTTCAGATACACAAAGAAGATTAAATCCTCATGCACAGACCTACTTTATCGTTGAATTGGTACTGCGATGAATATAATGACTAAGCTCACCTAACTTGTAACACCTTTAATATCTTTACCGCAAAGCTATTCCCCCCGCCGATTACCCAACTCCCAAAAAGCCAATGCTGAGGCAGCAGCGACGTTCAACGAATCAACCTCTGGCGCCATCGGAATCTTAATCGTAAAATCACTTTCCGTAATCGTCTTTTCTTTTAGTCCCGGCCCTTCTGAACCAAGAACAATCGCCAGCTTATCGACCTTTGCTAATTGGGGGTCATCAATACTAACGGTGTTGTGCCGCAGGGCCATCGCCGCCGTTTGGTAGCCCAATTGGTGAAGGATGTCAATCCCTTCTGCTTGCCATACTTTGGCATCAACATAGGTCCACGGTACTTGAAAAACAGTCCCCATCGACACACGGGAGGCGCGCCGGTAAAGCGGGTCCGCGGAGTCACTCGTTACGATTACACCATCGATGCCCAGTGCGGCGGCGGAACGGAAGATTGCCCCAATATTAGTGGGATTAACGACGCTTTCCAGCACCGCAATCCGTGGATGGTCGGTTGGCATGGTCGCCAAAAAGCTGCTCAGGTCAGGCCGCACTATCCGGTGCATCGCAGCCAACGCCCCCCGTAAAAGATTATAGCCGGATAACTGCCGGATCAGACTACTATCA
Organism: Limosilactobacillus caccae; assembly: GCF_900156885.1. Taxonomy (GTDB): domain Bacteria; phylum Bacillota; class Bacilli; order Lactobacillales; family Lactobacillaceae; genus Limosilactobacillus; species Limosilactobacillus caccae. The sequence continues at coordinate 27,770 of NZ_FTOY01000010.1, forward strand.
ATGACATAAATTGGCGTCTGCCCTAGTCCCGTCGTGTTATTAGCAGCCATCTCATGATCGAGGTCCGCCAAATCACGCTTCATTACCTTCTCTTCCATCAACAGGGAAGCTGGCCGGTAACCAGCGCGCAGGGCTCGCTCGATTACCTTCGGGCTTTCCGCAATAAACAAGCCCGGCTTAGGTTCTAAAGCATGAAAAAGCTGTGCCTCGTTAAGCCGGACATAGGGATCCAAATCGGCTCCCGCTAAGTCTGTAAGAAAAATTAAGTTATGCATGTTGAATCTACCTTATTTGTAATGGTCTTATCGTTCTTATCCAAAGAATTTGAGTATTGTTGGGTTAGTAATGCCACTTTTATTTGTAATAAGCTATCCATTTTAACGCTTTTCATATTGCGTGTTAAAAGAACTACTAACTTTTTCTTTCTTAAATAAATTAATAATGAGGAAGCAAATAAACCTCTCGCTTCCTCATTATTATTAACATTATTCGTATTCAATCGTCGAAGGTGGCTTACTCGTGACATCGTACAGGATCCGGTTGACGTGGTCGACCTCGTTTACGATCCGTACGGAAATCTTTTGTAAGACATCCCATGGAATCTTGGCAAAGTCCGCTGTCATCCCGTCAATTGAGGTGACTGCCCGGATTGCGACTGCGTAATCGTACGTCCGGCCATCACCCATGACCCCGACGGACCGGATGCCTGGTAAGACAGTAAAGTATTGCCAGATTTCTTCGTCCAGACCTGCCTTTTTAATTTCTTCGCGAAGGATTGCGTCACTCTCGCGAACGATTTCTAGCTTGTCCGGCGTGATTTCACCGATTACCCGGATTCCTAAACCAGGGCCTGGGAATGGTTGCCGCCATACTAATTCGTGCGGAATCCCAAGTTTTTCACCCAGTTCACGGGTTTCATCCTTGAAGAGCTTCCGTAATGGTTCGATCAGCTTAAAGCCGAGCTTCTTCGGTAAGCCCCCAACATTGTGGTGGGACTTGATCGTTTGGGCAGTGTCGGTCCCGGATTCAATTACGTCCGTGTACAGCGTTCCCTGGGCAAGGAAGTCAGCATCCGGAATCTTCTTGGCTTCTTCATTGAAGACTTCGATAAATTCCTTCCCGATGATCTTTCGCTTTTGTTCAGGGTCAGTAACGCCGGCAAGCTTGCCGAGGAAGCGGTCAGCGGCATCGACCTTGATGATGTTAACCCCCAGGTCACGGCTCAACGCATTCATCACTTGGTCTGCTTCATTTTTCCGCAACAGACCGTGGTCAACGAAGATACAAGTCAACTGGTCACCGATTGCCTTGTGGATCAAAACAGCGGTAACGCTGGAGTCAACCCCACCGGAAAGGCCGAGAATCACTTTCTTATCACCGACTTCTTCACGGATGTGATCGATTTGCATGTCAATAAAGTCATCCATCGTCCAGTTGGCCTGGGCACCACAAACATCAAAGGCAAACCGGCGCAAGATATCAAGCCCGTATTCGGAATTACGGACTTCGGGGTGGAATTGGACCCCGTAGAACTTGCGCTCACTGTCAGCAATTGATGCGATTGGGCAGTTCTTACTCGTCGCCGTAACGGTGAAACCAGCAGGAGCTTGGGTTACCAAGTCACCGTGGCTCATCCAAACGGATTGCTTTTCTGGCAAGCCCTTAAATAATGCTGCATCGTCTGCAGTAACCGTAATGTCTGCCCGACCATATTCGGAGTTATCAGCTTTTTCAACCTTCCCTCCGAGGTCATAAGACATTAACTGCATCCCATAACAGATCCCCAAAATTGGGATCCCAAGTTTGAAAATTTCTGGGTCCACCTTGAATGCCGTTGGATCATACACACTGTTTGGTCCACCGGAGAAGATGATTCCCTTGGGGTTAATCTTCTTGATCTCCGCAGCGGTTAAGTTGTGTGATAACAGTTCAGAGTAGATACCGAAGTCACGGAGCCGGCGGGTAATCAGTTGGTTATACTGGCTACCAAAGTCCAGCACGATGATCTTGTCAAACGCATCTAAATTGATGTTTGCCACAATGCCACTTCCTTTGTTTAAATTAAAATTTCTTTATTGGCTAGTTTACAGGCTGAAGTAAGCGTGGTCAATGATTATTTATCAGTTATGCAATTATTTTGTTAGAATTAATGGTGAGTGCTAGTTTCAAAAAGAATTCACATAATTTTGCAGGAACTTTGCTATAATAGCGAAAATAATTTCAAGGAATGATAATCATGGATATCTATGGTAAATACGCACCAAACCTACCATTAATTCTCAATGATGTTCTTACACAAATCAAAGCAATTAACGAGCAACACGTTCAAGCGGGCGGGGCTAAGCTCTACGAACACCTTAATGGGCGGGTTAAGACCAATGACAGTATGATCGAAAAGTGTCAGCGAAAGCAACTCCCGGTCACGACAGAATCAGCCCTGCGGAAAAATCACGACGCAATTGGCATCCGGATCGTGTCAAACTTTATTGATGACGTGTACAAGAATGTCGAGCTGCTGAAAAAGGCGGACTGGTGCGACGTGGTCAAGGAAAAAGACTACATCGCCAACGCCAAACCAAACGGCTACCGGAGCTACCACCTCATCCTAATGGTCACCACCCCGTATGAAGACTACGATGGCCACCGCCCGGGCAAGTATTATGTCGAGATCCAGCTCCGGACAATCGCCATGGATACCTGGGCCAGCCTCGAACACGAAATGAAGTACAAGCACACCGTTAAAAACGCTGCGATCATCAGCCGGGAACTCAAGCACTGTGCAGACGATCTCGCGTCTTGTGATGTCACAATGCAGACAATCCGGCAACTAATCAATCGGCCAGACTAAGGAGGACCACCATGAGAATCTTACTAGCTGAAGACGAAGGGCAATTATCCCGCGTCCTAAAGATGGCAATGACCACCAACAATTACACCGTCGATACGGCAGCCAACGGGCAAGAAGCCGTCGACCTTGCCCAGCAAAATCCCTATGACGTCATGATCTTTGATATCATGATGCCAGTCAAAGACGGGATTGAAGCCTTAAAAGAATTACGGGCAAGCGGCAACCACACCTACACGATTATGCTCACCGCGATGGCTGAAACAGACGATAAGGTCAACGGTCTTGATGCCGGAGCGGACGACTACATCACCAAGCCATTCTCACTAAAGGAACTCCTCGCCCGTCTGCGTTCCCTTGAACGGCGGCAGGATAACTACTCACAGAGCACCTATTCCCTTGGTGACACCACCGTCGACACAAGTGCGCAAAACCTTTCCAGCAGCAACTCAATCAGTCTTTCAAAAAATGAAACCCAGTTGCTTGTCTTCCTAATCGCCAATGCCAAAAAAGAGCTTAGCACGACTGAAATTCTCACCAGCAACTGGGGACAACAGGCGCAGGTCAATGCGGCCGACCTCTGGATTTATATCTGCTACCTCCGGCAAAAGCTTGCAGCGGTCAAGTCCTCTCTTCAGATCAAGGGTGCTGAGGGCGGCCCCTACCAACTAATAGAAACGGGTGAAAGCAATGATTCAACGCCTGCGTAGAAAGTTCATCCTCGTTTCGATTGGGGCGCTGCTCGTCGTCATCGTAACCCTTGTCGGTGGCCTCGCCTCGATTAGTTATTACCGTGCCCATCAACAGATCGATACCGTCCTCACGATTCTTTCCCAAAAGCACGATCAGTTAAACAGCGAGGACACCAAGCAACAGTTCCAGCAACGCCTCGGGCCAAAATTTAACCGGGAAGGGATCTACCAGTACCGCTACTTTACGGCAACTGTTTCGGCCGATGGACAAGACGTCAGTAAAATTGATGATACGCATATCATGACCGTTCCGCGCAATAAAATTACCACAATTGCTAAGCAGGTCAACCAGCGGGGGGATAGGAAAGGCACAATCCATTACAACAAGAACACTTATGCTTACCAAGTCAACCGCCTACCAAACGGGGATTCGACCATCACCTTTCTTGATTCGTCAATCATCATGACTACTACGAATGAAATTATCAAAAGCGGCATCTATCTCGGGGGCTTTAGCTTGCTTCTCTTTGCCCTGGTGCTTGCCCTCTTCTCAAAACGGGCAATCCGGCCAGTTGAACAGGCAGAGCAGCGGCAAAAGGAATTCATTACCAACGCCGGCCACGAACTAAAAACCCCGCTTGCCGTTATATCCGCAAACACTGAGATGGACGAGATGATGAACGAGGAAAACGAGTGGACAAGGAGTAATAAACAACAGGTCGAACACCTCACCCGGCTGATTGGCCACCTCATTTCCCTTGCCCGCTTCCAAGAAAATGCTAATATTGACCTAGCGGCGACTAATATTTCGCAGATCGTCAAGGAAGCAAGCGATAGTTTTACAACTGTAATCACCCATGAGGATAAGGAATTTCATTCAATAGTCGCCCCCGACCTGACGATTATGGCAAACCGGCGTTACTTTTACGAACTGATTTCAATTTTACTCGACAATGCCAATAAGTATTGCGACCCGCATGGAAAAGTAACCCTTAGCCTCCAGAAGTCACCACACGGAAAATACGCCCTCTTTGCGATCAGTAATTCATACGCTGACGGAAAGGACGTTGACTATCATAAGTTTTTCGAACGCTTTTACCGCCACGACCAATCCCACCACCATGGTAAACAAGACGGTTTTGGCATCGGCCTGTCAATGGCACTGGAACTGGTTAACACCTTTAACGGGAAGATCAATGCCCAGTATAAAGATGGCTGTACGGTTATTACGATGCGGTTTAAATTAATTTAATAGGAAAAGGACCTGCTGGAGTGTGGAAGCAGGTCCTTTTTAGATGGAATATTTATGTTGAGAATAGATTGATTACTTATTTACTAGTCTTCAAGATCGATATTTAATAAGCGAAGTTCTTCATTAACTGCTTGAGTCTCAAGAATTGTGGCTTCTGAATCCTTTTTAGTCATGATTCTCGCCTCCTTCCTATTCGTTAAGACCGATAAACTGTTTGACAACGTTATCGACAGTAAACCCATACTTCTTAACAACTTCCGCGCCGTTACCGCTCATCCCAAACTGGTCAATGCCGATCACCTTGCCATCAAGGCCAACATATTGTGACCACATCTGCGGTGTTGCCATTTCAACTGCCAGCCGCTTCCTGACGTCAGCTGGCAGGAGTTGTTTACGGTATTCTGCTGGCTGCCGGTTGAATTGTTCCATGCTAACCATTGAAATAACACGTACATCAAGGTTATGTTCTGCTGCTAGCACCTTCTTTGCCTCAAGAGCCAAGGATAATTCCGAACCACTTGCTAACAAGATACCGTCAAGCCGATTGTTTTCCTTAGCCGCAATATAGGCACCGCGCTGGGCATCAGCATCCATTGTCTCTGCTAAGACCGGGAGATTTTGCCGGGAAGCAATAATAATGCTTGGCTTATCCGTTGTCTTAGCAATTACCTTCCAGGCAGCAATCGTCTCGTGAACGTCAGCTGGCCGGAATACTTGAACGTTAGGAATTGTCCGCAGCATTGCCAATTGTTCCACCGGTTCATGGGTTGGGCCATCTTCACCCACCGCTACCGAGTCATGCGTGAAGATAAAGATTGATGGCAAGTTTTGCAGTGCAGCGAGCCGGATTGCCGGCTTTACATAGTCACTGAAGGCCATGAAGGTACTACAAAATGCTTGACTAGCACCGTGGAGGTTGATCCCGTTGATGGCAGCAGCCATCCCAAATTCACGGACCCCAAAGTACACGTTCCGCCCGCGGTAATTTGCACTGCTAAAGATCTCACCTTGCTTTAAGTCGGTCTTATTAGAAGCAAAGAGGTCAGCGGCCCCACCCCATAATTGTGGATTGCGTTCCCCTAGGTCCTGCAATACTTCAGCGTTTGCCACCCGGGTTGATACCGTCTCCCCAACTTGGTGGTGCGGGGTCAATCCACTGGCATCAAACTGCTGGTGCATTAACGCCGCTGCTTCGGTTGGGTAGTTTAGTTGGTAGTCACTAAACATTTCTTGCCATTCCTGGTAGAAATGTTTCTTTTCGTCTAAGTAGTGGTTAAAGCGTTGGTAAACTTCAGTTGGGTATTCAAATGGTTCGTAATCCCAGCCATAGTTTTCCCGTGTTGCTTTAAGCCCTTCTTCGCCGAGTGGGCTACCGTGAACCTTGCTTGTCCCTGCATTTGGTGCCTTAAAACCAATCGTGGTCTTAATTTCAATCAGCGATGGCTTAGTTGTCTGTTCGGCCTGCTTTATTGCCCGGGAAATACTTTCGAGGTCATTACCATCGTCCACCCGTTGGTAGTCCCAGCCAGCAGCCTTGAACCGTTTCTTAACGTTTTCGTTAGTACTAAGGTCCAGTGGCCCATCAAGGGTGACGTCGTTGGAATCATAAAGGACAATCAGCCGGCCCAATTGGTTCTTTCCGGCAAGGTTCATTGCTTCTTCAGCGACCCCTTCCATCAAGTCACCGTCACCAACAATACAGTAAGTGTGGTGGTTGATGATTGGGTATTCTGGCCGGTTGTACATTGCAGCTAGGTGCCGCTCTGCCATCGCCATCCCAACTGCCATTCCAAATCCTTGGCCCAGTGGTCCAGTCGAGCAATCAACCCCGGCAGTTAGTTGGTATTCCGGGTGTCCCGGTGTCCGGGAACCGAGCTGACGGAAGTTATTAATATCTTCTAAGGTCAAGTCAAAGCCGTTAAAGTGCAACAGACTGTAAAGTAAGGATGAACAGTGACCACCAGACAACACAAAACGGTCACGGTTAATCCACTTATCATCAACCGGGTTAAAGTTCATAAACTTTTCCCAGAGAGTGTAGGCCATTGGTGCCATCCCTAATGGTGAACCAGGGTGTCCACTGTTGGCCTGTTCAATCATGTCCATACTCATAAAACGGAGGGCATTGATTGCCAGTTGGTCAGCAGGCGAAAACTCGACAGTCGTTTTCTTTGCCTTAGGAACACGTAAACTATTAATCATAAAGTATAAACTCCTTTTTATTGTGGGCTAACAACACCATCAATGTTAATGTCGCCAGCCAATTCTTCAGGTAAAGAACCAACCAGTGGTCCGGCGTAGGCTAACTGCACCTGTTTCCCCAGCGGTGGACTAACTACCAGGTCAGTCAGCACTTCACGAATTTCACGGTGGTTGAGGCGTAAGGTCCAAACGTCTTCATGGCTTACTTCGTCAGATAGCCATTGCGGCGAATATGCAAAAACAATTTCTTTAATGTTGATATCAGCAATTCCTTTTAGCATATTACTCAATAGATTGCTCATCCGTTCCGCAAATGGTAGTGGCAAAAGCCGCGTTGCACCTTCGTTAATGTAAAGAACCGGTGTTAGGTGCAGTCGCAAGATTTCCTTAAGTTGACGATTAATCTCAGCTGATGATACGAATTCATCCTGAGCATTAACTGCTACATATTGCCCGCCAAGCTGATAATTCTTCTTCTCTGCGAGCTTTTCTAATGGTGCACAAACAACTGATTCTTTAAGCATTCTTATTCACCTTTCTGCTTTTGAAGCTGTTCGAATTCCGCCCAATCCTTTTCAAAAGTTGCTAATCCTTTGTCTGTTAGTGGGTGTTCCCATAACTTTGGAATTAACTTACCAGGAATTGTCGCAATGTCACAGCCGGCAAGAGCAACTTGCTCAACGTGCTGGACGTGGCGAATTGAGGCGGCGATGATCTCTGTTTCGTATCCGTAGTTGTCAAAGAGCTGCCGTAATTTTTCAACTAGTTCAATCCCGCTAGTACCAATGTCATCAAGCCGGCCTAAGAATGGACTGACATAAGTCGCCCCCACCTTAGCGGCAAGAAGACCCTGAGCTGCTGAAAAGACTAAGGTTACGTTTGTCTTAATTCCTTCTTTTGAAAGAACATTTACTGCCTTTAACCCTTCAGCAGTCATCGGAATTTTAACCACGATGTTATCCGCCCAACCGCTTAACTCCCGGGCTTGCTTAATCATGCCTTCACTGTCACTGGCAGTAACTTCAGCACTAACTGGCCCGTCAACGATTTCACAGATTTGTTTTTCAACGGTCTCCCAATCCTTCCCTTCACGAGCAACTAATGTTGGATTAGTTGTCACCCCGTCGATGAGACCCATTTCATTTATCTTTTTAATTTCTTCAACATTTGCAGTATCAGCAAAAATTTTCATCAATCATATCTCCTTAAGTTCAATATGTATTTTTCTTAAGCGGTCTCCTATTCCCTGTCAACAAGAAAATCAAATAGACCAATTTGCGCAATCGTTCCCACTTCAAGCTCCACTAGCTGTAAAAAATGTTATTTTTTTACTTTTACTAAGTGCTTTTACTTACATTGTGAATGTTAAAATTTGTAATCCATTCCAAATTCCCGCATTTGAATACGCTTTCTCAGTCTGGTAAAATTTGAATTGATGAAAAATTTTACTGGGGTGTAAAATGTTTATTCGAGAAAAATACCTAGACCAATTATTAAACAGCCAGGAAAATTCAACAGTGAAAATCCTCGTTGGCGTCCGCCGGAGCGGGAAGACGACCCTATTAGATCAATTTCGGGCAACCCTCCGCCGCCAAGAAGTCGCCGCCAACCAAATCCAGGTGATCAACTTTGAATACCTGCAAGATAACCACTTGTGTGAGCCCAAATACCTTCTCCAATTCATTGTCGACCGGCTCTCTAAGCAGCAGATGAACTATCTCTTCCTTGACGAGGTCGAAATCGTCCCTGATTTTGCGAAGGTCGTCCACGCGCTTAACTCATTACCAAACACTGACATCTATCTCAGTAGCTCAAACCTGACAATCTTTGATGGTGATAGCCTGGAGATAATGGATAAAACAACCATCATCCCCGTCTTCCCGTGCAGCTATCGTGAATACTTAAAAAGGAACCAGCAGCCTGCTGATTCCCAAACACTTTACCAATATTTAAATACAGGTGGGTTCCCCTACACCCATGAAATTCACGGAACGGAGAACCTGATCAATTATGTCAATGACGTAATCAATACCATCATCATCTCTGACTTCACCCAGCAGTCGACCCTCTGCAATCCGGGGTTAACTAAACAGTTAGCGCTCCACCTTGCCCACCATGCGGGGACGACCCAAAACATTACGCAAATCGTCGCTGGACTCAAAGGTCACAATATCACTACTTCTAATAAGACAGTGGACTTTTACATGCAGTTTTTGCAGACGGCCCTCATCTTCTATCCGTGCAAGGAGTACGACTTCACCCGGCACCGGGTAAAGAGTACCAACATCAAATACTACCCTGTCGACGCTAGTATTCGCTTAGCCCTGACCCTTAGAAAAAACGTCTTATCGCAGCGGATCCTTGAAAACATCATCTTTATCGACCTGCTGAGCCAAGGGTATGAAGTTTATAGTGGGCAGGTAAAGGACGATGAGATCACCTTTGTCGCCGTTAAGGACGGTCAATTCACCTGTATCCAGGTCGCCTACTCCCTTGCCGACGACGCATCCTACCGGAAAGCAATCGCTGGACTAAGCCAACTATCGGCTAAATATAATAAAACCCTGATCACGGTCCGACCAGCACAAAATTATGCTGACCTTGACCCGCAAATCAGGGTTGTCGACTTATATTCATGGTTAACTAATTGATTGCCTATCCCCGGCGAAGGTATAGCCAATCAACGAGGTGACCCGTTGTCTTATGAAGGATGACGTCAGCGCGGGACTTCGTTGGCAAGATAAATTCCTGCAAGTTGGGCAAGTCGACGCTTTCCCAAACATCCTTCGCCTTGGCAAAGGCCGCTTCACGGTCACCTTGCGAGTATGGGTAGTAGTAGTTCGACGGGTCGGTAAAGGCAGTATCGAGCAACATCTCAAACCGTTGTAAATACCACTGCTTAATCAGATCAGGGTCCGCATCAACGTATAGTGACCAGTCGAAGTAATCACTGATGTACAATTGCTGATTGCTTGGCAGTTGTAAGGTATTGATTCCCTCCACAATTAAGATGTCTGGACGGTCAATCACCTGTGGCTTATCTGGCAAAACATCGTAAACCTGGTGAGAATAAGTTGGCACTTCGACCCGCGGTTCACCAGCTTTAACATCATTTAAAAACTTCAGTAGTTTTTCCATATCGTATGACTCAGGAAAACCCTTGCGGTCCATAATTCCCCGCCGTTGTAGCTCCGCGTTTGGGTAGAGAAAACCATCAGTCGTCATTAACGCAACCCGTTTATCCGGTAGCATCTTCTCTAATAGGATGCTGATCAGCCGGGCAATCGTACTCTTCCCGACGGCAACCGATCCGGCAATCCCAATAATATAGGGCACCCGGATAGCGGAACGCTGGAGAAAGTTTGCCTTTTGCATCTGCCACTCCAGAAAGTTTTGGTACCGTAGCTGTATTAGCTTAATCAATGGCAAGTACACATCCTGCACATCAGCGATTGAGATCCGGTCATTTAACGACTTAATCTCATCAAGGTTGCCCTGAGTCAGGCGGACCGAATCAGTCGGAAAAAAACTGTGCCAGGTCTGCCGGTCAAATTGTTCATAATTCATCCATTCATCCATTACGCAAAAATCCTTCATTGTTTAATGTAAGCGATTACTACTATCGTACCATATTATAAGCGCAATTAAAGCTTAACTTTGCTTGTGAATACCTAGCCATTTTAGCAGATATTAACTTTTAAGCAACAATTTAAAGCATAAAGACCTGCAACACAATTCGTTGCAGGTCTTTTATGTTAGTCTTCCTTAAGGCTTAGGGAACTTGAGGTTTGGATAATCCTTTAATTCCGGTGCATCAGTGACGTAATCATCAAGGGTGCTCTGGTTATTATTCTCCGTCTTAAGGCTCGTCTTTTCTTTCTTTTGCTGCTGTTGCAAGTTCTTCAGGCTCTTCTTTAGGTTATAAGTGTAGTCCTTCTTATTGACCTTCTCAAAGCCAGGCAGCTTGTAGAAGCGCAAGAGGTCACCGTTAATTACTTTATCGGATAAGCCGAGGTCAGTCGTAACGTACTTTTGAATCTCCGCGAACTCTTTCTTTTGGGCAGCCGTCGCCTTCTTGATCTGCTTCCCATCCTTAGTGTAGAAGTAATCACCATTGTACTTCGTATACTTCGGCGTTACCCAATCACCATTTCTAAACGGGACAATCTGCTTATTTTGTGGGGAAAGCAGGTCTTGACCGAACTGGATATACTTATTAGAACTAATCCCCAGCAAGTCTTCAAGCGTTGGGAGAACATCAATTTCACCACCATAGGTATGGTTGATTCCACCCTTTAAGCCCGGCATGTTGATCATGAACGGCACTTTTTGGAACATTGCGAGATCGTAGTTAGTCAGCTTCTTCTTGCCGAGAATCTGGGCAATTGCTGGCTGGTGGTTGTTAGAAATCCCGTAGTGGTCACCGTAGAGAATGATCATACTATTTTGCCGCAACCCAGTCTTATCAAGGTAATCTAAGAACTCGCCAAGACTCTCATCAAGATAACGGGCAGTCTGAACATACGGATCAACGGTGTCATCCCCCGTCTTCCATGGTTCAATGTCCTTATTCTTCTTATCTAAGATGTATGGATAGTGGTTGGTAACCGTAATCAGCTTAGCGTAGAACGGTTGCGGAAGCTGCTCAATGTAGTGGGCTGATTCCTTCATGAAGATCTTGTCCTTCATTCCGTAACCGGCATCGTAGTCCTTGGTCTTTGGATAGTATTCCTTGCTAAAGAAGTACTGGTAGCCAAACGACTTGTAGGCGTTATCCCGGTTCCAGAAACTAGGCACATCCCCGTGGAAGGAAGCCGTCGTGTAACCAAGCTTCTGGTGAAGTAAGGCTGGCGCTGATTGGAAAGTATTGGTCGTCCCATCAGTAACCATTGCTGACCCTTCAGGCAAACCGTAGAGCGAGTTTTCCAGCATTGTTTCTGCATCGGCAGTCTTCCCCTGACCAACCTGGTGGAAGAAGTTGTCAAAGGCGATCGTATCATCTGCATGGTAGATCTTATTGAGATTTGGCATTACTTCTTGCCCGTCTTGCTTGTAGTCAATCATGAACTGCTGCAAACTTTCCAGGTGGATAACAAAGATATTCTTGCCCTTCGCCGTCCCGTAGTATTCAACATTTGGTTCCGCGTAATTTTGGTGGATAAAGTGCAAGACCGGTTTTAACTCATCACGATTTGCTTGGGCCTTGATCACGCTATTGTTGGTTGTCTTAACCCCGTCATAGATCGTATAGGCCTGCAATCCCAGGTACTTGACGATGTAGTTGTTATCAAAGGTCCGCGTCAGCAATTGCGACCGGTCGCTTTCCGCCATCCCCAGGTTGGCCCCAAAGAGGACGAACCCTAAGACAGTAATCGTCATCGCATTGCGGATCTTGAAGCGGCGCATATCAACACGGATCACGTGGAAGATTAAAATTAACGCCAGGATAACCACATCAAGGTAAACCAAGAAGTCTTCAGGACGGATAATCCCCATCAAACTCTTGCCAAGGTTATTTGAGGCTGCTCCCGACCCCTTGATTACGTTAAACGTAATGAAATCAGAAAATTCTCGATAGTACAAAATATTTGAAAAAAGCCAGGTCGATAGCAATGCATTGATGATTAGCATCATCCAGTAAGATAATCGACCACGGAAATACAGGGCAATCCCTAAGAAGACAAGGGCCCCTGGTATCGTGTTAAATGCAAGGAGGAAGTGTTGCATACTTCCCTTAACACCTAAGTTAAACTCATTTTGATAAGCCCAGTAGCTTTTTATACAAAATAAAAGTACAACAAGCAGAAAAAAACCGAGCTTGGTGTTCAAGCCGCGGCGGAGCTTCTGCAACGCTGTTTTCATAGTCGTTCCTCCATTAAAAAATATCACTACTAACCATAATACACTAATATTGCGACCGCAATCACTACAATAGTAATTTTTCAAAAAGTTTAAATTTAAATCACCTTTTTATCGAACTTCCATTTCCGCAAAGCGTTTTCACGTGTTAAGATGACGTGTTCAATCAATTGCAGGAGGGATACCGATGAATATTTCAAAGAAACAAGCCAATTTGATGCTACTGCTGGTCGCAATTTTATGGGGCAGCAGCTACGTGTTTGCCAAGTTAACGGTCCAGGCTGGCATGCACTCCGGGGTAATCAATGCTTGCCGGGGCACAATGTGTGTTATTGCTGGCTACCTTATTTTCCACAAAAAGATCAACCAGATGACGATGAAGGATTTTAAGCTCGGCCTCGTAATTGGGACAATCAACTTTCTCGGTTACTACCTACAAACCGATGCCCTCCGTTACACGACCCCTGCGAAAAACGCCTTCCTGACTACCTTGTACGTTGCAATTGCGCCACTATTACTCTGGCTTTTCTGGCACGAACGACCACGGCGGAAGACCTACTTCGCCGTTGCCCTGGCAATTGTGGGGATGGCGATCATCACCAACGTCGCTAACACCGGCCTCCAGTTAAATTACGGTGACATCTTGACGGTTCTCTCCGCAATCTTCTGGGCCCTACAGCTCATCTTCTTTGGTAAGTATGCCCCGCAAACTTCTAGTCCCTGGGTCGTTATCTTTATGATTGGCGTCTGCCAGGGAACCTACGGCTGGATTACGACCGCCCTGTTTGAACGCGCCAGCCTCGCCCACGTTCACTGGATCCAGGCCCTTGTTCCTTTAGCAATCCTCGCAATTGTCGTTACCTTCTTAGCACAGGGGATGCAGATTACGGCACAGGGCTTTACTGATGCGACATCTGCAGGCTTATTATTAATGCTTGAATCATTCTTTGCCAGCATCATGTCAGTCATTATGGGCTATGACCCCCTGACGCCGCAGCTCGTCTGGGGCGGGATTATCCTCCTGCTAGCCAACGCCATTATGCAAGTCAACCTACCAGCAATGCCGTTCTTGCGGCGGCATAGTCGGCCGCTAAAATGAAAAATGCGCTGTCCGGTTTTTATCACGGACAACGCATTTTTTATTTACTCTTATACCGCATAAAGTTATTCATAACTGCGCATTGCTGCTAATAAAAATAGTTCCCACCACTATAAACAATGATGAAAACTATTAATTACTTTACTTTGCCTGATCTTCCTTGGCAACTGCTGCTTGTCCCAGCAAGTTGACGTGGTTAAACGGCCGGTCAAAGTTTGGTTGGAACAAGGTATCAACATAAGCTAAGAAATCAATTGAATTCCGGTTTTGGATACATACAGATACCAAGTTAGCCGATTGCGAGACGTCGTGCTTACTCATGAACTGTGCCCCGAGAATCCGCCGGGTGCCCTTTTCCCAGACAAGGGTCATAAAGACAGGCGTCGTGGTTGGCATAAATTCTGGCCGATAGTTATCCTCAATCGTTACAGAATCAGCATCAATGCCAAACTGCTTTGCTGCCCGCAAGGTCAACCCACTTGACACCATGGTGTTACCAAACAGGTGCAACCCCGTGGTTGACTGGGTCCCCATGTACTTCATGGTATTACCAAAAACGTTTACCCCGGCAATGGTCCCTTGACGAACCGCATTAGTTGCCAGTGGAATGTAACGTTCTGTTCCAGTTGGGTTGAAATGGACAGACGTAACGTCACCCGCAGCATAGATGTCCGGGTCAGACGTCTGCATGTATTCGTTTGTCTTGATCGTGCCATCAGGATGGAGGTCAATCTTCCCCTTAACTAGGTCACTGTTTGGCCGGAAGCCGACACACAAAATGGCCGTGTCCGCATCGTAGATCTTGCCGGCATCGGTAATAACTTGGACACCGCCCTTTTCGTTGTCCTTAAAGCCAGTAACGTGCTGTCCTAATTCAAGGTGCGCACCTTTATCCTTGAATACCCGGGAAATCCGGTCGGAGTATTGCCCGTCAAAGTACTTTCTCAGCATGTGGTTACCACCATCAATCATGGTAACGTCACGGCCCTGGCGAAGGTATGCTTCAACCAATTCAACCCCGATATATCCACCACCGACAATCACGATCTTCTTGGATTCATTAGCAATCTTGAAGAGCTTCTTTGCGTGGTAGTAAGTCTTACATAAGTACAAGTTCTTGTTTTCCAAGCCAGAAACTGGTGGAATAATCGGCCATGAACCAGTCGTGATGATTAACTTATCGTAATAGTCTGCAGTAAGCTTACCAGTCTCCTGGTTTTCGATTTCAAGCATCTTTGTCTTTGGATCAACGCTCAAAACATTATGCTTAACCTTAACGGTCGCACCCATCTTTTCCAATTGTTCTGGACTGGAATAAAACATCGCATCCGGATCTCCTACTTCACCACTCAGGTAAACAGAAATCCCACATGACAAGAAGGAGATATTGTCATTACGTTCATAAATAACAACTTCTGCATCTGGATGTGCATTTAGGATTCTTGTTGCGGCTATCGTCCCCGCGTGCGTACAGCCAACAATAACTACTTTCATATCTACACCTCATTTATTTTCCTACTATCTAAGGTAAGTCATTCTACTCCCATAATCAATATGTTCTCAACAACCATTTTACCACGGTTATCCCATAATTATTCACTATCGGCTTCAGCTTTCCCCATTGCCGCTTGTCCAAGAAGGTTGACATAGTTGAAGGCCCGGTCAAAGTTTGGTTGGAACATCGTGTCGTACATCCCCAAGAAATCGATCGTATTCTTGTTTTGCATGCACAGTGAGATCAAACTTAACGATTCGCTGATATCGTGCTTGCTCATCATCTGGGCACCAATAATTTCTCGGGTCTCCTGATTCCAAACAAGGGTCATCAATACGGGAGCGGTGGTTGGCATAAATTCTGGCCGGTAGTTATCTTCAATCATTACCGAATTAGCAGGGATTCCGGCCTGCTGTGCCCGTTCAAGGGTAAGGCCAACAGAGGCCATTGTCGTCCCACAAAGGTTTACACCCACGCTCAGCTGGGTTCCCGAGTCAGCGATCTGCTTGCCCATTACATTATCAGCAGCGATAATCGCTTGGCGAACAACTTCAGAAGCTTGAGGATCATAGATATTGCTATTGGTTGGGTTGTAGTGAATATCCGTTGAACCGCCGATTGCATAAACGTCTGCTGCTGAAGTTTGCATAAACTTATCAGTAACAATTGCCCCTTCATCGTTGAGATCCAATTCTCCCTTGTAGATGTCCGTATCAGGCTTAGCCTTCGCTGCCATCACTACCTTATCAGCATCATAGCTACCGCCATTGGTGTTGACACTTACCCCTAAACCAGTATCCGCAAGCTTGGTGACATGCTGGTCAGTTACGACCTTCACATTGGCATCCGTCAATAACTTGGTTGCCCGTTGTGAATACTCATCCGCAAATTCACCATGTAAGACTGGCTGACCATTAGTGATCAGGGTTACTTCCTTTTCCTTTTGCCGGTACGCATCAACCAGGGCTAAGGCAAGCGGACTATTACCAACAACGCAAATCCGCCGGTCAATTGCAGCACTGATAATCGCGACTTTAGCATCTAGCTCGTCTTTAAATAGCGCAACGTTCATGCTGTCAATTCCCTCGATGGCTGGCTTATCGACCGTTGCATCTGTTGCAATAATCAGCTTGTCATAGTGTTCCTCAGTTGTTTGATCATCCAGCATCCCCATTACCCTAACAGTCTTTTGGGCCGGATTAATGCTCATCAACAGGTAGCCCATCTTAACGTCTGCCCCTAAGACTGTTAATTGCTGTGGACTTAACTCGGCACGCAGTTCTGGGCGTGTGGCATTTTGGTCCGCGTAGTCATTGATGTCATATGAAAGTGAGGGGACCACTGCGTTACGGTCATAAATTGTAACTTCTGTTTCCGGATGGCTCCTTAAAATCTGTGCTGCGGCCGTCATCCCCGCATAGGTACAACCGATTATAATTACCCTCATAAATACTACTCCTCGTCCGTTTTGATTCTTCTTTATTATATATGTGTTTAAATTATAAATCTAATATTGCAAAGTTCAACATACCACGCCGCATTATTTACTATTAATCCGCTGGTACTCATCAGCTGGCACCTGGTCGATTAAGGAAGTCGGCTGCCCAACGGCAACCAGGGTCAGGGCGTGCATTGCCCGTGAACAGATTGTATAAAGCAATTGCCGCTCGTCGTCACCATGGTACTGGTGTTCATTTGCGTTCCACACAATCACCGCGTCGAACTCAAGCCCCTTTGCAAGGTAAGATGGCACGATGATTGGCCCCTTGACCAGTCGCTGATTTTCCGTCCGGATTAAGGTCGTCTTGATGTTTTGCTTTTCTAGAGCATGGTATAGTTGCTCCCCGTCCGCCAGGGTCTTGCTGATAATTGCAACCGCGTCATGTTCTCCCTGATACTTCTCCAAGGCATTTTTAACTGCCGCAACACCAGCTTGCTCATCGCTTGTCGTGACCACTTGCGGTAATTCTCCATCCCGGGCGAAGGACTCGATTGCCTCCCCGTCAAGGAGGAGGTGTCTAGTGAAATCAGTGATCTCCTTTGTCGACCGGTAGGACTTCGTCAGCTGGACAACCTTGGTCTTCTCTGGATCAAACATCGTCCCCAACTGCTGCAATAGCGACCGGCTATTTTCATGGGTAAAGATCGCCTGGTTAAGGTCCCCCAACAGGGTAAACTTGGCCCGGGGGAAGCGGTATTTCAAGTAGGCAAGCTGGTAAGCGTCATAGTCTTGCACTTCGTCGATAAAGACGTAGCGGATATCCCGCTGGCCATGCTTACCAGTTATCAGATCGTATAGGTAGAGATAAATCGTAATCCCGTTAGCACTGATGTTACCGGCCCGCAGCTGGTCTTTCACCTCATCAACAAACGCCTGCCACTGGGTGTCGCTAATCCCATATTCCGCCAGGTTAACTAGCTTGGGGGTCACCCGCAATAAGTGGAGGTATTGCCCGTTGATGTTTAACCACTGGTTCCGGTCAATTGCCTTTTTGATCGGGGTAAAGGCCTGCATTACGATTTGCCGGGCAAGGAACTTATATTCTTTCTCCTCATTTTCAAATTCCCGTGGCTGGTCATTAAAGAGGGTATCAAGTTCTTCCTTGCTCAAGTTTTGGATCTTTTCTTCAACCCACTTTTTCCGCATCTCTGAACTGACCCGCCGGTTAAGGTACTTGATCAACTCTTCCTTAGTCCCGTCCAACCGGTTACCCAGGTTGTAGTTGTTATTAAAGGAGTAATAGATCTCCTTAATCTTGTCCTTGCTTAAGAAGACCTTGCCATTAAACAACAAGTTTCGAAAACGCATATTGGCATGCCCAAGGTGCTTAGCATACCGGCCCGTGGCGTTGAAGTATTGCAAACTGGTCAACAACCGTTGGGCGTTTTTACTTGCCTGATCCTGGCTACTCTCAAAACGCTGCTCTAGGTTTTGTACGTGTAACCGCGGTACCCGCCGGTTGGCAAACTGGAAGTAGGTCATCTGCACCATGTTGTGTTCACCAAGTTCAGGTAACACCTGGTCGATATAGTCATTAAACAGCTGGTTAGGGGAGAAAAGGACGACCTGCGAGGACGTCAGGTTCCCCCGGTAGCGATAAAGCAGCCAGGCAACCCGCTGGAGAACTGCGGCGGTCTTCCCTGACCCCGCGGCCCCCTGGACAAATAACAGTTCATCCTTGGTGTCCCGGATAATCTCATTTTGGGTCCGCTGGATGGTTGTAACGATACTCTTCATCTTGGTACTCGAGTGGTTTCCCAGCGCCTCTAACAGCATCTGGTCACCTACTTGCTCATCAGTATCAAAAATCGTGACAATCGTCCCGTCCTTGATCTGGAATTGCCGTTTGAGCGTCAAGTCTACTTCCTGCTCACCGACTGGGGTCTGGTACTTTACCTTACCCAGCTTTCCCTCATAGTAAACAGACGAGATTGGTGCCCGCCAGTCATAGACAAGGAAGTGGTCCGGCTTATCGGTAAACGATGCTAAGCCGATATAGACACTTTCTGGCTTGGTCGCCCCTTTTTCTTGAAAATCAATCCGTGCAAAGTAAGGCTTTTTTTCTAGGCGTTGCAAAGTCGCCAACTGGTCAGCTGCGTGCTGCCAGCTATTCTGCCGCTCATCAAGCATTTGCTGCTGGGCGCGAAATGACATGGCCGTATCCATCATCCCCGAATACGTCGTGGTATTAAGGTGGATATCATCAATTTGCTTATTGATCCCCTTGATGTCACGCTGGGCAGTTTTAATCTTTTTGCTTGCCCGTTCTTGCGCCTTTTTGACTTCATCAATCACCTTATCAAGATGCTTTTGTTCATACTGTTGTTCTGCGTCTGCAACCATCGATGTACTCCCTACCTTTCACGGCCAAAAAGTGCGGCCGTCATAAAAAGTCATTAAATAATTATATCATCTTCCATAATCCAATCGTTAATTTTCCTCTCAATAAATGTCCAATTATTAAATGTCAATTAATTTTGCTCATAACACTAATTGTTTTCTAAAATTCAAGCTAAAATAAAAGCAATCATTTACCCGCAGCGAAAGGAGGAATTTTTTATGGGCCAGCTTTTTTACACCCTTACCCATATCGCCGAAACAATTATTCCAATGTTTGAGTGGCTTGGTCCGTGGAGCTACGTTCTCCTCTTCCTCCTTATCTTTATGGAGACGGGGCTGGTCATTTTCCCCTGGCTTCCCGGTGAATCGCTTGTCTTTTTGACCTGCTCATTTATCGCCTACCACCCGGTCTTGAAGATGGAAATCGTCGTCCCCGTCTTCTTCTTTGCCGCCCTAATCGGTGATACCGTGAATTACTTTATCGGTCACTCCCTATCACGCTGGCAGTGGCTACAAAAGAAAATGGTTGGCCCCCGTTTTGAGCAAGCCACCATCTTTTTAGAACGTCACGGTACGAAGGCGGTGGCCCTGGGGCGGTTCGTCCCACTTATCCGGACCTTTGTCCCCCTAATCGCTGGGACAATGCGTTTTCCCTTCCACCGCTTTACGATTGGCAATATCATTGGGGTAACGCTATGGGTTGTCATCGGCGCCGGGGTCGGCTATTACTTTGGGACGATCCCGTTTGTTCAAGAACACTTCTCACTGATCATTTTAATCTTTGTCATTGCCTCCCTCCTCCTTGTCGGCCTCATTGCCCTCATCAAGGCGCTCCGGAAAAAATCATTAAGCGAAACCGGATGTTATAATTCTTTTTCTGGGCAAAATTCATGTTAAAATGAAATAAGTATTTTGATTTCGTTTAATAAAGGAGTTTTGTTAATATGGCAATTACTGTTTACTTTGTACGTCACGGACAAACCTACCTCAACCTATATAACCGGATGCAGGGGTGGTCTGACGCACCGCTGACGCCAAAGGGTGAAGAAGATGCCAAGCATGCCGGCAAAGCCTTAGCACCGGTTCACTTCGACTACGTTCTTAGTAGTGACCTTGCACGGACAATGAAGACGGCCCGCTTACTCTTAGATAATCACCCGGGAAATAATCCGGAAATCACTCCTGAGCCAGCTTTCCGTGAAGAGTTCTTTGGCTACTTTGAAGGAGCTAATGGTCAACAATTCGCTGATTTCCTTGGTGGCGCAGAAGGCTACCACAGCTTTGCGGAGATGGTTGCCGGCTTTGGTCCTGATGAATTAAAGGACCGGATTGCTGCGGCAGACAACTACCATACTGCTGAAGACAGCAAGGCCTTTTGGACGCGGATTGATAAGGGCTTTGACCACTTGCGTTCATTACCAGATGGCTCAACTGTGCTGGTTGTTTCCCATGGGGCGACGATCCGGTCAATCGCTAACCGCTACTCCGATCAAATTGATCCAGGGGACTCACCACGCAACGGTAGCATTATGAAAATGACCCTCGATAGCGATCAGACCGTTGTTGATTTCTACAATAAACTTGAATTACCACAATAATCTTCATCCAAAAGGGGGAACATTATTCTTCAATGGATACTAACATACAAACTGATGAGCCAGTAATTATTACTGGCCTTAATACCGGACAAGACGACTATGACTATTCAATGGTTGAATTAGCGGAGCTTGCGCAAGCCAACCACATGGACGTCGTCGAACGGGTCGACCAAGTCATCGACCGTCCAAATCCCGGAACCTACTTTGGTAAGGGGAAAGTAGATGAGATCCGTGATGTTGCTGTCGCTAACCACGTAAACACCATCATCACAAACGATGAACTAACGCCTAGCCAACTCCGGAACTTAGAGCAAGAAACAGAGTGTAAGATTTTAGACCGGACGGCATTAATTCTCGAGATTTTCGCTAATCGGGCACAGACTAAAGAAGCCAAGATTCAGGTCCAAATTGCCGAATTACAATACCGTCTGCCCCGGCTCCAAACCAGTGCTAGCGAGCGGTTAGACCAGCAGACCGGTGGTGGGAGTGGTTTTACCAACCGTGGTGCTGGGGAAACCAAGTTGGAAATGGATCGGCGGACGATCCAACACCACATTTCCCACCTCCGCCAAGAACTAGCCGCCATCGACAAATCAGAAAAGACTAAGCGGAAGCTCCGTTCAAAGAGCGCAATTCCAACAGCCGCCCTGGTTGGTTACACCAACTCTGGTAAGTCAACGATTATGAACGGCTTGGTCCGGAAATACGGGACTGCAGAAGAAAAGACCGTCTTTGAAAAGAATATGCTGTTTGCGACCCTTGATACTAGTGTCCGGCAATTAACCTTACCTGATCAAAAACGTTTCTTACTTAGTGATACCGTTGGTTTTGTCAGTAAGCTACCGACCCACCTGGTTGAATCGTTTAAGTCGACCTTGGCGGAAGCAGCCAATGCTGACTTGTTAATTCAGGTAATTGATTACTCAGATCCGCATTACGAACAAATGATGCAGACCACTGAACGGACCTTGAAACAAATCGGAATCGAAAATATTCCAATCATCAACGTCTTCAACAAGGCTGATAAGACTGAGATTGAATTCCCTGTTCTTGAAGGTGACGACCAGGTTGTGATTTCTGCCCGGCAAGGTGAGTCACTCGATTTACTGGTCGACGTAATTAAAAAGCACCTCTTCAAAGACTACGTGACGGCCAACCTTCTCATCCCATTTACCGATGGACATGTCGTTTCCTACCTTAATGAACACACCAATATTTTAGATACTGAATACCAAAATGATGGGACCCTATTAACGGTGGAAATGTCGTTGAAGGACTACAACCGCTTTAATAAATACGAAAAAGAAGCCTAAAAAAACTAGAGCTGAGAAGAAACAAAGATTCTTTTCAGCTCTAGTTTTTTAATAATAAGTTTAACGTTTTTTACGATAACGGCCATGAAATAACCTCTTATGAGAACCAATGTTAACAGTGATTAGTACTAAATCTTGATTATCGATTTTATAAATAACTACGATATCATTTTTGTCCCTTAGGTGTATCACGAAGGTGAAATTCTCGATAACCAGCATAATTTCCTTCTAGTTCATGCTCCTGAAAATCTTTTGAAAGAGAATCAACATCAAGCAAAACAAAAATAGCTGCTTTTACTTCATCAATAATTGTTGCATCAAATTGTGCAAGATAAGTTAAGTTTCTTTCAAATGATTTTCAAGGTTTATATTGGTATTTCATTAGTTACGGTTATCCTTTGGTTTAAAAACTATTCCAATATTATTTAAGAAGCTTAAATATGTAAAAACTTTCGTGCATTTGCGTCTTTTTTACGTATATATCTATTAGGAGGTGCAAAATGCCAAATCAAAAATTATTAGCACAGGCCCGCCGGAGCTGGGAAGAGGCCGGGTTGGCCAACGACTTTGTTTTCAATAAGGTGATGCTTGATAAGCGGATCACCCTGGAAGTGTTGCGGCGAGTTTTACCGGCTTTAAATATCAAACGGGTCAAGCAGGTAGTCAGTCAGCAGGAATTCACCAGTAGTCATGACGCCAAGGGGGTACGACTGGATATTTACGTTGAGGACGACCAGCGGAACCGTTACGACATTGAGATGCAAGTGGTCGACAAGCATAACCTGCCGCAGCGGATTCGTTTTTACCATGCGAATCTTGCGATGGACTGTTATGAGAAAGGACAGAATTACGCAACGGCGGATAATTCCTACGTGATCTTCTTCTGTTGTTTTGACCCTTTTGGTTTTGGTGACCAAGTATATGAAGTTGAACGACTGATTAAGGGTCATCCTGAGGCCACATACGCAGACGGCGAACAAACGCTGGTGTTTGACGTGACTAGCCTACGCCGGGAAGTGAACCCTAAGTTGCAACAATTTCTCGACATGATTGCGAACCGTCAAGTTGGTGACGGCGACGATTTTATCGTACAATTAGAAAAGAGAATCACCTTCGTTAAGCAAAACCGGAAATGGAGGAGAGAATATATGCAACGGTCATTGTACGAGATGGATATTGAGAATAGTATTGCGTTAGCTAAGGAAGAAGGACTAGAGCAAGGTTTGAGTCAAGGATTAGAAAAGGGGCTGAGCCAAGGTAAAGCAGAAGAAAGAACTCGTGGGATCCATAATCTAATCTATTCTCTTGAACGACTTGGGACACCCCAAACGACTATTAAACAAAATCTGATGGAACTGTATCAACTCTCCAGTGAGGAAGCCGAGTCTTATCTTACTGATAAGCAATAGATCCTTCGTAAGCGAAACCGGAAATGGAGGAGAGAGTATATGCAACGGTCATTGTACGAAATGGATATTGAGAACAGTATTGCGTTGGCTAAGGAAGAAGGCTTAGAAAAAGGACTGAGCCAAGGTGAAGCCAAAAAAGAACGGCAAATAATTCAAAAGCTAATCAATGGCGGGAAATCCCGAGAAGAAGTAATTAACTTTATGGAACAAATCCTCGAACTTTCACCAGCCCAAGCTGAAAAATACTATCAAAAATTAACCCGCTAACGATCCACTTACTACACCTAACATATTTAAAAAAAGAAGCCACGGCATAACGCCATGACTCCTTTTTTGTGTGCATTTATTTATTCTAGCCTAATTGTAGTCTGGGATACCAGGACGGCAACTACCAGTGTCAGATACCGCTCCAACCACTAACTAGTCACCTCTCGCTACTTGTAATCCTGCCCTCTTTAACATAGTCTCCCCAATGCCAACTACTAATAAGCAATATGACTATGTCGCTAAGAGAGAATCACCCCCAACGAGTCAGTGCATCGATGACTAAACCAATTAGTCCTCTATTATTATAACGCAAAGCATTTATAGATTCACTATTTTTGTTTTAGGAACGAACCTCATTTTGTGACCGTCGCCCCTCAACAATGGCAACGGCATCGTTCAAGCTAATTTCAACCATGTTGCGAATTGAAGTCTGGGTCAAAAAGGCAACGTGCGGCGTTACCAGCACATTTGGCATTGCAGCGAGCTTCTTGTAGTCGGCAGATACCTGGTCAGGTGATACCTTCTTCCCAAAGAAACTCGTCTCATCACTCAGGGTATCAACCCCTGCCCCAGCAATCTGGTGCTCCTCTAATGCACTGATTAAGTCAGCAGTATTTACCAGCTTCCCCCGGGCCATGTTAATCAGGTAAGCACTATCCTTCATCATGGCAAATTGTGGTGCAGCAATCATGTTTTCTGTACTTGGCAATAAGGGGGTGTGGAGGGATAAGATATCCGCACTTTTTACAACCGTCTCAAAGTCCGCATATTCAACGAATGGCTCATACTCGACATTGTAAAATGGGTCATAAGCCAAAACTCGTGCCCCCAGCGCCTTGTAGATCTGCGCAGTTGCGCCACCGATATTCCCCAAGCCGATGATGCCGACCGTTAGATTGTAAATTTCATTGCTGATGAGATCGTCACTCCAGCGAAAGTCACCGTCCTTCATCCGGGCGTTAAACTCACCAACCCGCCGTAAAAGGTACATTGCCTGGCTAACCCCCATCTCAGCAATTGCCCGTGGCGAGTAAACTGGCACGTTCGTTACCGTAATCCCATTTTGCTTGCAAGCTGCTAGGTCAATCATATCAACCCCTACCATCCGGGCAGCTAACTGCTTGATGCCTAGTGAAGCAAGCTTAGCGTAGACTGCTGTGTCACCAAGTCCCTCAGTCTGTTGGATTGAGACCCCGTCAAAGCCAGCTGCTAGGTCAACTGTATCAGCGGTTAGTGGCTGGTCAATCGTTTTCAGTTCGTGACCGTTCTTTTCTGCCCAGGCAGTTGCAAATGGTTTTTCAGCATCACGGACACTGTACATTAGTAATTTCATCAGTTAAACCTCATTCCTGTTAAATTTCATTCCACTACTATTTTAGCATACCAAGCAAAAGAGCCTGTAACATTACGCTACAGGCTCTTTTAAGACGGCTTATTTTTTAATCTCTACCGCCTTTTGGAGGACGTTGTTGAAGGTGCATTCCATCGTAGTCGCCTTCCGGTCCCATTAATTCTTGATTGTCATCTAATTCTGACCGACCTTCAAAGTGGTGCTTTTGTAACCAGGTCATCCCGATCAGTAAGAGGATAAAGAAGACAACTGCAATTCCTAGTAAGACAAAGTTACAGAACATTACGTAGTGTTCACCAAGCCCACCAGAAATTGAGTTACGTAATCCGAGAATCGAGTAAGTCATTGGTAAGTACCAGTGAATTACATTGTAGAACTTCATCGTGACTTCCATTGGGAATGTCCCACCGGAACCACCTAATTGCAACATCAGGAGAACCATCGCGATGAACCGTCCCGGGTTATCAAAGGTCATTGATAAGAACATAACGATCGCCATTGAGGCAAGACCGAAACAAATCGTCGTAAGGAAGAATGATGGGGCATGAACAACTGTCAAACCACAAGCCATCATAATTGCGTTTTCCGCAATTGCCATCAATGTGATGACCAGTGAACCAACGACGACCTTACTTGCCCACCATGCAGCAGGTGACTTACCAAAGTCAGCAACCCGCCGAATTGGGTAAATGAAGTTGAAGATCAAGGCCCCAACGTAAAGCGCAACTGACAGAACGTATGGTGCTAAGGCGTGACCATAGTTTGGCACATAGCTGTAATTAGAGTGCTTCAAAGTTGTTGGTTCAGCAAACATCTTCGCTGTCTTTGGCGTTGTCTTGATGCCATTAACCTTCTTAGCACCACCTTCAAGGGCAGTCGCAAGCTGACCAGCACCAGCATTCAAGCGGGTAATCCCGTCGATCAGGGCTGGTGAGTTGTCTTGTAATTGCTGGGTACCAGCAGCTAGCTGGTTAACTCCGGCAACAAGGGCTGGTACTTGACCGTTCAATTGCGCAAGCGCACCGGCTAACTGACCAGCACCGGCATTAAGGGCCCCAGAGTTAGCATTAAGCTGGCTGATCCCACTGCCAAGTTGACCAACGCCGGCCGTGTATTGACCAATTCCGCTTGCCAATTGACCAGCACCAGCACCGGCCTGGGCTACACCAGCTGTGTATTGGCCGATTCCACTTGCTAATGTTCCAGCACCGGCACCAGCTTGGGCTACACCAGCTGTGTATTGGCCGATTCCGGTATTAAGGCTACCAGCACCAGCAGCAGCACTGTCAACTCCATTAGTGTATTGGTTAACCCCATTGTTAAGGCTATTAGCCCCTGATGAAATTTGGCTAGTTGCCTTTTGAAGCTGGTTAACTGCATCCGGCATTGCTGACAAAGTGCCCTTGTAGCCGTTCAGTTCATTTAATAGGGCATTAGCTTGCTTAATTGTTCCATCAGCATTATTAATTACCGTAGACATTTGTGAAAGTTGGCCAAGCTGTTGTTGCATTCCACTTAAGCTTCCTTGAAGGCTGCTTAACTGTCCTAACGTACTGCTTAAGCCTTGAATCGTTGAAACGTTGCTACCAGCCTTCGCCGCAATCTGTTGGGCTGCCTGCTTAGTAGCGTCGCTTGCCTTATCATCTTGTAAGATCTGTTGTGCTAATCCGGCAATTGCGCCATCATTGGCAGCAACACCTTTAAGCTGATTTCCAGCACCAGCAACACTTGATAATGAGCCAGAAGCCTGTTGCAATTTACCAGCACTTTCTTGAACACCAGCAAGGGCACCCTTCGCAGTCGTTAATCCTGCTTGCAATTGTCCTAAGCCCTGTTGAAGATCTTGCGCTTGGTTCATTGCTCCCATGATGCCCTTAAAGTCCATATTGCCAAGTTGACTATTAATGGTTGAATTTAACTGGCCCGCGCCAGAAGCTAACTGTTCAGAGCCACTCCGTAAGTTATCAGAGTTGCCCCGTAAAGTGTTCAAACCATCGTTTAACTTGTCGGCACCAGAGTTTAATGCTCCTGAATTTTCATTCAACTTGTTTAAACCATCATTTAACTGGCTGGCACCAGCATTCAATGCTCCCGAGTTAGCCATCAACGTGTTCAAACCGCTGTTCAATTGGTTAGCACCGGAGTTTAATGCCCCTGAGTTGGCCATCAACTGACCGACCCCATTACCGAGGAGGCCTACCCCACCGGTATATTGGGCGATTCCGTTAGCTAACGTTTGACTACCACTAGCCAACTGTTGGGCGCCACTTGCTAACGGGGCAACACTTACTCGTAAGGTCTGTACCCCGTTGTTAACCTGGGAAACACCAGCAACGTAACGATTTACCCCGTCACTAAGTGTTACAATCCCTGTGTCAAGCTGCTTAGCACCACTAGCAGCAGTACTCATCCCCTTACCAACGACGTGTAATTGCTTAAACATAACGTTGGCGTAGGCATTAGTAACTGATGCGCGAATCTTTTCATTTAACTTGGTCATCCCCATCTGGGTGATGACCTCACCAATATAGTTCAAGGAACCATTAGTTTCATAATGCAACTTCATCGGTTTAGGATTCTTTTCTAATACCGTTGTTGCATTTTGTGAGAAGTCTTTGGGAATTGTGACTACTGAATAGTACTTTCGGTTAGCCATCCCTTCCTTCGCCTTCTTAGCGGAAACAAACTCCCATTTAAGCTGGTCATTTTTCTTCAGCTCATTAACGGTTTGTTTTCCGACATCCATCGTCCGGCCTTGGTATTCAACAGGAACGTCCTTGTTGACCACCGCCACCGGCAGATTTTGTGTGCTTCCATACGGATCCCATACAGACTTTAAGAAGAAGATACTGTATAGGAAGGGGATGAAGCAGATAACCGTTACTGATAGTAACAGTAGGCGGTTATGCAAAATATGACGAAATTCGTCCTTTATCATGCTCCACATTTTTAATATTCCACCTCAAGATTATTAACTTGTTTCTCCTTATCGTGTTAGTGAACGTGCCGCTGCACGAGCAAACTTAACTACTTCGTCCGTTGGTACGTCATAATTATTCCCTTGCCACCAGTAGAACGTCCCGATAATCGCCCCACTCAATACGTAAGCCAGCATTTCTGGATTTTCCGCTTTTTGCAAGGCAATGACAAGCGGGTCATTAGTCTTAATATTGCGCCGCTCCAACAAAATCTGGCTCAAAATATTAAGAATCTCAGTATACAAGGAACTCCGGGCACTGCTTGGTGCTAGATGTCTGATAACTTCCTTGTGCTGTTCAATATAAGACAATAATTGCTTAATAATGTCGTCTTCAGAATCAGTATTTTCAGTCAGCTTATTGATCTGGGCATTTAGTGTCTGCTCAAGCAAATCATACTTATCACTGAAGTAACGATAAAAACTACTCCGGTGCAGTAACGCTTCCTGACAAATCTGGTCAACCGTTAAGTGCTCAAACGAATTTTTCTCTAATAATGTTAATAACGCATTTTCGAAATCACGAATTGTTCTTGTAACACGCATCTTTTCTCCCTCCTTGTTAAAACAAATTTAACTATTTTAGTGTATACCGTTGCAAATACCGACGACAGGGTTAATTAAGTACAGTCATCGTTTTATAAGACATTTTAATTTATTTGTTTCTGAAAATCCACGAAATTGTTCCTTTACTATACAAAGACAGTAAATTTACGCACAAAAGCACGACCTTCTCATTTCTTTTTTGAGATCGCTTTCTTTTTCTCTTAAATTTAACCCAAATTCCCGGTTTGTTGAATAACAGTATGCTACAATCTAATTGAAACCGAATAAAACAATTCATTCAAAATATCTATGGGGGTGTTCACATGAACATTGAATCCACTAATTTTGGCACTTATAAAGATCATGACGTCATCAAGTACACGCTGACTAATGATAATAACATTAGCATTAGCATTCTCAATTTCGCTGGTATTTGGCAGGCGTTTATGGTGCCGAACACCCACGGAAACCAAGTCAACCTCTTACTAGCCGCTGACACAATCGACCCGTACATCGAAAACGCTGCCCTGTACGCTAACCGGATCATTGGCCGTTTTGCTGGCCGCCTTGAAGGTGGAAAATTCGATATCGACGGGCAAAACTATGAAATCCCAACTAACGAAGGGAATAACACCTTGCATGGCGGTGACAACGGTCTCGCCCAGCAATTTTACCACGTCGAGACAAAGCAAAATAAGGATAACCTACAGGCAATTTTGACGACCACGATTGATACCGCAACTGATTCACTACCAGGGACCGAAACCGTTAAAGTCACCTACACCTTAGCAAACGACAACAGTGTTACAATCGACTTTGACGGTAGCAGCACTGCGAAGACCCTCTTTAACCCGACTAGTCACACTTACTGGAACCTTTCTGGTGAAGCCCACACTATCCAGGGCCACGTCCTAAAGCTCAATTCCAAGTACCACTTAGAATTAGACGATGAAAAGATTCCAACCGGCAAGAAGCTCTTAAACGTTAATACCCCGTTTGATTTCAAGCACCCAACAGTCATGGGGACTGCCCTGCAAGAATTACAGGAAGCAAACGTAAAAGAAGGGGGCTTTGACGATGTCTTCGTGGTTGTCCCAAGCAACCGCCTTGAACACAAGCCAATTGCAACGCTGATGGACGCAGCAACTGGGCGCAAGATTAAGATGTACTCTGACAGAAATGGGCTGGTGATTTACACTGCTAATGGTCAGCACGCGGAAGGCTTTAACCGACCAGCTGGTTCTTGGTTTGCGATGGCCCTTGAAGGTCAGACCTTACCAGATACCCCTCACCACCCACAATTTGGTGATGTTTCCTTGCGGCCAGGGCACCCGGTCCACTACCAATTACGGTACGAATACTTTGCTTAATGAAAATTATAAAAATGGAGGTCTTTTACAATGTTAAAAAAGAAATTAACTAAGTCCCAAGACAAGGTCTTCCTTGGTGTTTTTGGTGGAATTGCCAATTACTTTGGGATTGACCCAACAATCGTCCGGGTCATCGGGATCTTACTATTTGTCTTCACGGGATTCTTCCCACTAGGGGTCTTTTACCTGTTAGCTGCCCTGGTAATGCCAGAAGCTAACAAGAACGACCATGATTCAAACATTGTTGATGGCGAATTTAAGGAACATTAATAAAAAAATGGGGTTGGCGCATCTGCCAATCCCATTTTTTATTAGTGATTAATTTTCCGTTTCCGTCCGAGGCTTGTACGCAACCTGTACTCGCAAACCATAGTCGGCATCAGTCATGATTGTCGAACCGCTCCGCCCGGCAATCTTATTGGGACCACCATTGACAAGGACCGATGCAAGGTATAGGCGGTACTTATCGTGGGCAGTATGAACATCCGTCAGCCCAATCTTGGTAATGTGCCCGACTGCCCGGCGTTCCATCTGGTTCATCCCAATGTAGATTTCCAAGCGATGCCGCAAACCGTCATGAACCAGCTCGAAGTATGGTGGTACTGACTGCGAATTCAGCGCCGTTACCGGTTTATCCGTTGCCCGGTTTTGTTCCACAATTTGCCGCTCATCAAGGCCATCGTAATCATTGACAAAAATTCCTTCCATTAATAGGCGGTCAACCACCTTATGAAGGTTCTCCTGTTCATGTTCGTCAATCGCGACCACCGCGGGGATTGTATCCGTTGACGAGAAAACCCCGTTTGACCGGTTAGCTAACTCCGCTGCCAGCTTCTGTTGTGCGTTGAGCGGTGCCGCTGATGATGAATCACCAAACTTCTGCCCCGTAATCTTAGCAAAGCGAGGAGAAATAATATCAAACTGTGATGTCTTGTTCATGAAGTAAAAGACAAAATTTAAGTATAAGAAGTAGGTAATTGCGACCATCGCCAAGCAGTACAGAAGGGCCCGCCACCATACATGGTTTTGGAAGAGTCGGAAGGTCACGTAAACCAGGTAGATGTCCCCTAGTGAAGCGATTCCGATATAAATCTTATTTTTCAGCTTAACGTCAAGGTTGAAGTAACTCAATGACGAGTTAATCATATCAAGAAAACTAAACATTTAATAACCCGCCTCCTCGTTAATTATTCGCAGTTCCAGCATCATTGCCGGCATTATTTTGGGTAGTCGTATTATTATTTGTCGTGTTACCAGTAGAATTGTTGGTTTGGTTAGAACCATTCCCCGTCGTGGTCGTCGGAGTGTTGGAACGATCAGTTGTCCGATTGTCGTTCCCGTCATCCGTCGTCTTGTTAGACCGGTCAGTCTGGGTATCAGTATTATCATTCGTACTGTTACTGGTCTTTGTTGCTGATGAATCGTTTGCATCATCATCGTCATCGCGCCGGTCACTTTGCGACAAGCGACTGGACTGGTCATTTTCATCATCTGACTGTTGGACCGTCCGACTACTAGATACAGACGTTACTTTCGCCCCTTCCGTAGTATGCGTAGCCTTGTTAACCACAACATTGGTGGCGCCTAACGCAAGTACCAGCGATACTAGTGCAAAGGGGGTTACTAATGGTGGAATCTTTGCTGCCATATCTCATTCTCCTTTTCCAGACTCTATCATACACGATATTAAGGCGCTTAAATATAAATTTATTGTGAAGATTTTGCTCGACAATCGGCACAAATACCGTGCAATTCAAAGCGGTGGCCGGTAATTTTAGCTCCCGGCAATTGCTTTTCAAAGAACGAACTATCTACCGGTGGCATTTTAATCTCCTGCACTTTCCCACACTGGTCGCAGATAAAGTGGTGGTGGTGGGCGGCATCGCAGGCAAACTTAACCTGCATCTGGTCATTATGTTGGCGCAATTCCACGATCCCTAATTTTTCAAACTCCTTAAAATTACGGTAAATCGTGTCGTGGCTTAAACCAGGGTACTGCTCACGAAGGTACTGGTCAATCTCGACAATATTAAAATAACGGTCAGGATGTTGGGCAACAGATTCAATCATCTTCTTCCGCTGCTTTGTCCACCGTAGATGGTGCTGCCGCAAAAGTGCTTGTGTCTGTTCAATCAACTCCTCCATTACCTTCACCTCCAGGATTAGAAAATGTATTGTACCATGTTTTGATTAGTTTTCACACTATTCCGTTTACTAACGCGTCGAGTTGGGCCTGCGTCTTTTTCCACTGGTCATTGACGATCACGTGGGCAATCCCCTCAAGATCTGCTGGCAAGGCGAGGTCGCGCCGGTACTCCTTGCTTTTGACCCGTGACCTGATTGCAGTCAGCTTATCGCCACGGAGCGTCATCCGTTTTGCAAGCGCCGCCATATGGGTTACCGTCAAAAAGATAATGACCGCCCGGCCACCGAGTTGCTGGTGGTAGGTAAGGGCTCCCTTGGTATCAAGGACGATCACGTCATCATGGCCACTTTGCCAGCCTTCCTGCAGTCCCTCCAGTGAAGAACCATATTGTGACTGGTCATACTCCACCCGCTCTAGCAAGTGGAGTTTCTCCATCGTCGCGGGTGTCTCAAAGTGGTAGTCGACCCCATCGCGCTCACCAGGCCGTGGCGCCCGGGTGGTGTGGGTGATTACCTTATGCATCGCATATTTCTCTTGCAGGTACTTAGCAACCGTCGTCTTACCAGAGCCAGCTGCCCCGGTGATTACAAATACGTATCCTTTTGCTGCCATCTTACTTAGTTAAATGAGCATTAACTTGGTCAAGCAATTCTTTTAAATTGTCGTAGGTCAATTGCTGCCGTGCTTCATTGTAGGTAAACCAACCGCAATTTTTAATTTCTTCTGCTTGTAAGTGGATGTCTTCCTTATTAGTCAGGTCAGCCGTGAATAAGGTCATCTGCTTGCGGTTACCGTTAGGCAGGTCGTATTCCGTGTAGACATGGAAGCTAGTGTCAATTGGTAAGACTAATTGGGTTTCTTCCTTAATCTCGCGGGCAGCTGTCTCTTCAAGACTCTCATCCCCCTCGACGTGGCCCTTAGGAAAGCCCCAGAAGTGTCCCTTATTTTGACTCTCCAATAATAAGTACTCAATTCCATTATCTCCGTGACGGTAAACGACTGCGCCACTTGTTATTTCAATTGCCATTATTCACCCTTCTTTTTAGATTTTAATTTTTCTAATTGACTTTTAATCTTAATATCCGTATCATACTTAATTATAAGTGTCTTGCATTATTTTTGCATCACGCAAACTATATTATCATAAAGGGGAGTTAAAGATGAGCTTAAACATTATGCGAAAAGAAAGCCTCGATCGCTACTTGGGAGAAGACAAACTTTTCGTTAAGTCAATGAATGCTCGTGATCTCATGGCGATTGGGATCGGGACCGTTATCGGGACCGGGATTTTCATCCTACCCGGGACCATCGCCGCTAATTCAGCTGGACCAGGAGTGTCATTGTCATTTCTGTTTTCAGCCATCGTTTGTGCACTGGCGGCAATGTGTTACGCCGAATTTGCCTCTGCCCTGCCAGTAGCCGGTAGTGCTTATTCATACGGAAATGTTGTTTTCGGTGAATTCTTTGGGTGGCTATTAGGCTGGGCACTGGTCCTAGAATACATGCTGGCCGTTGCATCAGTGTCGACAGGATGGGCCGCTTACTTTAATACCCTGCTTGAAGGGTGCGGCATCCACCTTCCGAAGGCACTTTCCGGTCCATTTGATCCCGCTCACGGAACCTACATCAATATTGTCGCGGTTGTGATCGTCCTCTTGATCACCGTCATGCTGGCACATGGGATGCAATCATCGCTGCGGGTCAACAATATCGCGGTTATCCTGAAAATTGCGATCATCTTGATTTTTATTATTGTTGGCTTCTTCTTCATTAAGCCAAGCAATTACCATCCTTTCTTGCCATACCAGATGAAGGGGGTTATTCACGGGGCCACGATTGGTTTCTTTGCCTACCTTGGTTTTGACTGTGTATCAAGTTCCGCTGCCGAAGTTAAAAACCCTAAGCGGAACATGCCACTGGGGATTATCGGTACCCTCGCAATTGCAACAATCCTCTACACGGCAGTTGCCCTCGTCCTCACTGGAATGGTGAAGTACACAAAGCTCGACGTTGCGAACCCAGTGGCCTTCGCCTTACAGATGGTTCACCAGGATTGGCTCGCCGAACTACTTTCAATCGGGGCATTGATCGGGATGTTCACCATGATGGTGTCGATGATTTACTCCAGTTCCCGCCTAATCTATGCCATTGGTCGTGACGGCCTTCTCCCATCCTTCTTAGGAAAGCTCGACAAGAAGAGCCACTCACCACAGATTGCCCTGTGGATTGTTGCTGTTATCATCGCCATCATGGGCGGACTAGTATCCTTAGATCAGCTTACCAGCCTGGTTAACATCGGAACGCTGTTTGCCTTCATGCTTGTTTCGTTTGGGATCATTCCGCTGCGCCGGCGGCAAGACATCGGTAACCGCGGTGGCTTCAAAGTACCACTCTACCCTGTCTTGCCGATCATCTCTGGACTAGCGTGTTTGGCAATGATGACCCAGTTGGAAAAAGAGACCTACATCGGTGCCGCCATCTGGTTTGGAATCGGAATTATCATCTACTTTACTTATGGTTACCACCACAGTAAATTAGCAGGAAATGACTAATAACTTATTAAGGACGCAGATTTTTTCTGGTCCTTTTTTATTTCCGAACATTAAACAATCATTACCATAAATCACTTATTTTCTACCATTTACTATCAATTAGTAAGATGAAATATAATTTTATTTTCACAAGACGATTTGCAAGTTACCGACTGTTTTGTTAAGGTTAAAATATTGTTTCAACTTAAAATTTCACAATAAGGAGGAATCTTATAGGCGAACATTGCCTAGCTCATATGAAAAAAGACTATAAAAAAGCACCTTTATCAAGTATCCATTTAAGAATTTATCTTGCATTAATTTTAGGACAGATTGCCTGTGGTTATGCCCTGGGAATCAGTGGGACAGGACTTTCCGAAGCAGGCGACTACATCAATATCAGTGACTTCTGGGTCGGCCTGATCGGGGCAGGGAGCCTAATCGGCCTTGCCGGTAGTGCCTTGATGGGCCGGATTGCTGACCAGTTTGGCCGCCGGGGGATGTTAATGGTTAACATGTACTTATTCTCACTCGCATCCCTACTCCAGCTCTTCACGACCAACTTATTCTTATTACTCCTCGACCGGCTAATCATCGGACTGATGATCGCAGTTGATTATACGGTTGGTAACGCGCTGTTAGTTGAATGGTTACCGGAAAAAGCCAGTGGTAAATTTCAAAGCCAGCTAATTATCTACTGGACCTTTGGCTTTATTGCCTCATATATCGCCGGTTCATCAATTAGTGGTTTTGGTAGCCACAACTGGCAAGTCATCCTGGCCTCTTCCATCGTGCCAGGCTTAATTGCTGCCCTTTACCGGTCAGTCTTCCGGATTCCAGCCTCACCTAGCTGGCTCGCTAGCCAGGGCCAAAACAAGACAGCCCAAAAGGTGATCCAAAAACACCTTGGTAAGAAGTGGGGATTGTCACTAAAGTTAATCAAGGCGAAGCCCGCTGATAACATTTCCTGGAAAACACTGTTTAACAAACAATATCGGCGGCGGACACTTGTCGGGGGACTTTTTTATGCCTGCCAGGCCTTTGCCTTTTTCGGGATCAGTATCTTCTTACCAATCCTTCTCGAAAGTATGAAGCTTGATCAGAGTAACATTTCAGGGATTATCTACAACGGCTGTATCCTAATCGGGGTACTCCTGGGGAGTTTCTTATTCAAGCTAATCAGCCGCCGGGCCTTTTTGATTGGAACCTTCTTCCTTTCCGCGGCCTTACTGGTTGCCTTGATCTTGAGTAGCAACAGCTCGTCCACTTTACAAATCACTATTTTTGCATTCTTTGCCGTTATCCTTTCGGCCGGATTAGTCCTGGACTACCCCTACCCGACCGAACTCTTCGATGTCAAAGTACGGGCCAGTGGTGTTGGTACTTGTATCACCATCAGCCGAATTGGCGCTGCCAGCGGGACCTTCTTGCTCCCCATCTTTACCCATCTTGGGGGGGCGAACCTGTCGATGATTGTCTGTACCGCTGTCCTCTTAATTGGGGGAATCATCTGCCTTATCTGGGCACCAGAAACTTCACCACGGTACGTAAAGAAAGCTAACTAAGTTTAGAGAATCACCCAACAAAAGACCGCCAGCGTTCGGATTTCCGAATACTGGCGGTCTTTTGTTGCTTATCGAGTGTGGCCGCAATGGTTGCACGCTTTTAATCACTACTTGGCAAACATCTTAAACTCAAGGAAAAGGTCATTATATTCACCAAGGACCCGTAGTGGCAGGTCACGGTAGGTCTGTAAGTGTTTCATCGTGTTGGCCGGTGGGTAGAAGGCCTTATCAGCGGTAATCTTCTTTGGCAACTGCTTTTTTGCGGCAGCATTTGGCGTTGCGTAGCCAACATATTTAGCATTTTGGGCAGCGTTTCCTGGTTCGAGCATAAAGTTGATGAACTGGTAGGCGGCAGTTTTATTCCGGGCAGCCTTGGGGATCACCATGTTATCAAACCAAATATTGCTCCCTTCACTGGGAACAACGTAATGCAGGTGGTGGTTGATATTCATCATCTCACGCGCATCCCCTGAATACGTTACCCCGACGGCCGCCTCATCTTGCTCCATGTACATCTTCATCTCATCAGCAATGATTGCTTTGACATTTGGCGTTAGCTGTTTGAGATGGTGCTGGGCAAGTTTTAACTGCTGGTAGTCAGTCGTGTTGACCGAATCATGCTGGGTAATTAACGCCACTGCAAAGACGTCCCGCGCACTATCAATTAACATCAGATTGTTTTTCAGCCGTGGATTCCACAGTTGCTCCCAGTGCTGGACATCTTTTCCTGTGACTTTTTGGTCGTTATAAATTATCCCCAGCGTTCCCCAAAAATAAGGAACGGAATAACGGTTACCACGATCGAAGGCTTGGTTTAAAAATTGCGGATCAATATAGCGCAGGTTAGGCAATTGCCGGTGGTCCAGCGGGGCAATTAAGTGTTCTTTTTTCATCCGTTGGACAGTGTATTCACTCGGGATTACCACGTCATAATTTGTGCCCCCCTGACGGATCTTCGTCAGCATCGACTCATTACTGTCAAAGGTCTCATAATCCACCCGGTAGCCGGTTTGCTGCTCAAACTTGCTGATTAAGGCGGGGTCGATATAATCCCCCCAGTTGTAAATCGTCAGCGTTTTGCCACTGCCACCTGTACTCTGGTGGTTTAGCGCTAGGTCGCCCAGGGCAAGGAGAATACAGATCAGGACAACCGCAAAAAAGGCAGAGAATAGTTTTTTCATTGGGCATCACCTTCCCGGACAACCACAATCCGGTGACGACGGCCACCATGCTTGCTGATAATGTAATAACCGATTACTAAGAGCAGTGAGGCAATAAACATCAACGTTGACAGCGCGTTGATCTCCAGGTCGATCCCTTGCCGGGCACGGGAATATATTTCAACAGACAAGGTCGAAAAACCATTCCCGGTTACGAAAAAGGTCACCGCAAAGTCGTCTAGCGAATAGGTGAACGCCATGAAGTATCCCGCCAAGATGCCGGGGGCAATCGCTGGCAATATTACCCGGGTTAAGGCTTGCCAGCGGGTCGCCCCTAAATCATAAGCAGCATCCACTAGTGTCGGGGACAGCTCGTTTAACTTGGGTAAAACCATCAAAACCACGATGGGAATACAAAAGGCAACGTGGCTAAGTAACACCGAGACAAAGCCTAAGCGGACGCCGAGCATCGTAAAGAAGATCAAAAAACTTGCCCCGATAATAACATCTGGTGAAACCATCAAAACATTATTTAATGATAACAGGCTGTTCTTCCAGGGACGGCGGGCATCCTTAATGGCTAAGGCCCCGAGAGTCCCGATAATCGTCGCCAACAACGAAGCTAAAAAGGCCACCAGCAGGGTATTGATCACGATTGTAATCATCCGGCTATCCGCAAATAAGTCCGCATAGTGTTGCAAGGAAAAGCCCCGGTAGCGTTCCATCGTTTTCCCACTACTAAAGGAAAAGACAACTAAGTACACGATCGGCGCATATAAAATAATAAAGACAAAGGTCAGATAAATGGCGCTCCATGACCAATGGTGCTTCTTCATTAGCTTCGTCCTCCCTTCTGTTTCTTATCACCCGTCATGAACATGATGATAAACATCGCGATGATTAAGACGACCCCAATTGTTGAACCCATCCCCCAGTTTTGGGTGGTTAAGAAGTGTTCTTCAATGGCCGTCCCAAGAGTGATTACCCGGTTACCACCGATCAGGCGGGTGATCATAAATAGTGATAGCGATGGGATAAAGACTGCTTGAATTCCCGCCTTTACTCCCGGCATTGACAAGGGCCAAATGACCTTTCTAAAGGTCTGCCACTGGGTCGCGCCCAGGTCATAACTAGCGTTGATCAACGACGGGTTAATTTCTGCCAGACTATTGAAAATTGGCAAGACCATAAACGGAATTTCAATATAGGCCGCCACAAACATGAAACTAGCATCCGTAAACAACAGCTGGTGGCTGCCAAGCCCCGTAAACTGGAGAAACTGATTGATTGTCCCGGTCCGGCTGAAGAGACCAATGAAAGCGTAAGTCTTCAGCAAGAGGTTGATCCAGGTGGGCAAAATCACCAGCAGCAACCAGAACTGCTTGTTAGGCAAGTGGTTTAAGACATATGCTGTAGGATAGCTAATCACCAGGGTCACCAGGGTAATCAAGAGAGCGTACCAAACGGAATTAAGCGTCATCTTGAGGTAGACACTAGAGGTAAGGTAGTTGGCATAGTTACCAAGAGTCGCGTGCCCGTTAATGTCAAAAAATGACTGGTAGAGGATCAATACCAACGGCGCCACCACGAAAAGAACGATCCATAAAGCATATGGCACAATAAACATTGCTTTTTGGCGCATTAGTCTTCCTCCTCATAACCATCGAGCCGGGCGTCAAAGTCTTCTTCACTCTCGTTATAGCGCATGACGTGGATATCTTCAGGGTCAAAACTAATGCCGACCTGTGCCCCCACCTGTGTCTTGTGGATTGAGTTGATCTTCCACTGGTGGTTACGCTGGTCAATTACGGTAATTTGGTAATCCACTCCCCGGAAAAGTTGAGTTGCGACAGTTCCGATTAGTTTACCCTTCTCCACCGTTGTAATATCAAGGTCCTCGGGCCGGATAACTACCTCAACCTTCTCATCTGGCCGCATCCCGGCATCGACACATTCAAAGTCCTGCCCGTTAATTGCGACAAGGTAGTCCTCCTTCATCACCCCAGGAATGATGTTGCTTTCGCCGATAAAGTCCGCAACAAAGTGGTTTAGCGGCTCATCATAAATATCAACGGGGGTCCCACTTTGCTGGATCTTCCCATCGTTGATAATCATTATCTGGTCACTCATCGCTAACGCTTCTTCCTGGTCATGCGTCACAAAGATAAAGGTAATGCCTAACTGGCGTTGCAACTGGCGTAACTCTGTCTGCATCTGGACCCGTAACTTGTGATCGAGGGCCGAAAGAGCTTCGTCAAGCAATAGGACTTTCGGTTCATTGGCAATTGCCCGGGCAATTGCGACCCGCTGGCGTTGCCCACCAGACATCGCCGTAATTTCCCGGTCGCCATAGCCATCGAGCTGGACCAGGTGGAGGGCATTTTTAACCCGCTGGTCGATCTGCTTTTTTGCCACGCCCTTGATTTGGAGACCAAAGGCCACATTTTCGGCGACATTCATGTGTGGAAATAGTGCGTAGTCCTGGAAGACCGTGTTGACCTGGCGGCGGTTTGCTGGGACGTCATTGATCCGGTTGCCATCAAAGTAGATGTCTCCCTCGGTTGCTTGGTCAAAGCCAGCAATCAACCGGAGAATGGTCGTTTTCCCTGAACCAGACGGCCCCAAAAGGGTATAAAATTTTCCTGCTTCAATCGTAAAACTTATATCACGCAGCACTACATTATCGTCATAGCTTTTGCTGACGTGATGGAATTCCATAATATTTTTAGCCATTGGCGTTTCCCCAATCATCATTTTTTCTGATTAATCTGCTTTAAATTATACGCTTTCATCATGGTTAATTTTAAGCAAATAATTGTAAAAGTGCGATAATTAATATAGCAAATTTTACCCAGAGGTGTTTTAAATGAAAATCAACCAATTCAGTCTCGCCCCGATAACGCCTGTCCAACGACGGCAAGAACTTATCAAGATTCATTTACTCCAAGAAAACGAGGAAGCAACCCTCTCGCCCACCGCGATGTGGAAAACATTTCTTTCCCGGATCCACCTGGCAAGCCAGCAAGCAGCCGCTAGCCAGCAATGGCTCAATGACCTCCTTGCTACACCAACCCTTTCAATTGCTGAGTGGTTGGCGAAGGGCCGCCCAATGACGGACGACGTCTTCTACCTGGTGGCGCTCCAACTTCTTGAGTTTGAACCAGCTGTGGACTTCGCCATCACTGACCCACTGGCGACAGTTAACCAGGTCGGTCTCCCTCACGAATCGCACCAGCAGTGGACTACGGCAGACATTATCGACGCCTTTTACCGCTTACTCAATACCCACGGAAAAAATGGTCAGTCCCTTATCGACGCCTTGACAGCGAACGGGCTAATGGCCTGGTCGTATCAGCTTCCGGCCAGTCAAAAGCCCCTTTACTTCAACGGCAAGCCCCTTGCCAGCTTTGATCCGGCACAGTTTATCCGCGAAGTAGTCTACATCGAAACCGACATGGACACTGACTTTGATGGGCGTGCCGACTTAGTCAAGGCAGAAGTTATGCGCCCCGTTGATTCGAATGCGGGTTTAAAGGTCCCGGCTGTCTTTACCGCGAGTCCTTACAACCAGGGCACTAACGATAAGTGGGGCGACCAGGCGACCCATAATGTAAACTACCCCCTCAAACACAAGGCCAAAGACTTCCAGGCCCCTCAGGAAATGACCTTCCCCACAGACTTTTCTCGCCAGCAGGTTACTGCTAAGAGCAAATTTGCGACGGAAAGTTTCAGTACGACCCCTAGCTACACCCTAAATAACTATCTGGCAGCACGGGGCTACGCAGTTGTCTATGCCGCCGGGATCGGAACACGGGACTCAGACGGCCTGCAAACTTGTGGGTCTCCTGAACAGACTGATTCAATGAAGGCCGTCGTCGAATGGCTCCATGGTGACCGGCGGGCCTTTACTGACCGGACAAGTGGCGTTGAAATTGCTGCCTGGTGGTGCAACGGTAACGTTGCCATGACGGGACGGTCTTACCTGGGAACCCTGGCGACTGCTGTTGCAACAACTGGGGTTCCCGGCCTCAAGGCGATTATCAGTGAAGCGGCAATTTCTAGTTGGTACGACTACTACCGGGAAAATGGCCTTGTCCGGGCAGCGGGTGGTTTCCAGGGCGAAGATGCTGATACCCTCGCTGATGAAACATTTAGTCGGACCAAACGGCCCGCAGACTACCGCCGGATTGAAAAAACGAACGCACGGTATGTTGCACAAATGGCAAAGGCAATGGACCGGGAGACTGGTAATTACAATGCCTTCTGGGATGCGCGGAACTACCGGAAAGACTTTGCTGGGATCAAGGCGGCCGTTATGATGGTCCACGGGCTGAACGATACTAATGTCCGGCCAAGCAACGTCAAGGCCTTAGCCGATGCCCTCCAGGACTTGCCAGTCACCAGTAAATTAGTCCTCCACCAGGGGCAACATATTTATATTAATGCCTTTAGGTCAATTGACTTTACCGACATGGTCAACCTCTGGTTAGCCAACAAGCTTTGGGGCTACCAAAACAATGCTGACAAGGTCCTGCCAACGGTAATCGTCCAGGACAATGTCACTCCCGAAACGTGGAACAGCTATGACCAATGGACAAACGGCAATGAGCAAACCTACTTCTTAAATGGTCAGCAACTCGCCCCTACTGCGGGAGAAGGAATCCAGCAATTTAGCGACCAGCAGCCAGTAGCGACTTATCAAGAATGGTGCAAGGAGCCGCAAGAGTGGGCCCAGGCCCTCATTAAAGACGACGGCCAGTTCAGCTGCCACTTTCTTACCGCACCAGCAAAGGAAGACTACCTGCTGCGGGGGACACCCATCGTTACCCTAAAAGTCGCTGCCAGTAAGAATTACGGAATGGTTAGCGCCCGGCTGGTCGACTTCGGCAAAGCTAACCGGCTAACAACTGCCCCCGTCCTCTTTAACCATGGCGGTCTCCAGCTCGGCTTCCACTGGCAAAGCGATGATCTCCGGGAATTTAAGCAACAGAAAGGGACAACGGATAGTAAGGTGATCGCTAGTGGCCACATCAACCTGCAAAACCGCCACGATCCTGCCCACGTCGATGACCTTCAAGCTAACCAGTTCGTCACTGTCCGCTTCGCCCTCCAACCAATCTTCCACCACCTAGTCGCCGGCCACCAGTTGGGCCTTATCATTTACAGCACCGACTATGAGTTCACCCTCCGTGCTAACGATGATCTTTCCTACCAGCTTGACCTCGCTGGCTGTCAGCTAGTGATTCCCGGCGTAACACGGCTAAACTAGTGGTGTTTCACATGAAACGGCAATTTCTAGCAGATCAACAGTAAATGAGTTAAAATATAAGTTATATGTCTAAAGGAGAGATGAGAATGAAGCAAGGAACAAAGATCATTACCCTTGATAACGGCTATCACCTATGGACTAACACGCAAGGTGAAGGTGACATCC
Source organism: Limosilactobacillus caccae (assembly GCF_900156885.1). Lineage (GTDB taxonomy): Bacteria > Bacillota > Bacilli > Lactobacillales > Lactobacillaceae > Limosilactobacillus > Limosilactobacillus caccae. Next base: position 70,722 of record NZ_FTOY01000010.1, read on the forward strand.
ACCTGCTTGCCCTCCACGGGGGTCCCGGTGGTAACCACGAATACTGGGAAGACGCTGCTGAGCAGTTGAAAAAGCAGGGACTAAACGTCCAGGTTACCATGTATGACCAACTGGGGTCGCTTTATTCCGACCAACCAGATTATTCTGACCCCGCGATTGCCAAGAAGTACCTCACTTATGAATACTTCCTTGATGAAGTCGATGAAGTACGGCAAAAGCTAGGCCTTGATAACATCTACTTAATTGGGCAAAGCTGGGGCGGTCTCCTCGTCCAAGAATACGCAGTTAAGTACGGGCAACACCTAAAAGGGGCGATCATTTCGTCAATGGTTGACGAGATTGATGAGTATGTTGAGCACGTCAATGCTTTGCGTGATAAGACCCTTTCGCCAGAAGCTGTTGCCTTCATGAAAGAATGTGAGACGAAAAATGACTACTCCAACCCGAAGTATCAAGAATACGTTCAAGTAATGAACGAGCAATATATTGACCGGAAACAGCCTTCCAAGCTGTACCACCTGAAGGATCTCGGCGGTGACGCAGTCTACAATGCCTTCCAGGGAGACAACGAATTCGTCATTACTGGTAAGCTTAAGGATTGGCATTTCCGTGACCAATTAAAGAACATCAAGGTGCCAACCCTCTTGACATTCGGTGAACACGAGTCAATGCCGGTTGAAACAGCAAAGATAATGGCTAGTCTTATTCCAAACGCAAAGCTTGTTACTACGCCAAATGGTGGTCACCACCACATGGTTGACAACCCCGCCGTATATTACAAGCACCTCGCTGACTTTATCCGTGAAGTTGAAAACGGCACATTCAACAAGTAAATCACCACAAGGGGTGGGATAACGAAGTTACAAACGACTTCCGTCCCCCCTTTTTATTTCATGAATTATTTATGAACAAGATTTTAAAAGATGGATAAGTATTGCTAAAAAGAAAGTGAATTATGGTACGATATTTATACGAAATATACGAAGGAATGGTCAAAGCAAAAACATAATCTGGTTTCACTAACGTTGTTATTCAGAGGGTTTGGGAACCCTTCGAATCAAGTACCTTACAAGAAAATATTTAAAGGGGAACTAAATGAAAGAAAAATACCAACTGACTTCTACTGAAGTAAAACAGGAGTACCACTTAACTGATTTTACGCACGGGTTAAGTGAAAGCGATGCACAAACTCGCCTGCAACAAGACGGGCCAAACATGATTGAAGTTAAGCCGACGCCGAAGTGGAAAATGTTTCTCCGCCAGTTTAACAACATCGTCATCTATATCCTGCTTGTTGCTACCTTACTGACAATCTTAATTGGTCACTACACCGATGCCATCGTGATTGGGGCCGTTGTTTTCCTTAACTCTTTAATTGGCTACTTCCAAGAATCAAGTGCAGCCAATGCCCTTGCTAAGATTAAGGAAATGATGGCCCAACACGCAACGGTCTACCGTGATGGTAAGCGGCAAGACATTGATGCGGCTGACCTTGTTTGCGGTGACGTTGTCTTCCTCGAAGCCGGGGATAACGTTCCCGCCGACCTCCGGATTGTCTCCGCTGACAACCTGCGGATTGAAGAATCGGCCCTCACCGGGGAGACCAATTCTGTGATTAAGACCGACGAAGCAATCACTGATAGTGACGTCCCGCTGGCCGACCGGGTTGACATGGCCTACGCCTCTACTTCCGTAACAAGTGGTAGTGGTCTCGGGGTTGTTGTTGCCACTGCCGAAGATACGGAAATTGGTAAGATCTCAACTGAAGTAGCCCAGATCAAGCCAAAGAAGACGCCATTAACCAAGGAAATCGACCATGTCGGAAAAGTTGTTTCCTACATTACAATTGTCGCTTCCATAATTGTCTTCGTTGTCGGTTTTCTCCTGAAGATTTACTCCTTGCCAGCCCTCGCCCTCGCCGTCGTAGCAATGCTTGTGGGGGCCATTCCTGAAGGTTTACCAGCTATCACCTCTGTAATTTTAGCCTTCGGGATCAGTAAGATGGCCAAGGAGCACCAGACAATTATCAAATCAATGCCCGCCGTGGAAACCCTCGGTTCAGTCGACGTAATTGCAACCGATAAGACCGGGACGCTGACCCGCAACGAAATGTCGACCATCGAAATGTGGATTGGTGACGACCATTACGATGTTACCGGGACCGGTTATGCGCCGACTGGTGAAATCCTTCTTAATAACAAGCCGGCAGCGTTAACCGAGAAGGTAAAGCTCTTTCTTGAAGCCGGTTTTCAAGCCAACGATACCGTGTTAACCGATGAAGGTGGAACCTGGCACATCAACGGTGAACCGACTGACGGGGCGTTTTTAACCCTTTACCATAAGGCATTTGGGGCTAACTACCAGTCCAAGTACAAGTCAATTGACCTCCTGCCATTTGACTCTGACTACCGCTATATTGCAAAGCTGACCCAAGCACCAGACAGTGACCAGCAAGTCATCTTTGTTAAGGGTTCGCCAGACAAGCTATTTGAAATGGCCGCTAAGGAAGATCCGCAGTTTGACACCGCTAAGTGGCAAAAACGGGTTGACGAATGGTCAAGTGCTGGGAAGCGGGTCATCGCGGTCGGTTACCAGCCAGTTGAGGGGCAAACGTTAACGGAAGTCGAACATGACCACCTTTACCAAGGGATCCATTTACTTGGGCTAGCCGCCCTCCAGGATGCTCCACGGGAAGAAGTAATCGTTGCCCTAAAGCAAATGAACCGGGCCGGGGTTGCCGTTAAGATGATTACCGGGGACGATCCGCAGACTGCGCGCGCAATTGGTAAGCAACTTGGCTTGACTGATGGTCCGATCCACGCCATTACGGGTGCTGAATGGGACAAGCTGTCCGATAAGGAACGAGAAACAGTTGCCCTAAATACCCAGGTCTTTGCCCGGACAACTCCACAAAACAAGCTAGAAATCGTTGATGCCCTGCAAAAGCAGCAAAAGATTACCGCGATGGTCGGTGACGGGGTCAACGATGCCCCTGCCCTTAAGAAAGCAGATATCGGAATTTCGATGGGGATCAAGGGAACTGACGTCGCCAAGGACGCTGCTGATATGATCCTTGGTAATGATAATTTTGCAACGATGGCCGCTGTCATTAAGGAAGGGCGGCGGATTTATGACAACATTAAAAAGAGTATCCTCTTCCTGTTGCCGACTTCCTTTGCCGAAGGATTAGTTGTTGCCTTCTCCATTTTAACCGGCCAACAAGTACCCCTTCAACCTGCACAGTTGCTCTGGATCAACTTAATTGCGGCCATTACCATCCAGTTTGCCTTCGTCTTTGAAAAGGCAGAAGACGGGATTATGGACCGGAAGCCACGCCCAGTCACCCAACGGTTGATGGGTAAGCATGACCTGATTCAAATGGGCTACGTATCAGCCTTAATGGCAATTTTCGCCTTGATCGGTTATGAATGGTTCATTAATGCCGGTGCTGACGTTGTTAACGCCACAACGATGATGGTTAACACGATCGTCATTAGTAAGGCCTTCTACTTCTTCAGTATTCGGACTGCCCAGTACGGTCTTCCAGAAATCAAAACGATTGGCACAAAAGCGTGGGGAGTGATTGCCTTAATGGTAGTCTTCCAACTGATCCTCACCTATACCCCATTCATGCAGGTTGCCTTCCACGTTACTGGAATTAGCCTTGGCGAATGGTTGTTAGTTGTCGTCTTCTCCTGTTTAATCTTCCTCTGTGCAGAAGCAGACAAGTTTATTCGTTTTCGGAAAAATAACTAATTAAACAAAAAATCCCCTAATGGCTAAGCAAGGACAGCGCGTGGTTAAACCTAACCAGTTAGCTGATCTTCGTTCGCCGCTAGGGGGCTTTTTATTCGCGAATCGGCTGAATTGTAAACGGACAATCTACCAGAAATGGTATACAATTAGATAGACATAATTAAACTAAAGGAATGAGCAACAAAATGGCACACCAAATTAATAACTTCATTTTCGATATTGACGGCACCCTAATTGATACCCTCGACATGTATATGCCGGCAATGATCGAAATTCTCGACAAGTATGGCTACCCCGTGGCCCCTGATAAAGTCGAACAGACGAAACACGACCTCTTTGGAATTACCGGGGTCGATGCACTGCGGCTTGCGGGAATCCCTGAAGAAAAAATTCCGGCGATGCGTGACGACTGGTTTAAGCTCGCTTACGAACGGGCTGACCGGACCAAGGTCATTGACGGGATACCGGAAATGTTACAGGCACTCGCTGACCGGGATGGTGCGGAAATTGCCATTGCAACTTCTAAGATTCCCGAAGAATTTGATAAGTACTTTGTCAATAAGTATGACTTCGCCAAGCTCTTTAACGTTGCCATCACTTCCGCTGATACCGAAAAGCACAAGCCTGCTCCGGACCCAATTCTCGCTGCGATGGAGCGAATGGGAGCCGATCCGGCAACAACCGTGTACGTTGGTGACACCATTAACGACTTGAAGGCTGCCCATGCTGCCGGCGTCAAATTTGCTGGGGCCCTCTATGGTTCAGCTAAGCCAGAAAGCATTGCCGACGCTGACTTCCCACTGGAGAAGCCAAGTGATTTATTGAAGATTTAAAATAGCAACGAGGCCGAGCTAACTTCCGGCCTCGTTATTCATTTTAAATATATTACGGTCTAATCGCCTAGCTGCGAGGATGTTAATCCTTCTTGCCAAACAAAGCGGCCATCTTTGCTGCTACTTCAGGGTCGAGACTATCCGCCAGGGTACTCTCGTCCTTTTTTTGTTCACTTTGCTGGTTCTCAATGGTTTGCTTCAATTCGTCGGCAACTGCCTGTTCCCCGACTTCAATCGGGTTGACCGTCAAGCGACCACCAGCAGCATCTGCATGCCCACCGCCGTTAAAGTACTTTTCGGCAAATTTGGCAACGTCTAGCTTGCCGTTACTCCGGAGCGATACACTCACCGGGCTGATAACCAGCGCCGCATCAACTTCTGGGTTCTGTTCTAATAGCTCGTGAGCAATCTCTGACTTATAATCACTCGCATACACGATGCCAAACTTGTGGCCAGCGAGTGTCGTTACTAGCACATCCTTTAGGTGACTCTTTAAATACTTTGCCCGCCGTTCATTAAGGGTCCTGATTAACAGGCGGTTTGCGGCTTGGTACTCTTGCCAGCTGGTTGCAAAAACATTTTGGACAAATTCTTCTGAATCCTGAAGGGGGTAAAACCAGAAAAGCTGGTCGAAGTCATCTGCATCGATCCGCTCTTGTTCTGCCATGTCAGGATCGTTTTGCCAGTCCCAGGTATCATATGCCCGAATCAGCTCAACCAAGTATGCCAACTCGCGCCGCCGCTGTTCAGCAAGTTCATTAAAGTGGGGCTGCCCGGTAAGCCAGTCCCATACCAAACTAGTCGCGCTTGGATTTATCTTCTCGTCAGCAGGGCCGATGCTGTTGGCAGCATACTTTTGCCGTAGTTCCGCTTCACTTTCGTGGTGGTCAAATACCAGCCAGTGGTTAGCAAATTTATCATTTAACTGTTTAAACGAATAATCGCTATCAGGCGTCATGTCCATGATGTACACGTCGGTGAACCGGCCAACCTCGGCACTTTGCATCCACTGGCCCAGTTCTTCGTCAATCCGACCAGCGCCACAATTTGTCATGTCAAATTCAACATCTGGAAACATTACCGGTTGAACCGTCTTTAATAATAGTGGGGCCCCGAACCCGTCTAAGTCGTTATGGGAAAATAATTTAATTAACCGCTTTGCCATTTTGATCCCCTCACAATTTTTAGTCTGCTCATATTATACCCTACATTCGTATTAACTGACAGAATCGCCGGTAACTGCTATCATTGATACCAGTAGTTTACAAAGGAGAAATGATCATGCAAATTTACGATTATCGTCAAGAATTAATCGAACTGCTTGAAAACACAGCAGCAGATCCAACAAGTTTAAAGCAAACCCAACGTAGTCTCACCATCATCCTCAATATTTTAAACCACTATGATGGTGCCAAAAGTGACGCGGAACCTGCTCCCCGGTTTATCCAACGGCAAACCCGTCCCGCGTTTTCAGGTAACCAGCAAGAGATGCCAACGAAGGCACGGAAAGTGTTAAAGTCGCTGTTAACTGGTCCTACCGAAAAGCCAGTAAAGGCCCCCGTTGCGACCCCCGCGTCAGCGGTTAATACAGCGCCAGAAGCGCCTAAAGAAATCAGTGAAGAAGAACGGCTCGCTGCTGATGACCGCTACCTCGTTCACCGTAAGCTCAGCGGTGCAGAAATAAACCACCGCTACTACCCAGAAGCAGTCCTCCACGCCCTGCACTTTCCAATTGAAGATGGCGATATTGTTGAGCTAGACCGCGAGCAAAAAGTCCGCGGTTTGCCAGCTATCCGCCGGGTCACTGGTGACCACCTCCTGGCATATGAACCAACCAAGATTAACGTTATCGAGTATGGGGGATTGAAGCAAGTACCCGGCTCTGACGTTCTCCAAATCAGCAGCACCCTAAAGGGGAACTCAATCATTGATGAAAATTCCGCCAATACAGTTGTCGTCGACCCATTCAAGTACCCTGGCCGCAACCTTAAAGCAGGAATGGTTGTCGACTTTGCTTACTATGACAAGGGAAACGGCCTGGCTGATGCTAAGGATGGTGCCATCCGGTGGATCCACGAGAAGCAAGACTACGACACCACCAAGCAGCCCAAGAAGGTTAAGGTGGTCAAGAAGGTCAGCCATCCCCGCCATGACTACGAAAAGAAGTTAGACTATGACCTTCACCAGCGGACAGTGCTTGTTATCACTGGTGTCCGTGATAAGGTCAAGGGACTTAAACCAGTCATCGACAAACACCACGGGATTTTCCACGGGCTTGATGCTTCTGCCGAAGAAAAGGTTTCAAGCAGCAAGTTAAAACGGGAAATTCGTGACGCCGACTTCGTAATTGTCTGCATCGATGCCATTCACCACCGGATTAGCCAGCTCGCCAACCACCATGCTAAGCGGTATGAAAAGCCGTTAGCAATCGCTAATGTGACCTCCAACATGGGGGTTGAACGCGCAGTTGCCCGGGCATTAAACGGTGATCCCGCCTATGCGGAAAGTAGTGAAAAAATCGTAACTTCAAAGTAATTTGAAAATTGTTGTTGACATTTATTAAAATTAGATTAGAATAATTAACAACAATTTAATTATTCGATCGCAATGAGAAAGAAGAGTAAGTTAAAGGAAAGCTTCAGCGAGTCTCGTAATGGTGTGAGGAGACAGCCTAACCCTTTAAGTGAAAATCACTTTCGAGTCTAAAGCTTAAGTTTTCCAGTAAGCCTTAGTGGTAACACCCATTATCGTGTCAGCGTATCGCCGGTTAACGGCCGTACGTGTGAGGTATTGCTAGTAATAGCAGTGCAAAGATAGGGTGGTACCACGCTCAGCGTCCCTTAGCCAACTTGGTTTGGCTAAGGGACTTTTTTGTTGGGATCAGTTTGGAGGAATAACATGCCAGATTTAACATCACGCAAGTTAACATTTAAAAATTACTTAGTTGTTGCATCCCTATTGTTCGGCCTATTTTTCGGTGCCGGTAACCTTATTTTCCCCCTTCACCTGGGTCAACTTGCCGGGAGTCACTGGGGAATGGCCGCAAGCGGTTTTCTTATCACCGGGGTATTACTTCCCCTCCTGTCTGTCCTTGCCGTCGCTGTTACCCGGGCAGAGGGAGTCTTTGATATCGGTCGCCCCCTCGGTGTTGGTTTTGCCCTGGTCTTCATGGTCCTAATTCACGCCACCATCGGCCCACTCTTTGGTACGCCACGGACAGCGACGGTCTCCTTTACCGTTGGCCTGGCGCCCTTCGTTGATAAGCAATACCACTCACTGGCCCTGCTCTTATTTTCCGCCTTATTCTTTACCGCGGCCTTCTTCTTCTCCTACCGGGAAAATAATATTCTTGCAAACATCGGGAAGGTTCTTAATCCTGTCTTTTTAGCACTCTTATTCCTAGTATTTGTCGTTGCTTTTGCAAAACCACTTGGTAACCCGGCAACCGCTCCGACTACCAGCGCCTATGTCCATGGCGCTTTGACTAACGGTTTTCTCGAAGGCTATAACACAATGGATGCCCTGGCCGGCTTAGCATTCGGGGTAACAGTAGTGACCGCCATTCGCTCAATGGGGCAACGATCCGCAAAGGCTGTTTCCAAAGTCGTTGCGAAGGCCGGGCTCCTGTCAATGAGTGCTGTTGCTTTCATCTACTTACTTTTGATCCTTCTTGGAGCAATGTCTCTGGGGCGTTTCAAGGTTTCTCCTGACGGTGGGGTTGCGTTTAACCAGTTAGTTAATGCCTATGCCGGTGCCTTTGGCCAGGTTGTCTTAGCATTCTTATTAACTGTTACTTGTCTAACCACCGCTGTCGGACTAGTTGCTGCTTTTGCCCAGGATTTTCACAAGCACTTCCCGAAAGTTTCCTACCATACCTGGCTAGGCCTCTCATGCTTAGCATCATTTCTCACCGCTAATTTTGGTTTGGATACCATCATCGCCTGGTCAACCCCAATGTTGATGTTCCTTTACCCCCTCGCAATGGTCCTTATCCTCTTATCCGTTAGCTCACCGCTATTTAACCGTGACGGGGTTGTCTACTTCTTCGTCGTTCTCTTCACTGTCATGCCAGCATTAGGTGACATGGTCGTTGCCTTCCCGGCAGTCGTAAGCCACAGTAGTTTGGGCCTGGCCGTTGCCGGTTGGCGGGCTGCCCTTCCCCTTGCAAGCATGGGCCTTTCCTGGCTAGTTCCAGCGCTAGTCGGCCTCGGCGTCGGATTATTAGTCCACTGGTACCGGCGACAACAAGTAACCGCTACTAACATGCAAAGCGAAGCAAAATAAGCGCCTAGTATTATGATGAGTAAAAGGGTTAGCCAGTATTTGTCCCCGGCTAACCCTTTTACTGTTGCAGCTTCTTTTTATCTGTTTTAATATTGGAGCTATTATGAAAACTTCGCAACTTGATCAACATGAAATTACCCAATTAACCACTACTTATTCTGGTAGCGTCATTGTCTACGATTCAATCACCTCGACCCAAACGCGGGCGAAAGAACTCTTGCAGGCCGGCCTTTCAACTCCCTTCGCCGTCGCTGCTAACGCGCAAACTGCGGGCTATGGGCAGCAGGGGCGGCACTTCTTTTCACCTGCCAATACCGGTCTTTACTTTTCCCTGGTCTTTCCCCTCTCAACGGGAACATTCCCCCAAAACATTGGTTTACTAACAACCGGGATGACCGTTGTTGTGGGTACCGCCTTAACGGACTTTTACCCCCAAAGCAATCTCGCGTACAAGTGGGTCAATGATATTTACCTCGATGGTAAAAAAGTCTGTGGAATTATTACCGAACTTAAAAAGGTGGAAGACCAGTTTGTGGGAATCATTGGTGTGGGGATCAACCTCGCAACCGCCACTTTCCCTACAGGACTTATAAATAAAGCACAGGCGATGGACCCCCAAAGAGCCATCAACCGTAACCACCTACTAGCGGCAATATTAAATGCAGCAGCAACTTTTCTGCCACATTACCAATCAGGAACTTTCCTGCCAGAATACCGCCAACGTTCACTTGTATTAGGAAAAAAGATCACTATTCACTGTGGTCAGCAGTTAATCAGTGGTAAGGCAACCGCGATTGATTCTTACGGGCAGCTGGTTCTCGAAGACCAAGCTGGCCACCTGCACAGCTTTGCTAGCGGTGAAGTGACAAAGGTTGAGATATAAATAGCTAAAAAAGAGTAGGCGACATTCTTTTTCAACGTCGCCTACTCTTTTTATTCCCCGGGAAATATTTACCGGTTATTTCACATCATACTGGGTTAAGTTAAATTTCTTAATTGCATAAATCAACTCATTCGCATAATTAGGGTCAGTCGCATAGCCATTTTTCTGCAACTCATTTGCTGCTGTTTGGTAATCATTTGTCTGAACCCCTCTAAAGCGGTGGTGGTTATCAGCAGTTCCGTTTACGATTAACTTGGTATGTGCATCAATGGAGTCTGCCCAGCGGTAATAGCTGGCAAAGTCCTGCTTAACATACTTCTTTTTCCCGTTAATATACTCGGTCGTGTACATCCGGACCTTGGGATCGTCCTTCGTTGCCTTAATTCCAAACAAGTTATTGTACTTATAAGCAAGCTTGCTGCGGCCCCAGTTTGATTCCGTTCCCGCCTGCGCAATCGTAATACTAGCAGGAATATGATAACGCCGCTGTTCCTGCTGGGCTGCTGGCGCAATCGTCTTAATAAATTGAGTGACTGTTATATCCTTCGGGTGCGTTTCCCGAGTAGTCTTGACCTGGGGTGATTCGTGAATCACTAATGCCACCATCCCAAACAAAACAATTAAGAATGCAAGCACACTTATAGCAATCACACGGTTTTCTTTTTGCAAAACTATCAATCCTTCTTTAGCAATATCGTCGCTAATTATAACCAGATAATCTTTAGAAAGCGAGGATCACGACCGCGGTTCACAAAAGTTTCATAATTACTTGTTTAGCAGGTCTTTCTTAAATTCATCAAAGTACTTACTATCAATCATTTTCATCTTCGGGAAGCTCTTCATCAGCCGCCGTTGGTTCCAGCTCAGCCGCCGCTGGTCAAGCTGCTTATCTAAGCGGGCAACAAAAGACCGGTGCCAGTTTTCCAGGTGGTAACGCAACTCTGGCTTTTCTTCTGGAAGTGCTTGTTCGAACCGTTGCCGGAGCTTTCGCCGGTAGGCCGCCACCCGTTCATCCCATTGCTGGGTAGTTGTGTGGAACTTTTCTACACTAATAATTGTTAAGACTGTGTCTGTCCCCATCACCACGAAAATGATCAGGGCCAACATGCCGTGGGTAAGCCCCTCTTCCCAGTTGATTATGCGCTGCACAAATGGCTGGATAAAGCGGACCAATAAGACAACCCCAATCCCCCAAAAAAGGGAAATTGCCGGGGCGACCCGTCCCTGGATATTACCCTTGAGGTGTGAATAATCCCATAGTTTCATGTGGAAGGTCTTTTCTAAAAACAAACTTGCCACGTACTCGAAAATCGAGGCGACAATAAAGCCAACGATAAATAATAACAACAGATTATGCTGAACCGGCTGGGTGGTGATCAGGATTGTCGTCACCGCAAAACCATACACCGGACAATAAGGGCCAAACAAAAAGCCCCGGTATGCCAACTGGTGGTCCTTAATTGAGCAGTAAAACGTCTCCCAAAGCCAGCCAATAAACGAATATGTAAAAAATAAGACAATGATTTCTGAAAGTGAATAGGCCACGTGAGTCCCTCCTTTGAAACCATTGTCTCATAACTGTCTTTATTATTTCAAACTAAGCTTTTCGACATTCAAAACCTTATCAAGCCAGCCGCGGTAGAAACTCTGCTCGTGGCTAACCAGGATCAAGTTGCCCGGAAATTCCTGCAGGGCCTTCTTGAGTCCCTCTTTCGTCTCGTCGTCAAGGTGGTTGGTTGGCTCGTCCATGATTAAGAAGTTGCATGGTGTTAGCTCCAGGATTGCCAGCTTAACCTTGGTCTGCTCACCACCAGACAGGAGGTTCATCTCCTTCATTGTGTTGGCGGCGTTGATTCCTGCCCGCGCTAATTTAGTCCGGATCGTCTTCGGTTGCATCGTCGGGAACAGATTTTGAATCGTCTGCAGGGGCGTCAAAGTTGGGTCATCCCACTCGAGGTCCTGGTCGAAGTAGTTGATCTTCGCTGACGGGGAAAAGGAGGAGGTCCCACCAAGTGACGGAATCTTCTTCAAGATTGACTTGATCAATGTTGACTTCCCCACCCCGTTAAAACCAGTGAAGAGGAGTTTCTCCCCCATCGTCATTGAAAAAGTAACTGGGGCAAGCAACGGCCGCTTTCCATACCCAACAGATAATTTTTCAACCCGCAAGGCATTCGCCGACCCGGTATTTTCATACGGGAAGTGGAAGGTTGCTTTTAAGTTGTCCTCTGGTGGGTCAATCTTTTTCATCCGCGCAAGCATCTTCTCCCGGGACTTCGCCATCGTTGACTTTGACCCGGCCTTGTTCTTACGGATGAACCGCTGGGCCTTTTCAATTACTACCTGTTGCTTTTCGTATTCCCGCTCCTGGGCCTCTTTTCGTTCTTCTTTTTGCCGCATCGCCTGCTGGAAACTTCCCCGGTACTTGGTGATTTTACCAAACGATACGTCACAGATAGTGTTGGTTACCTGTTCCAAGAAGTCATAGTCGTGGGAAATAATCATTGCCGCCCCAGCAAAGTCATTTAAGTACTCAATCAGCCATTCAATGTGGGCGGTATCAAGGTAGTTTGTCGGTTCATCAAGCAAGATTACGTCTGGCTTTTCCAGCAGCATCTTGGCGAGGATAATTTTCGAACGTTGTCCCCCACTCATTTCGGAGACAACGTGGTCCTTGCCGATATCAGCCAATCCTAGCCCGTTCATTACCCGTTCTACTTCGGTCTCGATCTCGTAGAAGTTATGTGCATCAAGCGTTTCCTGGATTCTTCCCGCTTTTGCCAGCAACTCATCGTCCATCTTTTCCGCATAGTCGGCGTAGAGCTGGTTCATCTGATCATTAAGCTGGTAAAGGTCAGTAAACGCAGTGTGCAGGAACTCAATCAAGGTCATCCCCTTTGGAATATCAACATACTGGTCAAGGTAGCCAATCTTGGCCCCCTTTTGCCATTTGACACTCCCTTCGACCGGTAGCACCTTGCCAATTAAAATTTTAATCAGGGTACTCTTTCCTGCCCCATTTTGGCCAACGATCCCCATGTGCTCGTGCTTTTCTAGTTGAAAGCTAGCATCTTCGTAGAGCTTTTTATCCGCATAGCTCATCGTCAGGCCTTCAACATCTAGTACTGCCATCTATCTCTCTCCTTACTATTTGTTACGAATTAAAACTGGTGTCCATACTATCACACTTTTGGCACCGCCTTCAATTTATTACAATTGTGTAACATTGAGCAGTTTAAGGTATTTTTCACATCTTCTTCACAATATCATCATATAGTAGATAATGCACTGAGTTGCATTTATTGATAAATACTAGAATTATAAAATCAGGAGTGAATGATTATCGCTAAGAAGAAAGTTATGTCAAAAGTTCTCGCTGCCGCGCTAGGTGCTGCTGGTGCCCTTGCTGTTACCAACACCGCTAGTGCTGACACCCAAGTGCAAGTTCAATCTGGAGATACCGTTTGGAATTTTGCCCAACAATACTCAACGACAATTGATTCCATCTCCACTACTAACCAATTAGCTGACCCTAACTTGATCTACGTTGGTCAACAATTAGTTATCCCAACGTCTGCCATCAGTACTGCTTCAGCTGCTGCCAGTGTTGCTGTCCCAACGGCAACTGACAACACTACTGCCAGCCAAGTAGCAGAACAAACAACAACCCCAAACCAAGCAACAACGATTGCGGCGGCTACTTCTGCATCTGCAGTTTCCCAAACCAACGCATACAACATTGCTGACCAAGCACAACCACAAACTGTTGCCACTACTGACAACACTGTTGCCCAGTCTAGTGCTGCAAACCAAAGCACCACTGCGCAAGTAAGCGCAGTTGCTTACAACGTCAACACTAACCAAAACAGTGGCTACGCCAACGCTAAGATTACATTAGCTGCTACCCCAAGTACCACTGCCACTGCAGCTTCTACTGCTAACAGTGCTACCCCAGCAAGTGCTACCACTGTGCAAAGCACCGCTGCCGTTTCAGCAACCCCTGCAACGCAAGCTGCTGCCGGTCAAGGTAACGGCTCAACTGCTTCAGCTGTCGCTACTGCCCAATCAATGGTTGGTGTCCCTTACGTTTGGGGCGGTAACACCCCAAGTGGTTTTGACTGCTCTGGCTTAGTTCAATACTCATACGGCCTAGGCTCAAACTACCGGACTACTTACCAACAAACTAACCTCGGTGCCCACAAGTACGACGTTCAAAACGCCCAAAGTGGTGACCTCTACTTCTGGGGCCCTGACAGTGCTCCTTACCACGTTGCAATCGCAGAAGGTAATGGGCAATACGTTCAAGCACCAGCACCAGGACAAAATGTTCAACAAGGAAACATTAAGTACTACACTCCTAGCTTCTACATTAGCATGAACTAGGATATGTCCTGCTAAAAGGCAACGGCTGAATCGCCGTTGCCTTTTCTTATTAAATTTTAATAATCCAGTTGACACTAGATATAACATTCGCTATACTAATGACAATCAAACACGAGGAGTAAAGATTATGAATTACCAAAGCATTAACGTTAATATTCGTTGGCAAAGCCGGTAGACTGGGTTGTTCCGTCATGGATGCGACCTGGATAGACAGATTGCATCTGTGCCGGCTGAGTTTGGTATTCATTTTCAGTCCGCATGGATCCACATGCGGACTTTTTATTTTGCTTTGTCAAAAACGAGGGTCCCATGTGGGCGCTCGTTTTTTTGTATCATTATTCAAATGAGGTGAGTTTATTATGAAGAGAATGTATGGTCTAATTGCGATCCTAGTCGCCTTTCTCTGCTTTGCATTTTTCAGGGAAAATAACGGCTTCACACAAAGGCAAAAAGTTCCGACCGTCGGGGTGCTAACCTTAATGCACCACCCCGCCCTCGACGAGATTTATAAGGGCTATGTCGATGAGTTAGCCCGCGAAGGTTATCACGACGGGAAAAACATTAAGATTGAGTACCAAAACGCGAATGGTGACCAAAGTAACCTGAAGACAATGGCTTCAAAGCTCGTCGATGACAATTCCACTGTCTTATTTGGAATCACCACCCCGGCGGCCCAAGCACTAGCCAATTCAACCACGAAGACCCCAATTGTCCTTGGGGCCGTTACTGATCCGAAGAGTGCCGGCCTGGTTAAAAATAACCAACATCCCGGAGCAAACATCACTGGGATTTCCGACCAAGCGCCAATTCACGAACAACTAGGCTTGATTAAGCAATTCCTGCCGAAGATGAAGACCCTGGGGGTAATCTACACATCTAGTGATGCCTCAGCAGTCGCTGGTTTCCACCAAATTAAGCAGGAATGTAAGAAGATGGGGATCAACCTCAAGTCTTACTCAATCGCCAACAGCAACGACTTAAACCAGGTATCCGAACAGATGCTTAGTCAAGTAGACGCCGTAATCGTCCCTACCGACAATACAATTGCTGGTGCCATGCAGACCCTGGTCAAAAACGCGAATGCCGCAAACAAACCGGTCTTCCCCGCTACCGATACAATGGTTAAGCAGGGCGGGGTTGCCACGTACAGTGTTAACCAACGCGAACTAGGGGTGCAAGGCGCCAAGATGACCGTCCAGGTGCTCAAGGGCAAGAAACCAGCGAATATGCCAATCGAATACATCAAGCACGGGACACCGGTCTTAAACCTAAAGCAAGCACAAAAGCTGAACTTAAACATCCCCCCACAATTTGAAAAAGCAGCCACCACGAAAGGAGAGGTTTACAAATGAGTCTAATCGTATCATCAATCGGGCAAGGATTATTATGGGCACTACTTGGGCTCGGCCTTTACCTGACATTTAGGATCTTAGACTTTGCGGATATGACCGTTGAAGGAACCTTCCCCCTGGGAGCTGCCACTGCTGTCGCCGCAATCACCCACGGCGTTAATCCCTTCGGGGCGACACTATTGGCCATCGGGGCAGGGATGCTCGCCGGCCTGATCACCGGGCTCCTCTATACCAAGGGAAAGATTCCGAGCCTGCTTGCCGGAATCCTGACGATGACCGCCGCATATTCAGTCAACCTCCGGATCATGGGGAAGTCAAACGTGTCCCTCCTCGGCCAAAAGACACTCTTTAGTGGTGACTTTATGCAAAGTCTCCCCCAGTACTTCGACAGTGTCTTCTTAGGGGTCGCCGTTATTGCAATCGTCACCGTCCTCCTGGTATTCTTCTTAGCTACCGACTACGGTCAAGCTTTTATTGCCACGGGTGACAACCCCACGATGGCGAAGTCCCTGGGAATTCACACTGATACAATGGTAATCGTCGGACTGATGGTTTCCAACGGGATGGTTGGCCTTTGCGGTGCTTTAATTGCCCAAAACAATGGTTATGCCGACATTAACATGGGGATTGGGACCATCGTGATCGCCCTCGCCTCAATCATTATCGGGGAAGTGGCCTTTGGGGAGTTAACCTTAAACCAACGGCTAGTCGCGGTCACTCTCGGAAGTATTATCTACCGGATCATCTTACTCGCCGTTCTCCAACTCGGTTTCTCCGCAAACGACCTCAACTTGATTTCATCAGTCGTCCTCGCTATCTGCATGATGTTGCCGCAACTAGAAGAACACGTTCACCTCAAAAAGCCAATCTTAAAGGGGGTCCAGCCACATGACTAAGCCAATCTTAGAATTACAAGATGTTAAAACCATTGTTAATAAAGGAACTTCAAATGAAACCATGATTCTCAAGGGGATTAACCTTAAAATTAACGCCGGTGACTTCATTACTATTGTGGGGACAAACGGGGCCGGAAAGTCCACCCTCTTCAACGTCATCGGTGGCAACCTCCGGGCTGACGAAGGAAAAATTCTCCACGACGGCAAGGACATCACCCGGACCACCGAAGAACAGCGGACAGCCTTCCTCGCCCGGGTCTTTCAGGATCCTAAATTAGGAACCGCTCCCCGGATGACCGTTGCGGAAAATATGCTGCTGGCAACAAAACGGGGTGAACACCGTTACCTCATCCCCCGCAAGTTAAAACCCAACATGGACCGTTTTACAACCCTTGCCGCCACAATGAATAATGGTTTAGAAAACCGGATGACCACCGCCACCGGGGCCCTCTCCGGCGGGCAACGACAAGCATTAAGTTTCTTAATGGCAACACTAAAGCGGCCAGATGTCCTGCTGCTTGATGAACACACTGCCGCTCTGGACCCTCACACCAGTTTCAACCTCCTCCACGCCACTAACGAGCGGATTACCAAGGACCATCTTACTGCATTAATGATCACCCACCACTTAGAAGATGCCTTGACTTACGGTAACCGCCTAATTGTCCTTAAAGACGGGCAAATCAAAGCAGACTTCCGCGGTGCAGAAAAGCAGCAGCTAACGGTCAAAAAACTTTACCAATACTTTGAAGATTAGCGTTGTCAATATATCAATTAAAAAGCAAAGCCGGAAAAAATGGTTACTTCTCCGGCTTTGCTTTTTTACGGCACTTAAGAATTACCCCTTAGCGCTCCACACTAATTTGGCGTAAAATAATTATCAGTTTGTTATAAGGAAGAATCAAAATGAACGAATTATTTGAACATACTTCAATCAAGCGTGCCTACTTTACCCTGGCAATGCCAGTAGTCTTGAGCATGGCAGTTACCTTAGTTTATAACATGGTCGACACTTTTTTCGTTGCCAAAACTGGTAACCCGAACCTAGTTGCTGGGGTTTCACAAGGTGCCCCGATTTTCACCCTGATGATTGCGATTGGCGATATCTTTGGCCTCGGTGGAAGTTCCGTTATTTCCCGACTCTTTGGTGAACGGAAGGATAAACTAGCCCGGTTTGTCAGTGGCTATTGTTTTTACGCCCCCATCATCTGCGGGATCCTCGTAACCATCATTATGGTCGTCTTCCAGACCCCGATCCTGCACATGCTCGGTGCCTCCCCAGCAACCTGGAAATACGCCCGCGAATACTACCTTGTCATGGCCTGGGGGGGCAGCCTTCGTAATCTTCGGCCTCTCACCGACGAACATCTTACGAACGGAAGGACTCGCCCTCCAGTCGATGATTGCTAGCATGGTGGGGACCGGGATTAACATTGTCTTAAACCCGATCTTCATCTTCACCTGCGGCCTGGGAGCTGCTGGTTCCGCCCTAGCAACGGTGACTAGCAACGTTATCGGTGATATCTTGATGATCTATTTCTTACGGGTAAAAAGTAAAAAACTATCGACGTCCATCCATGAAACCAAGATTAGTCGGAAACTCCAACTGGAAATCTACGCCATCGGGATTCCCGCTTCCATCACCAACATCATGGCGACCTTTGCGATGGCAATGACGAACCGCTTCTTAATTGCCTACGGAGCTGATAGTGTCGCCGCAATGGGAATTGCCCTCAAGGCAAACATGATTATCAACATGGTGATGGTCGGTTTTGCTTTCGGGGCGCAACCATTAATTGGTTATGTCTATGGTGCAAAAGATGAAGCCCGTTTTAACAAGGTCGTCAAGTTTGACATCCAGGTTGTCGCTAGCCTCGCAATCGTCCTGACGGTCCTCCTCTTTATTTTCGCCCCGCACGTTATCCGTTTCTTCATGAATGATCCACAAATTGTTAGTGAAGGGGCAATGATGTTGCGCTGGTTGTCAGTTTCCACCACCCTCGCCGGAACCGTCCTGGTCTTTACCACCATGTTCCAGTCAATGGGGAAGGCTAATCCGGCATTCTGGCTATCATTCTGCCGGCAAGGGCTTATCTTTGGCATTGCGATCACCATTCTGACCAAGCTCTTTGGCTACACCGGGATCCTGGCTGCCCAAGCGCTGGCCGATGTCTTGACCTTTATCCTTGCTCTCATCTTTTACCACTTCTACCGGCCGCATTTTAAAAATAATAATCATTAAAGAAAAGCCGCACCCCGCTTACTGGGATGCGGCTTTTGCCGTCGTTATTCAATTAACTTTTGCGTTTGCGCTTACTAAGACCAAAGAGGGCTGCAAATGCTGTTACCAATCCTAATCCAGCAATTGCTACTGTATCCTGACTACCGGTCTGTGGAAGCACGGTATTTTCTACCTTTTTATCTGCGACCACTGAAGCTGCTGGTTGATTAGCCGTTTCCACCGGAGTGACTTCGGTTGGCTTCGGCGCAACAACCGGTGCGCTTGGCACTACTGGTTCTTCCGGTGCTGGCGCAACTGGCTCAGTCGGTGTTGGCTTACTTGGCACCACTGGCTTTTCTGGCGCAGGAGTTTCCGGTGCTGGTGTTTCAACATTCTTGTCATACTTCACAACGTAGTTAAGGTCTTTACTTGTATGAGAAATTGTCATTTCTGGAATTGTTTCATGATCAGGGTGGAAGCCGTCAATCTCTGGACTAGGCACTGCTGGAATGACCTTGTCAGGACTCCACTTGTCTTCAATTATTTCACCCGTCCACGGATTAGTGACTACCGTGTGAGTAAAATCAACCGTGATCGTGTTATTTTCTGGTAATGATGGGCGGTCGACTGTCACACCATCACTGTACTCATACTTAATGTTTTGTGTTACCTTTTCAGTTTCCGTTGTAACCGTCGGTGCAGCGTATTTTACAACGTAATGAAGATCTTGACTTGTATTGGAAACAGTTACTTCAGGAATTAGTTCCCGATCAGCGTAAAAGCCATCAATTGTTGGGCTCGCAATGGACGGAATAATTTGATCAGGACTCCACGTATCCTGAATCACTTCCCCTGTCCATGGATTAGTGATTACCGTGTGAACAAAGTCAACGGAAGTCACATTGTCACTTGGTAATGTCGGCCGTCCCGCTGTCACGCCATCATTGTATTCGTACTTAATCGTTTGCGTTACTTCCTTAGTTTCGGTGGTAACCGTCGGTGCAGCATACTTTACAACGTATTCCGTATCAGAACTCTCGTGAGTAACTTGTGCTGTACTGCCGGCTTGGGCCTGGTCGTAGTAATAACCATCAATTGTTGGTGTATCTACAAGGGTAAAGCTTTGCGCCGGACTCCACGTTGTCGATACTACTTCTCCAGTGAATGGATTAGTTGCGGTTGTTTGCGTAAACGTTAATGTCTGAACCACGTTCTGTGGTAGCATTGGCCGACCTGTTGTAACCCCATCTGCATATTCATAGCGAATTGTTTGATTTACTACTTTATCAGTCGTTGTTACATTTGCTGGCGCATAGTTTACAACGTATTCCGTATTGCTACTTTCGTGAGTAACATTGGTCGTACTGCCGGCTTGGGCTAAGTCAAAGTAAAAGCCGGTAACTGGTGGGGTATTAACTAAAGTAAAGTTTTGCGCTGGACTCCATGTAGCAGAAATCACTTCCCCAGTAAATGGGTTGCGGGCAACTGTCTGGGTAAAGGTCAGTGCCTGTACTTCATTTGCTGGCAAGGCCGGGCGACCGTTTGTAATCCCATCAGCATATTGGTACTTAACAGTTTGGGTAACTGTCTTATCTGTTGTCTGAATGTCAGCAGGACTGTACTTGACTACGTATTCGGTATCTGCACTATCATGGGTCACTTGTGCTGTACTACCAGCCTGAGCATGGTTATAGTAGTAACCATCAATTGTCGGTGTGTTAACGATACTAAACTGTTGTGCTGGACTCCATGTGCTAGAAATTACTTCATCAGTAAATGGGTTCAGCGTTGTCGTGTGAGTAAAGTTTACCGTCTGCACATCGCTTTGTGGTAGCGCTGGACGGTCGTTTACCTGGCCATCGGCATATTCATAACGAACAGTCTGCGTTACTTGCTTGTCCTCAGTAATGATCTTTGCTGGCGCATATTTTACAACATACTCAGTATTTGCACTGTCATGGGTCACTAGCTGATTGCTCCCAGCGGTTGCCAAGTCATAGTAGTAGCCGTCAATCCTTGGCGTCTTAATTACGTTAAAGCTTTGTGGATCAGTCCAGGTAATTGACTCAATTTCTCCCGTAATTGGGTTGCGGACGATTGTTTGGGTAAAGCTCAACGTCTGAAGATTTGTTTGTGGTAACGCTGGGCGATCAGCTGTTATTCCATCTGCATATTCATAGCGAATTGTTTGGGTAATTGTTTTTTCTTCGCTCGTTGTTGTTGGTGCTAAGTAGTAAATGTTATAAACAGTATCCGGACTGTTATGGTTTACCGTGACCGTGCTACCAGCTTGGGCTTGGTCGTAGTAATAGCCATCGATTTGTGGTGTCACAACAACTGTAAAGTTTTGACCAGGGCTCCACGTGTCACTAATCACTTCCCCCGTCCACGGATTTGTCAACGTGGTCCGTGTAAAGTCAACACTTTGAACGTTCGTTGCTGGTAGCAATGCCGGGTTACCGTTCACCCCACTTGCATAGTGGTAGTAAATCGTTTGGGTAACTGTCTTATTTTCAGTAGTTACATTTACCGGTGCATATTTAACAAGGTATTCTGTATTACCGCTCTCGTAAGTAACGGCAGCATTACTACCGGCCTGTGCTTGATCATAGTAGAAGCCCTCGACTACCGGCGTGTTAACAACCGTAAAACTTTGTGCCGGACTCCATGTATCACTAATCACTTCCTTTGTCCATGGGTTCGTTGTTACCGTATGGATAAAGCTAAGATTTTGAACATTCGTTGCTGGTAAACTTGGCCGCTCAGCTGTCACCCCATCAGCGTACTCGTAACGAATCGTCTGGCTAACATTTTTTTCTTCACTCATAATGCTTGCTGGCGCATACTTAACGACGTATTCCGTACTAGCATCATCATGAGTTACCATCTTATCGCTACCAGCTTGGGCTTGATCATAATAGAATCCGGCAAGCTGTTGACTACTTACAATCCCAAACTTTTGCGGTTCAGTCCACTCGTCAGCGATAATCGCCCCGGTAATTGGATCCCGTTTAATTGTTTGGAAGAATGTCAGCGTCTGCACGTTTGTCTGCGGTAACGCTGGCCGCCCAGTTGTTATCCCATCGGCATATTCATAGCGAATCGTTTGGGTAATTTCTTTTTTTGTCTCGGTAGTTTCAGGTGCAAGATAGTAGACATCGTAAACGCTGTCTGCACTTTCATGGGTTACTGAAGCAGCGCTACCAGCTTGTGATTGGTCAAAGAAGTAGCCGTCAATTCGTGGTGTATCAATCACTGCAAAGTTTTGTGCTGGACTCCACGTATTAGTAATCACTTCTCCCGTCCATGGGTTCGTTAAGACCGTGTTAGTAAATGTTAAGCTCTGGACATTATCCGTTGGTAATAACGCCGGATCACCATTTACTCCTTCTGCGTAGTGATATTTAATCGTCTGGGTAACTGTTTTATCACTCGTTTGGACATTGGCAGGGGCATACTTCACAATGTACTCGCTATCAGCACTTTGATAAGTTACCGCTGCGTTACTCCCTGCCTGAGCTAAGTTGTAGTAGTAGCCATCAATTGTTGGGGTCGCTAAAACCGTAAAGTTCTGGGCCGGGCTCCAGGTGTCACTGATTACTTCATTCGTCCACGGATTGGTCACCACCGTCCGGTCAAAGACTAAGCTTTGGGTATCCGTTTGTGGTAACGCTGGCCGGTCTGTTGTTACCCCATCCGCATATTCGTACCGGATCGTCTGGTTGACCCGCTTCGATTCGGTCACGGTACTTACGGGGGCGGCGTAGTTTACAACGTAGTAAGTATCCAGGTCTTCGTGCACCATTATCTTATCACTACCAGCGTGGGCCAAATCAGCGTAGAAGCCGTTAATCGTTGGCGTTTGGACGATTGAGAACTTATTGTAGTCTGGGGTCCAGCCAAAGGAAACGACGTGCCCGGTAAACGGGTTGGTGTGGAGAGTTTCCGTAAAGGTAATGGTCTGGACATCATCCTTTGGTAGTGGTGGCCGCCCCTGGGTTTCACCATCTGCGTATTGGTAATGGATGGTTTGGGTAATGGTCTTGTCCTGGCTAGTGACTGTTGGCGGTGCATAGTAAACAGTGTACTCTGTATCGGCACTTTCATGGGTCACCTTGTCAGTGCTTCCCTCCTGTGCCTTATTGTAGTAGTAACCATCAACTTCGGGAGTAAGCACGATGGTGAAGTTTTGCGGTCCAGACCAGGTCGTGCTGATAACTTCATCAGTTTCCGGATTACGATGAGTCGTTGCGGTAAACGTTAGGGTTTGGACGTTTGATGATGGCAACGGCGGCCGCCCTGCCGTGATGCCATCACTGTAGACGTAGTTAACTGTCTGGGTAACTTTCGTTTCACTTATTTCTTCGTTTGGTCCACTATACTTGACGACGAATGTTAAACTAGGCGTATCTTGGGTGACTTCAGCATTACCCCCAACTTCCTTTTGATCCGCCCAGAAGCCGGCAATCGTTGGCGACGTTTCAGCGGTAAACTGTTGGGCCGGGGTCCAAGTATCTGAGATTACCTGCCCGGTAACTGGGTTCGTAATCACGGTATGGATAAAAGTGGCTTTCTGAACCTTGTCGCCCGGTAGCGCTGGCCGCCCTGCCGTAATTCCATCGGCATATTGGTACTTGACCGTTTGGGTAACCGTCTTTTCCACTGTATTCGTTACAACCCGGACATAAACTACCTTGGTATCTTCACCTGGGTTACTAGGAATAATTGTTGCATCTGATGGTGTCTGCAACACCCATCCCTGGGCAGTCAAGTCCGGTGCCGCCGTTGCCCCTGCCTTATGAGGGTTACTTGGGTCATTGTTGTAGACCGGCTGCAGGTCGGAAATAACGTTCCCATTTTCATCAACCGGAATGATCTTTCCTAAGTCCGCGTAGACGAGCTGGACTGAGTTAGCGCCAGGGACAAAGGGGTTCCGGACTAAGGTACCGTTACTAAATACCTTATGCTCCCCAACCGGAACTGTCACGGTTTCGGTTTTTTATTTGGCCGAAGCAAGGAAATTTCCATCGTTCCTTGAGGATCGATTAACTTATAAATTAACGTTTGGGAAACTGTTCGATCCCAGTTGTATAGCGTCTTTTCGTAGTACTGGCCGATTTGGAACTGGGAAATTGTCCCCTTGTATGAACCATCCGCTGAATTAGCCAGGCTCCCCTGCTGGTTAGTCAGGTAAAGGCCATTGAGGACCTGTTTGTATTCATCAACATTGGTGATGGTAAACTGTTGCCCCGTAATCCCGTTCACTGGCACATTAGCAGGCAATTTATTACTGCTAGTGTAGTTACCATCCTTGTCTAAGTAGATATATTCAATGGCCGGTGCTTTGTTTTCTGGAGAAATATCAACCTTATCAGAGTACGAAATATTATTTTGGTTTCCTAAACCATAAACTGGACTAACTCCCCGTCCATTTCCGCTACCAACACTCTTGATTGACAGTGACGCTGGCACCGTTATCTTCTTACCATTAAAATCCAAGGTAAATGGGCCGGTATTAGAAACCCGGTAAATTTGGTTTCTTGTCGGATTTTTAATTGCCCCACCGGTCGAACTAACGGAAATGTCCTTATACTCGCCTGAATTAATAGTGATTGTTTGGTAGGCTTTCTTATACTTCTCATCAGTAACGTAGGCGTAGTTAGCTCCCTGGGGATTACGCGGGTCAACCGATAAGATTAACCGTGCTTGGAGGCCATTAATCTTAGCCCCATCTAGGTTAACGATCTGATAAATGTAGTAAGACTCGCTAAATTGATTTTTACCAACTAACTTGGCTGCATCGGTTGGGTAATTACTAGGATTGTTAACCGTGATGGTTGAATTCACCTGTGGCTGGGTAAATGTCGCCACTTCTTGCTCCGCTTCGGTCCGCGTCACCGGCGTGGCTACCGCTTGACTAGGTTGCCTCGCTGGGTCACTGCTAACTGCATTATTCGCTGCGCTAGCCACCGGTTGGTTTGCAGAAGATTGGCCGTCATCAATGTTGCCAAGACCAGATGTTATTTTTTCTACTTGTGCATTTGCTGGCGGTGCAGTGGTTTGAGCCGCACTGCTGTGGGTCACTGGAACTTCAACTGCTAGATTACCCGAATTACTCGCGTCGGAAGTTACAATGCTGGTATCCGTGGAGGTAGGCGTACTCGCTTGCTCAGCAGTATCAGCGTAAGCCACGTTGGCTACCGCAAGGACACCCACAGAAATCATTGCCGTCATCCACAGTTTGCCCGATTTGTATAACTTGTAGTGTTTCTTTGTCTCCATGAATTATCTCCTTTGTCGTTAAATATAATTTGTATAATAATTATATATTATGCGATTTTAGAAAAGGTGTTTAAACTTGGGAGAAAAGATTAAGTTTTTCTAGCATCAAAAAAGCCGCACCCCACTTACTGGGATGCGGCTTTTGCCGTCGTTATTCGGCTACTTTACGGCTAAAGTAATGGGCGAGTTTTTCTTCCGGATAATAACCGGTCACCTTTTCCTTTGCCTCCCCGTTACGGAATAAGACGAGGCTGGGCACACTCATTACCTTATACTGCTGGGCAATCTCTTGGTTGCCGTCAACGTTTAGTTTTACAAATTTGATCTCTTTTCCAAACCGTTCTTCAAGCTTTGCCATTGCCGGTTCCATCATCTTACATGGGCCACACCATGGTGCCCAGAAGTCGACTACCGTCAATGGTCCTTGGACTTGCGCCTTAAAGTCTTGTGTACTTGCTTCAATTGCCATCTTATCTTGCCTTCTTTTTTGAATTTCTTACGAAGTGGATGATAATCGTAATCACAAATACCGCAAGGATAAAGATCCCGAAGATCCCCGATGGAATCTCAACGTCAATTGCCGGAATCGTTAAGAACAGTTTGATTGCGATTACGAAAATCAAGATATATGCCATCGGCTCTAATTCCGGAACCTTCCGCATCAGCTTCATAATTACTTCAGCAATTCCCCGCATACATGCAATCCCGATCAAGCCACCGATCAAGACGATCACCGGGTTGGTGGAGATTGCTAGCGAGGCCAACACTGAATCGACCGAGAAGATGATATCCATCAACTCAATCTGGGCAACTACTGACCAGAATAGCTTCCGCCCCTTGAGCCTTGACCTATTCTCATGGCCCTTGCGCATTGCCTTTTTACCGAAAAATTTAGTACGGAAGTACCGGTAAACAAGGTAAATTAGGTAAGCAGCACCGATCACCTTGATTTCCCAAAAGTTGATCAGGTAGACACCTAAACCGATTATTAAGAACCGGAACACATAGGAACCCCAAATTCCGTAGAATAGTGACTCTTCTTGTTCCTTTAATGTGGGTAATACACGTGTCTGGGCTGCTAAGACAACAGCGTTATCGACAGAAAGTAAACACTCAATCATAACTAACGAAAAAATAATCAGCCAATCCTCACCGGATGTAACAACTGTTGCCCAGTTATGTGGATCAAAAAATGGTCCATACAACTTCTCTAAAAGTGACAATTAATGTCCTCCCTTATTCAAATTTGCTCCTAAGCTAATTTATATTTTACCAAATAATTTAAAAAATAGGGTGGAAGTGGCGCCTTAATATTTAAAGTTTTCATGGTAAAAGGTATCACTAATCGCTGCGCCTGCCCATGCAGTAACATTCCCTCATTAGATGACGGATTATACAGGGGATCGCCCACAATCGGGTGGCCGCTGTGTGCCAGATGGACCCGCAACTGGTGAGTCCGCCCCGTTGCTAGTTTCAATGCTACTAGGGAACGATCCTCGTTGGCCGCACAACTGTGGTAGTAGGTCACCGCTGGCTGGGCATTAATTCCCGCAACCTTATGCAAGTGAAAGTTAGCGGGATCCTTACCGATTGGCCATGCCCACCTACCGTCGTCAACAAGTTTTCCCTCAACAACTGCAAGGTATTGGCGGTGAATTGCCCCCGTGCTAATCAGCCGGTTCAAGACCGGCACCACGATGGGATTCTTTGCCACGATCACCGCCCCACTTGTCTGCAAGTCGATCCGGTGGACCATGTATGCTCCGTCGCTGGTTCCCGCTAAATAACCCGCGACATCATTCATTAGGGTCCCTGTTTCTCCCCGATAGTTTGGGTGAGTTTTTTGCCCTCGCGGCTTATTCACCACCAGCAAGTCACGGTTCTCATATAAAACTGCTAAGTCAGGCTTGTTGGTTGGAACATAGTCGTTAGCGGCGGGCGTTCGGACCTCATCCCCAACGAAAAACATCTCAACCTGGTCCCCCGCACTGACTGGTTCATTCATCGAGATATAATGGCCATTAACCAGTACTTGCCGCCGGGTACGCAAATAATGGATCAACCGGTTGGGAAGGAGCCACTGCTGGTGCAAAAGGGTGCGGAGGGAACATTCCTCCTGCTGCTTTGCTAGCTGCTCTGTTAAGTGCCATCGGTAATTTATCATTTTTCCACCACCATCATTAAACTAATAGCACTATTTTACGTTATTTCCCAGGAAATATTCACTTTAATTTACTGTTAGGGCGGTTTACTTTTCCAGGATAATAGAGTTGAATAGAGATATGAACAATATTAAGGGGATGAGTAACCATGTTAACAACCGATCAGATTAATGAACATAGTAAGTGGATAAGTGTCTTTGAACCCCTTCCCCATGAACGACTTGACCTGATTGAAAAATACGAAGTTACTCAAGAATTGCTCGACTACGCAATCGACCCCTACGAAAAAGCGCGGGTTGAAGTTGATCCAGACGCAGGAGTAACTCTTTTAATCTTTGACGTCTACGTCCCGACACACGCGGTTACGGCCCCCCAGACGGCCCCTATCGGGATCATGCTTACAGCAAACAACATCATCACCTTTACTAATGCAAAGACCAACTTTGTCAACGGGATTATCGCTAACCAGCTCCGCCTCTTACAAAAGCGGGGAGGGACTGATGATAAACTTAACCTGGTTTTTCCCGTTCTCTATCGGCTATCCACGGATTACTTTGGCCCCTTGCGGCGGGTCGACCAGCAGCGCCAGCAGATCCAGCAAAATTTGCAAAAGCGGACTGGCAGAAAAGCAATCACCGAGTTCATGGAAATTGAAACCGGCCTGGTCTACATGCTCACCTCATTAAAGGGAAATGTTTCCTTGCTCGAAGAATTCAAGCGCCGCTTTGGCAGCCGCATCACTAGCAAGCAGTTTAACGACCTAGACGACGTGATTGTCGAAGCACAGCAAGGACTAGAGATGGCCCAGATGACTTCTGATGTCTCTGCCAGGGTTTCCAACGCCTATAGCAAGGTTCTCGATAGTGACTTGAACCAGACGATGAAGTACCTTACCATTTATTCGATCGTTCTTTCAATTCCAACGATCGTTTCCGGATTCTATGGTGAAAACGTCAAGCTGCCACTAGCAAACTGGTCATTTTCCTGGGTGATCACCATTTTAATTACGCTCGCCCTGATGGCGGCCTGCGTGATTTTCTTAATCAACCGCCATTGGTGGAAATAATATGTTATACTAAAACTAAATTAAACAGCGGGGAGCTTGTAAACAGGCTGAGAGGAAGGTGCGACCTTCGACCCATTTAACCTGATGTGGATAATCCCACCGTAGGAAATAATACTTTTATTTATGCTACACACGCGAGACTAGGGATTAATTTTCTAGTCTCCTTTTTATTTGCAACCGTTAAATTCCCGCTGTAATCAACAACAAGGGAGTTTTACTCATGAAGAAAGAAACATCCGTCTTTGCAAATGGTCTCATTTGGTTTGGGGCAGCAATCTCAATCGCTGAAATCATAACGGGAACATACATTGCCCCGCTCGGCTTCACAAAGGGGCTATTAGCGATTCTCATCGGCCACTTAATTGGTGCCGCCCTCTTATTCTTTGCCGGCTATATCGGTGCATCCAGTCGGCAAAGTGCAATGGAAACTGTCAAAATGAGCTTTGGTCACAATGGCAGTAAGTTTTTTGCCGGCCTTAACGTCGCCCAACTCTGCGGATGGACCAGTATTATGATCTTTGACGGGGCAATCGCTGCTAAAAGCATTTTTCAACTCGCCCACTGGCAATGGTGTCTGATCATCGCTGCCCTAATTTCGCTCTGGATCCTAGTTGGCCTCACCCACCTAGAAAAGATTAACCTAGTCGCAATCGCCTTGCTTTTGCTCCTCACTATTTGGCTTTCAACAATCATTTTCACCGGGCACAACCCTCAAGCTACACCATCGCCCAGTCTTACGTTTGGCGAAGCAGTGGAGCTGGCAATTGCAATGCCCCTTTCTTGGTTACCATTGATTAGCGATTACACCAGCAAGGCCGCCGCACCACGCCTAACCACCTTCACAAGTGTCGCCGCTTATACGATCGGTAGTTGCTGGATGTATATCATTGGCATGGGCGCCACCCTCCTTACTGGTCAGGACAACATTGCCACTGTTATGCGCCACGCTGGAATGGGTGTTGCTGGACTATTAATAATCGTTTTTTCCACGGTCACTACTACTTTTATGGACGCGTACTCTGCGGGAGTCTCCAGTTTGACTGTTTGGCGAAAGTTAAATAAAACCCACGTTGCTCTTGTAGCGACGATCATCGGTTTCATCACGGCTAGCCTCTTTCCAATGGATAATATCTCACCATTTCTTTATATCATTGACTCAGTCTTCACCCCGATGATTGCAATCCAGCTTACCGACTTTTTTATTCTCCGCAAAACACCTGCCCACCACCAGGTCGAGTGGCTAAATATGGCTATCTGGCTAATTGGCTTTATCGTCTACCGTCTATTAATGCTTGTCGATACCCCCATCGGCAACACCATCCCCGATATCATCATCGTAATCATCATTACACTAATCTGTCATAAAATTAAGCAAAAATAAATCGCGTGACTGGGAAATTTTACCCGGTCACGCGATTCATTAATAATTAGCTTTTATAGATTATCGCCACGTTCAAACTGGAATTTCGAATTCAATAACGCTTGGTGAAGTAAGCTGTTGATCAACTTATGTGTTTCTGCATTGACGTGGTTAGCAGTCTTCATGTTTTGCTCGGTCAAATAATTTACTAAGTTAGCAGAGTTTTGGATCTTGGCTACTTCCGTGATTTTATCAACCCGGCTAACACCATAGCTCTGGCAGCGGTCGCGGAAGTCATTAACTTCGTTGATAAATTCATGGTAGCGCGGTTCAACGATTACCTCGAGCAACTTATGCATCCAGTAAGCACTCTTGTCCGGTTGGGCATCATCGCTGGCCAGCTTGTAGTTGGCGGGCGTGTCAGTGATGTTGGTAAAGAATGGGACGTATGGGCTGTAACAGTAAAAGCCGAAGTTGATCCACTGAATAGCAGCGTACTCTGCCGGCACATCATTCCGGATTTGCAAGATGCAGGAGCTCTGGTTCCGGTCTAAGGCAATCGAACGGAACTTCTTTTGCTCCGCTGGCGTACCAGAAGCATAGGTTCCCATCGGGTCATATGGCGTGCCATTATAGTGTGATGATAGGAAGTATTCAACGTCTTCAATTGCGATCTTCTTTTCCGCGTGTTGGATAAAAGGAATCTTTTGGCTCGTCGGCTCCTGTTCAAGGGACGGGGTAAAGAGCTTTTGTCCATACCATGACCGCGGCGTGTTATAGTAGGCATCTGCTTCATCCTGGGTTCCAAAGATGTTACGGAAGTTAAATGTTTCCGGGTTAGGATTTAAGTGGTACTTGTTAACGAAGTCGCGAATTCCGGCAGCTGTCAGGTAGTTGTCTTCATCAGCAAAGTCAATTTCCTCGATACACATAATATTGGGGGCAATCGCGTACGCGTCATCAGGAATCCGCTGGGCAACCCACTGGTGACCACCACCGGTTTCAAAGTACCACACTTCATCCTTATCGCTAAAGGCAATCCCGTTACTTTCACCCGTCCCATACTTTTCGATTAAACTACCGAGACGCTTGACCCCTTCCCGGGCAGACTTGATAAATGGCAAAACCAGGTAGAGCATTGAATCCTCATTTACCCCGTTTTCAACTAACGGATCGTGACCTAGCACCCGGGCATTGGTCATTTCAGTCTCCGTTGAGCTCATGGCAACGTTATACTCGTTAATCCCTTGTTCATCCCAACGACCAATGTCAGGGACACCATTTGGCGTTGCGGTAAAGCGGCACCCTTTCCCTACCATATCAACAGTTAAGCCATTATACTTGGAAACATAGTGTTCACCAGTATAGTCCTTCGCCGGAAATACCCGGAAGGTCTTAGGATTAACCCCGTCTTCACCATCTTCGTCACGGGCAATGATGGTCGAACCGTCAATTGTCGCATTTTTACCAACCAGCATTGCTGTACAGCTACTCATTAATTTCTTCATCTTGTGCGCTTCCTCTCTGCAAAGATAACAGTATCATTTTAATTATACTACTTTTTCTGTGCTTAATTATTTTTCTTAGAAGCCGAACAATGGTGTTGAAAGTAATCAATGAGCGTGCTAGAATAGCAACATTAAATCAACCAAGAGCCTATATAATACCGAAATAAGGTCGGTTAGTTTCTACCTAAAGCCGTAAACTTTAGACTATAAGCACGAATCGGATTTTCCGCTTTAATATTCGCTTATATTTTTTAGGAGACGAGGCGCTTGCCAGTCTCCTTTTTTATTGGCTCCACGATTTTCGAGGAGGATTACTTTGAAAGAACCACTTTCAACTACTGCAATTAACCAGCACACGCATAAATTTGTTTTTTCTACCCAGTGGCAGAACTTTATCTTAGGATTTCAGCACCTACTAGCGATGTATTCCGGGGACGTTTTAGTGCCCCTCTTAATCGGCCATTACTTACACTTTTCAACCCTGCAGATGACTTACCTGGTATCAATCGACATCTTCATGTGTGGCGTGGCAACCCTTTTACAGCTGAAGCGAACCCCGCTCACGGGGATTGGGCTCCCCGTCGTCCTCGGTTGTGCTGTCCAGGCAGTAACCCCCTTAGAGACGATTGGGAGTAAACTCGGGATCACCTACATGTACGGAGCAATTATTGCGGCAGGAATATTTGTTTTCCTAATTGCCGGCTACTTTGCCAAGTTAAAGCGGTTCTTTCCACCGGTCGTAACTGGCTCCCTGATTACCATCATCGGGTTCACCTTAGTGCCAGTCGGTTTCCAAGACCTGGGCGGCGGGAATCCAACTGCCGCCTCGTTTGGTGCCCCCGCTAATTTGTTTATTGGCTTCTTGACCATCGCCATTATCCTCGTCTTCAATGCCTTTGCCCGCGGATTCATGAAGTCCATCGCAATCCTGTTGGGAATCTTGCTCGCCTCTTTTATTGCAGGGGCAATGGGTTTTATCTCGCTTAAGCCTGTCAGTGAAGCAGCATGGTTCCATACTCCCCAGCTCTTTTTCTTTGGTGTTCCCCACTTTAATACTAGTGCAATCATCACAATGATTTTGGTCTCACTAACCACCATGATTGAGTCCACCGGGGTCTTCTTTGCGTTAAGTGACATCACCGGACGACAATTAACCACCGCGGACCTAAAGCGCGGGTACCGGGCCGAAGGAATTGCGGCAGTTCTTGGCGGTCTCTTCAATACCTTCCCCTACTCCACCTTTTCTGAAAACGTTGGCGTCCTCAAAATGTCCGGGGTGAAGAGTCGCCAACCAGTTTACTACGCCGCCTTCCTGCTCCTCTTGCTTGGCCTGTTACCAAAGGTCGGCGCCCTTGCAACAGTCATCCCTGCCCCGGTCCTCGGTGGCGCGATGATTGTCATGTTTGGGATGGTCGGCGTCCAGGGGGTGCAAATCCTGCACAAGGTTGATTTCAACAAAAACGCCAATCTGCTTACCGCATCAATCTCCATCGGCCTGGGACTCGGGATCACCATGTATCCCCAACTGTTCCAGCACATGCCGACGGAATTTCAAATCATCCTTGGCAATGGTATTGTCGTCACCAGCATCTCGGCAGTCCTGCTCAACCTTCTTTTTAACCACCGCTGGGCAAACCATGATTAAGCGGTTCTCATGACTTTTTAATTTTATTGTTGACAATTTAAATTTTGCACGATATTATAATTGCAACAATTATCGTTTCAGTAGGTCCTTTGTTGGGTGTAAGAGAGCCGGTGGTGAGGTGCGAACCGGTCAGGCAAAGCGATACGAATTATCACGAGTGAATGATTGCTCGGCCATGATCAGTGCCGTTACCACCTGATAAGAGTGCACACGATAGCGTGTGTAAGTGGGTGGTACCGCGGTTTAAATCCAATCGTCCCGTTGATGAAAACATCAACGGGACTTTTTTATTGAGGAGGAATTAGAAATGAAGAAAGTACGGTTTAGTGAAGCAATCGCCTTGCTTTTGCTCATGTTAATTATTTTAGGAACGGCCGTCATTAAGTTCGGCCTGTCGCCACAGATCCCCGTCCTGTTTGTCATTGCCATTTTAATTTTCTGGGCAAAGCTACGTGGTGCCAGTTGGGATGATATTCATAAGGGTATTCAAGAAGGGATCGGGACGGCGATCATCCCCATCTTCATCTTTATTTTGATTGGGGCCTTGATTGCAGTCTGGATTAAGGCCGGGGTCATCCCCGCCATCATGGTCGTTGGGTTTAAACTTATCAGCAGCCAGTTCTTTGTCCCATCAACCTTTGTCGTTTGTTCATTAGTTGGCCTATCCATTGGGAGTGGTTTCACGACGATTTCGACCATCGGGATTGCGCTTTTCGGGATGGGGGTTGCCATGAACGTCAACCCCGCCCTTGTCGGTGGTGCTATCGTCTCCGGGGCGGTCTTTGGTGATAAGATGTCCCCATTGTCGGACTCTACTAACCTCTCTTCAGCAATCGCGGGAAGTGACCTTTTTGCCCACATTAAAAATATGATGTGGTCAACGATCCCCTCCTTTATTGTTTCCCTGATCCTTTTCTGGATTCTCGGCAACACCCATTCACAAGTCAGTCCTACCAAGATTCTCCGGACCACCGCCGTCCTCCAGCAAAACTTCGCCATCAGCTGGTGGGCATTACTCCCCATTGTGCTGATGTTTGCCTGTGCTTGGCGGCACATTCCGGCGATTCCAACCCTCTTTATCAATATTATCGTGACTGTCATCATGATTTTCTGCCAAAACCCACATGAGTCGCTCAACTCATTGACTAGCTTAATTAGTGAAGGTTACGTTGCCCACACCAGTGACGCATCAGTAAATGCCCTTCTCTCTAGGGGTGGGATCAGCAGCATGATGGCAACTGTTTCCTTAATTATCGTGACCCTGTCACTAGGGGGCATCTTGATGAAGTTTAACGTCGTCCAGTCCGCGATGGATCCGCTCGTTAAACACTTGCAAAAGCCAGGGCGGTTAATTACCGTCACGATCCTTTCTGGAATCGGCATCAACCTCTTCGTTGGTGAACAGTACTTGTCAGTTATCCTTCCGGGGAAGGCCTTCAAGGCAGCCTTCAATAAGCTTGGTCTTGCCCCCCTTGCCCTCAGTCGGGTACTTGAAGATGGGGGGAGTGTTATCAACTACCTTATCCCCTGGGGAGTGGCCGGATCATTTGCTGCCTCAACGTTAGGCGTTCCAGTCCTGCACTTCCTGCCATTCGCCTTCTTCAGTCTTTTCTCGCCCGTTTTCTCCATCCTTAGTGGGATTACCGGCATCGGCTTGAAATGGCAAAAGAACCGTCAGTAATAAAAAAGCTCCGCATCTGATGCGGAGTTTTTTTATTACTTATTATATTCAACAATTTCCATATCATCATCGGTCAACAGGGCCGTGGTCAAGCTGCCGTTAGCCGGCCGGACGGTCACATCGTATTTACCATGGCCGAAGCGTTCGACCA
This sequence comes from Limosilactobacillus caccae, assembly GCF_900156885.1. Taxonomy (GTDB): domain Bacteria; phylum Bacillota; class Bacilli; order Lactobacillales; family Lactobacillaceae; genus Limosilactobacillus; species Limosilactobacillus caccae. The sequence continues at coordinate 105,185 of NZ_FTOY01000010.1, forward strand.
AGCTCAGCAAGGTGTTACCATGGCTGACCCATAAGACATTCGCGTTATCCGGCAAGTCAGCATTCCGGATTAGTGCTAGTCCTTTATCCATCCGTTGCCAGTATTCTTCATTATTTTCAGCATCATGAAATGGATCAGCATCCTTTAGCCAGTCCTTGGCCTGCCCGATTGAGTACTTAGTAACAATATCGTGGAAGTTCTTAAAACCGTGAGGGGCACCGGCATTATACCAGGCGATGTCCATGTTTGACCCTTCATATGAACCATAAAATTCTTCACGGAAGTATGGGGCAGTCACTGCCTGTTTGACGGAACCGGCTACGTTCATGTCAAGGATCGTCTGCATCGTCTCCATTGCCCGGGTCGTGTCACTACAAAATGCACCATCAAAGTGAATTTCTTTCAGCTTCTCACCAGCTTTTTTTGCGTCCTCTTTTCCCTTAGCGGTCAGCGGTGAGTTGCTCCACCCTTGCAATTTATTATAGATATTAAAATAGGTCTGCCCATGCCGGACTAAAAAGATATTCAACTTTGTCATTTCTACTCATCTCCATTTACGCTTTCTCCTTCAATTGTACCGCTTTCATTTTCAGAAAACTATCGAAGCTTAGGAGTTTAAACATTCTTTCTTCATATTCACCCCGTAAACTTACTAGTTATAGAAAGAAGGAAATACTGATGAAACTCACCGATACTAACCAACCAAACATTGTGGCTGCCCGGATTACCCGGGTTGGGCGCAAAAGCATTCTGGTAGTAACAGAAAAGGGACGCCTATTAAGGATCCCCCTCACCAAGGAGTACCAACAAGACCAGCTAATGCAGGCCTCGCTAAAAGATATCCTCAAAGCCGGTATCTGGATCCCGGTCAATGAAAAACTAAAGAAGTTGTTTAGCTACGACTGGCTTACTAGTCCAAGCCTAGCAGTCGCGCCGGCAAAGAATTAAGTTTCTCCTACGGTTTTCTTTAATGAATAAAGTTCCACCATAATCTGTGATAAAATACTTTTGACTTGTCGAAAATTTCGGCAAAGCAGAATAAACATAATTTTGATTGTGAGGAATATTCCTAATGAAAAAACTAAGCAAATTTGTGGATACTAGGATTGGCTTTTTCACCCTCCTAGTTGTCCTTTTTTGGTTAAAGACCCTGTTTGCTTACTTTACAGACTTCAAACTCGGGGCTGAAGGAATTTTTCAGAATATCATTCTGTTATTCAACCCCCTGGCAACCACTGCCTTAATTTATAGTCTGGCATTTTACTTTAAACGGTCACGGTTTTTCTACCCGGTGCTGATGGGCCTGGATGTTGCGAACACCCTGTTGCTTTACCTTAACGTTATCTATTACCGGGAATTTACCGACTTCATGACGATTGCGACGATGACTGGCTATTCGAAGGTTAACCAGGGATTAAGCGGTAGCTCACTCGCCCTGACTAATTTTCATGACGTCTTTTACTGGTTAGATATCGTCATTATCTTAATCCTAATGGCCTTCAAGCTGATTAAGTTTGACCCGCGCGCGCTGGGGACACGGCTAGCATTTGCCTTTACCTCCGTCGCCCTCGTTTTGTTCGGGGTAAACCTCTCCTTTGCGGAGATGAGTCGTCCCCAGTTATTGACACGGACCTTTGACCGGGCCTACATCGTTAAATACCTGGGAATTGATACTTTTACTGGCTATGACCTAGTCAAGTCACAGCATATCAACGAAATGCGGCAAAGCGCCACTAAGTCGGAACTAGAAAAGGTCAAGAAGTTTACCGATAAGCACTACGCTAAGGCTAACCCGAAAATGTTTGGAATTGCGAAGGACCGGAACGTGATTATCATCCACCTCGAAAGTTTCCAGCAGTTCCTAATCGATAAGAAGATCAATGGCCAAGAAGTTACGCCCTTCCTAAATTCGCTGTATCACGGGCAAGATACTTATGCCTTCGATAATTTCTTCCACCAGGTTGGTCAAGGAAAGACCAGTGATGCGGAAAATATGCTCGAAACTAGTACCTTTGGTCTTCCCCAGGGGTCGCTTTTCGCCACCCTCGGCAGTGATAATACCTTCCAGGGAGCTCCGGCCATCCTTAACCAACGGGCGGGCTACACCAGTGCTGTCTTCCACGGTAACGTCGCTAGTTTTTGGAACCGGAATAACGTCTACAAGAACCTCGGTTACCAGTACTTCTTTGACGCCAGTTACTACGATACCTCTGGTGATAAGGCGACCGGTTATGGCCTTAAGGATAAGCTGCTCTTTAAGGACTCGGTAAAGTACCTACAAACGCTACAACAGCCGTTTTATGCGAAGTACATTACCGTTACCAACCATTTCCCTTACACCCTCGATGATGAGGACAAGGATCCAAACTTCCAGACGACTAATACTGGTGACACTAACGTTGATAACTACTTCATCACTGCCCATTACTTAGACCAGTCATTGCGGGAATTCTTTGACTACCTTCATAAGACCGGCCTGGATAAAAAGTCAATGGTCATGATCTACGGTGACCATTACGGAATTTCCAATAGTGAAAATCCGGCCTTAGCAAGCGTCCTAGGTAAGAACGCTGATGAATGGAACGACTTTGATAATACTCAATTACAACGGGTACCGTTAATGTTTGTTATCCCCGGCACCGGCAAGGGCCAGATCTACCATACCTATGGTGGGGAAATCGACGTCTTGCCAACCCTGCTCCACTTACTGGGGATCAGTAGTAAACGCTACATCCAGTTTGGAACTGACCTCTTCTCAAGTCAGCATAGCCAGGTAGTTGCTTTCCGTAACCGTGACTTTATAACGCCACGGTATACCAGCATTAGCGGAACAATTTATGATAACAAGACCGGCAAGCCCGCTAAATTGACCGCCAAACAAAAGGAGCGGTTGAAAAAGGCAAATGAGCTTGTCAATACCGAGCTAAGTCTCTCTGATTCACTAAACGAAAAGAACCTGCTGCGTTTCTACCATCCAAAAGGCTTTAAGCCAGTTAACCCGGCTGATTACAACTACTCAAACGGGCTGAAACGCGCTGAACAGATTGAAAAGAAGAAGGGGAATAAGTCAACCAGCATCTTCTCTGAAAACAATGACCAGTCCACGGTTGATGATTACAGTACCGATGCACCAGAACAAAACCACTCTTCAACTGATTCAAACCGGATTAAGATTACTAACCCGGATGCAAATAATAAGTAACTAAAAAGCTGGAAGGCCCGATCCTTCCAGCTTTTCTAATTTATTAAGCAAAGTTAACGTTTTGCCCAAACCTCTTAACCGCTTTCAGCAAAAATGCTATTGTTAATTCGTACACAAAGTACAAAATTGGAGGGATTTTATATGGTTGAAGAATTCGGCTCACCATCGTCTTATATTCAAGGCAAGGGTGTCCTATTTGAAAGTGATAAGTATCTACAAAACTTCGGCAAGAAGCCGCTCCTGTTAGCAGGTGACACGGTCTACAAGATTGTCGGCCAAAAGTTTGAACAATACTTACAAGATAATGGCTACGATGTCACTCGCGTTCAGTTCAACGGTGAATCATCAACCAACGAAGTCGACCGGGTAACGGCAATCGGTAAGGAAAAAGCAGTTTCCGTTATCTATGGTCTCGGTGGCGGAAAGACCGTCGACACTGCCAAGGCTATTGCAGATAACTTAAACTTGCCAGTTGTCATCATGCCAACATTAGCTTCTAACGATGCCCCCTGCTCACGGTTATCCGTTATCTACACCGATGATGGTAGTTTTGATCATTACCGTTTTTACAACCAAAACCCTGACTTGGTCCTTGTCGATAGCCAGGTAATTGCTAACGGCCCAGTGCGGATGCTGATTTCAGGGATTGCCGACGCATTAGCAACCAACGTCGAAGCAGTCGCCGTTGCCCAGGCCAATGCCGATACAATGCTGAATGAAAAGCAAACCCTTGTTGGGAGCGCAATCGGTCACAAGTGTGAAGAGACCCTCTTTGAGTACTCCCACCTTGCAGTTGCCGACGGGAAGGCGCACGTTGTCACTAAGGCCCTGGAAAACATTATCGAGGCAAACACCTTGATGAGTGGGCTTGGCTTTGAAAGTGGTGGTCTATCTGGTGCACACGCGATCCATGATGGCTTGACCACGCTTGAAGAGACCCATGACTTAACTCACGGGGAAAAGGTCGCTTACGGGACACTTACCCAGTTGATGCTTGAAGGAGCCGACAAGGACCGCTACAACAAGTACTTTGAATTTATCCTGTCGCTTGGTTTACCAACGACCCTTGCGGACTTGCACCTTGAAAACGCAACTGACGAAGAGTTGCTTAAGGCTGGTGAAGCTGCTTGTTCTGAAAATGACACGATTGACCGGCTGCCATTTAAGGTAACACCAGACGATGTTGCACAAGCATTCCGGGCGGTTGATGCTTACACGAAGCAATACCTCGGAAGCCACCATCACTGCAAGCACGCTAAAAAGTAAAGACTAAAATAATAGTGAAATACACAAATGGTCGGGGATTTTTCGCCGACCATTTTTATTTCCCCCACAAAAACTGAATCAATGCCCGGTCTACCTGGGCGTTACTATGAAGCTTTGAATGTTGGGCATCCTTCCCCTTAATTGTAACGACCTGGTAGGACTTTGCCCGGGGTTCAACTAAGTATTTTAACGATAACGACGAAACGTTCGGCACCGTCCCGTCGGTGTGTCCACCAATATCACCGATAATGTTTAAGACCGCGACCTGCCTTTTAGGATAAGCTTGCCGGGCAGCGGTCATTTGCTGATAGCTGGCGTTCATCTTGGTTGGTTTACCATCGCTAGCTAATGCTAACCCAGCAGGCTGCCGAATCGCCGCTGGCATCCCCTTAAAGTTTAATCCCGCAAAGTGCCCGGCAATATTAACTTGCTTTTGCAACTGGGGCATTTTTTTGTCCTGCCCATTTTGCAGCATATAGTAAATAATCGAAATATTTCCCAGGGAATGACCGACCATGTTGACCTTGCTGATTTTATACCGCGCTTGCAATGTCTTCACCACATTGGTTGCGTATTCACCATGCTTAGCAAAGTTTAACTGCCGGTTATTGTCATAGTTCACTTCAACGATGGGGTTAATTGCGCCCCGGTGCATTGACCCGTGCAAGGTCACTTTTCCATCATCACTAACGTTGGCCCGCAAAACCGTACTGGTAACGCCGGCCTTTTTTGCAGCATTGACCATGTGCTCTTCGGCATGATAGCTGCTGCCACCACCATGGAAAAACAGGGTGGGCGTGGTTGACTGAACATACTTACTTGTTTTACGCTGGTGCCAAACTGCCCCACCGACGATGGCGATAATTACCACGAAGATAGCCGTTGCGATTGTAACCTGACGCTTTTTCATTAAATTCACCTACTTTTAGTTACTAATCTACCGGAGGCGCTTCCAATAATGCAAATAAAAACACTTACGACCCTAACAGCAGCCCACTGGCAACTCTTACTACGGGCTGATCCCAGTGAAGAAGTCATTACCCAATACCTGCCCGCCTGTCAGGGATTTACTATTACTTGCCAGGGCCAGCTAGCAGGAATCATCCTCCTGCTTCCTCATTCGTCAGACATCCTAGAAATAAAAAACCTTGCCGTGGATGCTGACTTTGAAAATCACCATCTCGCAACAAGGTTAATTGAATTTGCTAAAAAATATGCCGTCACTCACCACTATCGTGAACTTCAGATTGGTACAGGCTCAACTAGCTTCAAGCAGCTTTACCTCTACCAGAAATGCGGCTTCCGGATGAAGAAAATCATCCCCGACTTTTTTATTGATAACTACCAACAGCCAATTTATGAGAACAACTTACGCCTCTATGACCTCGTCGTCCTTATACAGCCCTGTTAGTGCCACAGCCGTTGCCAGAAGTTGCCGCGTTGAATATCATGGCTGTTATATAGCGGGTAAGTCAGTGGCTCATCATTCAGGGTCTTAATCTGGTCACTAGCAATCCGCAATTGTCCGACCTGTTTTCCCTTCCAAATTGGCGCTTCAAAGTGGCCGTTCTTATTCATCAACGACTTGCGATACTGGGTACCAATTGTGTAGTCAATCTTAGTGTCATACGGGTTCCAGAAGGCGACTTCACGTGGCCGCAGGTTCATCGTCCTTTCTGCCCCATTGGAAACCTTCTTGGTTGTTGCGGATGCTGGCACCTTGATCGTCTGCAGGTGTTCCTCATTTTTCAAAATATTATACAGTTCCTGGGTAGCGACAAAGCGTTTATCTTTATCTTTACCATTAGCGTGCAGGACAACGGTAATGATCCGGTGGTGGTGATAGGTCCCGGTACTAACAAAGCAGGCCCCGGCTTCATCAGAGGTCCCGGTCTTTAGACCATCGATTTTAACCCCCTTAACTGTGTACTTCCCACCAGGGAGCATCTTATTTAGGTTTTCACCGGTCTTTACCTGCCCCTTGGTAAGCTGGTACTTGGTTTGCTTTTGCGCAGTTATCTGTAGAATCTCCGGATAATTTTTGACTAAGTACTGGGAGATGATGGCGACATCCCGAGCACTCATCGTGTTGGCCGCAGTGGTTGGCAGGTCAGCAAGTTTGAGGTCTTTCATGTCCCCGTTGTTCAAGCCGACCGCATTGACAATCGTAATATCATGAATGCCAAGCTTGTTTGCCTTATTAACCATTTTAAGGTTAAACTCATCCGTTCCATCGCCAGTAGCGGAGGCAAGAGCGGCGGCGGCACCATCGCCTGAACTTACCAGCATTGCGTTTATCAACATCCGCACCGAATATGATTGTCCCTCTTTTAGCCCGATGGCAGAATATGCTGGATCATTGGAAATTGCCGCAACTTCAGGCGTAATCTTCACCTGACTATTCCAGGAAAGCTGCTTTTGCTGGATTTCATCCTCAATTACCAGCATCGTCAGTAACTTAGTGATCGACGCTACCGGTAGTTTTTTATTGGCATTTTGCTCGTAAATCACCTGACCGGTTTCAGCATCAACCATCATCGCTGCGGCCGCATCAATCCGGCTACTTGCTGTTGCGGATGGTCCCCCCAGCAGCAACACCGTTAACAGGGTCACAACAAAAAGTTTAATTTTTTTCATGAAATCTATTCTCCTAATTTGTTTAAGTACGGTAAGATGAACTTAGAACCAAAAATAAAGGAATTCATTATGAATAAAGAACTAAAACACCTTTTGCAATTATCAATTGGATTATTCCTCATTCTGATTTTATTTTTTAATATTTATTACTATTTTCGCGCTGATAACTTCATCACTGGCAGTTCCAAGGCTAGCCAAGTCATCACTAGCAACCGCCTGCGCGCTCCCAATATCAACCGGCCCTCTGAAAAATGGTCATACCCCAAGCTGACCACCAAGGACCCGCTAGAATTAGTTGCCCTTAAACAACAAAATAAAATTATTGTGGTGAATACCGCCACTCACAAGGCAATCTACACCATCAATGCCCAAATAAATATTGAACCACAAGCAAAGCCGTTGCACGTTCTCAAGGCGCGTGGGCAAGAGATTTACCACATTGTCGGCGCTAAACACACCACTGCGAAAAACTGGCTTGGCATCAGCAAGGGGCACTATATTGAAGCACCAGTTACGGGCTTGGACGGTCAACGAGTTCCCCACCGCCTAACCAAAATCAATGCAACTAAAAATACCATCCTCGTCTCTAAACCGGATGCAAAGTGGTTGCAAAGTATCCCCCAAAGCACCCAATTAGTAATCAAGGAGGGTAAATAAATGCTCACTCAACTATTTCACGGTAAATTCTTTAAGCACCTGCTCGGCAGCAGTTTAATCTTGGTCATTGTGATGGTTGCTTATGACTTACTGACTTTTTTTATCCCGTTAGTTAAGCTATCGTTTACTTGTGGGCTAATTTTTCTTGCCGTGATCGACATTATCCTGATTGTCCTCAAGTTATTGACGATCCGTACTAACCAACAATTTCGACCTTAGTCCCGACTGGAAGATTATGCTCCATCCACTGGGCATCAGGGATTGATAACCGGATACAGCCATGCGATCCTTGTGTCTTTCCTAGCTTAGCAGCTTCTTCCTCATTGTATTTACCACCCGCTTCGGTTGGCACACTATGGAAGAGGTACTCACCATGGTTCTTCCAAGAAACATAGTAGTTTGCCCCTTCGTTTAGGGACTGGTTGAAGAAACTGTCCCCCCGTTCTTGTTCAATATAGAACGTACCGGTCGGCGTAGCACTCTTCATTTGCCCGGTTGCTTTATCCTTTTTGTAGATGCCACCCGTACTATACATTGTGTAGATTACCTTCGAACCGTCGTATAAGTATGTCCGGTTCTTTTTCAAATCTACCTTAATCCAAAAATTCTTCACCTTACTCAAATCTGGGTAAGGAATTGTTTCTGACGACTTATGCCAATCAATCGGCGTCCGCATGTGATCATTAGTGGTAGTCGTTTTTGTCTGTGGTTTGTTATTAACTTGCGATTTAACAGCTACTTTTTCACTTTGGGGATGCGAATTAGATGCAGCGTGCAATTCTGGTCCAATGGCAATAATTACCACTAAAAGGCAAAATATCACGTAGATCCAGTGTTTAATTCGTAAGCTCAAATCAATTTCTCCTTTACAGATAATTCAAAATATCACTATTATATTATAGAGAGGTTTCATTCAATCTTCACTAGGAAAGGTGATTAAATTGAGAGATAATTTAAAGGTTTCATATTTGACGGCCCTCTTTTTCTTCATTGTTGCAATTATTTACGCTAATTTCACTTAGCTAATTTGAGGGGTCATCATGAGCAGATTTTTTAATATTTTATCTAATACTTGGTACTATATCATTAATCATAAATGGTCTAAAGACATTTTACGAGCTAATTTATTCTTTATTTTGCTAGTCATTATCTATGACCTATTCCATTTCTCACTAAAAGTAATTAGTTGGCATGTCTTTTTTAAGACCTTCTTATTAATGAACTTATGCTTATTTTTCAAGTTTCTCTTGGATGGCATCGACCGGTATTTAAAGGCACGACAACAATCATAATTAATTTTACTTATTTTTTCATTGTGTTATTAGGTTTCCGTGCTAAGATAAAAGCATAATTATTTCAAAATAAATATTTTTCGATTTGAGGAAGGTACAAATGCGTTTAAATATTAAATACTGGCTTGGGGGCATAATCGCAATTTTGGTTATCCTCCTTGCCGGCATGTATATTCATCAAAAGAATCATTTTAATAAGAATACAACGATCAATAACGTGGCTGTCGGGGGGCTTACTGCTAAACAAGCTTACGACAAAGTAAGTAAGCAGTCACAAACGACCAAGGTATATGTTAACCATGACTTGGTTTACCAGGCCCAACAGCCAACAAAGGAGCACTTTACAAGCAGTGACGAAGCAAAGTTTACTAAGGCATTAAGTGAGCAATTCACCTTTTTCCCTAGTCACAAGGCGGTCAATGTTGCAGTTAAGCCAAGCAACTTTGATAATCGCTCCTTAGACCCTGCCCGGACAGCAGTAACAAAAAAGATCAACCAGCTCAATGTTGGACGCAAGGCACCGGTTGATGCTTATGCTGTTTACAAGAAAGACAAGGTAAGCGTTGTTCCCGCTGTTAACGGGACCAAGTACAACTTACAAAAGGCCTTAAAGCAAGTAGACAATCAGGCCGGTAATGGTACGATCAAGGTAACTCCTCACTACCAAAAGCCATTGGCTGCAGATAGCAACACGGTTAAAAATGAACAAAAGCAGCTAGAAAAGTTAACCGGCAAGTCAGTCACCTACCAGGTTGAAAATGAAAAGTATCACTTTACAAGTGCACAAATCATTACCAAGGCGACATACAAGGATGGCAAGTATAATTTTGTCACTACCGGCCTTGATAACGAAGTAAAGAAGATTAACAAAAAGCAAGGCACCCTTGGCAAAGCCTTTAAGTTTAAGACCCACGCTGGCAACGAAATTACTACTGCTGCTGGCGGTTCCTACGGTTGGAAGATCAGTAACACTAAGGCGGCCAACACCCTTACCCAGGCAATCTTAAAGGGGAAGAGCGATGTTAACGGTGCCCAAGATATTTACGGAACTGGTTATAATACCGGTGGTACTGGTTATAACGTCACTGCCAACGACGGAATCGGTAACACCTACGCGGAAGTTTCGCTTGCTGACCAACACGCTTGGTTCTACAAGGACGGTAAGTGTGTCCTGAGCACTGATATTGTTAGTGGGACTAACAATGAAGGTAACCGGACGCCAAAAGGTGTTTGGTATATCATGTACCAGCAAACGCCATCAGTTCTGCGGGGACAAAATGACGATGGTTCCCCTTATGCAAGTAAGGTTAACTACTGGTCACCATTTACTGATACCGGTTGTGGTTTCCATGACGCAAGCTGGCGTCACAACTGGTCAAAGACCGCTTACCTTAGCGATGGTTCCCACGGTTGCATCAACATGCACCCAAGCGTTGCGGGACAAGCATTCCACTACTTACAAAAGAACGAACCAGTAATTATTTACTAATAAATAAATGACCGTGCGCATTCAACGATTACCGAATGCGCACGGTCATTTTTACTTACTAATTCCCATCGATGAGCTATGCATCGCCATCCGCTTATCTGGATAGAGTTTCTTCGCCAGTGCTGTCACTGCTACTGGTGCTTCTCCAAAGCCGGTTGCAATCAAGGCAACCTTACCAGGATAAGTAACCCCATCCCCAATCGCATAAACGTTATCGACGTTGGTCTCCATCATCGAATCAACCTTAATCAAATTCCGTTCTTCAGCGAGATCCAATGACCATTCATTAAGGGCGGCATTATTGGAAGTAAAGCCATAATTGACAACCAACTGGTCAACATTTAACTCTGCCTCATCCTCGCTCCGCATCTTCTTAAGCGCTAAGGTCACTGACTGGTCATCTTCAAGCTTTAGTGCCCGCGGAAGGTACGGGGTATCGAGCTTAACTGTCGACTGTTTCAACTGGGTAACAGTATGCTCAAGGCCCCTGAACTGGTCCCGCCGGTGCACCAGGTGGACTTCCTTGGCAACTGGTTCAAGCATTAAGGCGATGTCAATTGCCGAATCACCACCACCTAAAACCGCAACCCGTTGGCCAGCATAGTCAGCCTTGCGTTTTACAAAGTAAGACAGTTGTGCCCCTTCAAGTTCTTCTGCCCCGTCAACTGCAAGCTTTCGGGGAGTAAACGCCCCGTTACCTAGAGCAATAATGACCGCCCGGCTATGAGAAGTCCGTTTTTCTGACGTAATCGTAAATGTCCCGTCATCTTCTTTAACAACGTTCTTAACGGTCTCACCGAGAAAGGTATCAACTGGTGCGACAGCCATCTGCTCTTTCAAGCTAGCGACTAACTCCCGCCCCGTTGCCCCTGGCATCCCGGCGACATCCCACACCTGTTTTTCCGGATAAAGGGCACCGACTTGTCCGCCTAGCCGGGGAAGACTTTCGATTAATTGCGCGTTTAGTTCATGAAGGCCACAGTAAAACGCAGCAAACATCCCCGCTGGGCCACCACCGATAATCGTTACATCATAGATTTGATCTGTCATATTTTTGATTCCTTTCACTTCAGCTTGTGAATTCATTATATCATCTTATAAGATTTTCTAAATTCGGTTCTTTTTGTGGAAACGGTATCAAATTTTGTTTGTATTTATAGCTGAATTAAATTAACATATAGGTAAAGGTAGTAAATTTACTTGAATTGGAGGAACTACTATTATGGCAAAAAAGAAAATGATTCTTGATTTAGATACTGGTGTTGATGACGCTTTAGCAATTGCTTATGCGCTTGCTGACCCAGAAGTTGATCTGATTGGGATCGTCAGCTCATACGGTAACAACACGTTGGACGTTTGTGCTGAAAACAGCCTTAAGTTACTCGAATTATTAGGACACACTGATATTCCAGTATTTAAGGGCTTGCCACACTCTTGCACATCCGACCACTTTGATGTTATGCAAGTATCTAAGGACATCCACGGTAACAATGGTATCGGGGAAGTTGAATTACCTGCACCAAAACGTGCAATCGAAGAAGAATCCGGGGTAGACTTCTTCATCGATGCCGCGCACAAGTATGGTAAGGACTTAATCATCATCCCTACTGGTCCAATGACCAACCTTGCCGCTGCCCTCAAGAAGGATCCAGAAATTGCCAGCTTGATTGGTAACGTTACATTCATGGGTGGTGCCTTAACAGTTGATGGTAATGTTACCCCAGCTGCTGAAGCCAACATCAACCAAGATGCAAAGGCTACTGATGAAGTATTTAAGTCAGGTCTTCCACTGACGATGGTTGGCCTTGATGTTACTTTACGGACACTCTTGACCAAGAAGGAAACTCAACAATGGCGTGAACTCGGCACTACGGCTGGTAAGGCGTACGCTGACATCACTGACTTCTACATCGACGCTTACTACAACCTCGACATTGATAAGCGTGGTTGTGCCCTTCACGACCCACTAGCAGTTGGTGTTGGTATCGACCCATCATTCGTGTCAATGATCAGTCTCTTCATGCGTTGTGAATACGATCCAGATAGCCCATTCTACGGCCGGACAGTTGGTGACAACGCTAAGTTAAATGACCCTAACCCGAATGTTAAGGTTGCGGTTAACGTGGATAAGGAACGTTACCTTAAGGTCTTCATGGACCACTTGACCAACTTATTCAAGGAAAACTAACATTACTCACTAAAAGAAGCTGGCAAAATTGTCAGCTTCTTTTAGTTTAAAGCAATTATCCTGCAGCGCATTAAACAATCACCTAAATTGCAAAAACTTTCGTGCATTTTGCATCTTTTTACGTATATATCTATTAGGAGGTGCAAAATGCCAAATTCAAAATTATTAGCACAGGCGCGTCGCAGCTGGGAAGAAGCGGGACTAGCCAACGACTTTGTTTTCAATAAGGTGATGTTGGATAAGCGAATCACCTTGGAAGTCCTGCGTCGGGTCCTGCCAGCCTTGCATCTTAAACGAGTTAAGCAAGTGGTTAGCCAGCAGGAGTTCACCAGTAGTCATGACGCTAAGGGAGTGCGGCTGGATATCTACGTTGAGGATGACCAGCATAATCGCTTTGACATTGAGATGCAAGTAGTAGATAAGCATAATTTGCCGCAGCGGATCCGTTTTTACCATGCGAACCTTGCGATGGACTGTTATGAAAAGGGGCAAAATTACGCAACGGCGGATAATTCTTACGTGATCTTTTTCTGTTGTTTCGATCCGTTCGGCTTCGGGGAGCAAGAGTACCAGATTGAGCGGTCGATTAAAGGCCATCCTGAGGCCACATACGCAGACGGGGAGCAAACCCTGGTATTTGACGTGACAAGCCTTTGCCGGGAAGTGAACCCTAAGTTGCAACAATTTCTCGACGTGATTGCGAACCGCCAGGTTGGTGACGACGACGATTTTATCGTACAATTAGAGAAGAGAATCACCTTCGTTAAGCAAAACCGGAAATGGAGGAGAGAGTATATGCAACGGTCATTGTACGAGATGGATATTGAGAATAGCATTGCGTTGGCTAAGGAGCAAGGGTTAAGCCAAGGATTAGAAAAGGGGCTGAGTCAAGGTAAGGCTGCTGGAATTAAAGAAGGTCGAGCAGCCGGGATCAAAGAAGGTTTGAGCCAAGGTAAAGCAGCAGCGGAATATGAAGAACGAGTAGCGATGGTGCGTGGCCTGCTTAATATGGGGCAGCAACACGACCAGATAATCAATTTCCTTGTTAAGACTCGTAACCTTACAACTAAACAAGCAGAAGGTTATTATCAAGCTGCAATAAAGTAACCTCTTCAGAAATGGAGGAGCGAGTATATGCAACGATCATTGTACGAGATGGATATTGAGAACAGTATTGCGTTGGCTAAGGAGCAAGGGTTAAGCCAAGGATTAGAAAAGGGGCTGAGTCAAGGTAAGGCTGCCGGGATTAAGGAAGGCTTGAGCCAAGGCAAAACTAAGGCTGAACGACAAATAATTCAAAAGCTAATCAATGGCGGAAAGTCCCGCGAAGAAGTAATTAACTTTATGGAACAAATCCTCGAGCTTTCACCAGCCCAAGCTGAGAAATACTATCAAGAATTAACCCAATAACAATCCACGTACTACACCTAACACATTTAGCGTCTAAAAAAGGGACGGGCAATTTGCCAGTCCCTTTACTATTTATTGAACACGGGCCGCATCGTCTGACTTGTCAGATGTCAATGCTTCCTTGGTCGATTCGGCAACGCCGCCGACCCGATCTTGTAAACTAACCGATGCCTTTTCATGCTCAGCCTTGCTCCGAACATCGACGACGTTTACATTCACTTCGATAACATCTAATCCCGTCATCTCCTTAACGGACTTAACGATGCTCCGCTTGATCTCTTCGTATAACTTTGTGATATCCACCTTATATTCGGCAACGATATCCAAGTCAACTGCAACTTGCTCCTGACCGACTTCTACGTCAATTCCCGTTGTCACGTCAGAAGTGTTAACGATCTTTTCTGCAATATTAGAAAAGAAACCACCGTCAACAGTTAGGAGACCTTTTACATCTTGAAGTGACATACCGATAATTTCTTGAATAACTTTATCCTCAAAAGTTAAAGTACCTTTTACTCCTTCAACCTTCGGACTGCTTTGACTTTTACTTTGTGTTGCCATTCTTCTTCCTCCAGACACGTTTTATCTTCATATTCCATCCTTGGTAATCCCACACAAATCCAAGAATAGCGCCAATCACGACCACAATAATCAATAAAATAGTCTTCCATAAGCCAACAATTAAGAATAATAACGCTAATAGAAACGCAACACTTGCGCCAATTGCGGGTGCTAAATACCAGCGATCTGAATTCATTGGTTACGCCTCCTCACTTGACGCGGTGTGCGCCCTTTTTTTGTGGCTGATAACCCTTTAGCTGGACAGAAATCTTACTTTGCTGGGATACTCCTAGGCAGTCAACCAGATCCTGGCGAACCTGTTCTATAAACCGCTGCCCCTGAGCTGCCGCATCTTTATTCTTAGTAAGCTGTCCTTTAACCGTTATCTTGATTTTCTTGCGCCGCATCTCCACTTTTACTTTCGCATTTTTGATAAACGGTTCACGGGCCACCGCACTCGCCACAAAGTTAGTTACGGCCTGGCGGTTAATTGTTAATTCACCCAGTTTTTGTTGAAACAGGTAAGTCGCCTGCCGCCTTGGCCAAGCCAAGAGGACAATCCAACTAACAAGCAAAACCATCATCAGACCCAAGCTCACCCAAAACAGGTACAGGTGAATTCCAGTTACTGTCAGCAACTGGGAACTAACTTGTGGTAAATGGACAACTTTTTGGTAGGGTGCTTGCTGGACTACTTCAATTACCAGGATTGACATACCAAGCAAAAGAAGTAAACTGCCGAGTAGCTTTTTTAAACTCGTCATCGCCTACCTCCCTCCTCGCTTAGTCCGCGCGACTTGCGGTCGATGGCGAAATGCTGTCCCCCTGCATTTCGCTGTGTTCGCCGGAAGCGTGCTTTATTTTTGTTCGTCGTCACCAAGCACCTTATCTTTTACTTCATCAATTTTTTCTTTCGCCTTGCCGATCAGGTTTTCTGCTTTACCTTGTAGTTCACGGCCCTTATCGTTGGTAAGTTTGCCTTCAGTCTCTTTCGCCTTGCCAGTTACTTTATCTTTCATACTGTCAATTTTTCCATCTAAACTCATGACATTGCCTCCTTACCTATCGATATCCTACGCTCTCATTTTAGCAATTTTGTCTTATTCAGGCAAAAATTTATCTTTTTGTATTATTGCGAAATAAAGAAAGCGCCAAGAGATTTTCTCTCCGGCGCTTCATTAACAATAAATTTGTAAGTAAGCATTATTGCATATTTTTAATCACTAGTGATATGGCCAGAATTAATGAACCGATCCCGACTAAGACCTGCATTAACCGGCCTGGTAAGTGCCGGACAATGATTGGCCCGAGATAGCCACCGATGATATTACCAATCATCAACGGCAAGACATAGTTCCAGTAAACCGTTGTTTCAATCGCAAAGACGATCCAGGTAGTCGTGTTCGTAACGGTCATTGCGACATTTTTGAGGGCATTATTTACCGCAAAACTCTTCTGCCGGTTGATAATTGTCAGTAAGGTTAACATCATCACCCCCGCTCCAGCATTGAAAAAGCCAGCATAGACACCGACCAAAAAGATTGCTAACAAGTCGATGAACTGACTTATCCGGGACTTACCAAACAACTTACTGTTGGCGGCCATTGTCGCTTGGCCTTGCTTAGGATGGTGAGGAAACAGGAGGATAATCCCCGCAGCTGCAATACACAGTGGTACAAGATCCGCAAAAACCTTACTGGGAACCGCAAATAAGAGGAAGGCCCCCAAGATTGAGCCGACCAGGACCAGGGGCAAGATGCTCCATAATTGTTGCCGGTTATCTTTCAGTTCCTTAAATGACGCGAAAACTGAACTATAGTTACCAGTAATTGTCGAAAACGCACTGGTGACGTTGGCCATTACCGGTGGCAATCCGAGCACGAGCAGCGACGGGTACGTGACCAGGGAGGCAAGTCCCGCAGCAGCACTGATAATTCCCGCGATGATTCCGATTGCAATAAGTAGCATACTAAAGGTTATTCCTGACATTTTTAACCATCCTGTAATTTAATAATGCCCTTATTTTAATCCTCTTTCTCACAAAAGAAAAAGGAATTTACTTATTTTTTCTCCATTGCAGTTGCTTTTCCCCTCGTTCTTCGTTATGATGATGGGGAAATAAACTATCTGGGGTGCCCATGCGGCTGAGATAATACCCATTGAACCTGCTCTGGTTAATACCAGCGAAGGGAGATTCAGTGCTATTAACTTAATTAAACTTTTAACTCCATGATACTTTGTCGTGGAGTTTTTATTTTATCCTCGGAAAAATAAGGAGTTTTATTATGGCTAAACATCAACTACACTTACGCGATATTATTCTACTGGCCCTCATCGGGATTGTCTTTGGGGTCGTCTACTTTGCGGCTGGCTTTGTTTATAACGGTCTGACCGTCCTCTTATCACCAATCGGCTACGGACCAATGGCAAATGACATTACGATCGGAATTTGGTGCATGGCCGGGCCACTTGCCGGCTTTCTCTTCCGCCTTCCCGGGTCTGCCTTTCTCGGTGAATTTCTCGGGGCAACTGTTGAAATGTTTCTCGGTGACCAGTGGGGCGCTGCGACCCTGATCTCTGGCTTTGTCCAGGGGATTGGGACCGAGCTTGGTTTCACCGTCACTTTCTACAAAATTTACAACTGGCTGACGATTGTGATGACGACGGTGATGACTACCCTCGTAACATTTGCTTGGGACTGGTTCAAAAATGGTTATAGTCACTTTAGCGGCCAGATGATCATTATCCTCCTTATCGTCCGTTTTATCTCCGTCTTTATCTTTTCGGGGATCCTCGTTAAACTAATTGCAAACCTTCTCCAACGGGCCCACGTCATTAAAGGATAGGCATAATGAAAGAATTCAGCTTTAACCACCTTTCATTTAGTTTCACAACTGGTGAGCCAGTTCTCACAGACCTTACTGCCAGTTTTGCTCCGAGAGCCGTTCACCTCTTAACCGGCCCTTCTGGTAGTGGGAAATCAACTATCCTTAAATTAATTGCGGGTTTACTGCCAAAATATGGTGGGCAGATTACCGCCGGAAATTTGACTGTTCCAGAGGGGAGCCGTAGCGGAATGCTATTTCAGGATCCCGTAATGCAATTTGCCCTTGATACTCCCCGCCATGAGCTGGAATTCACTCTGGAAAACTGCCAAGTTCCCCGCGGGCAAATGAAAGGCCAAATTGCAACGGCCCTCAGCTTTGCGCGAGTAACGCCGCTAGCTGACCGTAAAATTACTACGCTCTCCGGTGGGCAGCAACAACGCGTTGCCTTAGCAGCTGTCGTTGCCATGAAGCCCACGATCCTGTTACTAGACGAACCATTTGCGAACGTCGACAGTGCTAACCGCCAGCTTATCCTCAACCAGTTAGCCCAGCTCAACCGCAAGAACAAAACGACAATTATTATCACCGATCATGAATGCTTTGGCTACCAGGAGCTTCATCCCCAGGTATGGCAACTCCGTGACCACCACCTCCACGCGCTAACGCCTAAAGAAGGCAACGAATTACTTCGCCACGCCGACCAGCAGGAGGCCGCGCCAATCCGGGTCACGATGCCAAGTAAAGATGAGCAAGCAATTGTCGATTTTACTGATTTAACAATTCGCCAGGGTGATTCTGTCCTGCTGACCCCAACAAATCTCCACCTGGTCAAAAATAAGACCACCCTGCTTACTGGCGCTAATGGGGTCGGTAAATCAACCCTCCTCAAGGCACTAGCCCGCCTGCTTCCCTACGACGGGCAAATCAACTTTCAGGGCACTGATATCCAAAAAATATCACCCGGGAAATATTTCCGCGATGTCGGCCTTATCTTCCAACACGCCAACGACCAGTTTTTAAACGTCACAGTTGGGGAAGAGCTTGCTCTCAGTCGCCAACACGGTCACAACCCCTTCTTTACACGTGCCCGTCTTCAACAGGCCTTGAGCGATCTTCAGCTCAACGGTCGTGAAGACCAGGTCGTCTATTCATTAAGTGGTGGCCAAAAGAAAAAGCTCCAACTCTTATTGATGCTAATGATGGGGCAGCAGCTTCTTTTATTAGATGAGCCCTTCACCGGACTCGATTCTCAATCACTGGCGACAATTCTCCAGTTAATCCGGGAGAGTCGTCAGGTCCTCCCGTTAACAATTGTCGTTGTCAGCCATCAACTCAGCGGCATTGAAGACTTTGTTGACTACCATCTCGTAATGCAAAATCAGCAGCTTTCTTACCAGAGGAATTAACCATGAACCCAAGTTTAAAACTATTTTTAATCCTATTCATCTCCCTGGAGATCACCTTTACTAGCAAACTCTGGGCCAACATCATTATTATCCTTGTTGCCCTGGCCTTGCTAGCAGTTCACCACTTCTCCTGGCGGCAATTTTGCTGGCTAATCGCCATCCCGTTTCTTCCTGCGATGGCCTTGTTTATCACCATCAGTTTTTTCAGTCCCGACCGCGATTGGTTTTACGGGTGGGTGTTGGTATCACGGATATACGGCTACGTTTCACTCGGTACCCTCTTCACCGCCACCACCAGTCAGCTGGCCCTGGCCCGTTCGCTTGAACAAAACTGCCACCTGCCAAGTAAGTATGCTTATGGTGTCCTTGCTGCCTTTAACCTCGTGCCACGAATAAGACAATCCATCAACACTATCTACATGGCCGCCCGGATGCGGGGCGTCACCCTTCACTGGTGGTCACCAACCCTTTATTTCAAGGCAATCTTAGCCGCCATTCAGTGGTCAGACCAGCTTGCCCAGGCAATGGAATCCCACGGCTTCGTCGAGGGACAGGTGCGGAGTTTTGCGACCGTCATTACCATTAGTAAAAAAGACTGGCTGTTGCTAGGCGGAATTATTTTGGCTGTCCAGTTCTTAGTGATTGCACTACCTTAACTAATCATGTAATAATAAAACAAAAAGAAAGGATCACGAGATTGAACAATAATAACCTAAGTGAGCGACTTATCAATGCACTATCCTATTTAAGCATCCTTTTTTTGCCGGTAATCTTCCCTTTGATCGTGTGGATTGTCGCCAAAAATACCGCAACTGCCCAGCCAAGCATCGCTAAAAATGCCTGCTATGCTTTCTGGAGTCAGATCTTCCCCGCCCTATATGTCCTTGCCGCCGTTCTCGCATTTAGCGTCCTCTCGCTTGATGTCGCCAACTTCCATGGTGGGGCCTTATTCGGGATCTTTTTAACATTTGCACTCCTCATCGCCCTGTTACTTTTTATTTTTAATATTGCAATGGCAGTTAAAATGCTAATTGGCAGAGACTAAACACCAACCGGGCGGGGAAAGCTTCCCAACCCGGTTTTTAATTCTAATAATGAGGTGATCTATCCGATGGGAATGATATTAGGGATTATCCTTCTCTTAACAGCCGTGGTAACAGCTAACGTTGTCCACTTGATTTATCCCAAGATTCCGCTCTCGATTTACCAAATCATCGCCGGAATCTTGCTTGCCTCCCTTCCGACAGAGGCGACCAACTTTACGATGCACTCCGAACTATTCATGATGGTGATCATTGCCCCACTGATGTTTAACGACGGGCAAAACCAATCTTTCCGTTACCTCTCGAGTAACGCTAAGTCAATTCTATCGATCACGGTCGGGCTGGCAGTCGTCACCGTCTTGATTATCGGTGAATTTCTCCACTTAACGCTACCGGGGACTTTCTCGCTTGCTCTGGCATTCATGCTGGCAGCAATCATCACCCCAACAGATGCGGTGGCGGTCAAGTCCATCACCACCAACATGAAGGTGCCCGAAAACGTCAACGGGGCGCTAGAATACGAATCGCTATTCAACGATGCTTCCGGAATCGTGTTGCTCGAACTTGCCCTGGCAACTTTCCGGTCCGGTGAATTTTCCCTTAGCCATGGTATCTGGATCTTCTTGTACGTCTTTTTTGGTGGGATTATCTTCGGGGCCATTCTCGGTAGCCTCTTGATCAGCTTGCGGATGAGCCTGATGCGGACACACGTTGATATCGGGTCAATTGTCATCCCCATCAACGTCATGACCCCCATCGTCATTTATTGGCTGGCCGAAGAACTCCACCTTTCTGGAATCCTGGCCGTCGTTGCTGCCGGCGTTGTCCACAGTATCCTTTATGACCGCCTGCGGTTAACCTCCACGAAGGTACAAATGTCAACGACTACCATCTGGGCGATCATCAGCGATGCCCTCAATGGGCTGGTCTTCGTCCTCTTAGGAGTCATGCTGCCCCAGGTGCTCGGGCGGACTTCCTTAGAAAACCTCGGGAAGATAGCAGCATTAGGATTTGTAATCTACCTGATTGCCACGACCCTTCGCTTCATCTGGGTACGGTTGAAGCTCATCAACATCCATTCGACCAACCTCAACCGTGATAGTTTACTTGTTGCCCTCGGTGGGGTCCACGGGACAATCACATTAGCCCTGGCTTTTTCCTTACCGGTCATGATTAATGACCACGAATTTGCCTTCCGTAATTCAATGATTTTAATCGCCGCCATTGTGATCCTCATCAGTATCGCGGTCGGTGCGGTGGGTTACCCAATGATTCTGCCGCCAAAGTCGAAGAGCTACTCCAAAGAGGAATTCCAACAGCAATTCATTAAGACGGTGCAGTATGCCGTCAATGAGCTGCGGACCTCCGAGAAATACTCTCCTGCCAAGGCAATTGTAATGGATCAACTCAGCAGCCAGTTGACGCAATACCATGAATTTGACCATAAAGTCTACGAACAGCTGCTGGCGAAAGCTCAGCAGGTGGAACTGGCAACCCTTGACCGCCTCTACGAAGAAGGAAAGGTTTCGGAAAGTGAAAACACCTTCCTCATCAACTTCGCCAACCGGTCAATTTTTCGGATAAGCAAACACCGCTTCCTTGATTTCTGGATCATCCTGTGGCACCGAGTCAAGTGGCACTTTATCCAGCGGAAAAATATCAAGAAGCATCCAGAACTAGCTGTCAAGCACCCCAATAGCTTCCTTACCAGTGAACAGCGCACACGGGGAACAGCAATTTTGGCCATTATCAACCGGGACATTGATGATTTCTTACATTCCATTGAAACTCCCGAGAATGCCAGCGAAGTAACGATGGTCCGGCGAACATACTTCCAGCGGAAGCGGTTCTTCAGTCACGACTTCGGGGTTGAAAACGACCAAGTAACGTCGATCTTTATCGAAGCCTTCCAGCTTGAACACAGCTACGTGCAAGAACAATTAGCGGCAGAGTCAATCTCCCAGGAATTAGCAAATGCATTAAATGAGCAAATTTCGACAGACGAACTTGTCTACACCCAGTCGCTTGACTAAAACAAGCTGGGAAAAAAGCTTCTCGGAGCCCCGGTGGGGTAACTTAGGACGGACGTTGGCACGGTACGGGCCGACGTTTGTCCGTAGTTACCCTTGAGGGGCTCGCTTTCGACGCGGAGCTAGCCTATTGGTTTCCCGCGATTACTATGTAATATTCGGAGATAAAACTGGGGCTGGGAAGAAACATAGTTTCTTCCCAGCCCCAGTTTTCATCTAAATCAACGTTAAAACAAAGGCAAGCAGTGCCGGCGCGAATTGCAAGAAGATAATCTTCTTGGTGGCCGTGAACGCTCCGAATAGCGCTACGACCATAACAAAAACTAACAATAATTGCCAGACAAGAACGAGGGTGGCTCCACTGAATAACCAGTAAGAAGCAATCATTGCGGCGCCCAACATTCCATTGTAAATTCCCTGGTTGGCAAATGATACCCGTGCTTCCCGCTGTTTCGTGAATGCTAGCGGTAAGTCAAAGGCCTTCGCCTGTTGGACTGGCGTTCCCCAAATTTCCAGGGCCATGATTCCGAGGTGTTCGATTGCGACTAAGATAACGATAGTGGTTGCTAACATAGCTCTCCTCCTACTTAATATACTTGTTCAAAAATTGTTCAAGATGACGTTGATATTGTACTGGGTGCGTGGCGTAGGACTTAGCATGCGCCGCCCCGGGAACAACCCAGAGTTGCTTTGGTCCCTGGCTGGCCTTGTAGTTTCGGTAAACCATCTTGGTCGGCACAAAGTCATCCTTAGCGCCATGGATAAAGAGCATCGGCCGGTGGTTGTTGTGCAACATCGCTAATGAACTGGCCTCCCCGGTAAAGAAGCCGTTCTGCGTCCGGTTGATCAAGCTCATCGTGCTGATTAGCGGTACTCGCAGAAACTTCGGAATGCCGTACAAGTTGCCTGCCTCATAGTTCAGTTCATCGTCAAGGCTCGTGTACCCACAGTCTTCAACAAAGGCCTTCACCTGGTGGGGCAACTTAATTCCACTAGTCATCATCGTGGTTGCGCCACCCATGCTGACACCGTAGAGAACGATTTGGCTGTCTTGCCCATTCTTTTGAATCAGCTTATTGATCCACTTTCGAATATCATATCGTTCCGGCCAGCCATAACCAATGTATTTACCCTGGCTTTCACCATGTGCCCGCGCATCCGGCATCAACACATTATAGCCCATCTGGTGGTACAATGCCGCATACTCGCCCATCTTTTCCTTACTGCCCATAAAACCATGAGCGATCACGACATTCTTGGTTGTCGGCTTGGCTGCAGGGATATAGTCAGCAACCAGCCGGTAGTCGCCGCTCGCTGACTTCATCGTCCACCGCTGCTTTTTCACATGTTTAAACCACATTTTCTGTGAATACAGCGGATCACTCTTGCTAATCCTGGTTGAGTTATTAACAAAGGACTTGTGCCCCGGCACCATTGCAACGTTAAAGAAGTAGCAACTTGCCCCAAAGATTACAATTGCGATTAAGATAATAATGCCGATCAGCCACCGCCAAGGGTGCCAACGTTTAGTTTTTTCGTTTGTTTCCAAAATAATTAACCCCATGTTATGTTTTTTGTCAATGCGGATAGTGTAGCACACTTTCTGTTGCTTTGCATATTCTTTTTATTCCAAACAAGCACGTAAATGTTAAAATAGAATTGATACGATTAAGGAAGTGAGCTAATGTTTCCAGAACGTCTGCGAGCCTTACGCAAGGGGCAAAAAATTACCCTCAAAGAGCTCGCCACACACCTCAACAACAATCTCGGCCCCAACGAAAAACCCAATACTGCTTCCCAAATAGGTAACTGGGAACGCGGCATCCGGACGCCATCATACGTTGAAGCCCGGAAATTAGCGGAATTTTTTGATGTCAGTCTTGACTACCTGACAGGAAAAACCGACCGTGATGATTTTGACCTCGCCAAGCTATTCTTTTCTAGTAAGAACCTTTCGTTTAACCAGACGGTCCTATCCAGCGACGACCGTTATGAAATTTTCCAACTAATCGATGGCTATCTCAAGGGACGCAACAACCGTCACGATACCGATACCTTCTACGGTAAGCAGGAACAACTAGATTTGAAGCTTAAGTAAGGAGTTTTTGATGAATCCAAAAAAGCTAAAACAACTTAAAAAACGGGTTAAAAAAGCCCAGCAAGCTGTCCACCAATCTTCATATATCCAGGAATTAACCCACTACCGGGACCTGTTTGATGACTTTCCCCCGATCAAGTACTTGATTAATAATGCGCTGGAAAGTGACCGCCTATTAAAAAACGGGCTCCTTCCCCAGCCGCTCCCCGAATTACTCTTACCAGACAATATTCAAGATACAATCTTCCAGCAAGTTAACGCAAAGTATCCTCAGGGTGATCCCCGCGGCGATAAACAATGGGATCAATACAACGAAGCGTTGCCAAAATTGGATAAAGCGCTCCGCAATTTCCGCGACTACCTCGAAGACACGTATGGAATGTGGTCGTACGTCAACGCCCCCTTCGCGAAGGCCCTGTCTGACTACTTAGCAGGTGCCCCTACCCTGGAGATTATGGCTGGGAATGGCTATATTTCCAAGGGCTTGCGTAACAATAACGCCCACCAGGAGATCTACACAACTGATAGCCAAGCCTGGGTGACGGAAAACGAAACTGGTAAACACCCGGTAACCCAGATTGAAAAGCTCGACGCGATTGCGGCAATCAAGAAGTATGGTCACCAGGTTAAATACGTAATCATGTCCTGGGCGCCTGATAAGCAGGAAACTGACTGGGAAGTATTGCAGCTATTGCGGCGTGACTACCCTGATGTCCACCTATTGGTAATTGGGGAAAAAGATGGGGCAACGGACTCTAAACGCTTTTGGCAAGAAGCTCACCTTCGCCAGGACGACCGTTTAAAGCAGGTTAATGCTAACCTCCATTCATTTGATTTAATTGATGAACAAATATATTTAGCAGAGTAAGAATGGCTGAGAATTAACTCAGTCTTTTATTTCGCAAAAAAGGTCACTTTCTTGCGGTTCTTCCCTAGTAATCACGGCGCAAATCAGCTAAAATATGACGAGTTTAATCATTATATAACTTTTTACACGTAAGGAGGTTCATCTTTATGAAATATCGCCTACAAGCCATCCTGTTTGTCTTCGTCGCATTCATGCTTGGCTGTAACGAGTACATGATCGTTGGTGTCCTGCCCGATATCGCTAAGGAATACCACGAATCATTGGGGCCACTGGGATTGCTCGTCACTGTCTTTGCCCTTGTCTACGCAATTTTTACACCAATTATTACTTCAATGGCTAGCCGCTGGAAACGGCACCACGTACTGTTGGTAATGATGGTTGTCTTCTTTATTGGTAACACCTGGACAGCCCTGGCGACGAATTATACTTCACTGCTATTATCACGGGTGTTGACCGCCACGGTTGCCGGCGCAATCATCTCAATGGTGCTTGTCATGGCCAGTTTTGTTGCCCCGCACGATAAGCGGGCAAGCCTCGTCTCGTGGGTGTTTGCTGGCTTTAGTATCGCATCTGTTATCGGAATTCCAATCGGGACCGTCATCAGCACAACCTTTTCCTGGCACGATAGTTTTTGGATGATCTCCGTAATTACCGTCGTCGTCTTTGCCTCGCTGATATGGCTGGTCCCCCGCGACACACCCCAGTTCAAGAGTACCCTGAATAAGCAGTTTGTCCTCTTCAAGGATTCACGGATCCTTCTCGGTGTTAGCTTTATCGTTGCAATCTGTGCTGCTGACTACACTGTCTACACCTATATTCGGCCGCTGATCACTAACGAGATGGGCTTTGATAATACCTGGTTAAACTGGTTGCTATTCGGGATGGGGATTTTCTTCATCTTTGGCAACAAGTTCGGTGGCTACCTCGCTGATAACGGTGGGGTGCACCGGCTCGGGATTATCTACATTATCATGACGGCGCTGTTCATCGTCTTTGGCCCAATCCTTTCGTTTAAGTGGGCAGCAATCTTAGTCGTGGCGATCTTGTGTATCGCCTTCTCCTGCTACGGGGCTTCGACCCAGTTGATGTTCTTAGATATCGCAGAAAAGGAATACCCACAATCCCTCGACCTTGCTTCCTCACTTAATTCGATCTTTGCCAATATTGGAATCTCTCTCGGCTCCTTCACCGCCTCACAGGCTGTGACCCTAACGCCAATGCGTAACCTTGGTTATGTCGGCGCCGTTTACGGAGCCTTAGCAACAATCTTAATCCTTGTTCTCAGCCGGCGTTACACTGGTATGCGGAGATAAAAAAACAGCAACCAAGAAAAATTCTTGATTGCTGTTTTTTCGTGTATTGATATTATCGCAGGTCAAAACGCGATGTCCACTTCGCAAATTGACCGGGCACCTCACGATCCGGTGAGTTAACGTGCCCCACTTTCGAAATGTCTAATGGCAGCAATTAAGGGTTGCTACCAGACCTCTCGACTCATCGCAATATTTAATCTACCACATTCTGCTAGTTAATTCAAACCCTAAGCACGAGCCTCAACAACGTCCGCCAGGTGCTCAGCTACCCATGCCTGGGCACGTTCAACTAAACTAGTGACACTGCCGTTTTGGTCAGTCTCGTTGGCTAGTTCGTCAATCCGCAGGCCGGTCTTATTGACGTCCTCGCTTTCCATAACCATGTATAAGTTAACCGGGTATTCCAGTTCCTTGTCCAGCAGCTTGCCGTCAAGCCGCTCGGCCTCCGCCATCGGGATATTGATCAAGTTGGTCTCTAAACGAACACTCACCGGGTCCCCTTTTTTCATCTTAACAGTCATCTCATATTGACCAAGGTGACCGGTGTCAAGCTGGTCGATCATAAACTTAATTGCCGCAGTCAGGACCGTCTTTTGCTGCGCCTGGGCCGCCGTCTTATCAACACGCTCTGTCACTACTTGATCACCAGTTAATTGGGCCAGGTAATCCGCTACTGACATCTTCATTTTTTCATCCGCTCCTCATACTCTGCAATCTTTTTCTTGGTGTACTCCCCGCGTTGCTTAACCCCGTAGTAAACGCCAGCCGCACCAAGTAAAATTCCTACGATACTAAATGCTTGAATAAATAATCCGTACGCGCTTTGCCGCGGGCTAACCATTTGGAAGGCCGCAAAACTGGCAATCGCAAAATACAGGTTTACTAAAATCGTGGCGTATGCACAAAAACGCATCTTGAGCATTGCCAAGCCGTTAACGATCACGGCCAGGACGATAAATAATCCTAACCGTGGCCATACCGCACCACTAGCAAGGCTTTGGCCGTGTTGTACAAACATAACGGCGTCCAAAATCAAGGCAACCACTGCTGCCACTGAAGTAACAATAATTACCTTTTGATAATTTTTCATTCAATTTGCCAACTTTCTTATTTAATTAGGTTTTTCACTACCTACTTTACCTTTAAAACAATAAAGAGGCTAGGTCTCTAGCCTCTTTATTTTACTAAATCATCCTTTAAAGCTCAATTAGGCTAACAGGTCCGCCACTTCTGCCGTTGGAATCCCGGTAATGTATTGCTGGGTACCAACTTCCTCGAGGACCTTTGCAATTGCATCGTGGTCGTACTTAACCCCTTCAAGGCGTTTTGCTAACGCGCTGATGTCTTGCGGACCGAAGAAGTCACCGTAGAACTTAACATTCTTGATAATCCCGTCCTTTACGTCAAAGCGGGCATCGATTGTCCCCATATCAAAGTGCTTCCGCCGCTTAATCGTAAACTCCGGTGACTTGCCGTAGACCCAATCCCAGTTGTTGTAGTACTGTTCGTAGATCTTATCAATTTCCTTTTGATCTGCTGGGGTAACCACGTATTGTTTATCCTTAACCTCAGCTAAACTATCAACGTGGTACAAGCCCTTAATTAATTCGTCACGGAACGTTGGCACGTCGATGTCTTGATACTTTTCATCCAGGTATGGCCGAAGGTTGGTAACCCGCGAGCGAACCGACTTAATCCCCTTTGAAGCAATCTTATCCTTGGCAACGTGAAGCGCATCCGCAACTACGCTCAAGTCGACGTTGAGCATCAAGGTCCCGTGAGAGAAGGTCTTACCGTTACGTGAATACATAGCGTTGCCTGAGAATTTCTTCCCATCGACAAGGATATCATTCCGGCCACTAACTTCGGCAGTCGTTGCGCCCATTTGGTGGAGAACGTCGACAATCGGCTTCGTAAAGGACTTGAAGTCACCAAATTCTTCACTATCACTTGGCACTACAAAGCTAAAGCAAAGGTTACCAAGGTCTTGGTAGACAGCGCCACCACCGGATAGCCGCCGGGTGACCCGGATGTTATGCTCTTTTACATAGTCGTGGTTAATCTCTTCCAGGGTATTCTGGTTCCGCCCGACGATGATACATGGTTCTTCGTAATAGAATAAAACCAATGGCTCATCCCCAAAATCCTTGTTGTTCATCAGGTACTGTTCGGTTGCGAGGTTCATCCCAATATTGTGGGAAGTCATTGATACATAACGCATAGGTATATCCCTTCTCTTGTGAAATCATAAACAATAATAGACTAAAACTTAAATTCTGTCATTTAAGTATCCACATGTAGTTTAAGCCCTTTGGTAAGCGTTTGCAAGCAATTAATAGATAGTTATAATTTCCCTGCTTTTTACGAGATTTTTACTAGTAAAACAATTTATAATATAAGTAACTACTATTCGGAGGTGTCACATTATGACAAACAGCAACCCATACCAACACATTTTAGCAGCCGTGGACGGTTCAAAGATTACCAGCAAGGTCCTCGACAGCGCGATCAAGGCCGCCTTACGCAATAACGCAGACTTAAACATCTTGCGGATCGTTCAGATCACCCAGCTGACTGATGGTTACAGCAATGCCAGCATGAACAGTGAACAGACCTACAGCATCGTTAAGACCACCAAGGAGCGGCTTGAAGATCTGCAAAAGAAAGCTGAAGAAGCCGGAGTTAAGAATGTTAGTATCCATATCCGTTTTGGCAACCCCAAGCGGGTCATTGCCCGGGAATTTCCGGATGACCATCAGACCGACCTAATCGTGATGGGGGCAACCGGGGTTTCCGGAATCGAACGAGTTGTCCTCGGTTCAGTCACTCATTATGTCAGCCGGATGGCCCCTTGTGACGTGATGGTCGTCCGGCCCAACAAGGAAGATAAATAGGAGGAATTTTTGTGAAAAAGATTGTTGCTGGAATCGTTGCCCACGTTGATGCGGGAAAGACGACCCTTACCGAAGCATTAATGTATAATACGGGAACCGTCCGCAAACTGGGGCGGGTTGACAACGGGGACGCCTTCCTCGATCCGGACGCCCTCGAAAAGCAACGGGGAATCACCATCTTTTCACACCAAGCAGAGCTACAATTCAACGACCTCTCACTAACCCTGCTCGATACCCCCGGACACGTCGACTTTGCTAGCCAGACTGAGCAAGTCCTGCCTGTCTTGGACTACGCCATCCTCGTCGTTTCCGCCACGGATGGTATTCAAGGCTATACCCGGACCCTCTGGCGCCTGCTCACCCGTTACCAGGTACCGACGTTTATCTTTATTAATAAAACAGACGTGGTTGGCGCCGCCCCTGCGCAGGTGGTCACTGAGCTCCAGCAGCAGTTTTCTGCCGGCTGTCTCACCTTTGCCGGTGAGCTTTCCGCAGCGACAAAAGAAGCGATTGCCATGCAAGACGATGACGCGCTGGAAAGCTACTTAGCCACCGGCGACCTCAGTGAAGACACCATCCAGCAACTGATTAAGCAGCGGAAGGTCTTCCCGTGTTATGAAGGGGCCGCCCTAAAGCTTGCAGGCATCGATGACTTGCTTACCGGGCTCGAAAAGTGGACCATGGCACCGACGTTTGAAAATGATTTTGCCGGCCGGGTCTTCAAAATCTCCCATGATGAAAAAGGTGAACGGCTCAGCTGGATCCGCGTCACGGGAGGTACCCTGCCTGCTAAAATGAAGCTCACGGATGCCGAAAAGGTCAACCAAATCCGCCTTTATAACGGGGCAAAATTCACTATCGAGCAGGCAATCCCTACTGGCGGGGTGGCGGCCGTAACCGGCTTGACGAGCACGAAACCTGGGCAAGGACTCGGGGCGACAACAGACCTCCCCGCCCCATTGATCCAGCCCGTCCTTAACTATGCCGTCCAGGTCGACCAAGCAAATATCCATGCCTGTTTGACGGCTTTGCAGGAGCTGGGTGATGAAGACCCCCAACTCCACGTAACGTGGTCACCGCACTTGCAAGAAATCCATGTCCAGATCATGGGGGAAGTCCAGCTTGAAATCATCCAGCAACTCCTCAAGGAGCGTTACCAGCTTGACGTCAGTTTTGACCAGGGACAAATCCTGTACAAGGAAACAGTCACGGCCCCGATCGAAGGTGTCGGCCACTTTGAGCCTCTTCGTCACTACGCTGAAGCCCACCTCTTAATTGAGCCAGGAAAGCCGGGCACGGGCATCCAGTACGCAAGTGACTGTAGCGTTGACGTTCTCGACCGCAACTGGCAACACCAGATTCTGACCGCCCTAAAGCAAAAAGAACACCGCGGCGTCCTCACCGGTGCCCCGCTGACCGATGTCAAGATTACCTTGATTGGGGGAAAAGGCAGCATCGTACACTCCGTTGGTGGGGACTTCCGCCAAGCAGCATGGCGGGCCGTCCGCCAGGGCTTGATGACCCTCGCAGGGCAAAATGCCTGTGAGCTGTTAGAGCCGTGGTACCAGTTCCGCTTAACCATCCCCAGTGACCAGGTTGGCCGGGCGATTAACGACATCCAGCAACGACACGGGTCATTCTCCCTCGGTGACGACGATGGCAGCGGGCTGACCACGATCACCGGTCAAGCCCCGGTCGCCACAATGCGGGATTACGCAAAAGATGTCCGCGCCTACACCCATGGTCAGGGACAAATTGATCTCGTTGTCAACGGCTACCAGCCCTGCCATAACAGCGCAGAAGTCATTGCGGCGGCTAACTACGACCCCGTCAGTGACCTAGAAAATACCCCCGATTCTGTTTTCTGTGCTCACGGTGCAGGTTACCCGGTGCGGTGGGATAAGCTTCCCGAAATGGCCCACTTCCCGTATCGTAAATAATTCAAAAAGAGCGTCCAGGTACCCACAAGGAATATCTGGACGCTCTTTTAATAACGATATTGCTATTATTGAGAATAAACTTGCTGAGCTACAGGGGGTGTATCTCAACTGTGTACTCTTTCCTACTGCTCATTCATCCTTAAATCCATCGGCAAGAAAAGTTGTTTTCAAAATCAAGTAAAATTCACAGCATCATATATATTAACATACTTGCAGTAAATCGTCTAATTCATAGAAGAAATTAGACACTAACGATGTGTTGCTCACAGAAAAAGGCGTCACCACTCATCCTTGAATGAGTGGGACGCCTTTTTTGTCCCGAAAGACTAATCGTCACGGTATGAACTAATCATCTTGCTTCTTTTTGCGCTTTGCAAGGCCAAAGAGGCTCGTTAATGTCGCCATTCCTAAGCCGAGCATTGCGGATGTCTTAGAAGCATCGTTACCAGTTTGTGGTAACTTCTTCGCCGCAGCGTGGTCCTTACCGTCACTATCACCCTTAACGGTTGTGTCAGTTGTCGTAACAGTAGCGTTAGCTTGACCGTTATCTGATGTTTGTTCGCCAGTATTAGTAGTGTCAACTGCTACCTCAGTATTATCTGTTGTATCAGGCAGTGAATCTTCACTAGTCGTGTCTTGATCCGCTGCTGGAGTTGGCACAGTGATCGTTACCGTTACCTGGGTAACTGATCCATCTGGGTATTTCACATCGACAACTTCCTCGTGATCACCATAAACCTTCACGTCCTGAACGACCTTGGCTAAGTCATGCCATTCGTAGCTAGTGCCAGCTGGCAAGTCAGCCTTGTTGGTAATCAAGTCCGCTGGGGTTGGAACCTGACCGTGTGGGGTCGTTACTGGTTTAACTTGTGGAGCAACCTTATCAACCGGACTTGCTGGTTCATTGACGTGAACCGTCGTTGAAACCTTATCCTGTGAACCATCTGGGTAAGTTACCACAATCGTTACCGTCTTGTCGCCCGGCGTCGTGGTATCTGGAGTGGTCTCCCAATCGCAATGAGTTCCGGCTGGCAGATCATCCTTATTCTTAATCCCATCTGCTGGGTCTGGCAGATTACCTGGTTCAACAGTGATTACTTGACCGACTGGGTTGTTCTTATCAGCGTCAGATAGTGCAGGTGTGTTGTCCTTAACGTGGATTGTTACTGGAATTTCATCCTTAGAACCATCTGGGTAAGTGACTTCAATCACAGCAGTTGTGTCACCTGGCTTCGTGGTATCAGGGGTCTTACCGTCCTTCCAAGTGTAGGTCGTCTTCGCACCTGGGTTCTGTGGATCAGTAAGCTTGTCCAAGTCACCCGCATTGGCAATCCCGTCCTTTGGATCTGGGGTTTCGCCTTCGTTGACAATGATCTCTTGAACCTTCGGCGTATTTTGATCCGCTTGCGTTGGGTTCTTCGTATAGGTAACGTCCGTTGGGATCTCAATTGGATCGTGGCCCGGAATTGTTACGGTTACACTTGTCTTTTGACCGTCACCCTTCTTCGTTGGATCTGGCGTTTGGCCCTTCGTCCATTCAACATTTGTACCTTCTGGCAACTTAGTTGGATCGTCAATGACATCAGTTGGTGTCTTAGGATCAGTTACTGAAGGCTTTACAGAAACAACCACAATTGTAACTGTTGGGTGGTCAACCGATGGATGTTCTGCAGTATTGTCTGGGTAAGTGACTGTTACTGGAACAGTGATTACGTCAGTTGATTGACCTTCAGGAACGGTTACCGTAATGGTACCAGTTGATGGATCAACATTAATCCAGTCTGGTGTTTCTGGGTCCGTCGTGTAAGTTACCTTACCAGTTGGGTGTTGACCATCTGGGTATTGAACATCAGTCGTCGTTGTCTTACCTGGCATTGTCACAACTGCTGGGTAAGATGGGCTGTACTTGTCAGCGTCAGATGGTGCAGGCGTGTTGTCCTTAACGTGGATCGTTACTGGAACTTCATCCTTAGAACCATCTGGGTAAGTGACTTCGATCACAGCCGTTGTGTCACCTGGCTTCGTGGTATCTGGTGTCTTACCGTCTTGCCAAGTGTAAGTTGTCTTCGCATCTGGGTTCTGTGGATCAGTAAGCTTGTCTAAGTCAGCTGAGTTCTCAATCCCGTCCTTTGGATCTGGAGTTTCACCCTCATTGACGGTGATGTCTTGAACCTTCGGTGTGACTTGATCCGCTTGTGTTGGGTTCTTCGTGTAAGAAATCTCAACTTGTGGATCCTTGTAGCCATCAGTGACATTGTCAACCGCTGGCACTTCGGTGTGACTTGGCGTGTAACCAGCAATCGTTGGTACAGTAACCTTATCAAAGCTACCAGTCGTCCATGGGTTGAATGTTACCTTCTTAGTTACTTCGTCGTAGGCCCCAGTTCTCGTGATCGTAATCGTTTGACTCATGTCAACCTTGCTACCATCTGGCTTCGTGACCGTGATTGTCCGGGTAAGCTCTTTAGCAAAGTCACTAGTCTTGTAACCTGCCGGAACGTGGTCCTTATCAGCTGCCGTAGTAGTGTGAACAACGTGGATCGTTACCGGCTGGTTGTCAGCAGTGAAGGTGTAATTAGTTGGGAGCGTTTGATCCGCAGCTAATTCGTAACCACTAGGTACTGCTAGACCAGTAGCCTTTGTGTCACCAGTGTTACCAGCAAGGATGATGGTTTCAACCAACTTGCCGTTCGCTGTATCATCAACGAACTTGAAGGCAACGGATTGATCACCGGCGTTGTAGTTGATTGTCACGTCATGGTTAGTCCAGTCAGTGATTTCAGCATTTGTTGGTGTAACTTCCGGCGCAGTCTTATCAGCCGTGTAACCCTTGATTTCTGGTGCAGCAACTGCAGCAAACTTAGCTTGCGCTGGGTCAGCTGGTGTCCAGTTACCATAAGTTACTTCACGGGTTACATTATCGATTGCCGCATTCCGCTTGTAGCTAAGCTGTTGCGTAATCGTGTTCTTCGTGCCATCTGGGTTAACAATCGTCACCGTTCTGCTGATCGTCTTGTTCAAGTCATCGTAATCAACACCTGCTGGGTAATGTTGATCCTTCGTGCCTGGAATCTTGTCACCTGGCTTCTTCGGATCGTCAGGATTTACCGTGGTTTCACCATGCTTGATGGCAACGTTGATGGCAGTGTCCTTGTCAGGTGCTGGGATCGTGAAGTCACTTGGCGTGTCAACTAATTCCCAACCATCGGGAACCGGAACATCTGAACCATGCTTCTGCTCATCGGTCTTACCAGTTACTTGCGCATCTGGAACACCGGCATCGTTGCCGTCCTTATCAACATAATGGAATGTTTGGTGAGAATCGTCAGCCGTGTAGGTGATGTTAACCGGCGTATCAACGTACTTGTCAGTGACATTTTCAACTGCTGGAACTTCAGTTTGACTTGGCGTGTAACCATCAACAGTTGGAATATCTGTTACCTTGTCAAACTTACCAGTTGACCATGGGTTCCAGTTGATATCACCAGTAGCTTCGTCGTAAGTACCAGTTCTTTCAAGAGTGATCGTTTGACTCTTGTTGATCTTAGTACCGTCTGGTGTAGTTATGGTGATTGTCCGCGTGATGTTCTTAGTGAATTCACTCTTATCATGACCCGCAGGAACGTGGTCCTTGTCGGCCGGTTGAGTAGCGTGAACTAAGTGAATTGTTACTGCTTGGTTATCGTCAGTAAAGGTGTAGTTAGCAGGAAGAGTTTCATCCTTCGCTAATTCATAACCATTAGGTACTGACAAGTTAGTAGCCTTCTTTTCACCAGTGTTACCTGCAAGAGTGATAGTTTCAACTAACTCACCATTCTTATCATCATCAACGAACTTAAATTCAACTGATTGATCACCAGCAGTGTAGTTAATAGTTACATCATGATCTGCCTTTACCCAGTTACTAATTTGAGCATTAGTTGGTGTTACTTCTGGAGCAGTCTTATCGGCCGTGTAACCCTTGATTTCTGGTGCAACAACTTCTTCAAACTTAGTTAGAGCTGAATCAGTTGGTGTCCAGCTACCGTAAGTTACCTCATGAGTAACTTTATCGACAGTAGCGTTTCTCTGGTAACTCAATTCTTGGGTAATTATAGACTTAGTACCATCTGGCTTAACAATCGTAATCGTTCTATTGATTGTCTTGTTTAAGTCATCATGGTCAATACCAGCTGGGTAATGTTGATCATTTGTGCCTGGAATCTTATCTCCTGGCTTCTTTGGATCATTAGGATTTACCGTAATTTCACCATGCTTGATGGCAACATTGATGGCAGTGTCCTTATCAGGTGCTGGGATCGTGAAGTCACTTGGCGTGTCAACTAATTCCCAACCATCTGGAACCGGAACATCTGAACCATGCTTTTGTTCATCGGTCTTACCAGTTACTTGAACATCTGGAACACCGGCATCGTTGCCGTCCTTATCAACATAATGGAATGTTTGGTGAGAATCGTCAGCGGTGTAGGTGATCTTAGTATCTGGATCAGTCCAGTTACTAATCTCATCATTAGTTGGTGTCTTAGCATCAACCTTAGTTTGACTAGCAGTATAGCCATCAACCGTTGGCACAGTAAATTCTGCAAAACCGTCTTTGCCAACAGTCTTAGGAGTCCACTCACCATAAGTTACTGAACCATCAACATCATCAACACTTGCTGTTCTTTGGAAGCTAAGTGTTTGAGTGGTCTTGTGTTCGCCAGTCTTAGGATCAGTTACAGTGATCGTTCTAGTAATGGTCTTATTAAGATCATTTTCGTGAGCACCTTGGATTTCCTTACCAGTTGACGTCTTGTCTCCTGGCTTCTTAGGATCAGTTGGTTGAACAGTAGTCTTGTGGTGTTCAACCTTGACCGTGATGTCTTGGTTATCCTTAGCCTTGAAAGTTACAGTTTCTGGTACAGATTGGCCTTGACTTAAAGTCCAACCTGTTGGAATTTGAGCAGTTACGTTAACTGTTTGGTCAGTCGTACCGTCTACCTTTTGTTTACCAACTTCATTCCCATCTTTGTCTTGGTAAATAATGTTGATTGATTGAGCATTGGCAGTGTAAGTAATGTTTACTGGTGTATCTACGTACTTGTCAGTGACATTGCTCTCAGCTGCAACACTTGCTTGACTTGGAGTGTATCCATCAACAGTTGGTGCGACATATTCGTCGAAGCTACCCTTAGTCCAGTCACCGAACACTATCTTCTTGGTTATTTCATCATAAGTACCAGTTCTGGTGATGGTAGTTGTTTGACTATGATCTTCTGGAGTCGTCTGACCAGGCTTAGTAACTTTGATTGTCCGAGTGATGTCCTGAGTGAAGTCAGCCTTAGTGTAACCATCTGGAACATGGTCCTTGTCAACAGACTTAGTTGCATGAGTTACTTTAATTTGAATTGGCTGTGCATTAGGAGCAAATGTGAAGCTCTTAGTGTAGTCGCCATCAAGTTGGTAACCTTCAGGGATGTTCAAGAGAACTTGACCATCTTCTGCAGTACCAGCAGCAATCAATTGCTTAGTTTGACCAGTTTGACCACCGTCAACAGTTTGCGTACCAACGACTTTATTGTTATCGCCTGGGAATGAACTTACGTATTCAATCTTTTGGCTCAAACCACTTTGGGCGCGGTAAGTAATTTCGTGGATATTCTTAGCGTCATCCCACTTGGTAATTGCATCGTTGCTCAAGGTTGGAGCTGAAACAGTTGAACCATCCTTACCGTCAACTTGAGCAATGTAACCATCCTTACCAGTTGCGTTTACAGCATCGAAGCTACTCTTTGAGCCCTTCTTAGCAGTCCAATTGCCATAAGTTACTTGTCCAGTAACTTCGTCAATGTCAGCTGTTCTTTGGAAGTTCAAAGTTTGTGAGTTCAATTGCTGCTTAGCTTGACCTAGAAGAGTTTCGTTAACTACTTGCGTAATTGACTTATTCAAATCAGATTCACTAACGCCACTTGGATACTTAGGACCATCTGGATTCTTAGGATCGATTGGATCAGTAGGATTCTTTGGCTGATCTGGATTTACAGTAATGTGACCATGCTTGATCTTAACGTTGATTGCAGTATCTGTTGCAGGAATTGTGAAGTCCTGGATTGGATCTACTAATTCCCAACCTGCTGGAATAGTAACGTCTGAACCGTGCTTTTGATCACCAGTCTTACCAGTTATAACAGCATCAGGAATCTTGTTACCATTCTTATCAACAGCGTCCTTACCATCTTCAGTAATGAAGTGGAATGATTGCTGTGATTCATTAGCCACATAAGTAACTTTAACCTTTGGATCAGTATAGTTTGAATCAACAGTTGCTACTGCTGGAACTTCTGTAGCATTATTTCCATCAACTTGACTAGTGTAGCCATCTTTTTGTGGAACATCTACTTTAGCAAATGAAGAAGTAGTCCAGTCTCCGTAAGTAATCTTGCCAGTTACTAAGTCTTTATTAGCAGTTCTGGTCAAGGTTACTGTTTGACTTGCATCCTTAGTTGAACCATCTGGATTAGTAATAGTGATAGTTCTCTTAACTTCCTTATGAGTCATTTCGTGAACTGTCTTATTACCATTATCCTTGTCTTGTTCATCATCAGCAGGAGTGCCATGCTTGTGAACTAAGTGAATAGTAATCGCAGCATTGTCCTTAGCGCCAAACTTGTATGAAGTTGGAATCTTTTCATCCTTAGCTAATTCATAGTTGTCTGGAATTGTGATGCTCTTAGATGGATCAATTGTTTCGTCAGTCTTACCAGACAAGGTAATATCTGTACCAACTTGTTTGCCATTTGCATCATCGTCGACAAACTTAGCAGTGGTTGATTGATCATTGGCAGTGTAAGTCAAGACAACAGTGTAATTGTCTACTGGTTTACCATCTTTCAAACCAGATTGTTCAGGAATATAAGTCTTACCATCCTTAACTTCTGGTTCGGCATTTGTCATTGTTACGGTGTAACCAGCTGGAATATTAGTGTTTACTTCACTGAATGCAGTTGCACCGTTATCCATATTTGACTTCCAGTCACTGTATTGTACAGCGTTCGGATCCCCAGCTACTTGCTTAGCTAAGTCAACAGTCTTAGTTCTGTAGAAAACAAGCTTTTGAATTCCGCTCTGGTTAGGTTGTTTGCCTGGAGCAGTAGTCGTTGTCCAAGTACGAGTTACTTCACGGTAAACATCGTTATCGTGGTGACCTTCAGTGTTGCCAGCCGTAGTTTGAATATCGTGAGTTACCTTAATTTGGATTGCTTGAGACCCAGGTTCAAAAGTAAAGCCAGATGGATACTTGTTTTCATAGAACTTATACCCTTCAGGAAGTTGTAGCTTAAATTGACCATTAGCAGCATTACCATCAATGATGAAGACAATGTGATCACCAGTCTTACCACCAGTTACATCTTGACTACCAACAACCTTATTATTGTCACCTTCAAATACACTTACGTATTCAACTTTTTGAGTTAATCCAGTTTGTGCATTGTAGTTAACAGTAATTGTGTAATTGTCAACAGGCTTGCCATCCTTCAAACCAGACTGAGATGGAACATACTTATCTCCATTCTTGTCTGTCAAAGTTACATTTTCTGAACTTGGAATGTAACCAGAAGCGATAGTCTTGCCATCTGTATTCTTTGAAACATTAAATTCATCAAATGCTGTCTTATCGTCTTTAATGTTTGACTTCCATTCGCTGTATCTATCAGCATCAGTTACTTCATCATGAGTCTTAATTCTGTAGAACTCTAATGTTTCAGTTGCCTTACCTGGAGCAGTAGCATTTGGAACATTCATGATAATGGTCCGAGTTACCTTCCGATATACATCGGTATTATTTTGATCATGACGTCCGTCAGTGACAGTCTTCTTGTGTTCAACCTTAACTTTAATTGGATCATGTCCATTAGCTGTAAAGGTGATCTGCGGATTGATTGTTTGTCCACCAACAAGTTTCCAGTTCGTTGGAACATTATTCTCAATATTGGTATCAACCTGTTGACCAGTAGTACCACTGATCGTGTAACTCGTTGATGAACCATCAACATTCTTAACTTCATTACCATTAACATCTACATAAGTAATAGTAGTTGAATGCGTATCAGCCGCGTAAGTAATATTTACAGTGCTATTTCCAACTGGTTGACCGTCTTCACCCAATGCTGATGCAGTTGGAACGTACTTATCACCGTTCTTATCAGCCAAAGTTACATCACTTGAAGTTGGAGTGTAACCAGATACATATTCCTTACCTTCAGGGTTTCTTGAAACATTGTATTCAGCAAATGAAGTTGATGGATCAGTAGTTGCTGATTGCCATGCACTGTAAGTAGTGTATTCGTCAGCGCTCTTACCAGCTGCCTTCAATGCTTCATCAACTGTCTTAGTTCTGTAAAGTTTTACAGTTTGTGTAATAGGTTGATCTGCCTTACCAGGCATTTGGAAGTTGATTGTACGAGTTACTTCACGGTATACGTCAGGATTATCAGTGTATTGATGTCCATCAGTTACATCCTTCTTGTGTTCAATGTAAACAGTTTGGTCTGGGTTATTCTTTGGATCTCCATTAAATGGAATGGTCGTTGGAATATTAGTGTTTGGTACGATCGTCCATCCAGCTGGAACTTCTAACTTAGTAGTCCCTTCTTTACCATCTTGACTCATGGTGATGTTCGTACCGGTCTTACCAGTTACAGTTTGAGTATGAACAGTCGTTGGATTTGCTGGATCACTGTTATCGACAAAGTTAATATTTACAGTTTGTTCATTAGCTTCATAAGTTACTGTGTAAACTGTGCTTTCTGGTGAATCAGTAGTAAGTGTAGTACCAGTAATTACATTAGTAGTTGAAACAACATTGTTAACCTTTGCAGTGTAACCTGCTTTGGCAATGTCAGTATCTGGAATAGTTACTTGCTTGCCAGTCCAGTCACCATAAGTTACATGACCAGTTGCTTTATCCTTAGTAGCTGTCCGAGTAAAGGTTGCACTAGTATTAACACGATCAGTTGTCTTACCATCAAATACTTCAGTAACCTTGTAACTAACAGTCTTGGTAGCCTGAGTATCAGTACTTGAAACATCTTCAGTATCGTGAACTAAGTGAATCGTTACTGGCGTGTTATTCGCCTTAAACTCGTAGTGTTCAGGAATACTGTTACCTGCAGCTAACTTGTAGTTTTCAGGCAATGTCAAACCAGTAGCAACTGTTTCACCAGTTGTACCCTTTAATACCTTAGGGGTACCAACTGTCGCACCATTATTGTCATCGTCAACAAAAGTAAAGGTCATTGAACCGTTGTTGGCATTGTAAGTAATGGTCTTGTTAGGATCTTGCCAATTAGTGATTTGAGCATTATTTGGTGTTTGAGCAGCTACCTCAGTTTCAGTTGGAGTGTAACCTTCAATAGCTGGAACTTCGATCTTACTAAAGCTATTCTTACTGCTATCCTTTGGAGTCCAGTCACCGTACGACTTAACTTCACCAGTTACAGTATCAATCGTTGCAGTTCTACTGTAAGAAATTGAGTCAGTCTTATCAGTTTCTGTCTTATCTGGATTTACAATCTTAACAGTTCTAGTAATGGTCTTGTTCAAATCATTTTCTGTAACACCAGTTTGATACTTAGGACCTTCTGGATTCTTAGGATCGATTGGATCGCCAGGGTTCTTAGGATCGGTTGGTTGAACAGTGATTTCACCATGCTTAACCTTTACCGTAATCGGCGTATCAGTTGACTTGATAGTTACGCTTGAAGGAACCTTGTTGTTCGGATCAGTAGTATCAAGAACCCAACCAGCTGGAAGGCTTGGAGTTACTGAAACTTCTTGATCAGTCTTACCAGATATAGTTTGGTCGCCGACTTTGGTACCTTGACCATCAACGTAATTGATAGTTTGAGTACCTTCGTTAGCCGCGTAAGTAACGTTGATCGTTACATTGTTAGTTGAACCAGTTACTGCTGTGTTTGCTGGAACCTGATTGCCGGTTAATGCAACTTGGGCACCATTACCATCAGTTGCTGATGGAGTGTAGCCAGCTTTAGCAACATCAACTACCTCCCAAGTACCAGAAGTTTGATCAGTTAATTGGTTGCCATTCAAGACTTTCCATTCACCGTACTTACCTTCAACGAACTTGCCAGTAGCTTGATCGTAAACACCAGTCCGGCCGAAGTGAACGGTTTGAGTGGCTTTTTCTTGGCCATCAACATTAACAGTTCTAGTTACGTCCTTGAACAAGTCACCATACTTATCCTTAGTTACGCCTTCATCACCAGGAGTCAAGTTCTTAGTAGCATCTTGGTAAGTTACTTGAATAGTAGCATTCTTGGTTTCTGAAGTTACCGCTTGTTCAGCAACTGAAGTAGCCTTAGTACCATCTACTAATGAATCGTAGTTGGTAATTTGTTCAACGTCCTTGGCATCCCACTTAGCAGATTGACCATCAGCAAGTGTCCAAGCAACAGGTGTCTTATTACCATCTTTGTCAGTGTAGTAAGAGTTGCCCTTACTGTCTTTACGGATGTAGTGAACAATTTGCACTTGATCTGCGATTGCATCATGACCTGCTGGAACAGTGTACTTAATAGTACGAGTTACGTACAAGTTACTATCATCGTTGGTCTTACCGTCACCCTCAGTATACTTGTGAGGAGTGGTAGTTTCAGTGTAAACAACCTTAACTGTGCTTGGCTGAGTTGCGCCAGTGTTCTTGTCATCCTTGTCATTAGCACCTGCGGAAACAGTTACTTCTGGAATTGAAGTTGCTGACTTGTCGTCAATAGTAATAGCTGGAGTGTAGACTGCACCATCACTACCATTAATTGTTGGCACATCTACAGCTGACCACTTGCCATCACCTTCTGCAACTCTCCATGGGTTGTAGGTAATCACATCAGTAACAGGATCCTTGTGACCAATGTTGCCGTCATTATCTACACGAGTGAACTTAACGGTTTGAGTTCGGTCCTTGTAAGTATCTTGCTTATCACTTGGAACACCTTCAAAGGTGATGGTACGAGTGATTTCCATTTCAGCTTTATGAGTATCATCAGCATTAACTGGAATATCAGCATTCTTAGTGTAAGTGATCGTAATTGTAGTTGAAGGAGTATCTCCAGTTACATCTTGTGCTGATAATCCACTTTCACCTAATGTAACAGGATTGTTCTTTTCGTCCTTAGCTGAAGCAGTGTAACCCTTTTGGCTAACTGGGTAGTTTGCCCAGTTCTTGGTTTCACTAGTTACTTTCCAAGGATTCATTTGGGCCTTACCATCAACGATGTAACCAACATTGCCCTTGTCATCTACACGGCTAAATGAAACAGTTTGATCTGTAGTCTTCTTACCAGATTGCAAATTATCAATAATTGTCCGAGTTACATTCTTGGTTGCCGGATTATCATCGCTAGCTGTAATTGGTGTCTTAGTTTCAGTGTAAGCTACATTTACTGTACTGTTTAGAGTTGCGCCAGTGTTCTTATCTTCCTTATCGTTAGTACCTGAGGAAACAGTTACTTTATCAATTGAACTTGCTGTCTTACCATCAATGGTAATAGTTGGCGTGTATTCTGCACCACTTTCTTCAGTGATCTTTGGTGCTGATACCGCTGCCCATTCGTTAGAACCATTATCCTTCACTACCCATGGGTTGTAAGTAATTTCTCCAGTTACTGCATCCTTGTGTCCGATGTTGCCATCTTTATCTGCACGGGTAAAGGTGATGGTTTGAGTCACGTTCTTGTAAGTATCTTGCTTATCAGCTGGAACACCTGTAAACGTTACTGTACGAG
Organism: Limosilactobacillus caccae; assembly: GCF_900156885.1. GTDB lineage: Bacteria > Bacillota > Bacilli > Lactobacillales > Lactobacillaceae > Limosilactobacillus > Limosilactobacillus caccae. The sequence goes on from NZ_FTOY01000010.1 coordinate 148,087, forward strand.
TGATTTCCATTTCTGCTGGATGATTAGTTTCATCTGCTTTAACTGGAATGTCCCCTTGCTTTTGGTAACTTACAATTACATCTGCACCATTTTGTGGTTCGCCATCTGTTACAGTTACTGCTGCAGCATTTACCGCCTTACCCTTCTCGTTATTAATGTATGAGTCGTAACCCTTGATTTGCGTTACTTCGTCGATACCTGGGAAGGTTGCGGTTTCTCCATCAGCTAGTCTCCACTCGTTCATTTGGGTTTGTCCGTTAACAACGTATCCGACGTTACCCTTGTCATCTAGACGAGTGTATTCAACTCTTTGAACTTGATCTGCAATTGCAGCTTGACCTTCTGGAACAGTGTACTTAATAGTACGAGTTACTTCCATAGTTGCCTTAGTTGCTGGATCATCATCGTTAGCTGTAATTGGTGTCTTTGTTTCTACATAGTTAACAGTTACGGTAGTATTCTTTGTTTCTGCATTTACAGTAGTATCTGCTGGAACTTCAGTTACATCCGTACCGTTAATTTGTGGAGTATATTCAGCACCAGTCTTATCGTCAGTTACCTTAGAAACTGGAACAGCCTTCCATGCTTGACTATCATCGGCCAACTTCCAGTCATTCCATACTGGTTCGCCGCCGTTAACATTCTTGTAACCGTCACGGACATAGTGAACAGTTTGAGTTTCACTAACACCAGTTAAGCCTTCTGGTAAACCAGTTGAAGTGATTGTACGAGTGATGTACAAGTTAGTGTCATCATTGGTCTTGCTATCTGAAGTTGCAATGTGTTCACCAGTCTTGAAGCTTACTGGAATGTCTAAGTGAGTACCATCAGTAAATGTGTATTCAAGAACACCAGAAGTATGACTAGTATCAAACTTGCCGTCTACACCTGGCTTAGTCTTCCAAGCTAAAGTTGCGCCAGCAATAGAACCTGCATCAGCATTTGAAAGGTATTGGTCAAGACCTGTTGTTGGAACAGCATCCTTAACATTTACAGGGATATCTGTTTTACCTGTTGCACCTTGAAGCGTTACTGATACAGACTTAGTAGCAGTGTTACCACTTTCAGCAATACCAGCCTTAACTGCGTCACTATCGGCACCGAAAGTGATCGTTACGTCATGGTTAGCAGTTGAAGTTGCAGTGCTGTTTGCGTCAACAGTATTTACATCCCATGAAGCAGTTACGCCAGTCTTTGAATCTGAACTTGGAGTTGCAGAAATCTTACCATTTTCAATCTTGTAAGTTTCAACACTCTTGAGGGCAACACTTGCATCAGTTGCTGCATTCTTATCTGAAGTCTTGTGACTAGTTACTGGTTGAGTTGTTACGATTACAACACCCTTGTCATTTGAGATAACAGTTTGATCTGTATCTGGAATGACTACTGGAACAGTGGTTACAACTGTCTTAGGTTCATCTTCACCGTCAACCTTAGGATAAGTGATGACAACAGTTGGGTTGTAGATGCCTGGCTCAGTTGGTACACCATCTGGGTTTTCCCAAGTTACTGTTGATGGGTAACCTGGGTTAGTGCCATCTGGATGCAAGTTAGTTACAGTCTTAGTAATATCTGGCGTTACACCAGGAGTTACCACGATTGGCTTAATAACTGGATTTTCAGTGATAACAACTGGAACCTTGATCGTTTGGTCTTCGCCAGATGGGTAATGAACTGTTACTTCAACTTCAGTCTTGCCTGGAGTCTTAGTGTCAGGAGTACCATCTTTCCACGTTACCGTAGTTGGGTAACCAGGAACATCATCCTTCTTATTAGCAATTGCAGTTGATGGATCTGGGTTAGGGGTGTTTTCGTCAATTCTAATTGGCTTAACGTCAGGCGTTGCGTTAACTGTTACTGTCGTTGTAACCTTGTCGGTTGTACCATCTGGATAAGTAACAGTTACCTCAACATCATGTTGACCTGGAGTTGATGGGACTGGATCTTTGCCCTCAGTCCAAGTGTATTCAGTACCTTCAGGAACATTCTTAATTGAATCTGGATCTACTGAGTTCTTTGGATCTGGAACTTCATCACCTTGGCTGATGGTTGTTTCCTTACCAGTTGGTGTGTAAGCATCGTCATCCCCAGTTACCGTCATGTTTTCCTTAGGAATGGTTACATCCAAGTAAGTTGCATCTTCACCATTCTTATCAGTGAATGTGATACGGATTACGCCATCGGCAGTCTTAGTAGGCTTAGTTTGCCATGCAGTTGAAGCAATTTGCTTACCATCGATATTACTGTTAACTAAAGCAGTAAATTGAGCATCAGTTAAATCTGAACCAAGCTTAATTTTTACCGGAACCTTTGAGTTGTCCTTAGCTTGTGCACCAGCAGCGGTAATGTCGAAAGTATTAGTCGTTACAGTCTTTGCAGCATTGCCTAATACATCATCAGCAACAGAACCAAGATCAACGTTGACACTTTCGCCTTTGATCTTCTTACCATCGGCACTTGCTGTAGTTACAGTAGTGTTGATTGGGGTAGTCCAACTTGCAGTAACATTTGCCTTATCAATAGTAGTTGGCGTTGTAGCAATCTTGCCATCTTTATCAATCTTGTAAGCATCAATTGACTTGATTGCATCCTTAGCATCGATTACTTGGGTCTTGCCACTAGTTTCGTGTGCCTTAACTGCAGCAGGATCAGTAGTAATAATTACATAACCATGATCGCCCTTAATGATGGTTTGATCTTCACCGGCAACAACCAATGGAACAGAAATAGTCGTAGTTTCACCAGGAACCTTAGGATCAACACTTGGGTAACTTACCTTAACATCAACGTTAGTTACGCCAGGTTTTAATTCAGGAGTTCCATTTGCCCATTCAACTTTAGTTGGATATCCAGCTACGCCATCCTTGTTGTAGTTCGTAATACCAGTTGAAGGTTCTGGAAGCTTACCATCAGTAACAACAATTGGTGTTACCTGTGGCTTTTGGTTAACAAGAATAGTAGTATTCTTGGTCTCCTTAGAACCATCTGGGTAACTAATGGTTATTTTTGCATCATGCTTACCTGGAGTCTTAATATCATCTTCAACAGTCTTTGGATCAGTCCAAGTTACTGTAGTGCCTTCTGGTAACTTAGTTGTGCCTTCTGGAACAGTATCAGTTGGCTTGTTAGTAACAACTGTTGATGGATCAGGAGTTTCACCTTCTGAAATAGTAATAGGCTTAGTTACAGGTTCATAAGTATCAGCACTGTTACCCTTTACAACAAATGAAACCGGAACATCTAACTTAGAACCATCAGTGAAGTTAACTGTAACCTTAGTATTAACGGTACCCAAACTATCTGTAGATGGAGCATCGCCCTTCCAAGTTACATTAGCTACTGCAGAATTATGTTCCGCGGTTAAAACAGAAGTATCAACTAATGCTGAAGGAGCTGGTAATGTATCAGCCTTACCATGAGTAGCAGTGACGCCGCTCTTAGCAGAAGCACCGTATAAGGTAACCTTAGCAGGAACTGAAACAGCCTTGCCATCAGCGATCTTGGCAGCTTCTGAGCCTTCTTTAAATGTAACGTTAACATTGTGTACTTGTTCCGCAGTAGTTGCAGTTGAACCCTTTTCAGCAACAATTGAACTTACTGTCTCTGCCCAGCTTGCATTAAAATCAGACGAAGCTTGCTTATTAAGCACTAACTTGTGGTTTTCATCGTAAGTGTAAACATCAACATGATCAATTGCCTTATCAGCACCAGCTACTTCCTTATCAGAAGTCTTGTGCGTAACAATTGGCTTGCTAGTTACGATTACTACACCGTTTTCATTTGAAATTGCAGTTTGACTTGATGGATCAGTGACAACTACTGGAATTTCTACAGTTTGATCTTCGCCTGCTGGGTAGTGAACCTTAGCTTGGACGTATTGAACACCAGTCTTAGTAGTATCTGGAGTAGTTTCCCATTCAGCACTTGAAGGATAACCATCAACCGCGGTTGTTCCACCATCTTTGTTAAGATTGTCAATCCCATTATTAGCTACTGGCGTCTTACCCTTTTCCACTGTAATTGGCTTAACTGTTGGTTTAGCATTTACAGTTACGTGAGTAGAAACCTTGTCTTGAGAACCATCAGGGTAAGTTACGATTACAGTTGCATCATGCTTACCTGGAGCACTATCTGGAGTAGTTTCCCAGCTGTATTGTGTCTTCTTAGTAGGATCTGATAAATCAGTAACCTTGTCTAAGTCTGCACTATTGTCGATTGCACTCTTGGCTTCAGGAGTGGTGCCTTCTGTAACCACAACGTCCTTAGCGACTGGGGTATTCTCATCAGCTTTACTGATCTTAACAGTTACATTCAAAGGAACGTAATCTGAAGAACCATCAGCGTAAGTCACCTTAATCATTGATGGTTGAGTACCAACAACTGAAGTTACAGGTTCTGGTGACCAAACGTCAGTGGTCTTAACATCTTCTGGAATACCAGTAATTTGACCTGAGGCTGGGTGATCCTTCATATCTGCACCCTTATGAACAGTCAAATCATTAGCAGCTGGTTTGTAATAATCAGCCATTGAGCCAACTGTTACAACTACTGGAATGTCTTTTTGTCCAACGTGACCGTCACTTGACTTGTAAGTTGCCATAATTTCGGCACTTTGAACGCCTGGTTTAGTAGTATCCGGACTAGTTACCCAAGTGTACTCTACACCCTTTGGAGCCGTATCACCTTTTGGTAATTTAACAACTGTAGCGGCATCTGGAACACCTGCACCAGTTGGATCATATGGCAAGTTCAAGTTTTCTGCATATGGATTGTAAGTTGTATCGTTGTCAGTGATAGTAACTGGTACAACAACATTAGCAGTTTCACCATTTGGATAAGTTACTTGAACAATACCTGTCGTCTTACCTGGAACTGAAAGATCTGGGGTAGTTACCCAAGTGTAAGTTGCACCACTTGGTTGTGTACCCTTTGGCTGTGTACCACCATTAGTCCAGTCAATTACAGTTTTTGCATCAGGAACTACAGCTGGTCTTCTCTTAGTACCTTGTTTGATAACTTGTGGAAGTCCAGTTGGTGAGTTAGTCACGTTAACATTTACTGGAATGAGGTCTTTAGAGCCATCTGGATATGAAACTTCGACAACCGCTGGATGTGCACCCTTAGTGTAAACATCTGGTTCATTTGCCCAGTTGTAAGTTGGGGTAATTGATTTACCATCAGTATCTTTAGGTTGGCCATTTGTCCAAGTAATTGAACTTGAAGCTTCTGGCACCTTACCAATAACAGTATCTTGGTCGATACCCTTTGGAGAGTTTAAATCAGCTTCAGTCTTAGTTTCAGGAATCTGACCCTTTTCATCAGTAACTTTGACATTAACTGGAACATAGTCAATTGTCTTGTCGTTGTAAGTTACTTTAACCACTGAAGGAACAACCCCTGGCTTAGAAACATCAGGATCCTTAACCCAGCTATATGAAGCATCAGTTGGCAAAGTATCCTTATTAATGATTCCATCTTCAGCATTAACAGTTTGGTTAATCTGCGTTGTCAGATTTTGACCTTGAGGATTATACAAATCAGCTTGGCTCATAACCTTAATAGGAATAAAGACAAAGTCAGTTGATGGATGAGCAGCATCACTATCTTTATAAACAATAGTTGCTACTTTCCAGTTAAATCCTTCTGGAGTAGATACAAAGTTGCCGTTTGCGTCTTGTGCAGGATTTACTGAAGCGATTTTCTTTAAGACGTTGAAAGCATTTAATTCTGAATCACTTAATTTGGAAGTGTCTGTGTTTAAGCCATCTTTAAAATCAGTTACACTCCAATCTACGCCCCATTTGGAGTTAGTCCAATCAATAAGACTGTTATCACCTAAAATTGTTTGGTGATTTTGTGCAACTGTATTATCAGTATTAAGTATATCGTTAATACCGTTTTGCAAGTCTTGGGTATTTAAGTCTGCTACCTTATCACTAGTAGTCTTAGTGATTGTTTGAGTTTCAATTGAGTATTTGGTGTTGTCCTTAAACTTAACTGAATCGGTTTCACCCAATGTAATCCGCCGTGGTGACCACCAGTTAAAGTCATTGGTCAATTGAGCCAAACCAACACCGTGAACACCGGCCATTGATTTACCCGTGTATGAACCATTCTCGTATGAATATTTACCTTCAAATGGCGCCATGGTTACGGAACCATTTGATTGGTTAAATCTGCTACCAAAGTTGTGGTTTAAACCAGGTGCAGAACCGGCAGGCAAGAAGTTAGCATAGAAATCCCCACCGTTCATTTGGTTTCTCATACTTTCAATCCGCCAAGCTTCGGTTGGAGTATCCGTTCGATTATCTTTACTCCAAATTGCTAGAGGTGTACCAGCAACGCCAGCATCTTTAGCATTAATTACTAATTCGTTATCTGTCCCTTCAGTACGGAACATTGAACCATATTCTGAACCACGTCTTTGTAAGTTCACATAAGCAGGATTGTTAAATGTAATTCGGTTCTTTGAGTCCACACCGAACATCGTAATCAATCCGGCAAAGTTTACATTACGGTAATCTGAATCAATCCAGTCCAAACCGTTTGCGCTGGTGTGAATCAGCTTATCAAAATCATATTTTGTACTAGAAGAATCTTGTAAATCTAAGGTAGAACCTTCATTAACATTAACAATAAAGGTTTGCTTAGGGTTTCTAGAACGTCCACCAAAGGAGATCATCGGTGCAACACCACTGATATCCTCGCCTTCATTACCACGAACAACTCTTAAAGTACCATCCACAGTAAGTGTAAATGTATGTTCATATGGATTTACTGGGTAACCTGAATCACCGATCACAATTGGACCATAGTGGAAAAAGTCATTAGTGTAAGCAAGTGCTTCGTCTTTGGTATATCTCTTGTTATTGTCTTGACGAGTATTGATATTCAAAGTGGCATTTTTCTTGATGTCAATATCACCTGAATAAATACCACTGGAGTGACCTGTCCCCATTGTTAAGTCAAGATTTGCGCCTTCATTTAAAATTACGTTTGCAAAGATATTCTGACTGTACAAGAAACGTAAATTATGGCCTTCAGTCTTTTGATCGATTCCTTTATTGAAGATCATTGAAGAATTTTGACCCATGGTAAAGTTACCTTGACTGGCAGTTTGGTCTGATTCTGTACCTAGTTTGAATACATCATGGTCTGGTCCCTTCTGTTGTCCGCTAGTGCTAGTCATTGAAGGAATAGTGACATGAAGGGTGTTCTTCGAATTGTCAGCAATGTTAACGTTTTTGGCAATAAAGGCATCATCGTCAGCACTTGGTAAAGTTGCTGTCATGTTATTAACGCCGGCAATTGATAAATCAGCAGTCGTGTTAACTAACGTACCATTTGTAACAGATAAATTATTTAGGTTATTAAGGGCTACATCAGCAGTAGCAGTCTTTACAAGTGAACCATCAGTAATGGTACCTTCTGTAATGCCTTCAATGTTTACAGTGCTTCCAGCTTCGTTAATAAAACTACCGGAAGTGACCTTAAAGGCGTTATTGGTTCCCTTAACGTTGATTGGGCCGTCTGCTTTTACAATAAAGCTACCATTATCAACAGTGATATTGGAATCTTTAACGTCTACATTTGCAGCTTGTTCGACTGCATTTCCACTGTTCTTAACATTGAGAGTAGAGTCTTCAATGTTAACATTTACTGCTTGTTGAATAGCACTTGTACCAGTTACAGTGATGTTACTGTTTTTAACAACGGTATTAACAGCAGATGATCCTAAAACATTATCCACTAATGGTGATTCTTGAAGATTTGCAGTTACACCATCATAAGTAATCGTACTCTTCTTACCATTATCTGCTGACACGTTAAAGTGGAATGGGGCAGAACCTTTATGGGTACTTTCTGTATTAAGCTTTACGTCTTTAATCGTTAAATTCCAAGTCTGATTATCCTTGTAATCACTGTCATTTAAACTAATAAACCACTTACCCATGTCCATGGTGTGACCTTGACCGTCAATTGTTAAATCACGGGCAACACCATCTTTACTCGTAGTAGATAATTCGTACCACTGTAATTTATGTTTGGCAACCCAATCAAAGGCATTACGAGGAAAACCACCAGAGTATAAACCACCCTCAACATCACTACTGTCAAAAGTTAAAGGATTAAAATCAAGGTCTTTATCAAGTTTGATGGTTTTTACATCTTTATTAACAAAGGCTTTACTGAAGTCATCAAAATTGTCTACGGTAACAACGCCATTCTCATCAGGCGTAGTTGCTGCATACACACCCGTAGTCAAAGCCATCCGTTGCGCCATTGGCAACTTCTTTACCATGTCCCGCAGTTCTTGTCCTGCTGCAAGGCGTTCTTCGTCTGTCATTGAAGCTGCGTTTTGTTCAAGGTCCGCGTACTTCTTCTTAACCTCGTCCAGCGTTACCGGCGTGTTTGTGACCGTCGGTGCTGGAACATTTTGTTCTTTCTGCTGTTTCTCCTTATTAGCATCTAATAAGGACGCCTTGTCTGCTTCAGACAATTGCTTAAACTGCGATACAGCATCCTTTACAGCAGTTTGCCGTTGATTTTCGGACATTGAAGCCGCGTTTTCTGTCAAGTTTGTAAATGTTTGCTGAACCTGCTCTTTAGTAACAGTGCCAGCACTTGCCAACTTGTTGTCAACCTCCGCAGTGGTCTCTTCTGCGCCCTTTTGCGCCAAATTAGCAGATTTGTCCTGTGTCGTTGACGCTTGGTTAGCATCAGCTTCAGTCGCACTGCCTTCTTCACGGTCACTTGTGTTAACCGTCTCCCCCTGCTGATTAGCAGCTCCGGTCAGATCACTACTTTCAACCTTGCTGATGAACTCATCACTGATCGGTGACTTCTCAGTTTCAGGTTCAGCTTGCGTAGTAGTATCGTTACTAACAACTTGATTTCTTAAAACATGTTTGTCTTGTTCTTGATCAGTGCTTGTCCCGTTAGTATCGGCACCTTCATCATCGCCTACTGGTGTGTCATTGGCACTAGCAGTCGTGCCGGCCATGAACGTAAAACCAAGTAAGACAGAAGCTACCCCAACTGTCAGCTTCTTAATCGTAAACCGTTGCTTCTTCGGTTCTTGCTTGCGGAATTGTTCATTCCAATTATTTTTAGATAACATATTCTATCCCCCGATATCTGTAAACTAAAAAAATAAAATATTCTTGACACTTTGAGTTTACATGATTAACGCCAATTTTCAATTGATAGTTTAATGCCCTTTATTGAAACCTTGGTAAAATAATAATTATATTGTCATTTCACCCCTTTACATATGATGAATTTTTCATATGTTCAGTGAATTTTAATCGTCATTTATCACCATCACGGCTAGCAAACTACAAAAGGCCCCCTCGCATCCCCTATCCGGAAAATTGCGAGAAGGCCTTTTTTACATCCCTGTAAGCATCCTATTAACAATTATTTTCATTTATCGGCACTAGTGTCACTATCCATTAGCAAGCCATATAAGGCCCCCAATAAATTGGCTTCATTGCCAAACTTCGCTGCCATAATGTCGGGCATCGTCACGTCATCTTTGAGCCGCCGGTCACCCGCCTGCAAGCGAGCAAACTGGTGCTTAATCTCCGTAATCAGGACTGGCTGGGCGCTAATCCCCCCACCAATCAAGACCCGCTCTAAGTCCAGCATCGTTTGCATATTCAAAATCAGCACGGCAACCCGGCGACAAAAGTCAACAAAGACCGACCAGGCCCGTTCGTCATGCTGGTTAATTAGGTTAAAGACCTGGTGCCCGTCTGTCCGGTCAGCAATGTCACACTGGCGGGCAACCTGTTCAATCATCTTGACCGCAGAGGTGGTCGCCCCGACGGTCGAATAGTGCAGGACTGCCGCATCATGGTTAATTACCATTGCACTGAGTTCACCAGCCTGAAAGTGGGGACCATGGATCAGTTGATCATTGACGACAATCCCACCGCCAACGGAAGTCCCAAGGGTAATTACCGCCCCGTTGTGGACCCCCTTCAAGTTACCGAGCCACATCTCTGCCAGGGTAGCGCAATTTGCGTCGTTACCGACAAAGACGGGAAGCCCCGTCAGCTTTTTCACGTGGGCCGCAAGGTGAAAGCTGCCCATAAAGGACAGTGCACCGGTAAACCCAACCTTACCGCTTGCCGGGTCGACAATTCCCGGAACGCTAATACAGATTGCGCTGACCTGGTCCTTGGCGGCCTTGATCACCGTCTCTACCGCCGTGATAAAAGCCGTTTTTTCACGGGGAGTTGGTAAATGCCGCTTCGCAAAGATATTACCAGAATGGTCGATCCGCGCATACTTAATCGCAGTCCCCCCAATATCAATACTCAAATACTGTCGCTGCATTCTCCCACTCCCTTTCAACGATTACCTACATTATACTACCGAATTAATTTAGCGAACTAAGGCTGGCAGCTGGACCGCACAATATTTTTTAATCTCATCTTCTGGAATCACCCGGCTGCTATCGACCGCCCACATGAGAAGTACCCCGTAAAAGTGGGTCATTAGCATCCGTGCCATCTCGTCAACGCTCATGTTATTCGATAGTTCGCCCCGCTTTGACAGGGTGGTAAGCAGGCGCTCCAACCCCTTGAGGATAAACTGCAACTTTAACTGCTGCTGATTGTCCGGGATAACGACATAGCGGATCCACTCCCGCACTAAGACAATGTTTGCCTTGGTGCGGATGATCTGAATATAGCTCAGCAAATATTCCGTAATCGCCTCGCGGGCATTCAACCGTCCCAGCTCGTCCACCTTGTCGGTGACCTTAGCAAAGTACTCCTGACCAAGGGCGAGGACAAGGTCTTGCTTTTGGGCAAAATAGTTGTAAAAGGTTCCCTTGGCAACCCCGCAGGCCTTCGTAATGTCTTCAACTGCCACATTCTCATAGCCCCGTTGGTTGATGAGGCGGTCCGCTGTTCCTAGTAACTTTTTCCGCGTCTTTTCCGCCTTTTCTTCACGCTTCCCCATGATTGACACCTCATTTGTTTATCCCATTCTCTCAAATTCATCCTAGCAAATAAGTGACTAGCGGTCAATTAAAGCAAACAAAATAGGCCCGCCTGCCCGTCATGGGGTATACGAACCTATTTTGCGCATTACATAAGATGTTTGCTTATCCCGACCTTACTTAAATTATGGGAGGAAGATTCAGCGGTCGGTATAAGTGCTTACTTATCTTCTTTCTGCTTCTTCAAACCACCAAAACCGAAGAGACTTGCAAATGATGCAAGGCCGAGGCCGATGATTGCAGAAACTTTGGAAGTGTCGTTACCAGTTTGTGGCAACTTCTTCGTAGCTGGTTGACCGTTGTCAGTCTTCGGTGCTGCTGGCGTTGCGACCTTCGCAGGAGCAACGGTTGCAGTCGTTTGACTAGCAGCGTGTGGGGTTACCGGTGTAACTGGCTTGTTGTTGTCCTCATTGCCAGTGGCAGGGGCTTCAACGTGGACAGTGACCGGAACGTCAACCGTGGTACCGTCTGGGAACCTTACTTCCACAACGCCAGTGTGGTCGCCCGGTGTCGAAACATCCGGTTCTTCCTTCCACGTGTACTTGGTATCGTCTGGCAACTGATCCTTATTCTTGATTGCATCACCTGGGTCAGGCAGTACCCCTTGCGGCGTGGTAATGTCTTGGCCTTCTGGTCCAGGAACCGTGACCGTGGTGGTTACCTCTTCGCTGGAGCCGTCTGGGTAAGTTACCACGATCGTTTCAGGGTGGTCACCAGGTGTCTTGACATCTTCGCCTACCTGAGCTGGGTCACTCCAGGTGTACTTCGTGCCATCTGGCAAGTCGTCCTTGTTCTTGATCCCATCAGCAGGGTTCGGAACTTGGCCTTCTGGGGTTGTGATTGGATGTGGTTCTGGCGTGTACTTCTCAGCATCCGTTGGCGTGACGATGATGTGAACATCAACCGTGTCCGTTGAACCGTCTGGATAAGTTACCACGATCGTTGCGGCGTGACTACCAGGCGTCTTGACATCTTCGCCTACCTGGGCGGGGTTGCTCCAGGTGTACTTTGTATCTGCTGGCAAGTCACCCTTGTTCTTAATCCCGTCAGCGGCTGCTGGCACTTGACCTTCCTTAGTCGTGACGTCTTGCCCTTCCGGCGTGTACTTGTCGGCATCTGGTTCAGCTGGCTTAGGGTTTACCGGCTTAGCAGTAACTGTCAAGTGAACTGTAACCGTGTCCGTTGAACCATCTGGGTAGGTTACCGTGATGGTTTCGGTGTAACTGCCACGGCTTTGAACATCATTCGTCACCTTAGCAGTGTCTGTCCAACTAGCGGTGGTGCCAGTTGGCAAGTCACCCATGTTAGCAATTCCTTGACTGGCTACTGGAAGGTTGCCTTCCTCAGTCGTGACGTCTTGCCCTTCCGGCGTGTACTTGTCGGCGTCAGTTGGCGTTACAGTAACCGGAACTTCAACCGTGTCAGTCGTGCCGTCTGGGTAAGTTACCACGATCGTTTCAGGGTGGTCACCAGGTGTCTTGACATCCCCAGCTACCTGATCTGGGTTTGCCCAGGTGTACTTCGTATCTCCTGGCAAGTCGTCCTTGTTTTTAATCCCATCAGCAGGGTTCGGAACTTGGCCTTCTGGGGTTGTGATCGGCTGTGGTTTTGGCGTGTACTTGTCAGCATCCGTTGGCGTGACGATGATGTGAACATCAACCGTGTCCTTTGAACCGTCTGGATAAGTTACCACGATTGTTGCGGCGTGACTACCAGGCGTCTTGACATCTTCGCCTACCTGGGCGGGGTTGCTCCAGGTGTACTTCGTATCTCCTGGCAAGTCACCCTTGTTCTTAATCCCGTCAGCGGCTACCGGCACTTGACCTTCCTTAGTCGTGACGTCTTGCCCTTCTGGCGTGTACTTGTCGGCATCAGTTGGGTTGCCGTAGTTAACGGTTGTTGGGATTGTGATTGGGTCGTGACCAGGAACCGTGACCGTTACGCTTGTTGGCTGGTCGCCCTTCTTGCTTGGATCTGGTTGCTCGCCAGGCGTCCAAACGACCGTCGTCCCAGTTGGCAAGTTTTCTGGGTTCTTGATAACGTCGGTTGGTCCTGCTGGGGTATCAACATGGTCCTTCCCAGCAACAATCACCGCAACGGAAGTCGTCTTGTCTTGGCTGCCATCAACGTAAGTAACAGTTACTGGAACATTTACTACCTGGGTCGTTGCGTCAGCTGGAACGGTGTAGGTGATCTTACCAGTTTGCTGGTCAACACTTACCCAGCTTGGCACGTTCGCCCCCGTTGCAATTTCGTAAGTAACATCGCCAGCTGGCTTGTCACCACTGTATTGCACATCGATGCTCTGGGTCGTCCCTGGCGTAGTTACTACTTCAGGGTAGGATGGAGCATACTTGTCAGCATCGCTTTGCTGTGGCGCATTCTTGGTGTAGTTAATCGCAACGGTCGTGCTCTGGGTATCCGGCGTAACGGTTACTGCCGCAATCTTGGCTGGATCAGCGGTGTAGCCGTCAACAGCTGGAGCATCATATTCAGGCCAAGTACCGGTCGTGCTCTCACTGTCCGCAACATGCCAGGCATTCATCGTCGTCTTACCCGTAACTGGGTCGGTGTAACCCGCATTACCCTTGGCATCTTCACGACTGAACTTAACGGTTTGCGTCTTATCGTAAGCGCCACTTGGATCGTTAACGGTGATCGTCCGGGTTACTTCCCGGTACATATCGTTGTTAGTTGGGTCGAATGGTACCGGGGTATCACTGTTCTTCTTGTAGTTGATCGTAACGGTCATGCTCTTCGTATCTGGCGTTACCGTTACTTGGGCAACCTTCGTCGGATCAGCAGTGTAGCCCTTGACCGCTGGAGCATCGTATTCGGACCAGCTACCAGTTGCACTGTCACTGCCCGCGACATGCCATGCGTTCCAACTAGTTTCACCAGTGACTGGGTCAGTGTAACCCGCATTACCTTGGGCGTCTTCACGGGTAAACTTAACGGTCTGTGTTTCCGTGTCACCAACGGTTTGGCCTGGCTTGTTGATCGTGATCGTCCGGGTGATTTCACGGTACATGTTGTCGTTAGTTGGATCAAACGGTACTGGCGTGTCACTGTTCTTTGTGTAGTTGATCGTAACGGTCGTGCTCTTCGTATCTGGCGTTACCGTGACCTCGGCAACCTTCGCTGGGTTAGCAGTGTAGCCCTTAACCGCTGGAGCATCGTATTCGGACCAAGTGCCGGTCGTGCTCTCACTGCCCGCAACGTGCCAGGCGTTCATCGTCGTCTTGCCCGTAACTGGGTCAGTGTAACCAGCATTACCTTGGGCATCTTCACGACTAAACTTAACAGTCTGCGTCTTATCGTAAGCACCGCTTGGCGCATTGACCGTAATTGTCCGGGTTACTTCCCGGTACATGTCGTCATTAGTTGGGTCAAATGGTACCGGTGTATCACTGTTCTTTGTGTAGTCAATCGTTACCGTGGCGTCCTTTGTATCAGCTGTCACTGTTACTTGGGCAACCTTTGCCGGGTTAGCCGTGTAACCCTTGATTGTTGGCGCAGCAAACTCTGCCCAGCTGCCTTCACTGGCGTTCAAGTCACCGGCAACATGCCATGCAGTATTGTAATGAATTTCACCAGTAACTGGGTCAGCGTAGCCACCGTTACCTTGCGCGTCTTCGTTAGTAAAGTGCACTGTTTGCGTCTTCGTGTAGGCACCATTTGGATCGTTAACGGTGATTGTCCGGGTAACATCCTTGTTCATCGCCTTATCATTCTGATCGAATGGTACCGGCGTGTCGTTATCCTTCTTGTAATCAATCGTTACCTTCGCATTCTTGGTGTCTGGCGTTACCGTGACCTCGGCAACCTTCGCTGGGTTAGCAGTGTAGCCCTTAATTGTTGGCGCAGTAAACTCTGCCCAGCTGCCAGTCGTGCTCTCACTGCCTGCAACATGCCAGGCGTTCATCGTCGTCTTGCCCGTAACTGGGTCAGTGTAACCGGCATTGCCATCCTTATCTTCACGACTGAACTTAACGGTCTGCGTCTTGTCGTAAGTACCGCTTGGCGCAGTGACCGTAATTGTCCGGGTTACTTCCCGGTACATGTCGTCATTAGTTGGGTCGAATGGTACTGGTGTATCACTGTTCTTCGTGTAATCAATCGCTGCCTTGGCGTCCTTGGTGTCTGGCGTTACCGTGACCTGAGCAACCTTCGCTGGGTTAGCAGTGTAGCCCTTGATTGCTGGGGCGGTGTATTCCGCCCAACTGCCGTTAGTTTCTGTACTACCAGCAACGTGCCATGCATTCCAGGCCGTCTCACCAGTAACTGGATCAGTATATCCGGCATTACCATCCTTATCTTCGCGGCTGAACTTAACCGTTTGTACCTCATCGTAGGCGCCGTTTGGATCATTGACGGTGATCGTCCGGGTAACCGTCTTAAACATGTTATCGTTTGCCGGGTCAAACGGTACTGGCGTGCTTCCCTGCTTTACAAAGGTAATGTTGTCAGTAATGTCTTGTGAATTAGCGTTGACTGTTACTGCGGCAATTTCATTCTTGGCGGCTTTTTGCCCGTTAATTTGGGTGTCGTAACCCTTGATCCCCTTAAATTCAAAGGACGCAATCGTATAAGTGCCATCGACACTGCCTGCCGGGCCTTGCCATGCGTTCCACGTAATGTGGTTTGTAACAAGGTCCTTAACACCTGTCCGCTGGAATGGAACGGTTGTCTTCCGCACGGTTTGTGGCTGGCTACCAGGAACCGTCTCAATGATGGTCTGAACGACTTCCCGGTAGGTATCCTTATTATTTTTATCTACCGGAACACTCTCGGTCTTGTGTTCAACCTTGTAGCTTACTGGTGCCGGGTCAGTAGAACCAAATTGATAAGTTGAAAGGACTTGTTGCCCGGCGACTAATTGCCAGTTAGCAGGAACATGGCCAGCGACATCTAGTGTTTCCGCTTCGCCGGTCTTGCCGCTTACAGTATAAGCAGTCCCAACTTGCTTACCCGTGTCCTTGTCAACATACGTGATCGTCAAGGTGTGTTCGTTGGCAGTGTAAGTTACATTTACCACTTCATCGGTTGCGTCTGGACTAATCGTTGCCGAAGCCGGAACAAATTGCTTGTCGCCCTGATTCTGGATGGTTGCGCCAGTAGCAGTAGCGGTGTAACCCGGCTTGGTAACTTCGACTGCTGGGAAGGCCGTTACCTGTTGGCCGTTCTGGTCAACTGCTGCCTTCCAGTCAGTATAGGTTACCTGCTGGCCCGCTGGCTTAGAAAGGTCGGTCAACTTGGCCCGGCTGTAAATAACGTGTTGGACAACTGGCTCCTTGACCCCTTGAACATTGATCGTCCGGGTAATGTCCCGGTAAACATCATGGTTCGTCTTGTCAGTATTGCCATCGTCAACGCCAATTACGTTAACCGTAACCGGAATATCGAGGTGGGTCCCGTCGTTGAAGTGCAATTCAATACTTGCCTTCGCATTAGCATCAGCCTTACTGATGTCTGGCAGCGTCTTCCATTCGATTGCACTTGGCGTGAAGTGGTGGTTATCAAGGTCGGTCGTATTAACATAGGCACTTGGATCCCCTAATGCAGCCTTAACATCCTTTGCATTAGTGTATACCGATGCCTTCTTATCACTAGCAGTCGCCCCGTAAATCGTGACGGATGGGTAGTCGTACATCACTGTGGTATCTTTACCAAAGATTGGTAATTCAACCTTTGAAGCATCAACAGTTACTAAGTACTTCGGATACTGCACCCTACCTTCGCCTTGTGGATTGTGGTCCTGGTCGTAAATAATCGTTGCGGTTCCACCGTTATCTGCGGAAGCGACCGTCGTTGGTTGCCCATTCCCCTGAACACCAGGTATGTTGATTCCGGTATCACCCTTCGCTGCCCAGGCAACGGAAATAGCACTGGCTGGGAACGACTTAATCGCATTGACCGTCTTACCAATTGGCACCTCCCCTTCTTGGGTGAGTTCATAGTGGTCACCCTTTAAGGTGTAGATAAACGGCTTACTGAAGTCCCGCTGGCCCTTATAGTAGCCAACACGAATTTGGTTAATAACCGGGTTACCAATCAAATTCTGCTCAGCAGTCTTATGGCTAACGATGCTTTCAATATGTGAATTAATACTTTCGCCCTTATCATCAGTAACGATTACCTTCACGGTGGCAGTTTGGGTCGTGCCATCTGGGTAGTGGACCGTAACTTCGCCACTTGTTATCCCAAGCTTGCTAATATCAGGAGCAACCTTCCATTCAGCACTTACTGGGTAGCCAGGAACACCCTTCTTTTCTAGGTTATCAATTCCAGTCGCCGCATCCGGCAGCAGGTCAACCCAGGTTGTAATTGGGCTTGTCGTTGGTGTAGCGTCAACAGTCACTTCAGTCGCGACAGTATCGGTAGTGTGGTCAGGGTAAGTTACCGTGATCAGTTCAGTCCGAACCCCTGGATGCTTATCAACATCATTCTTAACCGCGGACGGATTAGTCCATTCGTAGCTGGTTCCTTGTGGTAGCTTATCCTGGTTACTGATTGCGGATGATGCAGCTGGAACAACCCCCTGCGGCGTGGAGATCGGCTTAGTCTGTGGGGTATTAGCCTCATTATCACTGATGACATTAATGTTTTCGGCAGGAATTGTGATGTCAAGGTAAGTTGGCTTGCCTTGCGCATAGCTATCATTAAACGTAATTTCGATAATCGCGTCGTGGCCCTTTTCTGGCATCGTCTTCCAGGCAGTCTTGCTAATCTCGTCAGCCGGAATACGGTTATCAACTAGCGCCTTGAATTGGTCAGCAGACAGTGCTAGATAATGGTTTACATCGACTGGGACACCGACAAACTTTGCGCCAGCACCCTTAGCGTCAATATTGTCGACGTTGGCGGCAACGGTCTTAGCTGCCGTACCTAATACATCATCAGCGTTGTTGCCGAGGGCGATTGCCAGAACACCGTTGGTCGTCTTGCCAGCAACAGTTGCTGTTTCAACAACCGTATTTGGCGTGGTCGTCCAGGAAATTTTTACCCCATTAGCATCCTTAGCAATGGCAGTCCCGGTCGTCGCAATCTTGCCGGTCGTCTTGTCAATGGCGTACTTTTGAATGCCACTTACCGCATCAGCAGGGCTAAATACCTGGGAGTGGTCAGACGTTTCGTGCGCCCCTAACGCGGTATTAGCAGTTACGACAACCGCGCCGTTATCACCCCAGGTGACGGTTTCACTACCATCGGTAACGAATACGGGGGCAGTTACGTGGTCAACGGTATCATCAGCATAAGTGACAGTTACCGGAATGTTATATGGCCCTGCCTTAACGGTCTCGGCAGCGGTAACAGTTAGGTTGCCGTTAGTATCAAAGGCCGTTGTAAAGCCAGGCAATGGCGTTGAAGCAAATTTTTCGCCAGTCGGCAGCTTATCATTCAGCCAGGAAATCGCCGATGTGCCACTCTCGCCCTGCTTAAGGGTCAAAGCTTGATAAGCTGGCTGATAGACACCAGACTGCGCAATTTTATCAATATCATAAGCATTAGTTGCTAATGTGTTCGGTGCCATTTGACCATTCTTAGCGGTGAAGTAAGCGCCAAACTGCAGCCGATTATTTTCCTTACTGCTAAGGCCAAGAGAATTAATGACCTCCCCAAGTCCCCGGTTTAACTTGTATGAAATTTCAACAAGGTGGTTGTTACGAGGAAGAACAGAAATACTCATATTTTTAGCAGTAACTTCAACTGCTCCCTCGCCAGCCTGGCTAGTCCCTGCTGCACCAATGTGTAATGGTGTCGTATTCAGAACTTTATTTGTTGTCTTAGGGGTACCGTTGTCATTGAAGAGGACAGTCTTATTACCAGCTTCCAAGTTTGAAAGGGTTACACTTGAGATATATGGAACTAAGCGTGGATCCACAGAATAATTAAGCCTATTAATCCGTGGTGAACCAAATAGGGTATCCCACGTCCAAACGCCAAGCATATTAGGATTATAAAATGCATTGATGGTGTTAGTAGCTTTATCATATTGCAAAGTCAACGCAGCGCTTTGGTAGTAAGGCTGATTAGTTGCAGGACGGTGAGCATTTTCTCCTGTAGCAACTGGTTGGTCAAACTTACTGCCGCTATTAACGATGTAACCAGTGCTGTGGTAAGCACCAATTGTTTTGTTAGTAGCTTTATCATAACCATAAATTGCATACTGAAGTGGGTTAGCATTAAGGTCACTCAACTTGTTATAGAAGTTTTCGATTTGGTCATTAAATTCAATAACACAATCGGGATTACTATAAGCATAGTCAACATTGGCTTGACCCATTACACCACCATAAAGTTTAATCAGGTTAACAGACCATGAGCCATCAGCTTGTTGAGCTAGTTCCTTTTGTGACAAGTCTTTTGCCTGAACATCGCCCTGCTGGCTAACTTTGACTCCCTTAACATAAGGGGCAAGCCGTTGATCTAGCTTAATCCGTAACTCATAGTTCTTTTGACCAGAAATGTCGCCACCCCAGATCCGACTGGTAACCTTAAATGGTAAGGCGGTGGCAGTGCTGTCACTCTTTAGCACATCCGTCTGCATATTTAGAGTGTTGTATTTTGAGGACGTGGTTCCAATCCATTCAGAGTTAGGAATTTCAATCCCACTTTGTTGAATAGCTGTCGTCGTCTGTGCCAATTTAGCGCCGAGTTGGTCTGCTGTTGGCGTGGCGGCGAAGTTTGCTGGAGTGAAATTGCTGGTTTCTGCACTCTTAGCTTCACTTGCTTGCTTATCCGCCGTTGTGTTTGCTGATTCTGGCGAATTACTGTTTGCATTGGTTGCTTGCGCAGCAACGTTAGCAGCGACAGCTTTTTGGTACGCATCAGCAACCGGCATTGCTGGGGCAACGTTTACCGGTGCCTTGGCAGCGGCAGAATTTACTTGTGTTCCTGCCTGGTTCGTTAATGCCACGTTTGCGCTCTGCAAGCCGGTTGCCGCTTGTGATTGCGCATTGTCATTACCGTTATCGTCAGTTGCTTGTGCGGGTGTATCATCGGCACTTGCAGAGGCGTTTAAGCCCATGAAAGTAAAGCCAATCAAAACAGACGCAACACCGACTGTTAACTTCTTAATCGCAAACCGTTGCTTTTTCGGCTCCTGCTTGCGAAACAGTTCTTCTCTGTTATTACTCGATAACATTTTTAGTCCCCCTTACAAAAAGACTAGGCATAAATAAATAAATCACACTTTACAGTTTTTAATATAGTCTCAAAGAAAGACATTTTCAAACGATAAATAAGAGAAGAGTTTCACAATGCCAATTTATCGCCGTCAATTAAGAAAACTCGTTTTTAAAACATATGAGAAAATGTTCATTTGTTGTATTTTGTTAATAGATCATTCTTGAATTCGCTTTGTTAATGATAAACAGCTGTTCATTCTGCAAAACTAAACATTGCTTTCGCACGTTAATGACACATTTGTCGCAGCACTAGTATGGCAGTTATCTCGTGGCTTTGCTCGTGATGTTTAGAGCAAGCATTAATCATTCACCCGATAGCCCAGCCAAGTGAATTGCCTATCGTCCCCTACTCTCCCTCAGCAAATAATCAACCGCACAACAAAAAGGCGCCCCCGACCATTCATTACGAATGATCGGGAGCGTCTTTTTAGCGCACCATCTCTAAGTCATCACCTTTTAGGGGGGAAGAAAGGTTTACTTATCGGTGTCGCGTTTCTTCTTCTTGCCAAGGCCAAGGATCCCTGCAAGCGATGCAAGGCCTAGTCCAGCAAGAGCTGAACTCTCAGCACCGTCGTTACCAGTTTGTGGCAACTTCTTGGCATTAGCTTGGTTACCATTGTTCTTATCGCTTTGAGTAGTGGCCTTTTTGCCAGTGTTTTCATTACTTTGAACAGCAGTTTCCTCACTATTGCCAGCAGTCGTGGCAGCACTGTTATCGTTCTTATCAGTAGTAGCATTTTCAACCTGTTCGCTCTTATTGCCGTCTTCTTCACCTGCACCACGGGCGTTAGCGTTGGCAATAACGTGAACATTAACTGGAACATCAACCGTTGAACCACTAGGGAAGATTACCTCAACGATGCCTTCACTGTCACCAAGGGTATTGACATCCGGTGCCTGCTTCCATACGTAGCGTGTACCATCTGGCATTTGACTCTGGTTAACAATGGCAGTGGCAGGAGCTGGTAATTCTCCTTCGACGGTCGAAAGATCATGTCCTTGTGGTGTGACCGCATTAACCGGAACAGTGACGTTTTCCTTTGAACCATCTGGGTAAGTTACCGTGACCGTTTCAGTATGAGTACCGTCGTTCTTAACATCTTGAGCAACCTTGGCTGGGTTTGTCCATTCAACCGTTGTCCCTGTTGGTAAGTCACCGAGGTTCTTAATCGTCTCAGAAGCGTTTGGTACTTGGCCATTTGGCGTTGTTACTTGTTGTGCTTCTGGGTTGTACTTATCAGCATCGGATGGTTGAACCGTCACTGTGACAGGCACTTCAACCTGCGCACCACCTGGCAATGTGGCGACCACTGTGGCCTTCTTTTCGCCCGGCGTGTTAGTATCTGGCATTTGCTTCCAGTCATACTTCGTCCCGTCTGGCAAGTCATCAGGGTTCTTAATTGCGGTACTTGGCGCTGGCAAACTACCTTCATTGGCAGTAATGTTCTTGCCTTCAGGCTTATTAGCGTCATAGCTAATCGTTACTGTTAAATCAGCAGTTTCAGGAGTAACCGTCATTTCGCCAGCATCCCCGTCAACGTGGGTAGTGTAACCCTTAATTGTGTTAATCGTTACCGCAGAAAGAGTTTGCCGTGCTGGTTGCCATGGGTTGTAAGTAATCTCACCGGTAGCAACATCTTCTTCACCATCACGAGTGAACTGAACAGTTTGCACAGTTGTCGTTGTCTTACCCGTTACCGGATCAACAACTTCAATCGTCCGACTAACTTCCCGGTTCATGTTGCTGTTGTTAGAATCGTATGGCAATGGCCTAGTCGTATCACGGACTGTGACTGGAACTTCAATCGTTACAGATGAGCCATCTGGGTAAGTTACCTTGATTGTTCCTTCGCTGTTACCAGGCTTAGAAACATCCGGTGTCTTTGTCCATTCGGCACTTGTTGGGTAACCGGGAACGTTATCCTTCAAGTTAGTAATTGCATCTGCAGCTTCTGGAACCTTACCAATAATCGTGTTAACTGCTTGCGTCTGTGGCGCTTCGTTAGCCGTTACGTCAACCGTAACCTTGTCTTCAGAACCATCTGGGTAGTGGACGGTGACTTCTTCTGGGTGGGTCCCAGGAGTCTTCGTATCGTCTTTAACCTTGTCTGGGTTCGTCCAGTTAACGGTTGTACCGTCTGGCAACTTCGGACCTGGAACGTCGTCGCCTGGTTTGTTTGTGACCGCCTCACCAGCATCTGGTAATTCACCCTGTGGCGTAGATACCGGCTTGGTTTCTGGCGTGTTCTTATCGGCGTCAGTCGGGTCACCGTAGTTAACAACGGTTGGCACTTCGATTGGGTCGTGTCCAGGAACAGTTACTACGACAGTCGTTGGTTGGTCACCCTTCTTGTGTGGATCAGGTTCGTCGCCTGGCTTCCAGTCAACGGTCGTGTCACCTGGCAAGTTTTCAGGGTTCTTGATCGTATCCTTTGGCGTCGTTGGGTTCTTTGCTTGATCCTTTGGCGCAACGATAACCACTGTTGAGCTTGTCTGGTCTTGGCTACCATCGTTGTAAGTTACCGTTACTGGAATCGTGATGACTTCAGTCGTGGTATCTGCTGGAACATCAGTCGTGATCGTTCCCGTTGATGGGTCAACCGTTACCCAGGTTGGTACATCCGCACCATCAGTGATCTTGTAGCTTACCTCGCCCTTGGATGGCTTGTCACCATCGTATTGAACATCAGTCGTGGTGGTCTTACCAGGGGTTGTAACTACTTCTGGGTAAGCTGGGCTGTACTTATCAGCATCTGGGGTGTTGACATGAACCGTTGTTGGCACTTCGTCTTGCGAGCCATCTGGGTAGTGAACCACAATCGTTGCTGGCTTGTCACCTGGCGTCGTCGTGTCAGGGGTCTTGCCATCCTTCCAGGTGTAGGTCGTACCATCTGGCAACTTCGGACCTGGAACGTGATCCGTTGGTTTGTTTCCAATCCCATCTTCTGGCTGTGGTGTCTTGCCTGGGTTAACCGTAATTACCTTTGGCTGTGGCGTGTTCTGTTCCGCATCACTAGTGACGTGAATCGTCGTTGCTACTTCGTCAGTTGTTTGATCTGGGTAGTGAACAACCACGATTGCCGGAACATCAGTACCAGGAACCGATACATCTGGAGTTGTCTTCCAAGTGTAGGTCGTACCAGTTGGTAATTCATCAGGGTTGTCAATTCCGGCCTTCGCTGCTGGAGTTTGCCCCTTCGTGGTTTCAACCGGCTTGCCTGCTGGGTGGTAGTTAGCAGCGTCCGTCCCAGCTAAGTTGTAGTTAACGGTGTAATCAAAAGTCTGATCACCCGCTTGTGCTGCAACCGTCATTGCTGGAACGATGTTGTCACCCTTGGCGGTTGGTCCAGTGACCGTGGCAACGTATTCTTCACCGTTGTGGATAATGTTCTTTTCAGCCACTGCGGTAAATTCTGCGCTTGCTGGAGTCCATGAACTGTAACCGTTCGTGTATTGAACACCATCGATTGTACCAGTGAAGTCCGCATCAACCATGCCAGTAGCCTCGTTCATTACCATGCTCCGTTCAAAGCTTTGCTTATTCGCAGGGAGGGTTCTGCTTGAACCATCAGGCATGTTAACATGGATCGTTCTTGTAGCAGAACCAAACATGTCCTTGTATTGGGCCTTCGTCTTGTCACCTGGCTTAACATCGCCGGGGTTAACAACTTTCCGGTTGTGGTTGTAGTTGATTTCAACCGTTTCATTGTGATCACTAGCAGCAACGGTCTTCGCTTCGACTGTCTTATCAGCAGTGTAGCCAGCAACTTCTGGTGCCGTGTAAGCAGCCCAGGTGTCACTACCAACTAACTTCCAGTCATTCATCTTCTTCACACCGTTGACGATGTATCCGGCATTGCCCTTTTCGTCAGCACGGGTGTAATGAACTACCTGCTTAGCTGGTTGCGTCTTGTCAGTAGCACTTGCTGGGTAGTTGACGGTGATTGTCCGGGTGATGTATTCATCCATCTCATCAGTGACGCCATCTTGACCCTTTTCGTATGGTACTGGCGTTGTCGTTTCCGTGTACTTGACCGTTACAGTTGTGTCACTATCAGTTACGGCAACAGTCTTGGCTGGTACTTCGCTGATATCAGGCGTGTAAACCGCACCATTGTCAGTCGTTACTGGGCTGGCAGTTACTGCCTTCCAGCTGCTGTTGTTGCTATCAACTAGCTTCCAGTCATTGTAGGTTACTTGATCCGTAACTGGATCTTGGTAGCCGATGTTACCCTGGGCGTCTTCACGCGTAAACTTGACAGTTTGTGTTTGGTCCGCGATTTCGTAGCCAGCTGGTAAACCAGTGGACTTAATCGTCCGCGTGATGTCCTTGGTTGCTGGGTTCTTGTCATCAGCCTTAACCGGAATGTTGTCATTCTTGGTGTAGTTTATTTCAATCTTCGGATCATTGTAGCCATCTGTTACGTTGGTTTCTGCTTCAACAGTTGCCTTGTCAGGGGTGTAACCCTTAACTGTTGGTGCATCCACTGCCGCAAAGCTGTCCTTTGACCATGGGTTCCATGAAACAATCTTGCCAGTGGCTTCGTCTAAGGTACCAGTCCGGTGGATCGTAACGTGTTGACTCAAGTCTTGGTCGCCAGCTGGAACGTGGGCGGTAATTGTCCGCGTAATTTCCTTTGCGAAGTCATCCTTACTGTAACCAGTTGGGATGTTGTGTTCATCAACGGTCTTGGTTGCGTGAACCACGTGGATCTTAACTTGTTGGTCCTTAGCAGAAGTGAAGGTGTAACTCGTTGGCAAGCTTTGACCATCAGCTAACTTGTAGCCGGCTGGAACTGTCAAGCTTACATCAACAGTTGTATTAGTGTCACCACTGTAGTTAACCGCAGTCCCTACTTGCGCACCGTTATTAGTATCATCAACGAAGATGTAGTTCATTGATTGATTACCAGCAGTGTAGTGAAGTTCGATTGTTTCATCGCTGTCAGTAGCGGCAACGGTCTTTGCTTCGACCGTCTTGTCAGCAGTGTAACCAGCAACTTCAGGAGCGGTGTAGGCTGCCCAAGTACCAGTTTCACTATCAGTTAACTTGTTACCGGCGTAAACATGGTAAGTACCGAAGTCAACAAACTTGTTAGTTGCCTTATCGAATGTCCCAGTCCGGCCGAAGGTTACCGTTTCAACCTTTTCCGTCGTAACCTTACCAGTTGATGGATCCTTAACGTTGATCGTCCGCGTGACGGTCTTGAACAAGTCCTTGTAATCAGGGTTGTCAGGAGTTACGCCATTTTCACCTGGCGTTACCGTTTCCGTGCTGTCCTGGTAAGTTACTTCAACCGTAACGTTTTGCGTACCAGCAGTCACAGTCTGTTCAGCAACTTGAGTACTCTTCTTGCCATCAACGTATGAATCGTAGTTGGTGATTTGCGCAACATCTTGCGTAGCCCACATAGCAGATTGTCCATCAGCAAGCGTCCATTCAACTGGGGTGAACTTGCCATTAGCATCCTTGTAACCAGCATTACCGTTGGCGTCCTTGCGGATGTAGTGAACGGTTTGAACTTGGTTGGCGATTGCGTTTTGACCAGCTGGAACATTGTAGTGGATCGTCCGGGTTACGTAGTGGTTGCTTTCGTCGTTTTGACCGTCCTTGCCCGGCGTGTAAGGAACTGGTACCTTCGTCGCAGTGTAAGTAATCGTTACATTGCTGTCTTGGGTTGCACCCTTATTGTCCTTATCACCAGACTGAACAGTCACTTCATCAATTGAGTTGGCCTTTTGACCGTCAACCGTAATTGTTGGCGTCCATTCAGCGCCGGTCTTGTCATCAGTGATCTTAGCTACTGGGTAAGCATCCCACGTATCGTCACCAACTACATGCCAGTCGTTCCAAGTAATCTTACCTTGGCTGTCCTTGTAACCGGCGTTGCCCTTGTCATCTTCACGACTGAAGTGAACTGTTTCCTTCTTGGTTACAGTGCCAGCAGGCTTTTCATCAGTGATGGTCCGTGTGATGTACTTGTTACTATCATTGTTGACGCCTTCTTGGCCCTTGTTGTAAGGAACTGGGGTCGTCGTTTCAGCGTAGTTAACTGTAACAGTCGTGTTCTCATCACTTGCTGAAACGGTCTTGGCCGGTACTTCACTGACAACCTTACCGTCAATTTCAGGGGTGTAAACAGCACCCTTGTCAGTTGTTACTGGGTTGACTGTAACTGCCTTCCATTCACCGTTTTGGCTATCAACTAGCTTCCAGTCGTTGTAGGTTACTTGATCCGTAACTGGATCCTTGTAACCGATGTTCCCTTGAGCATCTTCCCGCGTGAACTGAACAGTTTGTGTTTGGTCGGCGATTTCGTAGCCAGCTGGTAAACCAGTGGACTTAATCGTCCGGGTGATGTCCTTGGTTGCTGGGTTCTTGTCGTCAGCCTTAACACCAGCGCTGCCGTTCTTGATGTAGTTGATTTCGACAGTTTCATTGCTATCAGTAGCAGCGACCTTCTTAGCCTCCACACTCTTGTTTGCAGTGTAGCCCTTGACTTCAGGAGCAGTGTAGGCTGACCAAGTGTCGCTACCAACTAACTGCCAGTCGTTCATCTTCTTTTCACCGTTGATGATATAGCCGGCATTGCCTTTATCATCTTTACGAGTGTAGTGAACTACTTGCTTAGCTGGTTGCGTCTTGTCAGTTGCACTTTCAGGGTAGTTAACTGTGATCGTCCGCGTAATGTATTCATCCATCTCGTCCGTTACGCCGTCCTGACCCTTTTGGTAAGGAACTGGCGTCGTCGTTTCAGTGTATGAAACCTTAACAGTGCTATTACCATCAGTTGCGTGAACTGTCTTATCAGTAATTGCATCTGCCTTTTCACCGTCAATGGTGATTGATGGCGTCCATTCTGCACCAGTCTTGTCGTCAGTGATCTTTTCAACCGGGTAAGCGGCCCACGTACCAGTTTCACTATCAGTCAACTTAGTACCGTCAAAGATCTTCCAAGCACCGAACTTGTCTTGGATAAACTTACCAGTAGCCTTGTCAAATTCACCAGTCCGACCAAACGTTACCGTTTCAGTCTTCTTAGTTGCGTATTCACCAGTTGCTGGATCTTGAACTTCAATCGTCCGCGTGACGGTCTTGAACAAGTTCTTGTATTCAGGATTTGCTGGGTCAACTGGGGTTACCCCTGGTTCACCTGGCGTTACCGTTTCGGTACTGTCTTGGTAAGTTACTTCAACCGTAACGTTCTTCGTTGCTGAAGTTACAGCCTGTTCACTAACTTGAGTTTCCTTATTGCCATCTACATATGAGTCGTAGTTGTCAATTTGGTTTACCTCCTCGGCATCCCACTTAGCAGATTGACCGTCAGCAAGTGTCCAGTCAGCGTAGGTCTTCTTACCATCTTGATCAGTGTAGTAAGAGTTACCCTGAGCGTCCTTACGGATATAGTGAACAGTTTGCACTTGATCCGCAATCTCAGCTTGGCCTGCTGGAACATTGTAGTGAATGGTCCGCGTTACATAGAGGTTGCTGTCATCGTTGGTCTTACCGTCACCATCAGTGTACTTGTGAGGAGTAGTAGTTTCAGTGTAAACAACTGTAACTTTACTATTCTTAGTAGCGCCCTCATCACTCTTGTTCGAGTCACCTGGGTTAACCGTTACCGCATCAATTGACTTTGCAGTCTGACCATCAATAGTAATTGCTGGGGTGTAAACGGCGCCATCATCTTCAGTGATCGTTGGTGCATCAACACTTGCCCAGGTGCTTTCAGTGCCGACAACGGTCCATGGGTTGTAAGTAACTTCACCAGTTACCGCGTCCTTATGACCGATGTTGCCGTTCTTGTCAGCACGGGTGAACTTAACGGTTTGCGTCTGGTTCTTGTAAGCATCTTGCTTGTCACTTGGGACACCTTCAAAGGTAATCGTCCGGGTGATTTCCTTATTTGCTGGATGAGTATCATCAGCAGGTACCGGAATATCACCTTGCTTTTGGTAACTAACAGTGACAGTTGCGCCATCTTGTGGTTCGCCCTTCGTTACCGTTACATCTTCCGCATTTACCTTCGTGCCCTTATCGTTGTTGATGTATGAATCGTAACCATGGATTTGCGTTACTTCATCAACACCTGGGAAGGTAGCGGTTTGCCCGTCAGCTAACTTCCAGTTATTCCAGATCACTTCTGTCTTACCGTCAGCACCCTTAACTGGGTTACCATCAGCGTCAAGCTTGACGTAACCGTCACGAGTGTAGCTGACTGTTTGATCAATTTCTGGAATTGCCGCATGGTTCGTGCCAGTGACATCGTAAACAATCTTCCGCGTTACATCCTTGTGGGTTTCGTCATTCCAACCGTCAGTTGATGGCGTGATGTGGTCACCAGTCTTGAATGAAACTGGGATATCCAAGTATGAACCATCGCTGAAGTCGTAACGAACAACCCCGTTCATGTGGTCGGCATCGAAGTTACCGTTTGCGCCTGGTTGGCCATTCTTTTCCCAGCTGACGTTCGTAACTTGCCAGTTGCCTAACTTCTTGAAGTTATCTTCCGTGTTATTTTCAATGTCGTTGTTGGTAAGGTAAGCTTCGATCCCAGCCTTATCAGTTGGTACCTTCGTTCCGAAGTTTACCGGAATGTTTTGCTTACCTTCTGCCCCGGCAATCTTAACGCCTGGGTACATTGCGCCTAATGTGAAGCGATCAAAGCTATTGGCAGGAAGATCCTGACCATTGAAGCCCTTCAGCGTCGTTTCATTACCTTGCGCATCGTACATCTTCGCGTTGTCTAAGCTGATCTGTAAACTTTGGGTTGGGTAACCATTCGGCGTAGCGTTATCAACATTGGTGTACTTTCTTGAGCCAGTGTTGTCGGTAACAACTGTGCTTGGCTTTTGGTCAGTCCAGTCAACCGTGGCACCCTTGATCGTCATACCAGGGTGGGTACTGTTGGCATCAGCCACGTAAGTTACTGTACCGTCAGCGGCGACTTGTCTTACGAAGTGGTCAACTAACTTCGAGGAGTAAACGTTCTCTTGCATTGCTGGGTCTTCAGCATAAGTATTGAAGTAAGCAATTGTGTTAGCGACACCCTTTTCAAGGTCCATTTCTGAACCAGTCGTGTTGTGTAAGAGTAAGTCGTCGGCCTTGGCTTCAAGAGCACAGTCGTGAGCAAAACTGATGCTGGTTGAGCTGTTAGTAACACCGAGGTGGGCAATCACCGTTTCTGTTGACCCATCCCCGTAATGAATCGTAACCGGAACGAAGTAAGGAGCAACTGGCGTCTTGGTAGTTGGCGCGTAAGTGATCTTACCAGTGTGTTCGTCAATCGTAATGAAGTTGAACTTGCCTGGGGTGATGGAGTAAGTTACCCCGTCACTTGGCTTCTTATCATCAGCCCAGTTAACATCAACCGTCTTGGTTTCGCCTTGCTTAACAATCGCATCTGCGTATGAAGGAGCGTATTCGGAAGCTTCACCGGCGTAGTTGAAGTGTGAGCCATCAACTGGCACATTCAGTGATGAACCGTCCGCAAAGCTGACCTTAACGACCCCGTTGTCGCCAACTTTACCGTCAGTGACAGAAGGTTCCGTTGCCCAGCTGTAGCCAGTAACCTTTTGACTATCTGGCAACTTGTCTAAGTCACTGTGATCAATTACCTTCGCAAAGTCAGCTTGACTCAAATCATGAAGGGCTGCTGGGTTATTAGCATCGACGGTTTGGTCGCTAGCCTTTGCCCCTTCGATCGTTACCTTCGTTGGAACAGTTTGCGTGGTCCCGGCAGTAGTGATTCCATCCTTAACGGCGTCGCTATCTGGGCCAAACTTAACCGTTACATTGTGACTAGCTTCTGGAGTAGTTGACGGATCATCGCTGACCGTTGTGACATCCCATGAAGCAGTAATACCATCTTTTGAAGTTGAATCTGGCGTGGTTGAAATCTTGCCGTTTTCAATCTTGTAGGTTTCAACACTCTTGATTGCGTCATTAGCGTTGGCCTTGTTTTGATCAGTCGTCTTGTGCGTGATTACTGGGTTTGTCGTGACAACCGTCGCACCCTTATCGTTTTGGATCACTTGTTGGGTACTTGGATCAATCACAACAACTGGCACAGTAACTTCTACTGGGTCACCGTTTGGATAAGTTACCTTCGCCGGAATGTTTTGTGGACCAACCTTTGAAGTATCTGGCGTGCCGATCCATTCAATGTTTGATGGGTAGCCAGGAACGTTATCCTTAAGGTTCGTAATTGCCTTCGTCGCATCCGGGGTCTTGCCCTTGTCAACCGAAATTGGGGTAACCTTTGGGGCTTCGTTGGCAACAACCGTAGTAGTCGTCGTGTCCTTAGAACCATCTGGGTAAGTGACGGTAATTTCTTCAGTATGACTACCTGGTGTCTTGACATCTTCAGCAACCTTATCAGGGTTCGTCCAAGTTACCTTCGTCCCTTCTGGCAGCTTCGGAGTACCAGCTGGAACATCATCAGTTGATTCATTAGTTACTGCGTCTGGAGCCTTTGGTGTAGTTCCTTCTGGCGTAGCAATTGTCTGGGTAGTGGCCGGCGTGTAGTTATCGGCATCGTTGTTGCCAACGTTGAAGGTAACCGGGACATCTAAGTGTGAACCATCAGTAAAGGTAACCGTAACAGTTGCGTTTACTTGACCCTTAGTCGCTAATGATGGCTGTTGACCATTCTGCCAGTCAACTGAAGCAACTTCTGAATTATTAGCTGCAGTTAAATCGCTGGTATCAACTAAGTCACTTGGCTTAGGCATTGATGAAGCCACATCACGTTGTGCCTTTACCCCCGTCTTTGCAGTCGCACCGTTCAAGGTGACCTTCGTTGGCGCAGAGATTGACTTGGTGATCTTCGCTGCGTCACTACCATCGGCGAATGTCAGCGTGACATCTTCTCCTTGGTCCTTGATTGTTGCGGTCTGGTTGCCGGAAACAACGGAAGTAAAGTTGTTGTCCTGCCAAGCCGCTGTATCAGTCTTGGTAGCTGATGAGTTGAGCACTAACTTGTGATCTTGGTCGTACGTGTAGACATCCACTGCCTTCACAGCCTTAGCAGCATCAGCCTTGTTAGTATCCGTGGTCTTGTGCGTAACAACTGGTTGCGTGGTGAAGATTACCGCACCCTTGTCGTTAGCGACCACGTTTTGGGTGTTTGGATCAGTGATGATCACTGGAATGTTAACCGTCGTGGTATCACCTGATGGGTACTTCACAGTTGCTTCAACGTTTTGCACGCCTGGCTTAGTCGTGTCTGGAGCACCATTTGTCCAGTCAACTTCTGATGGATAACCATCCTGTGGCGTGTCCTTGCCGTTGTTAAGGTTACCAATTCCATCCTTGGCCGCTGGCTTGTCACCAGGGTGGATTGCAATTGGCTTAACCGTTGGATCAGCGTTTACGATCACGTCCGTCGTGACAGTATCCTTAGTTCCATCTGGGTAAGTAACCGTAATTTGTTCAGTGTGGCTACCTGGCGTCTTGATATCGTCCTTAACTTGGTCAGGGTTCGTCCAGTCGATCTTGGTATCCTTAGGTAAGTTAGTCACACCAGGTTGAACTGGGTCGCCCGCCTTGTTAGTGACAGTAGTCTTAGCATCTGGAACGGTTGGGTCGTTTTGCGGAACGCTGATGTTCTTGGTTGTTGGATCGTAGTTATCAGCATCCCCACTGACGTTCATGTTCTTAGCATCGATCTTGACGTCCAAGTAAGTTGCCGCATTGCCGTTCTTGTCAGTAAAGGTGATCCGGATTACACCATCGCCGCCCTTAGTTGGCTTCGTTTGCCATGCAGTTGAGGCAATTTGATCAGTTGGAATTTGGTTGTTAACTAAGTTTGAGAATTGATCCTTAGTTAAGTCTGAGCCAAGCTTAATTGCGACTGGCTTAGCAGAGTTGTCCTTCGCTTCTGCACCAGCTGCAGTAATGTCAAAGGTCTTATTTACTGACTGACGGGCATTACCAAAGATATTTCTAGCGGTAGTACCAAGGTCAATGTTGAGGCTAGCGCCGGAAATCTTCTTGCCGGCTGCGGTTGCCGTCGTGACCGTGGTGTCAGGTGTCGTTGCCCAGCTTGCCTTTACCCGGCTAGTAGCGATGTTTTCTGGATCAGTTGAAATCTTGCCGTCAACAATCTTGTAAGCGTCGATCGACTTAATTGCGGACTTAGCATCGATTAACTGGGTCTTGTCACTAGTTTCATGAGCCTTAACAGCAGCTGGATCAGTCGTGACAATTACCGCACCCTTATCATTTGAGATCACCACTTGATCTTTAGAAGGCACAATTACAGGAATTGTTGTTTCAACAGTAGTTGGAGTATCTTCGCCATCAATCTTTGGATAAGTGACAACAACAGTTGGGTTGTAGATACCTGGTTCAGTTGGCTTCTCGCCTGGTGTCTTCCAGGTTACACTTGACGGTTTACCTGGGTTTGAACCATCTGGAGTTAAGTTAGTAATAGCTGTTGATGGATCAAGGTTACCCTTATCGTCAGGCTTAATTGGTTGCACTTGTGGTTGTTCAGTAACGACAACTGGAACAGTTACGTCTTGAGTTGTGCCATCAGGATAATGAACAGTTACCGTTGTATCTTGCTTACCTGGCTTAGTAGCGTCAGGACCGTTACCGTCCTTCCAACTTGCACTCGATGGGTAGCCTGGTTCATCCTTCTTAATGTTCGTAATTGAAGACGTTGGGTCAGTCGTCGTGCTACCTTCGTCAACCCGAAGTGGCTTCGTCGTAGGGGTAGCATCAACGGTTACCGTCGTTGTTACCTTATCAGTAGTCCCATCTGGGTAAGTTACGGTGACGTCTTCGGTGTGTTCACCTGGTGTCTTAACATCATTCTTAACCTGGTCTTCATCAGTCCACGTTACGGTTGTCCCTGCTGGCAACTTGTTAGTGCCAGTTGGAACATTGTCACTTGGCTTGTTAGTAACAACTGATGGTGCTTGTGGAGTCACACCCTCAGGAGTTGAAATGTTCTGCGTTGCTGGCGTGTTGTCATCAGCATTGTTGTTCGTAACTGCAAATGAAACTGGTACGTTTAACTTAGAACCATCTGCGAAGTTGATTGAAACTGAAGTATTAACGGTGCCGACCTTATCGGTAGATGGGGTAGCTCCGTTCCAAGTTACATTCTTAACTTCAGCATTGTGGGCCTCGGTTAAGTCGTTAGTATCAACTAAGGATGATGGATCTGGAACAGCATTACCGTGAACCACCGTTACATCATTCTTAGAAGCACCGTACAAGGTCACCTTAGCGGGAACAGAAACAGTTTTACCATTGGCAATCTTAGCTGCATCAGTACCGGCCTTGAAGGTGACGTTAATGTTATCAGCCTTTTCAGCTTCCGTAGCAATGGAGCCATTATCAGCAACGATTGACGTTACTGGCGTTGCCCACGTTGCAGTGGCATCAGCTGAAGCCTGCTTGTTAAGTACCAATTTGTGGTTTTCATCGTAAGTGTAAACATCAACATGATCGATGGCCTTGTCTGCACCAGCGACTTCCTTATCAGAAGTCTTGTGGGCAACAACTGGCTGGCTGGTTACGATGACTACCCCGTTTTCATTGGCAATCGCGGTTTGGTTAGCTGGATCAGTAACGATCACAGGAATGGCGACAGGTTGGTCGTCACCCTTTTGGTAATGAACATTCGCATTTTCGTAGTGAACACCAGTCTTAGTAGTATCTGGTGTCTTGGCCCAGTCAGCGTTAGTTGGGTAGCCAGCTTGTGGCGTCGTCTTACCATTATTAAGGTTGGCAATTCCGTCGTTCGCCGCTGGCGTTTCACCCTTGTGAATTTCAACTGGCTTAACCGTTGGGGTAGCATTTACAGTGACGTTTACTTGAACCGTATCCTTAGTACCATCCTTATAGGAAACGATGACCTTCCCAGTCTTGTCTCCAGGGGTCGTGGTATCTGGCGTGTTATTTGCATCCCAGGTGTATGGGTTATTTTCACTGACCGCATCAGTCACAACTGTCCCGTCAGTTGTCTTCACAATATCCTTAATTGCGTTTTGCGCATCATTATTGTCTAAGGTGTGGTTTTGGCTAACGGCAATGTCTTGGCTTTCGGCCTTGTACTTGTCACCGTCTTGACCAAATTGATCCTTCATCTTTGAACCAAAGCCCCACCGTTGGGCAGTAAATGGGTTGAAGTCATTCAAGAATGATAGTTCGTCCGGGTCTGTGACGTGATCGAAGTTGCTATAAGTCTGGCCATCAATCACGGCAGTCTTGTTCCCTTGCTTGTCGACAGCTAACTTGTCACCGTTGGCAAATTCAACTTCCCAGTCTTCCCCATCGGCAATCTTAGTGTGTTCAAGTTCCGTCCCCTGGGAAGGTGAACCTTGACCGTTAGTAAAGTATGGGTTGTAACCGGGGTCCCCACCTTGTTGGGTAAAGCGGAGGTACTTCAATTGCCATACTTCATCCGGCTGGTCACCATTGTTATAGGCGTTCCACTGGGCAAATGGGAAGATAACGTCTTCACGATCTTTATTAACGTAGAAGTCGTTAGCACCCTTGTTCCCATACTTGTCAAAGTTGTCGTTACCAGCAAACTTGAACAAACTACCGAATTGTTGGCCAGTCCGCTCGAAGTTAATGTACTTAACATTTCCCATGTTGAAGTAATCATGAGTGCTGTGACCCCACATGGTGATCATCCCGGTCTTTTGGACGTCAGTTGCTGGCAAGTAAGTAGTATGACCATTTTTGTCAACTACTGGATAGCCCCCCTTTGGCCACTTGTAGTAGATTCCGCCACCAAGGTTAGCTCCCATCCCATTATTACGATCAGTACCTTGGTCTGAATCAGCATTATCTTGTAAGTCAATGGTGGCATCATCACCAACTTCAAGAATATGAGAACCTGATTGAGCAATACCAACGTCACCATAAGAAATTAATGGACTGTTACCTAATCGCCCTGGTCTAGTGGTCCGGACAATCTTAAGAGTCGCACCTTTACCAACCTTTAATGTACCGTCAGCACTAGCAGTACCCAAAGTGAAGACACCCATTTGGTGCTTATCGTAGGTACCACCTTCACTCATCTTATGACCGTTGATATCAAACTTAGTCTTAATGTCAAAGGTAGCATTGTCCTGAATATCAACCGTTGATACCCAGGCCGCAATTGAGTGTCCGGCAGCCAAATCAAATTTAACATTCGCGCCGTCTTCAAGGATTACCTTCCCTTCAGCACCGTCTTGGATGTTAATCCCTCTGATGTTGTCTTCAGAGTATGAACCATCCTTATCAAGCTCATCTGACAGGTGAACAGTATCAAAGCTAACCGTTGAGTTTTTACCAAAGGTAACATTGTTGTCGCCGCCCTTGCTCAAGTGGATAATGTTGTTCTTATCGGTATTATCCGCTTGCAGACCTGATTGGTGGTTACCGACGTGCAACTTAACGTCGGCGCCTTCGTTAACGTTAACGCTCTTCGCAAGGATGGCGTCGTAACTACCGTTCAGTAAGTCAGTGACTTCGTTTTGACCACTAAAGTTAACGATTGTGGTTACATTATTTACAAGTGCGTTTGAGTCGATCAAACTAGCGTAGTCGATCTTACCTGTTAACCCATCAATGTTAACTGTGACATTTTGCGAAGTACTACTTACACTAACTAAATCTGAGTTCTTCAAATCAATGTTAACGTTGTCGAAGTTAACCACGTTGTTAGACTTACTTGCGCTATCAACATAAATTATGGCTTCATTTTGCGTTTGACTTGAAGCCGACTGGTTAACATCTTTAGCAGTTCGAACAATATCTAAGTTCTTATAGGTAATGTTCCAGTTGTGACTCGCAGTGTCATTGCGGTCAACTTGATTATTGTCCTTGGAATTAGTAGCGATATACCACTTACCCAAGTTAAGCTTAGTAGCGTTAGTGTCATCGGCCCCTTCAATGGTTAAGTCACGGGCAATCCCGTTTTTACCCGTCCAGAGTTCGTGGTCACCAGATACTTGTAAACCGCCATCAACCTTGGCATCCCTGGAGCTCAAGTTACTAATGTCAATATCCTTGGTTAACTTAATAACGTGGACAGTTGGGTCCATGAAGGCCTTACTGAAGTCAGCAAAAGATGAGACTTCCGTGGCTGGCTCTGCTGGCACTGCAACAAATGAAGCCCGAAATAGCTGTGCTGGATCCGCCTGCGGAGCTTGTGACTGTGCTGGCTGGACATTCAAGTCAGCCGTCTCACTCGCATCATCTGCGGAAGCAGAAGTTTGCCCACTAAGGTTGTTCAACGCTGCTTCCCGCGCCTTTGGGTTAGTCATTGCAGCAATTTCAGCAACCTTTTGCTGGTACTCATCAGCCATCTTGGTGTCAATATCAGTATTGGTTGGTTCAGCTGATTGAGCCGCTTGGCTAGCCGCAAAGTTGGTGTTAGCGGCAGTGCTCAAAACGGCAGTGTGGTTTGATGCATTATTAAGCTCGTCATCGCCAGTTGAATCAGGTGTCGGTTGGGCACCGTCATCACTACCGTCGTCCGCATTAGCTGACGCGTTTAGCCCCATAAAGCTAAACCCGATTAATACCGATGCAACCCCCACAGTTAATTTCTTAATGGCAAAGCGTTGTTTCTTTGGCTCTTGCTTTTGAAACTGCTCGTGCCGGTTATTCTTCGATAACATATTTTTACCCCCCGTAAATTGTGCATATTACAAAATAATTTATTCTATCAACGTAATTAGAATAACATGTTTAGCGTTCCTGAAGGGTGATAAGTGATTCTAACAAATTTAATTATAAAATAATCACTGGCTAAATAAAAAAATACCATCTGCCATTTTTTATGATTTTCCCCATCGGACGTATGAAATATATTTCATATGATGGTCTTTCCTTTTTTTCGTTTAGTATGCTATTCTCGCGCCCCGTCGCTTAGCTACTGCTAGCAAACTAGTATACTAGTACTTGCTTCCTATCATAACAAGTATTCACCGCAATTAATCGCATAATAAAAGAGAACCGTCGCAAACTAATGCAACAGTTCTCTTTTGCTTCTATTTTAATGATTTTCGCCGTCCATATTCGAGCAAGCAACCGATAACAATTCCGACCACCATAAATGGCAGCCAGCTAAAACCTAGCTGGTAAAGCGGGAAGAAACGATCGGCAAAGGAAATCAGTGCCTGGCTAATGCCGGTATCCCGTAACACTGGCGGGAAATTGTTTACCATATCAAAGAGGGCTGGGATCACTGTAATCCAGGTAGCACACCGGTAGATTGCCGGTGACCCCTTAAACAGGGGCGAGCAAATGCCGAGGAGGATTAGCACGATCGCTAACGGGTAGAGGAACATCAAAACTGGCTTTGACCAGGTAACAATCTGATCTAGGCCGATGTTAGCAACGATAAACGACAATAAGCAACTTCCCCGCAAAAAGGCCTTGTAAGAAATCTGGGGAAAGCGGTAATGGAAGTCCTGGGCGAAGGCAACTACTAGCCCCATCGCCGTTGTCATGCAAGTAATCGTCGTCAGCGTCAGCAACAAGGCATTCCCGAAGTCACCCATGTAGTAATGGGCAATCTGATTAAGGGTCGTCCCGCCATTTTCAGCAATCTTAAAGTGATGGCGGCTCATCGTTCCTAACCAGATCAAGCCGATATATAAGACCCCGATACCTAAGATCCCGATCAAGCCCCCCTTGGTCGTCGCCAGTGAAACAGACTGCTGGCTTTGATAGCCCATCTGCCGGACGGCCGTAATAATCGTCACCCCAAAGACAAGGGCCGCCAGTGCATCAATCGTGTTATAACCCTGGATAAAGCCGTTACTAAAAGCGTGGGCCAGGTACTCAGGGGTCGGTTGTGGCGTCGATGTAGCCCCTAACGGGTGGATAAACGCCAGCAAGAAGATGACAAATAGCATCACGAGAAAGATCGGGTTGAGGACCTTCCCGATGATTTCCGTAATCTTCCCTTCACGGGTCGCGCAATAATACACCACAAGAAAGAACAGGCCGGTGTAGATCAAGAGCCCCCACCCCTGGATCTGCGGCTTTAGGTAGGGGGCAATCCCAATCGTGTAGGGAACAGTCGCCGTCCGGGGCGTCGCGCATAACGGCCCGATAACGATCTGCACCAGCATTAAAAAGATCAGGGCGAACCGTTTACCATTCGGCAAGGCTAACTCATATAGCCCGTTAGCGTGGGTAATGCTAATCGCTAAGAGCGCAAATAGGGGTAAGAAAACCCCCGATAAGAGAAAGCCCCCCGTCGCCGCTAGCCAATGACTCCCTGCTAGCTGTCCCAGGTGCACGGGAAAGATCAAGTTCCCAGCCCCAAATAACATCCCAAAAATCAGCGAGCCGATTATTAAGTAGTTCTTACCCGCTGCTTTGATTGCATTCATCGTTAATCATTCACTCCTCTTTTACTTATTCTCATTCAATTGACGTTTTATTTTACCATGTGAAAAGTGCGGTAGAAAAGGACTTCCCGCAAAGATTTTAAAAGAAAAGAAGCCGAGGAATACCTCGACTTCTTCATCATTTATTAAGTGTTTAATTAGCAATCAGTAAGATTACTTAAGACCCTTCCAAGTCCAGTTAGTAACTTCTGGTAAGTCCTTACCTTCTGAACGGATGTAGTGGTTGTGCTTGTTGATCATGTTGTCCATCTTGGCAACAAAAGCAGCAGCCTTTTGTTCGTAACCAGGAACGTTTTGGATAGCGTCCTTAGCTAAGTGGAAGCGGTCAAGCTTGTTCAATACACGCATGTCAAATGGTGTAGTGATGTCACCATTTTCTTCGTATGAGTGAACGTGAAGGTTGTGGTTTGCACGTTCGAAGAACAATGCTTGGATCATGTCACGGAATCCGTGCCATGCGAAGATAACTGGCTTGTCAGTAGTGAAGTATTGGTTGAATTCAGCATCAGTCAAGCCTTCAGGGTTCTTGTCAGTCTTCATTAACTTCATGATTTCGATGATGTTGATGAAACGAATCTTCAATTCAGGGAAGTTGTCATGAAGGATGTCGATAGCGGCAAGAGCTTCTTCAGTAGGTTCAGTACCAGCTGAAGCAAATACAACGTCTGGTTCGCTACCTTGGTCAGTAGAAGCCCAGTCGATGTAACCAAGACCGTTGTCAACTAATTCAGTAGCTTCGTCAATGGAGAACCATTGTGCACGTGGGTGCTTGGAAGTTACGAAGATGTTGATGCATTCTTGGTCGTTGAATGCCTTGTTAGATACAGCCATCAATGAGTTAGTATCTGCTGGTAAGTATTCCTTAACAAGGTCAGCACGTTCCTTTTCGAACATGTGAGTTAACAGACCAGGATCTTGGTGAGTGTAACCGTTGTGGTCTTGTTGGAATACCGTTGAAGTATCAACGAAGTTCAATGCTGGGTATTGCTTACGCCAGTAGAGGTCCTTAGCCTTCCGTAACCACTTCAAGTGTTGAGTCAACATGGAGTCAACAACACGACCGAATGCTTCGTAAGTAGCGAAGAATCCGTGACGACCAGTAAGAGTGTAACCTTCAAGGAAACCTTCAGCTTGGTGTTCTGAAAGTTGTGAGTCGATCATCCGACCTTGAGGTGCCATGTTTTCGTCGTTTGGTTCGTGAATGTCTTCCATCCATTGACGCTTGTCGTTGTCAAGGAATGCGTAGAGACGGTTTGACTTAGATTCGTCAGGACCGAAACCACGGAAGTTGTCTGGGTTCAATTCAGCCATCTTGCTGAGGTACTTACCCCATTCAAGCATGTCTTGCTTTACAACTGAACCTGGAGTTTGGATGTCAACAGCGAAGTCACGGTAGTTAGGCAATACTAATGGCTTAGGATCAATCCCACCGTTAGTGATTGGGTTCATTGCCATCCGCTTGTTACCTTCTGGTGTGTTTTGTTCAACTAAGGCAACTGGGTGACCGTTTTCGTCGAACAATTCTTCAGGCTTGTATGACTTCAACCAGTTAACAAGCATGTCCTTGTGTTCCATATCATCTTGTGATACCGGAATAGGAATTTGGTGTGCACGGAATGAGTTTTCGATTGGGTTACCATCGAGATCCTTCTTAGGACCAGTCCAACCCTTAGGTGCACGGAAGATAATCATTGGCCATTGTGGTAATGAGTTATCGTTGTTTTCACGAGCGTTCTTTTGGATAGCCTTGATTTCTTCGATAACAGTATCAAGAGTCTTAGCCATTTCTTCGTGAACTTCCATGTGGTCCTTGTAACCATCAAATTCACCTTCGCGGTCAGCTTCCTTGTAAGCTGATACGAAGTAAGGCTTCCAGCCCATTCCTTCGAAGTACTTAGTAAGTTCTTCGTCGCTCATCCGTGAAAGGATAGTAGGGTTAGAAATCTTGAACCCGTTAACTTGGATGATTGGTAATACCGCACCATCCTTGATTGGGTTGATGAACTTGTCTGAGAACCATGAAGCGGCCAATGGGCCAGTTTCAGCTTCACCGTCACCGATTTCAACAGCAGCGATAACATCTGGGTTATCTAAGATGGCACCAACACCGTGTGAAAGTGAGTAACCAAGTTCCCCACCTTCGTGGATTGAACCTGGAGTTTCAGGTGCGGCGTGTGATGCAGTACCGCCTGGGAATGAGAAGTGCTTGAACAACTTAGCCATTCCGTTTTCGTCTTGTGTGTATTCAGGGTAAATTTCGGTGTATGAACCGTCCAAGTATGAGTTGTTAACCATAACTTGGCCACCGTGACCTGAACCTTCAATGTAGAACATGTCAAGGTCGTACTTCTTAATTACACGGTTTAAGTGTGCGTAAATGAAGTTTTGAGGAACGATTGTACCCCAGTGACCGATTGGCTTAGGCTTAACGTCTTTTGCTTGTAATGGTTGACGTAACAGTGGGTCGCTCATTAAGAATAAAGTACCAACTGAAAGGTAGTTAGCTGCGCGCCAGTAAGCGTCAACACTTTCCAAGTATTGCTTGGAATCGTAATCTACTGCCATCTAATAAACACTCCTTCTAAAGTAAATCAATACGTCCTGTGCTTTCTAACAACATAACGTAAATCATTAAATTTACACTCTTAATAATAAACTGTTTTTGTCAAAAGTCAACCTTTTAAAAAATTGATACGGTCCAATTACGGAAATTTAATAATTTTAATCTCTCCTTTAAACTTTCACGACGCAGGTAATTACTGCTAGACCGCGCAATAGGCAAATTTGAAACTGACGCTTTACTGACGTTGTATACTACAAAATAAATAACTTTTAATTTTAGAAAGGGGCAATATTTTGCAGCAAGCTAATGATCTTCACAGTGCAGACATCGGTGACTTTGAAAAAACAATGGCAGTTTCTACTGTCATGATCCAGTCCGTAATCACCTTTTTAATGGCGACAAAGCCCGGTGTCGGCCAACAATTTTTTCTCGGGGGAATCTACGAGGCAATTAAGTTCAGTGCCTCCGCTTTTATCTTCGGAATTCTTTTTTCGACAATCAGAACCCACCCCCAAGCGACCCTAAAGGACTACCCCCGCTTCATGAAGAACCGCTGGCACGTCCTCTTCATCCCCTCGATTTGGTGGACGCTTATTTACCTATTGTTTTTGCCCCAGCTGCAACAGCACGGCACCTTTCACAACTGGCAAGGATTTTGCTGGCAGTTTATCAGTGGAAACGCCGCACCCCACCTCTGGTACAACGTGATGATGCTCCAATTTATCATCCTGATGCCCCTCTTCTGGTGGCTGGCCCGCTTTGTTCATCGGCAGCCGCGCCGGGGGACGGTGATTTTTACCATTATGTTACTAGGTGAACTTGCCTGGCACTACCTTTATGAATTACGTGTTTTCCATGGGCCAGACGCAAAAAGTTGGTACCTGATCGACCGGTTCTTCCTTAGTTTCTTAATCTTCGCTGTTGGTGGCACCTTGCTATGGCAATTCTACGAGAAGGTGACGCCCTGGTTGATGAAGCACTGGTTCACCCAGGTCATCGGCTGGCTAGCCCTCTTTTACTTTGTGACGGTCAACTTTTTCAGCTACGGTTACCCGGTTAAGCTCAGTAATGCCCCGTACTATCTACCGTCAATGATTTTCTATAACTTGAGTACCATTTTTCTGATCGCCACCTTTGCCCTGTACATGCAGCACTTCCGCAACCAGTGGCTTCCCCTTATTCACTGGGTCGCACTGTATGCGCACCGGGCTTACCTTGGCCACGTTTTTTGGCTCTAC
The DNA here is from genome assembly GCF_900156885.1 of Limosilactobacillus caccae. Classification (GTDB taxonomy): domain Bacteria; phylum Bacillota; class Bacilli; order Lactobacillales; family Lactobacillaceae; genus Limosilactobacillus; species Limosilactobacillus caccae. The sequence continues at coordinate 190,471 of NZ_FTOY01000010.1, forward strand.
TGGGTCAATCGCGCCCTTAACCGCCTTGCCCCGCAGCTGGGAATCGGCATTAAGCTTCCCCTGCTGGCAGTGTTAACAATCGGCCTTGCCTTTGCCGGCGCCTATTTTATCCACCGTGCTTGGTCAGCTATAAAAGTGCTACTGCATATCGGGCAGCTCACTAACGGATGATTTTATATTCCATAGCGAATAAAAAGTGGATTTTTGCGTTTTTGTATTTTATAGAAAACAAAAATCATATTTTAGGGATTTTATATTCTATAGCGAACAAAAAACGAGCGGGATTACCGCTCGTTTTTTTTATCCCTCCTGATCTAAACTCACGAAGGTGCTGTATTTCATGTATTGATAGTGGATCCGCATATTTGACACTTCAAAGGGTGTTCCATCATCTAAGAAGAAGACCCCTTCCATAATGCCAACCGGCTCCGTTGGTGTCAGCTTCAACAAGCGCTGGTCATCCTCACTCGATGGGGCAACCCCAATTGTCATGAAGGATTTGGTGACCCGCTTACCCTGTGCATCTTCTAAATAATTGAAGATCGAACTTTGCACAACCGCTGGCGTCAATGTTGGTGTAATCTTAATAGGGATAAAACCCGTCTCAATCATAAAGGGCTGGTCATCAATCAACCGTAGCCGCTTGATCTGGTAGACAAAGTCGTTGTCATTTAAGAATAATTCTTCTTGAACATCCTTATTTGCCGGCACTACCTGGTAGTCAAGCAGCTTAATTCCTTGCTTCTTCCCGTCAAGCTGGAAACTGTCGGTTACCCCTAAGTTGCTTCCTTCATAATGAAAAAGTGACTGGTTCTTTAGGTAAAGCGGGTTGATGAATGTCCCGGACCCTCTCTTCTTAAAGATGATCCCCTGTTGAGCAAGCACCCCCAATGCCCGCTTGATCGAGCTCCGACTTACTTGGTAGCTCTCGCTTAGGCTTCGCTCATCAGGTAAGCGCATCCCCGGATATTCATTATCCAAAATCTTATGTTTTATATCCCGCATCACAGAGCGATATACTAAGTCTGCCATTTAACTAACTCCTCGGATTTTACTAATTCGATTTTTAATGTACACTTTTAGTATAGCAGACCTATTTTAAATTGGGACCATTTTGTCAAAAATTGGTGCGTCCCAGATGAAAAATAAGGAGTGTTTAAAGATTATGAGTAAGAAAAATAAAAAAAGTAAATTGAAGAAAACCCAGGTTGAGCAAATCCTCGACAAAAATAAGGTAGCTTACGAACAATTTGAATTTCCGACCCACCAAGACGGCGATGTCCGTTCACTGACCGTTGACCATTCCGGAATTGATGAACACATCATCTATAAGACCCTCGTCCTTTCCGGAAACACTACCGGCCCCCTCGTCGGGGTAATCCCGATTGACACCCACCTGGACGAAAAGAAGCTCGCCAAGGTTTCTGGCAATAAGAAGGTTAACATGGTCCCCCTCAAGAACCTCTTGAAGACTACCGGATACGTCCACGGGGCCAACACCCCAGTCGGGATCTACGAAAAGTTCCAGTACCCAATCTTTATTGATAATGTTGCCAAGGAGCAGGGGGAAATCTATGTCTCCTCAGGCAAGATTGGCCGCTCAGTAAAGCTCAACGCCGAAGACCTCGCCAACCTGGTTCACGCAACCTTTGCGGACCTGGAACAAAAGTAAGTTTTCCGTGATTGACCCTCCTGGGATAGAAGGATAAACTTAATTATGATGCTTAATATTAGGTGCTTAGAAAGGTTCTGAAAATTGATGAAGAAGAATTTATCTGCATGTACAACTGTCCTGGTCGGCCGCGACGCTACCATCGACGGTTCCACAATGGCCGCACGGAATGATGACACGTTTGGCCCATTAAATCCCCAACGGTTCGTCACTTACCCGGCCTACCATAACCACCCCAACCAGGTTAAGGCATACTTAAACAAGTGTGTCATTGACCGGCCGGCTGACGGTTACCGTTACCAGGGAACGCCAAATGTTGACTACAAAAAAGAAGGAACATATGACGAAAGTGGTTTTAACGAAAAGAACGTCGGCATGAGTGCCACGGAGAGTGTCTACGCTAACGAACGCGTCCTCGCCTGCGACCCATTGAATACGGAAAGTGGGATCAACGAAGACCTAATCGTTGCGGCCGTGTTGCCATTCATCGACAGTGCCAAAGATGGGGTCGCCTACCTTGGTAAACTCGTTGCAAAGTATGGCTCTGCCGAAGGAAACGGGGTTATCTTTAGCGATAAAAATGATGTCTGGTACATGGAAATTGTAACGGGTCACCACTGGGTCGCCCAGCGGATTCCGGACGATGCCTATGCCGTTACCGGTAACCGGATTGCCATCCAACAAGTTGACTTTGCTGACTCGGCTAACTTTATGTGGTCAGACGGAATTCAAGAATTTGTTGCGCAAAACCACCTCAACCCCGATAAGCATGGCTGGGACTTCCGCCATATTTTCGGGACAGCAAATGTCTTTGACCAGCACTACAATACACCGCGGCAATGGTACGGTCACCGGGTACTCAACCCCAGCATCGACCTCGATCCGCTTGACTTTGACCTGCCATTCGTAATGCGGACCAACCACAAGATTACCCTTGAAGATGTCGAGCAGATCCTCAGCAGCCACTACCAGGGAACGCCTTATGATCCGCTGGGCCATGAAGGGACCGAACACCAAAAGCAGCTCTTTAGGCCAATCTCATTGAACCGGACGCAGAACTCACACGTGCTCCAGGTCCGTAACGACTTACCCGAAGCAGCCTCAACAATTATGTGGATGAGCTTCGGGGTCCCAACCTTTACCCCTTACCTACCATTCTTCGGTAATGCGGAGGATATTGACATTAGCTACCGGGAAACACCGGAAAAGCTCAACATGGACCTTAAGAGTGCCTACTGGATGTACCGGACCTTGTCCATGCTCGTCGAATCACACCACGCCGAGTTTGCCCAGGAAGACCTGGACTACTTAAAGGACGCCCGGGAGTACTTCTACAAGTGGGTAAACCAAGTTGCCTCCCAAGTTGACGGGATGAAGCCTGCCGAAGTTAGTGCCTTCCTTAGCAAGGAAACCCACCAGATGGTCGCTGAAATGGCCAAGCGGACAAAAGAATTGATGGCCCAACTAGTAATGCACGGTCTTGAACTTTCGAAGTTGACCTTCAAGATTGACAAAAATCTTTAATTAAATTTTTATAAAACGAGTGAACCGCAATGATGGCCTAAATCATTGCGGTTCTTTTTAACTACCATATGTTGTATCTTCTGCCAATTAGCATTACTATATATTGTATTATTTTATTTAAGGAGTCATCACCAATGCAAAGAATCACATTAAGCAAGCAATTTATTGCCGCCGCGACTAAGACAATCACCCCGCACTGGGGCCCACTTGGCTGGGTTACTTACAAGCGGACCTACGCACGCTGGATTGCTGCTGAAGACCGGACTGAAGAATGGGCAGAGACCGTCCAACGGGTAATCGAAGGTAATATCAACCTCGACCCCCGACTGACAAAAGAGCCATCACCAGCGGTAATCAATGAACTTACCACCGAAGCCCAAGAATTATTCAAGCTGATTTACGGCCTTGGCGCCACTCCTTCTGGCCGAAACCTCTGGATCTCCGGAACTGACTACCAGCACCGGACCGGTGACTCATTGAATAACTGCTGGTTCATCGCCATCCGGCCGCAAAAGTATGGGGTCAGCCACATTCAACCCCGCTACCTTACCCAAGACCAAGTAGCAGTATCAATGCCCTTCGCCTTCCTCTTTGATGAACTGATGAAGGGTGGCGGTGTCGGCTTCTCAGTCACTGACGACAACGTTCAGCAGATCCCAGCAGTTGATAACGAAATCAAGCTTGACGTGGTCATTGATAAAGCTAGTGCTTCATATGAGGAATCCCTTGAAGCCGGAGCAATTGATTGCGCTAAGGTTAGTTCCGACTTACAAGCAGATGAAAGCTACTACAAGCTCCCCGACACCCGTGAAGGCTGGGTGCTTGCCGTTGCCCAACTGATCGACCTCCACTTCAACAGTACCAACCAGCACGGGATTAAGCACCTAATCCTTGATATGTCAGACATTCGACCACGGGGAACCAAGATCCACGGTTTCGGGGGGACTGCCTCTGGTCCAATGCCGCTAATTGAGATGCTTTACGATATCAACAACATCCTCAACGAACAAGTAGCAAATAAGCTATCCGCCGTTGACTGTACCGACATCTGCAACCTTATCGGGAAGGCAGTCGTCGCGGGAAATGTCCGCCGCTCCGCTGAACTAGCCCTCGGCTCTGGTGATAATGATGACTTTATCACGATGAAACAGGACCAAGAAAAACTTCAGCACCACCGCTGGGCTTCAAACAACAGTATCAGCATTGATAACGACTTTAACCAGTACCAAGAAGTAGCCGACTCAATCCAGCATAACGGGGAACCAGGGATCGTTGACCTTAACGTTTCGAAAAACTACGGGCGGATCGCTGACGGTTACCAGGCCGGAATCGATAGTGACGTCGAAGGTACTAACCCTTGTGGTGAGATTTCCCTGGCTAACGGGGAACCATGTAACCTCTTCGAAATTTTCCCCCTTGTTGCGGAAAAACAGGGCTGGGACCTCAAGGAAGCCTTCCGTCTCGGCACCCGGTTCACCAAGCGGGTAACCTTTAGTCACTACGACTGGGAAGTTTCGCGGAAGATGATTCAAAAGAACCGGCGGATTGGGATTTCAATGTCAGGAATTCAAGATTGGATTTTGAGTAACTTCGGCAACCGGGTAGTTACCGGCTTTACCAAGAACGATGACGGGACAATGGAACCCGTCTACGACCAACGCGTGGTAAACCGCGTTAACGACCTCTACCAGGCGGTAATTGATGCTGATAAGGAATATTCTAAGGAATTAGATTGCAACTTATCGGTTAAGCACACGACCGTCAAGCCATCCGGAACGGTGGCTAAGCTTGCTGGGGTTTCTGAAGGAATGCACTTCCACTACGCCGGCTACCTCATCCAACGGATTCGTTTCCAGGACACTGACCCCCTGCTTGATGCCCTGAAGCAATGCGGCTACCGGATGGAACCGGACATCTACACCAAGCACACCACCTGTGTCGAGTTCCCGGTTAAGGCAGCCAACGCCGATAGTGACCAATTTGCTTCTGCTGGTTCAATTTCAATCGCCGAACAATTCGCGACCCAGGCCTTCTTACAAAAGTACTGGTCAGACAATGCGGTTAGTTGTACCATCACCTTCCAGGATAAGGAAGCAGACCAAATCCCAACACTGTTGAAACAATACCGGTCAAAGATCAAGTCAACTTCCCTTCTCCCTTACTACGGTGGTGCTCTCCAACAAGCACCGAAGGAACCAATTGATAAGCAAACCTACGAGAAGCGACAAGCAATGATTTCTGATGATGTGATGAAGGTCTTTGCGGCCCAGCAAGAACAAGATAAGGCCCTCGACCTCGTTGACCAATCGGACTGTGCCGGTGGTGCTTGTCCAATTCGGTAAGATTGTTAATATTCAAAAAAGAGAGGCCGGGAAAAAACTAAATTCCTCAAGCCTCTAAATATGAAAATCCGAACCATGATTTTTGTTTTGACAAAAATTGTGGTTCGGATTTTTACTTGTTTCTTTAAAATTGCCGGATAATTGGTAATCATTTTGCCTAACTTGGTTAAATTCATGGCCATTAAGACCAATCCAATATCGTTTTCCACTGTCTGTTGGCCGCGAAGGTGGGTTCGGCGTACGCCAAAATCCCTCTTCATGCGACCAAAAACAGGTTCAACGTCGAACTTGCGTCGACGATAAATTGCTTGTCCTTCGTCACTAGAGAGGGTTTCTTTGACTTGTGCTTTAAAATAGTTCCAAGTAGGATTGACCTGGATGTAACGCAAACGACCACTAGGAGTCTTCGCTAGTTGATCTAACTCTGCCGATAATTGATGTTTATCAGCACGGTAAAGTTTAAGATCACGCGTAAAACCGTACCGATCGGTTCGTTGACTGTAACGAGCAAAACCAAAACGCACGCCTAAATGGTCTATATAATAGTCATCTTTAGCGTTGTACTGCCAATTTTGTGGCTTAGTTGAATCATTTTTGAACTTGCGCTTCTGTTCTTTCTGGTAAGTTGTATAAGGAATAATTGGTTGTTTTTCAAATTGATCAATAATCGTCGTGTAATTGTACTCACTTCCGTAGCCAGCGTCAGCTACAATGTGTTCAAAGAAATTTAAACAATGGAATTGCTTGAGGAAGGGAACTAATGTCCTTGTATCGGTTGGATTACTAAACAAGGCATAATCAAGGACAAATTGATTATGAGTGGCAATCTGAAGGTTATAGCCGGGCTTTAGTTCGCGGTTTTTCATTGAATCTTCTTTCATACACATGAAAGTCGCATCGTGATCAGTTTTAGAGAAACTATTACGGCCCTGAAAGACTGTCTCAGCTTCCTCATATTTTTTTGCCCGCGGGACCATATCTTGCTTAAGTTTTCGATGTAGTTTTTTTAAGAAACGACGTCGTTGTTTCTTAACTGAACCACCCTTGATCACTTTCGGTTCTTTTTTTATTTCTTCGTTGAGCTGCCCAATCTGTTTTTCTAATTGATCAGTCATCGTTTCCAAGCCTTCTGATGATTCAATGAGTTCTGGTTTCATTGCCTGAATAACCTTTTTCTCGATCAATTCATCATACATTGCGTTTATGTCTTGCTTTAACTTAGCATGATATTTCTCAACTGATTTCCGCCAAGTAAAGGAATACTTATTAGCGTCTGCTTGAACCTTAGTTCCATCAATAAACAAAGCATCTTTTTTGACCAAGCCATGATCAGTTAGGGACATCGTGAAGTAAACAAACGCACGCTTGATCAAGTTAGCAGCGTGTTGACTACTTCTGAAGTTATTGATGGTATGGTAACTATAGGTATGATCGCGAGCTAACCACCGCATTGGTAAGTTTTCGACCAGCATAGTTTCAATCTTGCGTCCCGAATATGTTTGACGAGCATAGGCAAATAATAAAATTTTCAGCATAATTGCCGGATGTGAAAGTGGGCGACCGGTAGTCGCCACTTTTTCTGATAATAAAACTTCCGCCGGGATCGAGTCGACAAAGGCATCGATCAACCGAACTAAATGCGTTTTAGGGACGTTAAAATCAAAGTTTAATACGAATTCAGTTTGTCCTGTGATATAATTTTGATACATGAAAATCATTCCTTTATTTTTGTTTTGTGGTAATTACATAATATCAGGAACGATTTTCTGTGTATACACAAAGCCGGACGATGAACCAAAAAATGGCTCATCGTCCGGCTTTTAGTTTTAGACTAGGACTTTTTTCCCAGCCTCTCAGTTTTATCTCCGAATATTACATAGTAATCGCGGGAAAAAAGCGAGCCCCTCAAGGGTAACTACGGACAAACGTCGGCCCGTACCGTGCCAACGTCCGTCCTAGGTTACCCCACCGGGGCTCCGAGAAGCTTTTTTCCCAGCTTAGTTTAAGCAGTTGTTGAGAACTGGCTGTTGTACAATGCGGCGTAGAAGCCTTGCTTGTCCATCAGCGTCTCATGATTACCGGTTTCGATAATCTTCCCGTGGTTAACAACCACAATCTGGTCTGCCTTGCGAATCGTCGACAAGCGGTGAGCGACGACAAAACTAGTCCGTTCTTGCTGTAAGGCGTTCATCGCATCTTGAATCAAGACTTCCGTCCGGGTATCAACCGAACTCGTCGCCTCATCAAGGATTAGGATTTCAGGATTAGCAAGGAATGCCCGGGCAATCGTCAGTAATTGGCGTTGCCCTTGTGAAATGTTGGAAGCCGTCTCGTCCAAAACGGTTTGGTAACCATTGGGTAACTCCCGAATAAAGGCATCCGCCCGCGCCATTTTAGCCGCATGGTATACTTCTTCGTCAGTTGCATCTTCATTCCCGTACTTAATATTGTCAAAGATTGTTCCGGTAAATAGCCAGGTGTCTTGCAGGACGATTGCGATATGTTCCCGCAATTCTTCCCGGGTCATTGACCGAATGTCGTGGCCATCGAGGTAAATCTGACCGCCTTGTGGGTCGTAAAACCGTTCAAGCAAGTTGATGATCGTGGTCTTTCCGGCACCAGTCGGGCCAACGATCGCCACCATCTTGTTCTTCGGCGCGCGCAAGTTGAAGTCCTGGATCAGCGGTTCATCGGTATAACTAAACTGGATGTCTTTGAATTCAACCTTCGGCAGGTCATCCCCTGTTACCGCTGGCAGATCAACCACTTCACTATCCATTTCTGGTTCGTCAAGCACTGCGAAGATCCGCTCTGCTGAGGCGATTGTCTGTTGGATGGTATTACTGAGGTTCGCAATCTGCGCAATTGGCTGGGAGAACTGGTTGGTATATTGTAAGAACGCCTGCACATTACCAAGCGTAATCTGACCATGGATAACCTGAATGGCCCCGACCACTGCCACCGCAAGATAGCTTAAGTTTCGAATGAACACCATCATCGGCATCATCAAGCTGGAGAGGAACTGGGCCTTCCAAGCCGACTGATAATAGCGGTGGTTACGCTTATCAAATTCTTCTTCCTCGTCCTCTTCCTTATTAAAGGTCCGGACAATCGTATGGGCCGCATAGGTTTCTTCAACCTGGTCGTTGATCTTCCCTAGGGCAGCTTGCTGCTTAGCGAATAGCCGTTGGGACGCCGGCGCAACAAAGGAAACTACTAAGATACTTAATGGAATTGTAACCAGGGCGATGATCGTTAATTTCCAACTAATCGTCAGCATCAAGATCAATACCCCGACAAGGGTCAGGGTGCTGGTAATGATTTGGATCAGACTCTGCTGGAGAGTTCCGGCAATGTTATCCATGTCGTTGACCATCCGGCTCATGATGTCCCCGTTGTTGTGGGTATCGTAGTACTTAACCGGCACCCGCCGCATCTTCTCTTCAAAGTCCTGGCGAAGGTTATAGACCACTCGCTGGGAGACCCGGGTCATGATTTGCAGTTGGAGAAAACTAAACAGCCCGGAGAAAAGGTAGAGCAGCGTGACCGCAATTCCGATATGCCAAATGCGGGTAAAGTCAATTGGCAGCCTTGTCAGGTGCGCGCCCGCCTTCATCTGGGCATACCCCTTCATGATGCCATCGTAAATGATGGTCGTCGCTTCCCCCAGGATCTTCGGGGCAAGGATCGTAAGGATTACCGAGACAATTGCCAATATGATTGAAATGATTACCCCTGCTCGCCAGGGCCGCAGGTAGGCAATCAACCGCTTTGTCGTCGGCCAAAAGTGCTGGGCTTTTTCTGGATTTCGTGGACCCCTATGCACGTTCAACATCTCCCTTCTCAACTTGTGAACGGATAATTTGCTGGTAGGTTTTGTTATTTTCCTTCAGCTCTTGGTGGCTACCCTGGCCAACGACCCGTCCTTCATCTAGAACGATGATCTGGTCAGCATCAACAACCGTCGAGATCCGCTGGGCAACAATTACCGTTACCGCTTGCTGGATCTGGGGGTCACTAGCAAGCGCCTTCCGTAACTTCGCATCGGTTTCAAAGTCCAGTGCGGAGAAGGAGTCATCAAAAATATAAATTGCGGCTGGCTTAATGATTGTCCGGGCAATCGCTAGCCGCTGCCGTTGACCACCAGAGAAGTTGCTCCCATTTTGCTCAACGACCGCGTCAAGGCCGCCCGCTTCCTTAACAAAGTCAGCTGACTGGGCAATTTCTAGGGCATGCCACATCTCATCATCGGTCGCGTGTTCGTTCCCAAATTGTAAGTTTGAACGAATGGTCCCGCTAAAGAGCACCGCCTGCTGCTGGGTAATTGAAATGACCTGGTGGAGGTCGTGCTGGCTAAGCTTTTCAATTGGTGCGCCATTTACCTTGATCTCACCACTTTCAATGTCAAATAACCGCGGGATCAAGTTGACAAGGGCCGACTTCCCAGAACCGGTTCCCCCGATGATTGCTAATGTCTGACCAGCAGTCACTTTAAAGTTAAGATCCTGTAAAGCAAGCCGTTCCGCCCCATTGAAGCGGAAGTCGACATCCTTAAATTCTAGTGATGCCGGGTGGTTAGCTGCGATCTGAATTTGCTCATCGGCCGGTGCATCATGAATGCTGATTGGCTGGTCTAAGACTGCATTGACCCGGGCTGCCGATGCAGAGGCACGGGGCACGAAGACAAAGATCATCGAGAGCATCATGAAGCTGATCATAATCTGGGTAGCGTAGGTCATAAAGGCAATCAGGTCCCCCACTTGCATCGTCATGTCTGCGATAAGGTTCCCCCCGATTAAGATAATCGCCACGTTCGTTACCCCAAGAATGAGCGTAACAACCGGAAACATGGTTGAAACAATCGTGAATACCTTAATTCCCGTTTGGGTATAGTCTTCATTGGCCGCCTTGAATCGCTTCTGTTCACGGTCGTCCTGGCGGAAAGCACGGATTACCCGTACCCCGGTTAGGCCTTCCCTAAAGATCAGGTTGATCCGGTCGGTCTTTTTCTGAATGCTCTTGAATAGCGGGACGGCAAAGTACATTACCGCCATTACCACGATTGCTAAGACGGGCAAACTGATAAAGAAGATCTTGGTCAGTTTGGGTTCCCGGGTGTAGGCCAAGACACTCGCCGCAATCAGCATGATTGGTGATTGGAGCATCATCCGGAGCATCTGGACCATCACATTTTGAATTTGCACAATGTCGTTGGTCGACCGGGTAATCAGTGACGAATCACCAAATTGATCGACTTCCCGGTTAGAAAATTTCAATACCCGGTGGAAGATCTGCCCACGGAGTTTTTCCCCAACGCCCATTGCCTGGGTGGCAGCGAAGTAAACATTCCCCCCGGCGGCGATTAACCCGATCACCGCAACAATCGTCATCTTGATCCCATTGTTCCAGATAACTCCCATGTTCTTAGCGACGATCCCCTTATTAACTAGGTCGGCCGTCACGGTCGGCAAGTAGAGGTCACATGACACCTGAATTAGTAAGAATACCAAGGCGGCGAGGGTTGCCCACCAGACAAGATTCTTTCGTGCAATGCGAATCATTCTTTCTTCATCCCCTTTTGTTTTGTGTGTAACTCAATGTATTTATCAAATTGCCCCCGTAATTTATCAAGGGTCGCGATGAACTGGTCGACTTCTTCGTCTGACAGCGGCTCGGTCACAAAGCGTTGAAAATCCTGGTGGTAGTTGATATTTTTCTCCAGTTGCTCCCGCCCGCGCTCGCTCAACCGAACGTAAATCATCCGCCGGTCATTTTTATCCCGCTCGCGGATAATCAACTGGTCTTTTTCCATCTTCTCCAGCACCTGCGTCAGTGAGCCAGGCTGCACCTGGGCGAGCTTGGCCAGTTGGTTTTGGTAGACGTAATCATTTTTCCCTAATAGGTAGAGGATCTTTCCCCGCCCCGCAAACGAGCTGTGCGCCTGGTGAGCTTGAACAATCCGCTTGTGAACACCATTAGAAAAAGAAAAAAGATCTTTTAATAATTTTTCCCGATTTGTCACATTCCCGCTTCCTTTCTTTTTAGTTTGGTACCTAACGAATATCATAATACGCTTTATTGTGATAAATGCAAATTTTAAGTAAGTAGTAAATCTTCCGGTAGCGCTTTACTTACTTGTTATTTCTGATATAAAATACGGGGTATAGTCGCAACCTGGCGATGAAGATATAACACTACTGGCAATCAAGAAAGAGGCAGGTAAATATGACTGATATTAATATTGATAAGGATGTCGTTACAAAGATTGTTAAGCAAGTCCTCGCTGAAACTGACGCACAGACGCCAGCAGATGGTAAGAAAAAAATCTTTGCCTTCAGTATTCGGCAAGATGAGGAGCCATATGTTAAGGAATGGGCTAACCACCATCCGAGTGTTGACGTTGAATATACAAGCGAGTTACTGACTCCTGAGACGGCCAAGCTGGCAAAGGGAGCAGATGGGGTGGTCGTTTACCAACAGCTCGACTACACCGCCGATACCCTCCAAGCCCTCGCGGATGAAGGGATTACCAAGATGTCGTTGCGGAATGTGGGGGTCGATAACATCGACATGGCAAAGGCAAAGGAACTTGGCTTTGAAATTACTAACGTTCCCGTGTACTCACCAAATGCCATCGCTGAACACGCGGCAATTCAAACAGCACGTGTTCTTCGGCAAACCAAGGTACTCGACGAAAAGATTGCCAGCGGTGACCTTCGCTGGGCACCAACCATCGGGCGTGAAGTCCGTGACCAAACGGTTGGTGTTGTTGGGACTGGTCATATCGGCCAGGTCTACATGCAGATCATGGAAGGGTTTGGGGCAAAGGTTATTGCCTACGACCCATTTGAAAATCCAGAGTTAAAGGCGAAGGGATATTATGTTGACAGCCTTGATGATCTTTACGCCCAAGCAGACGTCATATCACTCCACGTCCCAGCTACCAAGGAAAACTTCCACATGATCAACAATGAAACAATCGCAAAGATGAAAGACGATGTTGTCATTGTTAACTGTTCACGGGGGGCATTGGTCGACACCGATGCCGTTGTTGCTGGACTTGACAGTGGCAAGATCTTTGGTTTCGTCATGGATACTTACGAAGACGAAGTTGGGATCTTCAATGCTGATTGGCGGGGCAAAGAATTCCCTGACAAGCGGCTAAAGGACTTAATCGACCGGCCAAACGTCTTGGTAACGCCGCACACGGCATTCTACACTACCCATGCCGTTCGGAACATGGTTATTAAGGCCTTTGATAACAACTACAAGATGATTACCGGCCAGGCAGCGGATACTCCGGTTAAGGTCGGCTAACTTAACTAACCAAATACAAAAGAAAAGGAGCTTAACTAGCATTTTAGCGGTTAAGCTCCTTTTTATTAGTATCGATAAAACTGTGACAGCACAGCAAGTGCGCCTTCTATTATTCCATGTTGCTGTGTTCCTTTGCTGCCGCCTCGTTTGACGTATGGTCCCGTCGACTAAGTTTTAGGCATAATACGTCTAAGGTGATGTGGACAGTTTGGTCAAAGAGGGTGCTGAGAAGTTGAATCGACTTAACCCCATCCCCTGCCTTCGTTGCGCCGGGAACGATAATTGTTTCGTCGGCTAACCTCCCCAGCGTTGAATTTTCATTACTGGTTATCCCAACTAAGGTCACCCCGTTATCCTTCGCCTTTGCAGCTAGTTCAACAATGCTCTTGGTATTGCCCGAACCAGAAACCGCAACGAGGACATCACCTTTTTGAACAGAAGGAGTGATGGTTTCACCAATGACATATGGTGTATAACCAATATGCATCAACCGCATCGCAAATGCCCGTGCCATCAGTCCTGACCGGCCTGCACCAAGGACAAACACCCGCTTTCCCTTAGTAATCAATGGTGCAACATTATCTAACTGTTGTTCATCGACTAATCCTAATACTTCATCAATTTCATTTCGTACTTGCTCTACAAGTGTCATTATTTAACCACCTTCATAAACTCTTCTGCTGCTGCGACAGGATCTGCCGCCTTCATTATCTTGCTACCGACAATCACTGTTTCCACTAACCCTTGCTTCTTCAGTGCTGCCGCCTGGTGAAGGTCAATTCCACCCGCGACATTAATGCGCCTAATATTAGGAAAGACGGCATGAAACTTTGCTACAGAATCAGTTGCATTAAAGTTTTCCTGACTGTCCTTTGCATGGTGGAGGCCATAGATTGCGTTAGGAAAACTAGTAATCTGTTGCAACTTTGCATCACTAACCTCCATCAAATCGATGAACATCTGACGGTGCCACTTTTCTGCAACGTCATAAGTGGTCGTCAAGGTGCCCATCGCAGCCGCCCCCATTACGGTTAAGATATCAGCACCAACTTCATAGCCCTTTTCAAATTCATATTGCCCTTCGTCAATTGTCTTTGTGTCAAGAAGTAACTCTGCGTGGTGCAAGCCAAGTTTTTCCTTAGCTAACGCATAGCAACCATAGTCCTTCACTAACGAGGTACCCATCTCAATAATATCAACAAATGGATCTAGCTGCTTTGCAATCTGTTTGGCATCGTCAAGGTCAACCCGATCAATTGCTACTTGCAATTTCATTAGTCTTCAGTGACCCCTTCCTTAGCATAAAACTCCTTCAACCCTGCAGGAGTTGGGTAACCATCATTATCACCCGGCGTTTGAATTTGCAGCGCACCGACAGCATTACCACGCATTACCGCAGCCTTCATCTTCTTCCCTTCCAGGAGGGCAGTAATTACTCCCAAGGCAAATCCATCGCCAGCCCCAACAGTATCAACAATGTCCTGGGCATCAACATGGAAGCCTTTAACCAGGTACTTATCACCATCACTCGTTTTGACAAAGGCCCCTTTCGAACCAACCTTGACGATTACCGTCTTGGTCCGCTCACCTTGCAAGTAAAAGTCAGCAATTTCTTCTGGATCATCAGACCCCATTAAGATCTTTCCTTCTGCCACACCAGGCATCACAATGTCAGCATAGCCGGCCAATTCATTTTCCGTTTTAACCATGTACTCATGACTCTTCCAGGTATCACGCAAGTTCGGATCAAAAGTTGTTAAGATATTGTTTTCGTTTAGGCGTTTGAAAAGTGTCCGGAAGGTTTCCTCGGCCGTATCAGAAATACTCGGGAAGATTCCTGACATGTGGGCAATTTTAACGTCGGTCAGGTCGACGTCGTTAATAATCTCCTTTGTCAAATGACAAGCCGCGGAATTTTTCCGGTAGTTAAAGGTTTGTGGGTCACCAGTTGTTACCCGTTGCTTGATTTGGTGACCAGTCCAGTAATCAGGATCATAGGAAACATAATCGGTACCGACGCGGTGCTCAGCGATGGTCTTTTTAACAAATTCCCCAAACGGATCTTCGCCCACACGAGAAATGTACTGCGCAGAATGTCCCAAGCGGGTTACACCAATTGCAACATTTAACTCTGCGCCACCCATAATTTTATGCCATTCTAACGCATCCGCTAATGATACATCCGGTTCTTTTGATGCAAAGGTAACTAATGGTTCACCAATTGTAATAAATTCACTCATAATAAATAACCTCACTTTTAACCAAAGAAATGATAGACAAGTAACTCGTTAATAATACAAACAATCCACATCACGGGAATTCCTAGTCGAAGAAAATCACGTGATTCGACCTTCATGTACTCTAACCCCCACACATTCCACGACTGCGTAATGTCAGTAGAGACCGCAAACAAGGTCGCGGTATACATTAACGGAAGCATGAAGGCATCACTGAAGAGTCCCGTTCCAGCTAAGACCGCGGCGGTTGCTGCCCCAGCGCCCCAGATGTGAAATGGTCCCCGAAATAGGGCTAATGGCGATAAAATTCCCACTGCCAAACAGAGAACGAGGGTACTGTGCGGGAGAATCGCTGCAATCATCGGCCGGAAACGCTCCGCATCAATTGACGCCGCCCCGCTGAACATCGTTAATGCCATCAAGAACATAATTAAACCCGCGATATCACTAATGGATTGTTTAATCGTACTGTTCATGAAGTCCATCGCCTTTTTGTAGTTCTTAAATTGACCAGTCAGCAGCATTGCAACTAACGTCCCTAACACAAGGGCCGGAATTGCGTCCCACTTAAATGCCATGTTCATAATCACCGGAATCAGGGGAACCAAGAAGGCAATTGCTGGCACTTTTTTTACATCATCCGCGTTATCAGTTGCCCCAATAATTGCTAGATTTTCATCTGCGTGGGACGGATCAATCTTCTTGCGATGGATAAACAAGAAAATCATTACGGCAAGCATCTGCACGGCCAGGGCGCAAATCCCAAATTGGAGGTAACGGCCACCATAAACCGACTTGGGGAAGAACGCCTTAACCTGGTTATACAAAACCACGTTAAGATACATTGCTGCACCGATGGACAATGTAAAGATCGAGAGGGCTAAATCACGTGGCAGCCCAACAGACAAAAGGATTGGCAATAGGATCACACCAATCGCAATTGCCGAGCCGACCCCGTAGGCGCTGACAAAAATCAAACAAGTTACCAGGGCAACGAGGACTGCGGCAATCAGTGGTCGCTTTTTCCCAACCTTGTTCGTTGCCGCGGAAATACCAACGGCAATCCCGCTATCGACTAAAACCCGACCAAACCAAGAACCAAAGGCAATATAGATAATGGTTGGCCCATAGTTTAACGCCGGTTCAGCAAATACCTTCTTAATGGCAACATCAAACGGCACCATCCCAATGATTGACCACAGAATCGCCATTACGAAAAAGCCGACCATTAAGTTACCGCCCCTAAATATGTAGTAAATGAAGCCGATAAAAGTAAATAGTAATAGTATTGCAATAATCGTTGAAGACACTTTATCTCACCTTACTTTTCTAAACCATCCCTTACTGGGCACCTTCAAATAATTTAATTTGCGCCGCCACTTGCTGGTCATCTGCCATTGGGTATTCCAGCGCAAATTGCACGTCCTTTGGCAAGTAACTCACCACAATCTGCCAGTTGAACATCCCCTTACTAAGGTCATCGGTGGTCGTCATCTTCCCTGCCGGATCAAGCATCGAGTTTTTAAGGTGGATATAGTCACAAAATGGTGCTAATTGCTTAGCCGCCGTAATTGCATCAAAGCCAGTAAACGCCCAGTTACCAAGGTCGTAAACGTAACCGATGCTGTTAAAACCACTTTGCCGCGCAGCAGTCAAAAAAGCAGCGATCGCATCTGGGGTCCCGGAAGTCGGTGTCTGGTCATTTTCCACATTCAACTTAATTTCTGCCAATGGTAGCTTCCCAAGATCTGTTTTAAGGTCACCGCGGTACTTCTCAAAGTGACCAGTATTGAACTTAATCTTGCTAATCCCTAGCTTTTTTCCTTCAGCAAAGTATTGTTCAAGCCGTGGATTAATCGTCCCGTCTTCTTCAAACAGGACATCTGGCACACTGTAATTCACAATTAAGCCCGCTTCTTGTGCCCGCTTAGCAACAGCTGGTAGTTCAGTTGTAAAGTCGTTAAAGTATTCACGCCGCACCTCAATTCCCACAGCCCCTAATTGTTGAACACGGTCGACTAGTTCTACTTGGCTGGTGCCGTTTTGAACATCCTTCTCAAAAATCCAGGTATTTAAAATTAATGTCATGATAATCTCCTCCGTTTAATACTTATTCAGCTCACTGACCCGTTTCAATAATTCATCAAAAGACATGTCCTTAAACTTTTTCGTGTCTTCACTAGTAAAGTTCGTCCTTTCAATCGAATTAAAATCATCGACCAAGTAATAAGCAGTTAAGTAACTCAGTAAAAACTTCTTCGCCGCCATCGTTAATTCCGCATCGCGATAATTTTCTCGCACGGCAACTTGCGCAAATCGCATCGCAAATTCCTGTCCATCAATAAGAGTTCGTTCTTCCATCTGTCTACCTCACACGTTTTGATATCGTTTTCATGAAGTAGTGTAACCTGTTAACCAGATAAAAGCAAGCGTATTTTTAGTTGGAATTCTCTTTATTTAAATGATGGTTAACCCGTTAACCCAATAATCACAACGCTTTCAAAGGTTAACCCGTTACATAAAATATTTTTATTTATTTCAGATTCAATCAGTTGCTAGCATCATTAAATTGTGCGCTCGTTTTTTCGTGTATAATGAAAAGGAGTAAACTGAAAGTAGGAATTATTGTGGGACAAAGTAATAAAAAGCGGGCAACAATCCGGGACGTCGCAAAGGTCGCGGACGTTTCAGTTGCTACCGTATCGCGTTATCTTAACGGGAAGACAAAAAAAATGACTGCCCAGACGGCAGCCAAGATTGCTGAAGCGATTGAAAAATTAAGGTATGTGCCAAACTCGGCGGCACGGGAAATGTCCAATAACAGTAGTAAAATCATTGCGGTTCTTGTCGCAAACTTAAACGATTATTTTTCAATTGAAGCATTTAAGGGTGCTTCACAAGTTCTTGAAAAAAAGGGGTACGTCCCGGTACTCCTTAATTCTGGTGCCGACACAGAACACGAAAAGCAGCTTCTCCAGTCAATCAATATCCACGGTTTCGATGGCCTTATTTTCCAGCCCCTTAGCAATGACCGGGATGCAATTAAGGCCAAACTGACCAGGGATTTTCCACTCGTCATTCTTGACCGTGAACTTGATCGTTCCCAATGGCCACAAGTCATCACCGATAATCACCGGGCAACCGTAAACAGCTGTGAATACTTTATCAACCAGGGTTTTACCCACATCGTTGTCCTTTCATCTACCATCAGTGAGGCTTCCACCAGGCAGGAACGTTATAATGCAATTAAAGAAACCAGTAGTAATGTTGACCTAGTGGAGATTGATGAAAACCACTTTAACCGCCAACAGACATTTGACCAGCTCAAAGAAGCACTCGCTGGTGACGAAAAGAGTGTCCTCTTTAGCTTAAAAGAGCGGTGGTTGCTAGAGTTTCTACCGCAACTGATGAAGGAAAAGGTTATTCAAGATGGGCAACAAGCAGTTACCGGCTTTGCTGATACCAGCCTAATCAAGAGCATCTGCCCTTATGCGAAAGTAATTTCACAAGATCCCTTTTACATGGGCCAACAGGCCGCAGACATCTTATTAAAGATGCTA
Source organism: Limosilactobacillus caccae (assembly GCF_900156885.1). GTDB lineage: Bacteria > Bacillota > Bacilli > Lactobacillales > Lactobacillaceae > Limosilactobacillus > Limosilactobacillus caccae. The sequence continues at coordinate 209,123 of NZ_FTOY01000010.1, forward strand.
ACCAGCCAAGAAAGTGTTCCGGGCAACATTATTATCAGCGCCCAGTTAAAAAAATAATTTTAACCTAAAAAACAAGACCACTTGCCAATTACGACAAGCGGTCTTATTTTGTTTACCAGCGCTTGATTGTGCGCTAGGCACCGTCAATATGCTACGGAATAAAATTAATATCCGTTTCCTGGAGGGTATTCATCTTCGTCAAGATTGCCTTGATCCCGTCAAGCCACGGTAAAAGCATCATTGCGCCACTTCCTTCACCGACGCACATATCAATGTCAATGTACGGTTCGAGACCAAGGGCATCAAGAACAATCCGTGACCCTTGTTCCTTTGACTTGTGCGTTGGAATCATGTAGGCAGTTAGCCCAGGCTTAATGGCATTTGCTAATAGGGCTGCGGAATAGGATAAGAAGCCATCGAGCAACACCGGCTTATGCATTGCCCCAGCCGCAATCATTGCCCCAGCCATTGCCCCGAGTTCTAACGCCCCCACTTCACTGAGAACCCTTAACGGATCCGGAGTTTTTTCACCAGCAAAACCGGCGCGGCGAAGGCTTTGATTGACCACATCAATCTTATGCTGCAGCCGCTCATCAGAAATGTTAGAGCCCCGGCCAACTACCGTTTCAGCAGGCTTGCCAAGTAGCGCCGCAATCATTGCTGAGGCCGCCGTTGTATTGCCCATCCCCAGCTCACCAGCGGCAAGTACCTGGTTGCCCGCTTCAAAGGCCTTAACACCACAGTCAAAACCAAATTGGATGGCCGCTTCTGCTTCTGCAACCGTCATGGCTGGCTCAACCAGCATATCGCCTGTTTCGTGCCGAATTTTGTGAACTGCAACTAATGGTGACTGGAGGTCAGTTTTAATTCCCAGGTCATATACCTGCAGCGAACAATCATATGCACTCGCTAACGCGGCAACTGCAGTATGCCCCTTCATCATGTTTACCGCTTGAATTGCCGTAATCTTCTGGGGACTCGCAGAAACCCCTTCATGAACGACCCCGTTATCGGCCGCAAAAACAAGACACTTGCGGGGCTTAACGGTAAAGTCAGTCGTCCGGTAAATTCCCGCAAGATGAGCAGCTAATTCCTCCAGCCGGCCAAGACCCTTAACCGGTTTGGCGAGGTTGTCCATCCGCGTTTGCATTGCCGCTAGCTGGACCTTATCAAGGGGCGTTAGCTGCACGTCATTATATTTCATCTCAATGTTCCCTTTCGTATTTCCACAGGTTATCGAGGACGTTGTCGAGAACCTTTTCATCAGTGTCCGGGAAGATCACCTTTAATCCCTTTGACTGTAGGTCCTCGCCAGTACTCTTGCCGAGGACGTAATAGTTAATTTGTTTGTAGTCATTGCTGTCGACTTTTGTCATTACCTGGTACATCCGGTCAAAGTTCGACGGGCTGGTCACCAGCGCACTGGTAATGTGCTGTTTCATAAAGATTTTAAGTGCCCGGCCTTCGTGGACCCGGTCCCAGGTATTAGTGTAAATTACCACTTTATCACCAATAAAGTCCTGGTAATATTGCCCGGCCTTGTCACCAATCAGCCAGCAGATATCGGTTACTCCCCGCGCTGTCAACTCCGCTAAAAGGTCCGCCCGACTTTCTCCTTTTGCAACCACGACCGGGTTATTCACCGTTATCAGCATATCCCGGATCTTCTCACTGAGAACATAAATGGTTGCCTTGCTATTTAACTTCCGCAAGTGGTCACAAAAAGTCTGCGCACCAAACAAGCTAGTGATCGCCAGGTTCTTGCTCTCCTTGATTTGCTTCTTCTCCGCGGCGGTAAGCTTTGCGGCTTTTAACACCCGGAAAGGAAAGTAGATCACGTCATCCTTTTGTTCCAGTCGCATCCGCCAGTATACCGGCACCTTACTCTTTGGATATGTAATTAAAATTGCCATTACCATTCATCTCCCTACTGATTAAGTCGCCATTGTTGCGCTTTGTTGTTTTCTAATTCAATTATACTGAAATATGACGCTTTAAAAGCAAGTGAATAAAAATTAATGGTTGGATCGACTAATTCCTGGTAAATTAAGCGGATTGTGCCTAGGTGTGCGACGACGACAACCGTATCATCTTCCGTCGTATGACTAAGCAACCACTGTAACCCTTCATGGACCCGCTGCTTAAAAGCCGCAAATGACTCAACAGTTGGGGGCGTGTAGGTCAGCGGTGCTTGTAGCCACCTTGCCCATTCAGCCGGGAATTGCGCTTCAATTTCGTCAGCGTCTAACCCTTCCCAGTTGCCAAACCCTTTTTCCGCAAAGGCAGGAATCGTGACTACCGGCAGCTGGGGCAACCGGGTGACCAACGGTGCCAGGGTCTGCGTAGTGCGCTGTAAGTTAGTCTTCACCAGTAATGTTGGCTGCTCCTTGACTAATTTTGCCGCCAGGGTAACTGCCTGTTGCCTCCCCTTTTCATCTAAGCTGACATCAGCAGCGCCATAAAACTTGCGCTGCTGGTTGTACTTTGTTTCGCCGTGCCGTGCTAATAGTAATTTCATCAGCTCACCCTCATCAAAATCGTCAACGTCAATAAAAAGATGAGTGGGGCGAGGGTAGCAAACGCACCGAGGGTATCACCAGGCGTCCCGCCAAGCACTTTGGTTACTTTCCGCCGATAAAAGTAGGCCACGAATAAGATCATTAGGTAGCCGACTAGCCCCTGCCACGAAAAGCAAATGGTTACCACGACTAGTGAAAATAGCTGGGCAACGGCAATTCGCCAGGGCTGGATTCCTAACCAGATATTGGACAAGCCATGCTTATTTCCAGGATACACCATCTTATAAAAGAGCAATGATACCCCCGTCTTCGTTAGCATCGTCAAGCAAATTGTCAGCAAGACCATGTGCAAGATATCAAGGAACGGACTGATGACAATTCCCAGCCCAATCACGAGGGCATAGTAATAAAGGAGGGCCAGACTCCCCATTGTCCCGAGGCGACTATCCTTCATAATGGCAAAGATCTTATCCGCTGTCCGGGACGAAAAGAAACCATCCGCGGTATCTGCTAAGGCGTCCAGGTGAAAGCCACCAGTCAGCAAACCATCAGTGATCCAGTAAAGTATCCAGGCGAACCACAGGGGAAAGAGAGCCGTAAAGCCCCAAAAGATTAACCCCTCAACGCACCCCACTAAGAACCCGAACAGGGTAATGTATTGGATGCTCGTCTTAAACTTATTCGTCGCGTCGTCAATCGGAATTGGGATATTCAACTTAGTAAAAAACTGGGCGAATAAAATTAACGCTTTTCCCATTGTTCTTCACCTACTTTATCTTTTGCGGAATCCCGCTGACCACAAAGTAGACATTATCAGCATGCTGGGCAATCAGCTGGTTTACTTCGCCGTACAAGTCACGGAGCACCCGCGTCTGCTTAGTTGCTGGCACAACTCCGAGTCCCACCTCATCACTGACAATCACCATTGACTGCCGTTGGGCGGCCTGGACTTTTAAGATTTGTTGCCAGCTCGCCATAATCTGCTCCCGCAATTGTGCTAATTCACGGGCGGAAACGGCGGTCAGGTAATCATCAATTTTTCCTGGTGTTGTCCTGGTTAATACCGTGTCGTAAAAGAGGTTTGTCACCAGCATGATCGCATCATCAAGCAGGTAGCCATCCAGCGGGTGCTGGGCGATCAACTGGTCAACTTCACGGTACTGCTCAGCGGTTTCCCAGTTAGCAGGGCGCCGTGCTTGGTGGCGCTTGATTCGCAACTGCATTTCACCGTCGGGATTTTTTACCACCCCGGTTGCAATATAACAGATATGTTGGTCGCGGGAGTACAACCCCTCCGCAAATTCTGACTTGCCGCTTTTCGCGCCGCCGAGGACAAAGGTCAGTTCACCATTTTTCATCATTTCACCTTCTAAAAAAGGCCGCGACAGAGCGTTGCCACAGCCTTTTGTGTTTTAGTTATTACTTGCTGCGCTAAATGCGGCATCGAATGCAGCGATTGTCTTTTCAATGTCCTCGTCGGTATGCTTAGTTGAGATAAAGTTGGTTTCAAACTGTGATGGTGCAACATAAACACCATTTTCGAGAAGCTTCCAGAAGCATTTTTCAAAGAGCTGCTGGTCACATTCCTTCACGTCAGCAAAGTTATTAACGGGGTCACTGTTGTAGAAGTAGCTCCACATCGTTCCCACATGGTGGACCGTCATCGGGATCCCGTACTTATCAGCCGCGGCTTTGATCCCGGTCGTTAATGCGGCGACCTTTTCTTCCATCCGCTGGTAATCTTCTGCCGTCAGTTGTTCAAGGGTACTGATCCCCCCGGTCATAGCTAAGGGGTTCCCAGAAAGGGTTCCCGCATGGTAAATACTACCGGCAGGGGTAATTTCTTCCATGATCTCACGACGACCACCAAAGGCGCCGACAGGCAGACCACCACCGATGACCTTCCCAAGGGTCGTCAGATCAGGAGTAATGTTGACCAAGCTCTGGACACCGTGAAAGGCTGCCCGGAACCCGGACATTACTTCGTCAAAGATTAACAGGGCACCGTGTTCTGTCGTCACGTCACGCAGGGTTTGCAAAAATTCCCGGGTTCCTGGAACGACCCCCATGTTACCGGCAACGGGTTCAACAATTGCACAGGCAATCTCATCGCCATGTTCCGCAAACAGTTTCTTAACGCCAGCAACGTCGTTATAAGCAACGGTTAAGGTATCGTAAGCAAGGTCATCAGGGACACCTGGTGACGTGTTGATCCCAAAGGTTGCTAGTCCAGACCCCGCGTCAACCAATAGCGAGTCGCTGTGACCGTGGTAGTTTCCTACAAACTTAACAATCTTTTCCCGCTTGGTATATCCCCGTGCCAAGCGAATGGCACTCATCGTGGCCTCGGTCCCGGAAGAAACCATCCGGATCATTTCAATTGACGGCATGATCTTGTTAACAAGCTTTGCCAATTCCGTTTCCTGCAGGGTTGGTGCCCCGTAGCTGGTGCCCTTAGCAACCGCCTTGTTTAATTCTGCAACAACGTGATCATCTGCGTGACCGAGGATCAACGGCCCCCATGATAAAACATAGTCGATGTACTTGTTGCCATCAATATCGTAGATGTATTCATTTTTGCCGTGGTCGATGAATAGCGGGTCCCCACCGACGTTTTTAAACGCCCGGACTGGACTGTTAACCCCACCTGGCATGTATTTTTGCGCTTCCGTGAACGCTGCTCTTGATTTGCTGTTATCTAAAGTCAAAAGTAAAATCCCCTATCATTAAAGCTTCTTTGCGACATCCTTAGCGAAGTAAGTGATGATGAGGTCAGCGCCGGCCCGCTTCATCCCCACTAAACTCTCGTAGACAATTTGTTCTTCATTAATCCAGCCATTGGCAGCAGCCGCCTTGACCATCGCATACTCACCGGAAACGTTGTAAGCAACCAGTGGCAACAGCGTGTGGTCACGAACTTCGCGCATCACATCAAGGAAGGCCATCGCTGGCTTAACCATCACAAAGTCGGCTCCCTCTTTTTCATCACTAGCAACTTCCCGCAATGCCTCTAAGCGGTTGGCCGGGTCCATCTGATAAGTCTTCCGGTCATGAGGACCTTCCTTCGGCGAACCATCAGCCGCATCGCGGAATGGGCCATAAAATGATGAGGCAAACTTAACGGCGTAGGACATGATTGGCGTGTTCTTATAACCCGCCTCGTCAAGCCCCTGCCGGATAGCGGCAACATAGCCATCCATCGCATTTGATGGTGCAATAATGTCAGCCCCGGCCTTCACTTGACTAACAGCAGTCTTCGTAATGTAGGTCAGTGATTCGTCATTAACAACGACCCCGTCACGGATGATTCCACAATGCCCAGTGCTGGTATATTCACACAAGCACGTGTCGGCAATGACAATTAAGTCGGGGTAGTTCTTTTTAATTAAGCGGATGGCTTGCTGGACAATCCCGTCGTCTTCCCAGGCGCCGGTACCATACTCATCTTTTTCTTCTGGTACCCCAAAGACGATCACCGACTTAATTCCACAGTCAACAATCTCCTTAATCTCGTCTAGGAGGGTATCAAGGCCATAACGGTAAATCCCCGGCATTGAAGAAATTTCTTCCTTCCCCTTGATTGTTGCGTCAGCGAAAACCGGCATAATCAAGTCGTCCTTCCTCAGGTGGGTTTCTCTTACTAAGTCCCGCATAGCAGCGCTAGTCCGTAAACGACGGTGACGATCAAATTGCAACATGATTTTCAATCTCCTTCAATAATTCCAAATTTATCTCTTGCCAATAACTGATCAGCAATTTGCTTGCCGACTCCAGGCTTATTGGCAGGAATTTTTTCTTCTTTAACGACGTGTTCCCCATTTGGCGAGGCAATCAACCCATCGAAGACCAGCTGACCATTTTCATAATAGGCATGGCCCCCAATTGGAAAGTTACAGCTTCCCCCAAGCTCACGCATGAATTCCCGTTCAATGTGAATACACTCCGCTGACTGAGGGTCATTAATTTGCTCGAGCATCTTCAAGATTCGCTGGTCATCTTTCCGGCACTCAATTGCTAAGCAGCCCTGGCCAACCGCCGGGATAACTACCTCCTTGAGGTTCAAGACGTGGTAACCGCTGAGGTCAACATTCAACCTTTCTAACCCGGCTTCTGCCAGCACAGCCCCGTCAAGGTTTTCCGTATCAATTTTCTTCAACCGCGTATCGATATTGCCCCGGATCGGTACAATTTCTAAGTCAGGGCGAACACTTAATAGTTGGCCCTGGCGGCGCAAACTGTTGGTCCCAATACGGGCACCCCGCGGAAGGTCAGCAATGCTGGCAATTGGCTGCCGACTTACCAAGCAATCAAACGGGGAGACCCGGTGGGGAAATGCCCCCAGAGTCAGGTCATCCGGCAGGGTTGGCATCACGTCCTTTAAACTGTGGACCGCAAAGTCAATTGTCCCATCCTGCAGCTCATCTTCAATTTCTTTAACGAAGACCCCCTTCCCCCCAAGCTTGGCTAAACTCGCCCGTTGGTTCCGGTCACCTTCTGTAATCACATTTTTAATCTCAAAGTCAGTCGTCGGAAAAAGTTTTGCGAGTGCCGCAATAACCAGTTTCGTCTGGGCCATCGCTAGCTTACTTTTCCGGCTGCCGACAACTACCTTATTTGCCATTTTGTTGATTCTCCACCTTTAAGTTTTCCATTCCAAAAATCTTACAGAAGAAGTTAATATCATCAGTCGCCCCTGGGGTAACAGACAGCTCCTTGATCTCCTTAATCGGCCCCTTGATCATCTGGTTGACGATGCTCTTCATGTGCTTGCTGATTATCTTCCGCTCATGGGCATCCAGGTCCGGTAACTTACGAAGAAGGCTGTCATATGCTTCAGCTTCGATTCGTAGTGAATGCTCCCGGAGCCCCCGGATCACCGGGACAATGTGGAGCTGCTTTTCCCAAACGTAGAAATCATGCACTTCTGCTGGAACTTCCGCTTCAATCTGCTTTAGCATTGTCCGCTTCTTTTCGTCATTAGCAGTCAAGATCGAGCGAAGGTTGTCGATGTCATAGTAGTCAACTGGGCTATCACTGCTGACCGCCACATTCCGTGGCACGCCCAGATCAATGATAATTCCTTGTGTACTAGCATAGGTCTCATACAGCGGCTGTTTAACTGCCGCCGCAAAAATCGCTGCGTCTGCTTCGGCTAATACCGTCACAAGCTGATCAAACGGTCGTGCTTCGACAACTCCCTGAAGGTTATCCGCAATTGCTTCTGCCTTGCTATCCGTCCGGTTTAGTAACAAAACTCTGCTAAAGCCCATGTTGCTAGCATTGTAGGCGGTATGCCGGCCGATATGGCCCATCCCAATGACTGCTAGTGTCTTCCCGTCCAAGGAACCAAAGGATGCCTTGATTTGGTGAAGCCCGGCCTGACCTGATGACTGGGCAAGTTCACTCACCCGGTACTTAGTATGCATCCGTTTAGAGAAAGTAATGGCCTGCCGGAAAAGGTGGTTTAAAATCACCCCGGTCGTTTCTTGCTTTGTCGCAACCTGAAAGGCATTTTTCATCTGGCCAAGGATTTGCGGCTCCCCCTTAATCAGGGAATCTAGTCCGGTAATCACCCGCAAGAGGTGTTCTGCTGTTTCCTCCCTAGTATTAATTGAAACATACTGGCTAAACTCGTCAACCGAATAATTAAACCATTCGGCCAAAAAACGTTTGATATAGTAACGCCCCGTATGGATTTGGTCGACGACCGCATACACTTCCGTCCGGTTGCACGTTGAAATCAAGAGGTTTTCAAGAATACTTTTCTCCCGATGCAGCAACTTATCAGCTTGTGCTACCTCTTCCGCAGAGAATGAAAATTTTTCGCGCAATTCAATCGGTAGTTGATGGTAATTTAGACTCACACACATCAAATACATCCTTAGTCAAACTCCTTATGAAATTTCTTGCTAACCCAGTCCTTAATTTCGTTTTTCATCTTTTTGGCAACAGCCGGTGACTTGCCAACTGTTGATACGCTGATGAACATGTCATCCGAACTAAGGGTCGCCAGGTTATAAAAATCTGAATTATTTTTATCGCTAGTGTTATTAACCAACTGGAAATGAGTTGCCTCGGCCTTTACTTGGTCATTAACTGCCGCATCGTTGGTGCAGGCAACAATTACATCCATTTCCTCCACGTATTGCCGCCGGTAAACATCCTTGATCCAGTGAACCTTTGCTTGGTCGATCCCGGCAGCTAATTGCGGACTAATTACGGTAGGGGTTACCCCTGCGGCAATTAGTTTTTTGAGTTTCCGGCGGGCAACATTGCCCCCACCGATAACCGCCACTTTTTTAGTCGACAGGTTCAAGATAATTGGGTATGGCGATTTCATCATGACTAATCATCCTTTGCTGAGTCTCTTAAAATCTGATCAAACTTCTCCATGTCAACATTATCCGCAAAGAGCTTAGCAAGCTTTTCGTATTGCTGGTCCTTGTATTCACTAATCGAAACTTCGGTGTCAACTAGCGGCGCCAAGCCCTTCGATAGCCGGATCTGGTTTAAGAGGTGCCGTGTCCAGTAGGGATTATCAAAGATCCCATGCAGGTAGGTTCCAATCACCGTACCATCATTATTAACCGCCCCGTCATTCCGTTGCTCCGCCTGCCCGTTGGTCTCCTGAATTACAGCAAAGGGGCTGGCATTCAAGCCCAACGTTGTGGTTCCCATATGAATCTCGTAGCCAGTGAGAACATAATTACCCCGCTTGGCAACTGCCTGGGTCGTCGTCTTCTTCTCGTTAAACACCGTTTCCGTATCGAGTAATCCTAAGCCCGCCTGCTCCTTAATCGCCGATTCAATCCCGGCAGGGTCACTAAGTTTGCGTCCGAGGATCTGGTAACCACCACAGATGCCGACAACGATACTGCCGTTAGCATGCGCGCGGGTAATTGCGGCCGCTAAACCATTCTTCTTTAAGGCCGCAAGATCTTCGTTGGTATTTTTGCTGCCGGGGAGGATTAACAGGTCTGGCGTGCCAAGTTCTTCGGCCTTCAGGACGTAGCGGACTGACACATCCGGTTGAATTTTTAGACTATGAATGTCGGTAAAATTCGAGATCTTATTAAGGTCAATTACGGCAACGTCCAGGTCCTTGGCGGTATTTTTTTGCCGTGGTTTGCGACTGAGGGCGACACTATCTTCTTCGTCAATATCAATGTCGCTCATTGGGACAACCCCAATCACCGGAATCCCGGTCAGTTTCTCAATCATCTTATTACCGGGCTCAAGCAGCGTCTTATCACCGCGGAACTTATTGATGATGATGCCCTTAATCCGTCGCTGGTCCTCTTCCGGCATCAACTTGACCGTTCCGTAAATCGACGCGAAGACACCGCCCTTATCGATGTCCGCAACCAGGATCACCGGGGAATCTGCCATCCGGGCCATCCCCATGTTAACGATGCTGTTCTTATTTAGGTTAATTTCGGCAGGACTACCAGCCCCTTCTAAAATTATCACGTCGTTTTCCTCTGCCAAGCCGTTATAGGCTTCCATAATCTGGGGAATTAGCTTGGTCTTAAACTTGAAATAGCTGACCGCATCCATGTCCGCTAATACCTTCCCCATCACAATCACCTGGGAGTCTTGGTCCGTCGATGGTTTCAATAGGATCGGGTTCATCCGCACATCTGGATTTACCCGGGCCGCTTCTGCCTGGTAGACCTGGGCCCGGCCCATCTCATCCCCCTTGTCAGTGATAAAGGAATTGAGCGCCATATTCTGTGATTTAAACGGAGCAACTTTCTTGCCCCGGTTAGCTAAGATGCGGCAAACAGCGGCTGCTAGCCAACTTTTCCCGGCATCTGATGCGGTTCCTTGAAACATTACTGATTGCACTGCCATGATTATTCCTCCCAAAAATAGAATTGATATGTACGGGAGTTGTTCTCCCACCGGCATTCGCCGTTAATATGTTTTACCCTCTTTTGAAAATAATTCTTGCTCACTGTCGTACAGTGGCAACCCAAGTTTCTGGTGAATTTTCACCAGCCATGGTTGCTCTAACTTATTTTCCCGTAATAGTTGCTCGTCAGCAAAGACTTCCTGCCTGCCGCCCTGCTTCAAAATCTTGCCATTCCCTAGCAAGCAGAAGTAGTCGCACACTTCATACATAAAATCCATATCGTGACTCGATAAAATGATGTGCTGACCATTGGCGGCTAACTGCTGAATAAGCTCCTTCATCCGCTGCCGGCCATCAGGGTCAAGCCCGGAAGTCGGTTCATCAAGCAAGATCCATTCCGAACCGATCACCATGATTCCGGCAATCGCGACCCGCTTCTTCTGCCCACCACTTAAGTACTGGATTGGCCGTTCCTTTAACGGTAGGATGTCGAGTTTTTTTAATACTTGGTCAACCCTGGTATCGATTTCGGCAGGGGCAACTTTCAGGTTATGCAGGGCAAAGGCAACGTCATCCTTCACTACCGAGTAAAAGATCTGCTGGTCGGAATTTTGAAAGACAATCCCCACCTTCCGCCGTAAATCGCGAAGACCCTTTTTGCTATAGGATACCGGCTGGCCATCAATAAGAATCTGACCGGCAGTCGGTTTTAGTTCACCGACCAAATTCAAGAATAAGGTCGACTTTCCAGCACCATTGTGACCCATGATGCCGACGACTTGCTGCCCAGGGGTACCGAGCTTTAACGAGATGTCATCCAGGATTTGATGCTTGTCATCATAACTAAAACTAAGATGTTTTAATTCAATCACCTTCATTACCTCCTAGATATAAAACTCTCCATCGTATAACTTGGCGTCCAGGGCCTTCGTCATCATCTCATAATTAATAATCACTTGCTCAAACAACATTTTTGCCAGCACTGCGGATGAATGAATCGTCATCCCGACCGAATCATAACCACACCGTAACTTTTGTGCCCGGTGGATCTGCTCAAAGGCATCGACAAAGATAAAGATGAAGCGATACATCAGCATCGTCACTTCAATCATCATCCGGGGAAGGTGGGCCGCTTTTAAGACCTGCAAAATCTGAATGAAGGGGGTGGTCAATGCAAACCAATAGGTACAAACAATCGCGGTCATGCATTGCAAGGCAACCCGTCCAGCTTGCGGGAGCATTACCTTCGCCATTCCGAGATAAACACTCCCTACTTTAAGCGGCCACAGTAATGAAGCCTTGTCACTAGCAACTGTTACAACGATCCCAATAATGCTGAGGATAACAAAGGGAAGGATGGCATAAAACCAGCGAAGGTAACGCCGGACGGACACCTTGGTAACGTAGACCGTTATCCCCGCGACAGCCACTAAAACAACTGCCTTTATCCATTGCACGGGTTGAAAGGCCAGGGTAATCCCCACCAGCCACAGCAGGGCTTTTAGTTTCGGGGACCAGTTAACGATCCGGTTTTCATAAGCATACTTATCAATACTTAGCATTAATCGCCACCCCGCTTGCTGACTTACTTACTGGAAGCTTCTTTACTAGCCTTTTCTTCAAGGGCCTTCTTTTTTCCATGAGCCGCACCGATAAAGTAACAGATGATTCCCGTTCCGATCGATCCTTGAACCGTAAAGAGCAAGCTCTCAATCTCACCCGACGGTGGTGTCCAGACAGGATGGGCCCACGCCTGATAATTAGGGGCATACTTTTTAATCTGTTCTGTCCCCTGGTCATCACTGCCACCATATTCCCCCTTCACAAAGATAAAGGGGAGCAAGACAAGCAAGATGACGCAGATCAGTAAGATAATATTGGTCTTCGTCCGTTTTTTCATTGCAATGCGGTCTCCTTCCAAAGGTCATTACTGATTACAAGGTTATAAACGATCACCGTTAATAATCCTTCGGCAATTGCCAACGGGATTTGGGTAACGGCATAAATTCCGAGGAACTTAATTAAGGCTGCACCGATGCCCCCATTAGGATCAGGAAAGACAATTGCTAATTGGAGGGCCGTCATTACGTAAGTTGACCAGTCGGCAAACATTGCACAGAGAAATAGTGACACTGAGCGATTCACCTTTAACGCCCGGCATAATTTCCATACTGCAAAACCGACGATTGGGCCGACAATGGTCATTGAAAATTCATTAGCACCTAAAGTGGTCAACCCACCATGCGCCAGGAGCAGGGCTTGGAATAAGAGGACAATCACCCCTAGTACTGACATTACACCCGGACCAAACATCACCGTCCCCAGGCCAACACCAGTGGGGTGCGAACAAGAACCCGTCACGGACGGCAACTTTAATGACGAAAGAACAAAGACAAAGGCGCCACAAAGGGCCAGCATTACTTTGGCATTCGGCACATCAGAATTGGTGATTTTATACATCCGGTATAGGCCGTAAACGAAGAAGGGCGCTGAAACAACAAACCAGAAAATACACCAGCGCGGTGGCAGCATTCCCTCCATGATGTGCATCGCATGCGCTGTCATTGGGTAGGCTAGCGAATAGCTAAACCCGAGCGCTAAAAACAGCAAAAATTTGCGATACTTTTCTAGCAGTTTCATGCCTTTTTCCCCTCCTTCTTTAGCAAGGCGGTCGTAAAGTACGGTAGCTTATCCTCCACAGCATAATCTGATAGCCGGCGGACCCGTTGCGTTGCCATCGAAGCATTTTCTACCACGATCGTCTTATCAAGCAGGTTACGTTCCTGCAAGATCCGGTAAACCTTCGCGAAGTTAGTCGCAATTTTCATGATGACGACATTATCATTCAGGTCGATCACCTGGGTTAACTTGCTTTCCGCGGCCGTGGCCGGAACCACCTCTAAGGACTCCTCGTCGAGCATTAGCGGAACCGAAAGACTAGCAGCGATTTGACTAAACGAGGAGATCCCCGCAATCGTCTGAACATCAATATCCGAAACCAGCATGTCCGCGATATAGCTAAAAGTACTGTAAACTGATGGGTCACCAAGGGTTAAGAACCCCACGTTGTGTCCTGCTTGCACATCAGCTTTAATCTCATCTGCAATTGTGCGCCAACTGGCCATCTTAGTTTCCCAGTCATTTACCATCGGGAAGTGGCGTTTTTTAACCGTTAGCGTTTCTGGCAGGTATGGTGCCGCTATCCGTTCGGCGACACTCTTGCTCCCCTTGTGGGCCTGCGGAGCATATAAAATATCAAGTTGCTTAATTGTCGCCACCGCCTTAACTGTCAACAGGTCACTGTCACCGGGGCCAACACCGATGCCATAAAAACTAGCCATTATCTCACCTTCTCTAAATGATTTCCTTTAACTTTGCAATAAACATATCGTGAATCTCCGGGTATTCTCCCAATCCCTTTAAGACGGGGTGGGCAGTGATCCCGTGCTTTTTTAAAATGCACTTCCACGAGTCTGGGTCATTAGACGCCATGTCGTTATGGGCGTGATTGCCCGCCACCATCATCAACGGTTGCATAAAGACCTTTGTCACTTGCGCATGCTTTAACCGCATCACTTCATCCTCAATGTCCGGATAGCTTTCGACTGCCCCAACGTAACTCTTCGCGCCAGCCAGCATGTGGTCGAGGCAAGCGTAAGTAGTAAATGAACTATGGGCGGTACCATGGCCCATCCATAAGATTGCTTTACCACTCGGCAGGTACGCACTTTGCTTTTTCAAAAAGTCCGTCAGCCGTTCAAAGTCCGCAAATGTCTCAAGAAGTGGCGGCGTCAGCCTAAGCAGCTTAAACCTGTCCCTGTATTCAGAAACGACATCTTTAACCAGGCCATACTCAATTCCTGGAATAATGTGCAGGGACTGGACGTACACTTCTTCGTAACCCCGGTCAAGCAGCTTACTTAACGCCGTTGCCGGATCATCAATTGTCAGTCCTTCCTTTTCCTGAATTCGCTTGCGAACGATTTTGGAGGTAAATGCCCGGAATACATCGTAATCGGGAAAAGCACAGCTGATTGCCCGTTCGGTTGTCCCAATGGTCTTCTTACGTGTCTCGGGAAAAGTTGTCCCAAAGCTCACTGCTAAAATTGCCTTCTTAGTCACGCCTAAATTCCTCCTCGATTGCCTTGACTGTTTCTTTAATTTCTGACCGGCAGTCAATTACTTCCTGGAAGCCTAGTTTAGTTGCAGCAGCACTGATTGTCGGTCCCATCGTAAATGCCTTCAGGCCGGCCAGTTGTGCACGCTGTGAATCATCAAGGGCGAGGACAAAGTCATTGAGACTATCCGTGCTAGGGAAAACCACCGCATTAAATTCGGCCAGGTCAAATGGCAGTTGCCGGGGATGGGGGGCTTTTTGGTAAAGCGGCAGAAAGTGACCGCCGGTTGTCAGCGGCTTTTCCCCACCAAGTTCAACATAATCAGTTGGTAAGTTAACTTCAGCTAATACGCCGTCGGCAATTAGCCCCGCCGTTGCGAGATGGCGGGCCACAACTTGGTTTAATGCAATAATCTTCTTCCCGGTCAGGGCCCGTAAGTCCTTACCCGTGTTGACGAGCTGGTTAACAAACTGTTGGTAGGCCGCGATGCTATCAACCAGTAAAACTGGCGCCTGGTCAACCACTGTGAGGTCCGCCGTTAGGGCCTGCTTGGCCGTCCGCTGGTAAAAGTCCGCAGTCGCGCCCCGGTCTACTAGCTGGTTAAAGAGCCGTTGCCGTTTACTGTACGGAAGCAAAACATGAACTCCCTGCAACGGCCGGGAAACGTTTAGTTGCGCACTTAACTTGACGACATCCCCCACCGCAATCAGTGCTGGTGACGAAATGTGGTGACGAGCTACCAGGTCGTTTATCGTGGCGAGGTCACCGGTGACCATTTTTTGCCGCCACTGTGTTGCCCATTGAATAACCGCAACCGGGGTTGCCTTTTCCTTACCATGGGCAACCAATTCCCTGCAAATCGTTGGCAGTTGCGCCATCCCCATCAAGAAAACGAGGGTCCCTTCCTGGTGGGCAATGTTGCCCCAGTCGAGTTCCTTTTGCCCATCCTTTTTATGGTGACCCGTGATGATATGGAAACTAGAGGCATAGTCCCGGTGAGTAATCGGTATCCCGCCGGCAGCCAGGCCCGCAATCGCACTGGTAATTCCGGGAACGACTTCAAAGACCACGCCCTGTTGTTCAAGAACCTGGGCTTCCTCGCCACCGCGGCCAAAGACGTATGGGTCACCTGCTTTAAGCCGGACAACATTTTTTCCATCCCGGGCATAATCGACCAGTAACTGGTTAATCTGCGACTGCTTGACCTTGTGGTGCTCAGGAAGCTTCCCAACATCAACCAAGCTAGCCTTGTCACTGGTAAAGGCCAGTAGTGACGGGTCAATTAGGCGGTCATACAAGACAACATCCGCTTCATGTAGGCGGCGTTTGCCAATTAACGTCAATAATTCTGGGTCACCAGGGCCAGCCCCCAAAAGTGTTACTCTACCATTCATTGTGTTCCTCCAAGTACGCTGACAATTCATCAAGGCTCGCGACAACTTGTGGATAAGCCATCTGCGGTCGGCGGATAACAACACACGGGATCCCTAGCTGCGCACATGCCGCTATTTTTTCTTGAATCCCCCCTTGCCGACCACTTTCCTTCGTGACCACCACCGCGGCATTCGCGTGTTTGAATAAATCAACATTTAAGGCAACCGAAAACGGTCCCTGGATTGCATCAATTTGCGATGCGATAAATCCGGCATCCGTAAGGTTAGCCATCACCCGGGTGGTTGGAAGCACCCGCACATGCAGGCGGCTAACCCCCAGGCGTTGCGCATATTCTGGCGCAGTCTTACTACCAGTAGACAGGTAAATTTTTCCCGTAAGCTCTTTTAAGTAGTCACAAGCTGCCGTTAATGAATCGACCATCTTTAACGGCGCATCCTTGCTGTACGTATTCTGCCGCTCAAACCGTAAATACGGTAAGTCCAGGTCTACGGCCGTCGCCATTGCTAACTGCGAAATCACCCGGGCAAAGGGGTGGGTTGCATCTAAAATCAAGCTAATTTGCTGGTCACGACAGAATTGGCGAATGCTTTCTTCCGTAAAGGTTGTTTTAACAACGTTTTTCGCGTGGTGTCCTGCTAATTCCGCCCCATAGTCACTGATGACCGACACCACAAACGGTCGTTGCTGAGCAGACAAAAGATCAGCAACCGCCAAACTTTCCGTTGTTCCACCAAGCAGTAAAATCATAGTGTGTAGCCCCGCGGGGTGATCATTCGCCCATCTTGAACATAGGTATTCTTATTCCCGACGATCACAATTGTCGTCATGTTAATCTCAGTTTCATCAAGGTCCTTGATGGTGGTAACCTTGTCAATTTCTTTTGGTCGCGCGACATCCTTACCAATTCCCACAACAGTATCAGGGGACTTGTATTTGAGGATGATATCAAGTGCCTTGCGTAAGTGATGTGGGCGGCCCTTACTACGTGGATTGTAGAGGCAGATCACAAAATCAGCCTTAGCCGCAGCATCAACCCGGGCGGTGATTACGTCCCACGGGGTCATGAGGTCGCTCAAACTAATGTGACAAAAATCGTTCATCAACGGTGCTCCCAAGTGGGCAGCGGCGGCGATACTTGCGGTCACCCCGGGGATAACCTTCACGTCAATATGCTCATCCATCTTGCCTGCCAATTCGAGGACGAGGCCAGCCATGCCGTAGATCCCGGCATCCCCACTTGAAATAATGGCAACATCCTTGCCGGTTGCCGCAATTTCCAGGGCCTTTTTACAACGGTCAATTTCACCCCGCATCCCGGTAACAACCAGTTCTTTGCCTTCAATCATGTCTTCGATTAACCGGACATAGGTTGCATAGCCGACAATGGTGTGGGTGTTTTCAATTACTTGCCGTGCTTCCTCCGTCATTAATTCTTTTGCTCCTGGTCCGAGACCAACTACGTATAACATATTTTTTCCTCCTAAATCTCGTACAGCCGACTAAGGACCATCGTAACTTCATGACCGACATAACGCTCCGTGGTGGTGCGACTGCCACTAGCAAAATCCGCTGCTGCACACGCAACGTTGCCTACCCCCACAGTCTTTAAGACAAATGGTGATGCCGGATAGTGGGCACTGGCCGCTTGCAGTTGTGCCGCGGTGAAAAATTCAAGTTCCGCACCGATTGTCGTTGCCAGGTACTGGATTGCCCCTTCTTCTTGCTTAACATCAATCGACACCGCCTTAACGATTGATTGCCATAGTAAGTGGTGCTGGGCACAAAACTCTGCAAAGGCTTCTTGGATCATCCCATCGGTGACCCCTTTCCGGCAACCAATCCCTAAGACATTAATCCGTGGAACGACTTGCACAGCGTCAACAAGCTTAGCAAAGCGATCGTGGTCCGACACAATCACTAATGGAACTCCCGCCTTGTGCTGGTCAACCTGGTCAAGAACGGTAAAACCGGTAAGTTCACCCGCAAATTTTTGCAAATAAGGCTCAATAAAGAGTTCGACTGGCTTTTTTTCCGCCAGCAACCGGTTAAAGAATTTCGTGTTCTTCTTAAAGTTGGGGTACCAACCATTTAGCCGTTTTGCGAGCATATCCAGGGACTGAACATGCTCGGTATCGGTAGCGGTCGTAATTACTGGGTCAGCACCGGTTAAACGGGCAACTAACTGGGTCCACTCGTTTGCCCCGCCAACGTGGCCGGACAATAAGCTGATGACATGGTTGGCTTTCTCATCCATCACCAGCACAGCAGGATCAACCGTTTTGTCAACGATTACCCCTGCCAATGACCGGATAACGATCCCTGTTGCCATCACGCAAATTACACAATCGTACTCCCGGAAAAGGCGGTGAATAGTCGGGGTAAATTCCCCCTTAGCAAATGCCACTGCTCCTGCTTGCGCCAACCGCTGGGGCAAAAAAAGGTCGGTCATTAGCTGTTGTTGCCCTGCTAGCAGCTCGACCAGGCGTCGCGCTGTTTTCTCGCCGCCAGTCGTTAGTGCAATCACTGCAAATCGTTTCATTGGTTACTTACTTTTCTGGCGGAACATGGTACTAAAACTGGCGTCGTAAAGGTGGGAATAGTTATATTCATCCCCCAAGAACTTGCCAACCATGATCAGGGCCGTCCGGCGAATATCTGCATCGTGGACCTTTTGCGCAATATCCGCTAAGGTGCCCCGGACTTCCTTTTCGTCTGGCCAGGTTGCCTTGTAAATCACGGCAGCGGGTGTATCAGTTGGATAGCCGCCCGCAATCAGTTGGTCAACGACCTTCTTGATTCCCTGAACGGATAAGAAGATTACCATCGACGTCTGGTGTTGGGCTAGGGACTGGAGAGATTCCTTTTCAGGAACCGGGGTCCGCCCAGCCATCCGGGTGATGATTACACTCTGGGAAACTTCGGGGACAGTATACTCAACCCCCATGCTCGACGCGGCTCCCAGGAAGGAGCTAACGCCAGGAACGCATTGGTAGTCAATGCCCCGCTTCTTCATTTCCTCAATCTGCTCCCGAATTGAACCATAGATTGAAAAGTCCCCCGTCTGCAGGCGGACAACTTCTTTATCCGCTTTTACTGATTCTTCCATCCGGTCAACGATATCGTCCAACGTCATCGTGGCGCTATCGTATAATTCCGCACCATCCTTACAGTAGTTAAGCAAGTCCTTATTAATCAGCGAACCGGCGTAAATCACAACATCAGCTTCCGCCAGTAACTTGTACCCCTTTAAGGTGATTAGGTCAGTCTCACCAGGTCCTGCACCTACAAAACTTACAATTGCCATCTATCTCAATCCTTTCTATTTTGTCGCACTAACAATAATCGTCGGGTTATTGGGCTTGAAGAAGTGCCCCTTCCCTAGTTGATGCCAGCGAAGAACCCCGACTTCAACCATCTCAATCTCCTTAAAGCCAGCTTGTTCTAACAACTTTTCGACCTGCATCGCGTTTTCAAATAAGATAAAGTTCAACCCAATTGTTCCACCAGCTGGTAGGTGGTCGCTCGCAAAATCGATAATTTCTGCAAGGTGGGCGCCGCTTCCCCCAACAAAAATTGCATCATAGCACCGGTCAGGAATATCTGTTGGTGCAAGGCCGTCAATCAATTCCACATTGGTCAATTCGAACTTGGCAATGTTTTCCTTGATAATTGCGATTCCGTCAGGGTTCATCTCAATTGCGGTCACTGCTAAATTAGGGTAGTCGTGCGCTGCCTGGATACTAACGCTTCCCGTTCCAGCGCCAATGTCTAAGAAGGTGGCCTTATTCGCCAGGTCCAGCTTGTCAATACTGATCGCCCGCACCTCTGACTTGGTCATCGGCACCTTATTTCTTAAAAATTCATCATCACGCATTTGTAATAATCACCACGTTCATTCCGTATTCACGATCTTCAACCGTTGTCTCATCATGCTTACTTATTTGTTCGTCAGGGTAGCTCAGCCGTTCACCGATATAAAGGGTACGGTGAAGACCCCGTTTTTTAATTTCCTGGGCAATTTCATACGGCCCTAACTGACTGTCAGTCACCATTCCAACCTTGTCATGGCGCAGGAGAAAATCAAAGTCCGGGACCCGGCCATGGCTACTCGTAAAGTAAGCATTATTCATCGACAGGTGGAGCTGGTGGAACATGTACTGAATGGAACTGATTCCAGGAACAATGACCACCTGCTGTTCGCTAAAGTTCGTCGTCACCCATGTCCCAATGCCGTAAAGCAACGGATCACCGGAGGCAAGTAGGACAACCTGCTTCGCTGAATTAGCGGTCAAGTACTCCTTCAGTTCACCTAGCCGGGGAAGCTTCATCGCCTTCTCTGCCGGAATCTTTGGGAAAGTTTTTAACTGCCGCGCCGAGCCAATGACCACATCTGCTTGTGCCAGCAACTGTTGCGTTCCCGCTAAGCGTAGTCCTGGATCGCCAGGACCGATTCCTAATACCGTTATCATTGCCATTCATCCTTAATCTCTGCTAGGGGCTTACTTGCCGCTAAAAAGCCGGTTTCGCGGGAAAAGATAACCGCATCCACCGCAACTTGCGGCTCACGATGGGCCAGCAGGTTTTCTGCCCGCTTCTTGATTTTATCGACGATTAGCTGGTAAACCTCCTGGTAGCCAGCCTCATTGATCATTTTGATCATCGAAATGGTCGTCAGGCAGCCGTAGATTTGCCGCAGGAACTCGGTCGGCACCCCGCCGAGGAGGGCAAGGTTTGCGACCATAATTTCCGCCCGCGCATCAGCATCCTTACTGTGGGTGGAGAAAATTCCGCCAGAAACCTTAACCATCTTCCCTAAGTCACCAACAATCAAAACCTTATTGAATTGCAGACGCTGAGTTTCATGGAGGACATAGCCAACAAAGTTACTCATCTGAACAATCTTGCTGCCGGGGATGCCGAGTTCATCCTTCGCGAAGTCCTCACCATAATTTCCCGGAACAAGGACAAGGGATTTGTCCCCCCGCTTGCGGTGGATATTCATCTCGATTGAGATTGAATGCTTCCAGCTCGACTCGGACATCGGGGTAACCACCCCACTGGTGCCGAGGATTGAAATCCCCCCGACAATCCCTAACTTGGGGTTATAGGTTAACTTTGCGATCCGTTCACCTTCAGGAACCGCGATAACAATGTCGACTCCCTGGTCAGCCCCTAATTCCTTCCGGGCAGCTTCCTTAATTACTCGTCGGGGGGTCGGATTGATTGCAGGCATCCCTGGTTTGTTAGCAAGTCCCGCCTTGGTTACCCGGCCAACTCCCTTCCCACCGTCAAGGTGAATCTCATTATCATCCCGGAGCTTAACCGTAGCAAAGATCAGTGCCCCGTCTGTTGCATCTTGATCATCGCCACCGTCTTTTTTAATTGCACAACTAGCCGTCTGCTCATCGAAGTCGGTCTGTTCAACATCGAAAATGGCTACTTTACCGTTAGCCGCGTGAACGGTTACCGTTTCTTGGGGCTCCTGGTTAAGCAGGGTGCGGATAGCAGCGACGGTCGCCGCCGTTGCCGTGGTCCCAGTCGTAAAGCCCTTCCGTAGTTTCCGCCCGTTATAATAAACGAAATTGTCTTCCGCCTCGTTATTTGGTGTGACGGCCATATTCATCACCTAATTTCTCAATATCCATGTTATACATCACCGCATTGATTAAGGCGGCCGCGAGATTACTGCCACCCTTCCGGCCTAGCGCGACGATTGCAGGAATATCTGACTCGTATAATGCCTGCTTGCTCTCGGCCGCTTCAACAAAGCCGACTGGCACACCGATCGCTGCCGCCACATCTAAGCGGCCTGCTTCAACCATCTCTAGGATTTTGTGCAGGGCGGTAGGGGCGTTTCCAACGATAAATACCTTTTCTGCCGTATCTTCTTCAGCCGCAACTTCAATGGCCGCCATTGAACGGGTAATGCCCTTTTGCTGGGCCATTGCAATCACCCGGGGATCACGGATTAAGCAGTGGTAGCTAACGCCGAGCTTATCAAGGCGCCGCTTATTAATCCCCGACAACGCCATCGTGGTATCGGTATAAATCGTGCCATGATTTTCTAAAACGTGTTGTAATTTTAGTAAGACATTATGCGTAAACTTCAGGTTCTTGAGGTAATCAAAGTCCGCCGTGGTATGAATAGCCCGCTTGATTACGGCCTCTTGCAATGGACTGGCAAATTGATAATCTGGGTCAATTTGGTCAATCTCTTCTTGAATTATTTGAAAACTACGGTCTGTTATCTGATGGGGAACAGTGATATATCCTTCTTTTTCCATATTTCCACTCCTAAATTACTAGTAATCGAATCAGCACAAAGGCAACTAACCCAATTACCGATGCCATGTACAACATTGTGATCGTTCGCTTCAAGTGCCAGTTAGCCGCAACAACCAGGTGGTCATTACCAATCGTTGGTTTTTCAACCAGTTGCCCAAAGTAATAATGCGGCCCACCTAACTGCAAGTGGAGCGCCCCGGCAACTACTGCCTCGCTAAAGGCACTATTCGGACTAAGGTGATTTTCCCGGTCACGCTTGCCCACCGCGATTGCCTCTTGCGTATCGTCACGCAGCAGCCAACTGCTAATAATTAGTAGTAACCAGGTAATCCGCGCTGGCAGGTAATTTGCTACATCATCGAGTTTGGCCGAGATTTCACCAAAAGCGCGGTACTTTTCATTCCGGTAGCCAACCATCGAATCCAGAGTGTTGACGGCCTTATACATCATGCCCAGTACCGGGCCCCCAATCACCAGGAAGATTAGCGGGGCAACCACCCCATCGCTCGTATTTTCCGCTACCGTTTCAATCGTTGCCTTAGTAACCTCTTCGGCAGTCAAGTTGTCCGTATCGCGACCAACGATCATCCCGACCTGATGACGGGCCGTCTGCAGGTCATTTCGTTGCAGGCTCGCCATAATTTTCTCCGCTTCAATTGCCAACTGCCGGGCAGATAGGCAAGTATAGCTAAGGTAGGTGCCGACTGCCATGTAGAGGTAATAATTTACCGTTGCCAGCCACATAATAAGTCCGGTAACCAGCCCTGTCCCGCCAACGGTTAGCAGCCAGGTCAGTCCGCCAAGCCACTTTCGTTTTGCTGACGAATACTCGGGCTTATTGAACCGTTTTGTTAGCCAGCCAATCAAGTGACCAATCGCTTTGATTGGGTGCGGCCATGAATGGGGATCGCCCAGTAGCAGGTCAAGGATAAAGGCGATGACAACCATAATTACGATGTTCATCGGCGATCAGCTCCTAAATTTTGCAGAAGTTGGCAGAATAATTGCTGGTCCTGGTAAAAGTGAACGTGCAGGTAGCTTGCAAAGGTTTGCCGAACCTGGTAACCGCCAGCCCAGCTATCAACAAGCTGGTGGTCGCGAATCTTTTGTATCGTCAATACTGGTGCTAACTGGTCATCAGCGGGGGTAAATGTCGAATGGTGAAATTCGTGCCCCACAATCCGTCGTCCCGGTTTGCCAAGCAGTGTCTCCTGCTGTGGAAGGGCAACACAGTAACCGAACTTGCGCAGCCGCGGTGTCATTGTACTCTCACCGTTAAAAATCCCCACCATTGGGTAGCGATGCTGGTCTTCACACAAGTATTTGCCAAGGTACATTAGGCCCCCGCACTCTGCATAGATTGGCTTATCAGCGCGGGAAAAGCGCCTAATTTCTGCCTTCATTGAATCATTCGCTGCCAGTTCAGCAGCAAACTCTTCTGGGTAGCCGCCACCAATATATAAGGCGTCGACATCAGGCAGGTGCTGGTCCTTAAGCGGACTAAATGGGACAAGCTCAACACCAACCTTTTGTAACAGTTTTAGATTATCGGCGTAGTAAAAGTTAAAGGCTTCGTCCTGGGCGATTCCCAGCCGCAGCTTTACTGGGGGAATCGTGAATGGATCAGGCGCCTTACCGGTCACCTCATTAGCCAGGCTCACCAGTTGTGCTAAGTCAACATGTTGCTTAACATCGTCAGCAAGCAGCGCAATTTTTTCGTCAACCCCTGCCAGCTCATCATCGGGAACTAGTCCCAGCTGGCGTGACGGCAGGACTGCTCTGGAGTTATGCGGTAAGTAACCAAGAACTGGTAGGCCTAAATAACGGTCAATCGCCCCGGCAATTAGTTGGTAGTGGCTTTCACTCATCACGTTATTGATGATTACGCCACAAATCGGCACAGCGGGGTCAAAGTCAATAAAGCCCTTTAAGATTGCGGCCGCCGAAGTTGAAGTTGCCCGGGCATTGACGACCAGGACTACTGGAATGTCTAACTGTTTAGCAATGCTGGCTGTTGAGTAGGCATCCTTGTCCGTCCCCAAGCCATCGTAGAGTCCCATCACCCCTTCAACAATTCCCAAGTCGACTTCATCTGTCTCTGCGGTAAATAAGTACCCGAGCGTCTGTTTATCCGGGACAAGGTAATTATCGAGGTTCCTTGCTGGCCGCCCCGTAATCCGGGTATGAAATTTCGTATCAACGTAATCCGGTCCGACCTTATAGGACTGGATTTTGTACTGCTCTTGCAGCGCTTTGAGGATTCCTAAGACTACCGTTGTCTTGCCAGCACCACTCGTCACGCCCGCAATCAGAATTTTTTTCATTACTCTTCACTACCTAAAATTTCCTTTAGCGTGTTAACTAGTAAAACATTATCCTGTGGCCCCTTCACCGCAATCCGGTAATAGTCCGGGCCTAAGCCAACATAGTCGTCGCACTGCCGGATCATGATTCGCCGCTGAAGCAATTTCTCCCGAAGATCTGGGTCAGCACACTTGAAAAGGAAGAAATTAGCTGTACTTGGAAATACCTTGATTCCCTTGACCTTTTGCAGTGCCTCATACAGGGCTGGCTGTTGGACATTTAGCCAGTCATGCGTTAGGCTAATGTACTTCTTCGCCCGGAACATATTTTGCCCGAAGACATCCGCGATGCCGTTTACCGACCAGGTATTCTCCTGGACCTTCAACTTGTCTTTAAGCTTCTGATTCTTGGTGATACAATACCCCAACCGTAAGCCAGGGATTGCGAAGAACTTTGTTGCCGCCCGAATGATGTAGGCCCGGTCATCAGGCGTTAATTCATCAATAAAGCTTTCCTGCTGGCCGACCGTTAAATCAATGAACGCTTCATCAAGGACCAACAGCCGGTGGTGCTTATTGCAGAAATCAGTTAGTTTCCGTAAATCAGCCGCGCTAATGACCTGCCCCGTAGGGTTATTCGGGCTGGTAAGACAAATGATGGTGATTTCATGATGCTCTTTTAAAAAGTCGATCATTGCTGCCATCTTAAAGGCGAAGTTATCCTCTTCTTTAAGCTGGTAATAATGAACATTAATCCCTTGCCGCTTTAAAAGCCGCTCGTACTCCCCAAAGGTTGGGGCAAGAACTAAGGCATCGGTCGCCTTTTCGGCGCGGATTGCTTCATCCAGGAGTTCCGTTGCCCCGTTACCAACGAAGACATCATTAGGGGCAACTTTGAGCTGGTCAGCAATTGCTTTTTTCAATTCCGTATATTCAGGGTCCGGGTAGACCTCGATATTAGCAAATGATTGCACAAGGACATTCCATAAATCTGACGGGAAGCCTAGCGGATTAATATTGGCACTGAAATCCTTAATTTGCTCCACCGGGATATTTAAGTCCGCGGCTACTTTTTCAATATTTCCACCATGATGTAAACTACTTCTCACAATATCACCTGCTTATTTTTGCTTAGAAAACGTTTTCTTTTTATTCATTTATTAAATTACGATTTTCACTAACTAACTTCAATAGGAGAAAAGGCATAGGACAAATAAGCATCACTTGCCACCTGATTAGCCAAAAAAAGGGCACTTACAAAATCTTGAAGTGCTCTATTTTATCTTTTGTTATCAAAATCAACTGTTAGCGGCTAAAATTTTATATTTTGCGCTTACATTTCGCGAAAAATGCATTATATTTTTGTGTCATTCCATCTTTTTTAGCATTATCTTACCGATTATCATAAAACTTTATAACTTTATCGCGAAAAAATAGTAAACTAAAACCAAAATAGTGGAAGGAGCGCAAGATACATGAAGATTTACACAAGAAATGGTGACAAGGGTCAAACACGGATCATCGGTAAACAAATTCTTTACAAAAGTGACCCCCGTGTCGAAGCCTACGGTGAAGTTGATGAATTAAACTCCTGGGTTGGTTATACACGGTCCCTGGTCAACGATAAGACGGCCGAACTAGCTAACGAACTGGAAGAAATTCAACAATTACTATTCGATTGTGGAACCGACCTTGCCACCCCGAAAGACGATGAACGTCATGATTTCATTTTTAACCAGGAAAAGCCCAACGCCTGGCTAGAAGAAAAGATCGACAAATACACTGCCGCGGTGCCTGCCGTTAAGAAATTTATCCTTCCTGGCGGCACCCAACTTGCTTCCGCCTTACATAATGCACGGACCATTACCCGCCGAGCTGAACGGCACATCGTTGCCCTGATGAAAGAAGAGGCGATTAATGAAGACGTGCTTGCTTTCATTAACCGCCTCTCAGACTACTTCTTTGCCGCAGCAAGGTACGCCAACTACCTAGAAGGCCAAGAAGACGTTTTATACCGGAACAGTCGAGACGTCTTCAGATAGTAACCAATAAACCTGTTATTACTGCAGTTAGCGAACACTTTCGCCAACTGCTTTTTTTATTAAACAAAAAAGCGGCCGAATCGGTCGCTTTTTCGCTATTACAATAGTTAAGGCCCACCACGTTAGGCAAGCAAATTCTTAAATTGTGGGTGAGTTGTAAAGTAGTGCTTAGCAAATGGGCAGTGCGCTTCAATCTGGCAGTCTGCTCCTTCGACAAACCACATGAACATTGTCATAATCTTGTTAGCAAGCCCCTGACCACGGTAACGTTCATTAACGCTTACTTCCTCAATTGCGATTATGTTACGCGCAACTTCAGTAATCGTAATTGTCGCAACCTTTTCGCCATTGTCACTCAACAAGGCTAGTTCCCCCGGCTGGTAACTGAAGTGGTTACTGAGATCAACACACGCTTCAGTTGGCAGGCTGCTAGCGGTAATGAAGTGCTCAAAGTCATGAATATCTTGCTTAAGGCGTTCTGCCAACTGCTCATCATGATTTATTCCACCATCAAAGACTGACTGAACATTGCCGATCGCGATTGTGCAATTCATCACCTTCATCCCCAGGTAACGTAACACTTGGTGAAGGTGAGCATTGGCAATAATCCCTCCCTTTTCACCAGCAGAGTCTGTTATCGCCAGCACCGGTTTACCCATCAAGTGTTGGTTGGGAGAAGGAACCGACAGGACATCAAGGGCATTCTTTAGTCCCCCGGGAATTGAGTAATTATACTCCTGCGTCACAATCAATAAGGCATCGACACTATCGACTGCCTTCCGAAAAGCCTGCCATTCAATTGGGGTATTTTCATGTTCTAAGTCAGGGTTATAGAATGGCAGAATCGCATAGTTCAAATCAATAAATTTAAGATTACTAGGTAATGATGTGAAATAATTTGCTACCTTTCTACTATACGAGTCTTTGCTTAAACTACCAATTAATACACCCACTCTGGTCATTGCGATCATCCCTTCATCATTTTACCGGCTACTTGCCGTTTTCACTAATCCTGTTGCAAATTCATTCAGTTGCTCAACATCTTCTTCATAAGGCTCGAGGTCAATCTTGACCTTTTCAGCACCCGCTGTTGCTCCGGCCTGCTTAAAGGCTTCGTCAAAGTGATCCACCGTTGTGTTAAAATACTCACCGTAAAATTTATCACCAGATCCGGCAACCCCGTATACCTTCCCGGTTAAGTCCGTTTCTTGCAGGTCCTCATAAAAATCAAGGCCCTCCTCTGGCATTGCTCCCTGGTCATAGGTATATGCGCAAACTACTAAAATGTCTGCTTTCCGAAAATCATCAATATCCGTCTGCGATATTTCTGTTTCAATAACGTCAACACCTTGTCTCGTTAGGCTATCACAAACAATGTTAGCTACTTCCTCATTATTTCCCGTCATCGTTGCATAAACTACATGTGCTGTTAACATCTTAAAAATCCTCACTATAATTGCTAATAATCATGGTCATATGTAACCGCTTTTATTATAATACAAATGAATAGTATAATTTTGTAACATTTAGGAGGCCCCTTTTCATGAAAAGAACAATGTTTGTCGGCGCAATTGCTTGTGGGAAAACAACCCTTACGCAGCGACTAGAAAATCGGCAAATCAAGTATGACAAGACTCAGGCAATTGAGTTTTCATCCAATATTATCGACACCCCAGGTGAATACATGGAGCACCATAATATGTTGAGCACGCTCCGTGTTACATCAATGGACGCTGACATTGTTGTCCTTCTCCAGAGTGCTGTTGACCGCCGCCTGATCTTCCCTGCTGGTTTTTGTACAATGTTCAATAAGCCAACAATTGGGGTAATTACCAAGATTGACCTTGTCGATGATCCGGCAGATATCGAGTATTCTAAAAAGCTCTTACTGAGTGCCGGCGTCAGCAAAGTGATTCCAATCTCCGCAGTTGAAAACATCAATATTGATAAGTTAGCCGCTGAACTAGAATAGGGCAAGCAAGTGCGGCAATAACTTACTGTCCCAGATAATATAAAGCCCAGCGAATACATAGACCAGCTTACTGCCATACTTACCATACCGTTCCAAGAGGTAAGCAACTGGCCGGGAGTTGACAAATAACTTACCAAGAAGAATTAGTAAGACCGCCCCGACCTCAAAGACGATCCCAATATACAGGATTTCTGTCCATGATAGGTTGACTACCCAGGGAATATAAACTGCTAAGTTATCACCTCCAAGACTTAAACAAAAGAGGAAAATAGAACTAAAGCTTGTCTTTACCGTTCCCTGCTCATCCCCACTATCGAATACCGCTAAGAGGATCAAGACGATTCCCATCAAACCGGTAATCCAATCGGGAAAGAGTAATGCTAGTGTTTTACCAAGAAGTACGCCAAGCCCCCATAAGAAGAGGGTTGCCGCACCAAAGCCCGCAATCGGCAACCGGTAATTATAGTTCCGCAAGACAAATAGTAAGGCAATAAACGTATCAATGTTTAAGCCGATAAAGACCATTACAACAGTAAATAAACTCATGGTACGTCCATCTTCTTATATGCACAGTTGTAATAACAAACCCGCTGCTTACGCGAGTCATCATCAATTTCAACCTTGCTGATGCTTAAGTTATGGGGATTGTTAAAGACTGTGCCATCAATATTATCTAGGCATAGGGAAATTATGTTTTTGATGACCCAGCCGTGAGTTACAATTAGCACTGTTTTTTGGGGATGCTTAATGGCAACATCGTTCAAGAAAGATTGAATTCTATCCCTGGCACGGCTAAAACTCTCCCCGTTACTAATGATAATTGAGTTGGGCTGAACATCATTAGTAACGTTATCAAAGTAATTAGCGTAAAGTTGCTTTAGCTTCCTAATCGCCATTCCGTTCCACTGACCATATGAAATTTCTACCAGGCGCGGATCAACCTTGACCGGTAGTCCACTCTGCGCACAAATAATTTGGCTTGTTTTAACTGCCCGCTTCAACGGACTGGAGTAAACACAATCAATATGGTTGTTCGCTAGTAAAGGTTGGTAACTCTCAGCTTCAGAAATCCCATCCGCTGTTAATCTTGTCATTTCATTATCCAGGGTCCCCTGAATATAGTCTAGCCGGTTAGCAATTGTCTCACCATGGCGAATTAGAAAAAGCGTTGTCATAATTTCCATCACCCAATTTTAATATGTACGTCGAGACTGAGAACCACTCAGTCTCTTTATTTTCAAGGAGAAGCGCTTGGGGCTAGTCCTTGAAGGAGGAAAGTATCTTTTTCCACCTAATTAATATGTCGCGCCGGAAAGAGCTTTAATTATCTGATCTTTCCAGGCATAGAAACTGCCTAAATTACAAAGTTAACCTTCTAAATACAAGTATCTTAGCTGGTCAATCATTGTATCACTAATTTGTAAAACATTTCGCAGGTACTCTTGCATTCCACCATAGTTGGAATTGATAAGAGAGATTGCCTGATTGTAATAGCATTGGTTAGTCGTTGAAAGATCATAAATTGAATGCCAATAGTTTTCACCTAGTCCCGTTTTAACTGCAAAACGTAACCGTTGTTCAATCCGTTTAACGGATGCCTTATTGGTCAAAAGATAATCTTCATAGATTGTCTGTGACGGAACCTGTAATGCACTTAGCAAATAAATTGCTGCTAAGCCGGTCCGATCTTTTCCTGCAGAACAGTGGAAAAGGGTTGCCCCCTCCCCTGCATGTAGGCACAGAACTTGGAAAAAACGATGAAATGCAGCTTGCGCCTGTTCATCTGTAACAAATTGGTGATAGACATCCATCATCCGTTTAAACCCAGCTTGTGGATCTTTCGAATACACTCTCCGGGCTTCTTCAATACCAACATTACTATCCGTAATGTCATTATCAAATACCGGAATCCGCATATACTTCATTCGCGGATCAAGTTGATCTGGATAAGCTGCTACTTCAGAAGTAGAGCGAAAATCGACCACTGTTCTTACCCCGTATCCATAAAGTTTTCGTTGTTCGGCACGGGTAAAATAGGAGAGATGGGCAGACCGCACAAGTTTACCCCACTTAAGCGACTCACCGTTGATAGTTTTATATCCTCCCAATTCACGGAAATTAAAACCATTTTCAAATGATAATACTCGCTGATGATCTGTCATATCGCATCTCCCCTCCTTTCTAAAAAATGCATTCACTTACAGAATTAATAAGTAAATGAATGCACTTTTTTCTATGTTCGTGTAATTGTTGGGACGTCAAATCCTAATAGTTCATGTAGCTTATTAACGACATGGCGCAAAGCTGACTCTACTTCAGATACTTCCCCGACAATTACGACGGACCCACTGAATCGATCAATGAACCCCAAGGTGACGTTACTAGACTTAGTCGCAATGTCACCGGCAATAATTGATGCTTCACTCGGCGTAATCGTTAAGATACCAAGCGCATTTTTAGGAGTTTGAATTCCTAATTTTTCATAA
This sequence comes from Limosilactobacillus caccae, assembly GCF_900156885.1. GTDB lineage: Bacteria > Bacillota > Bacilli > Lactobacillales > Lactobacillaceae > Limosilactobacillus > Limosilactobacillus caccae. Next base: position 240,098 of record NZ_FTOY01000010.1, read on the forward strand.
ATATCCGGTGTTGGATTAGCAACAATATGTGCTAACGTTACCTGTTTACCAGGAACATATTCTTGAATAGTTCGTTTGATACCTTCCCTATTTTGCTGAGTCATAAAAACATCTCCATTTTATTGCTGAGCTACATTCATCACATCACGGGCAATAATAATTTCTTCGTTTGTTGGAATAACTGCTACTTTGATCTTGCTGTCTGGAGCTTCAATACTTAGTGCATTTTCCTTATTCTTTTCTTCGTCAATCTTTACCCCTAAGTAAGCGAGGTTCTTACAAATTTGACTCCGAATATAAGCAGCATGTTCACCGATGCCGGCAGTAAATACTAACGTATCCAAACCGTTAAGATCAGTTGTATATGCCCCAATATATTGCTGAATAGAATGAACAAACACATCAAGTGCTAATTGAGCCCGTTTATTACCGTTCTTTGCAGCACTTTCAATTTCACGCTCGTCATTTGAAATCCCAGATAAGCCCTTCAAGCCTGAATCTTCATTCATTATCCGCCGAATTTCATGTGAATCAACATGAAGTTCTTCTTCAAGGAACGGAATAATTTCTGGATCAATATCACCACATCTCGTACCCATGACAACACCAGCCAATGGCGTAAAGCCCATTGACGAGTTCACAGACTTACCATCGAGAATCGCTGAGACACTTGACCCATTCCCCAGGTGGCATGTAATCATCCGGTGAGTCTTGTCCGCACCAAATAATTCACGTGCTTTTTCAGAGACGTATTGGTGAGAAGGTGCATGGAACCCATACCGCCGAATCTTGAATTTTTCATAAAATTCATAAGGAAGAGCGTACATATAAGCCTTCTCAGGAATTGTGTGGTGGAATGAATTGTCGAAAGTAACAACTTCCTTAGCATCCGGAAGAAACTTTTCAAAAGCCTTGATCCCTGCTAACCCATTTGGATTATGTAACGGGGATAATACTTTTAATTCATCAATCCGTTTTTCTACCTCTGGAGTGACTGCCACTGCATGAGTATAGTAGCTACCACCATGAGAAATACGGTGACCAACACCATAAATTTCTGACTTATCTTGAACAACCCCACTGTTCATCAGGATTTCAATAATCTGATTAATTGCTTCTGAATGGTCTTTCAACGGCAATTGTCTAGTTTCACTAGACTTATCAGTCTTATAAGAAATTTGACTATTTGAAGCCCCAAGATTTTCTGCGGCACCACTAATCAAAAGTTCTTCTTCTGGCATCAAGTAAAGCTTAAACTTAATTGATGAACTCCCAGAATTAATTGCAAGTATTTTTTTTGACATCAAATCACTCCAAATAAAGTAAATTAACGAATAACAGCTTCATAAACCATCTTCAAGTCTTCATCTGATGGAACAACTGGGTTGCCAGGGAATGTTGCATCCTTCTTAGCGTTGGCAACAACAGTATCAGCAGCTGCTTCTGCTTTAGCTGGATCTACACCAAAAGCCTGGAGTGACATTGGGCAGTTCATCTGCCGTGCCATTTCACGAATCTTAGCGATTAACCGTTTAACAGCTAACCGGTCGCCCATTCCAGGAGCAGCGATTCCAGCTTTCTTGGCAACAGTTGCAAACCGATGAAGAGCAGTTTCACAGTGTTCAGCATTGTATGCTACTACGTATGGTAATAACATTGTGTTAGCTAAACCATGAGGAACGTGGAAGTTAGCACCGATTTGGTGGGCAATTGAGTGACAAATACCTAACCCAGCGATGTTAAAGGCAGTCCCAGCAATGTTAGAAGCTTCGTGAACGATCTTCCGCGCTTCAACATTATCACCGTGACGGTAACATTCAACAAGGTTCTTGGCAACAGCATCAATTGCTTCTTCTGATAATGCGATTGTAAATAAGTTAGCATCTTGAGCAACAAGTGATTCAAGCGCGTGGGTCATAACATCCATTCCTGAGAATGCCGTAACACTCTTTGGCGCGGTCATAACTAGCTTAGGGTCAAGAAGTGCACAATCAGGTGTAAGGTAGTCTTCCAAGATTGGAACCTTCCGGTGTTCCTTCGTATCAGAAATAACCGCAGTGTTCGTTACTTCTGATCCCGTCCCTGATGTAGTTGGAATTGCAATGTAAGAATCAATCTTGCACTTGCCCAACTTTTCACCAAAGAAGCGAATCCCTTTACCAGTATCTAAGGCGGAACCACCACCGACACCGATAACGATTGTTGGCTTCAATTTAAGGAATTGTTGAACCCCTTCCATAATCTTGTCCAGAGGTGGATCTGGAACAACATCAGAGAAGATTTCACACTTATTGTCGGCATTGATATGACTTTCAATTTCCTTTAACGTGTCACTTCCCGGAAGGAATGAATCACAAACCATCAAAATGCGTTCATTATGAAGGGTCTCCAATTCATTCAGACTATCCGTTCCCGAATAAATTCGGGTTGGCATACTAAATTTTTCCATCGGCATAAGCCTCCCATTAGTACCAATTACGTACTGAGAAGCCTTGTGGTGAGTTCAAACGAACACGCCGCGTAAAGGTTCTTGCAGTACATGTTCCTTCACCAGTTGGTGTAGCAATGGTTAATGCTGAAGCACCTGAGTGGGCACCGTTATCAGCAACACCAGTACCAACATATGATGGACCGTTAACAACAAAGATTGAGCATTGCATCCGGTGTGCAGCATTGTTGATGTGCTTTAAGTTGTTGGAGTGAATAGTAGCAGTATGGTGGTTGCCATTTTCAACTTCAACAGCAGTATTTAACACATCTTCAAATGTTGGGCAAGAAACAACTGGTAAGATTGGCATAAGCATTTCAGTCATTACCAATGGGTGTTCCTTAGGTAATTCACAAATAATTTCAACTGGGTGACCAGTATATGGAATATTTGCTTCATCTAAAATGTAAGTTGCATCCTTACCAACAAACTTACGGTCAGGATCACCATTGTCTTGGATGCACATGTCAGCTAACTTATCAGCTTGTTCACGGTTAACAAGGAAAGCACCTTCGTCTTGCATCTTCCGAATAAGTTCATCCTTAATACTGCTTTCGGCAACAACTTCCTTTTCAGCAGTACATAAGATGTCGTTATCAAATGAAGCAGAAGCGATGATGTTGTGAGCAGCTAAGTCGATGTCAGCAGTTGCGTCAACCATTGCAGGAGGGTTACCTGGGCCAGCACCAACAGCCTTCTTACCACTAGTCATTGCTTGGTGAACAACAGCAGGGCCACCAGTTACGGCAAGCATCGCAATGTCTGGGTGTTGCATCATTTGTTGAACTGATTCAATAGTTGGCGTTTCAATACTTACAACTAAGTTATGAAGACCAGTTGCGTCAGCAATAAAGTCATTCATCTTTTCGATTGTCCAACGAGTGATGTTCTTTGCACCAGGGTGAGCACCGAAGAACAATGTGTTCCCACCGGCAAGCATCATAATTGCATTTGCAATAACAGTTTCTGATGGGTTTGTACTTGGGCCAACAGCACCGATAACACCGTATGGTAACCGTTCGTACATAACCATCCCACCGTCACCGTTTTCTACTACTGGTTCAAGGTCTTCTGTACCAGGAGTGTTGTACAAAGCATTGTGTAACTTAGCAATCTTGGCTTGAACAGTACCCATTCCAGTTTCTTCCTTGATATCCTTAGCCATCTTTTCGATGTAAGGACGGAAGCCTTCCTTAATTGCATCAATTACTTGTTCACGAACAGCGATTGGCTTGTCACGGTATACTTCTTGCGCAGCCTTAGCAGCAGCAATCGCATCATCAACATTAGTGAAAATACCATGACGACCATCATCTTTTGTAACTGCAGATCCGGCAGCTGATGAGTTAGAGTTATCTAATTCCTCAGCAAGGATCTTACGAACAGCAGCTTCAATATCATTAATCTGCATATTACTTACTCTCCTTCAAGAATTCCGCAACAGCGGCTTCACAGATTGATTGATCTTCTTCAACCAATCCACCACTAACACCAATTGCACCGATAATTTCGCCATTGATCTTCAATGGAATACCACCAGCAAATGATGCTAAGCGACCGTTAAGCATTGTTTCCATTTGGTATAAACTAGCACCTGGTTGAATGTCCTTACTAATGTCCTTAGTAGGTTCCTTCATTGCTAGAGCTGACCATGCCTTTTTAGGAGCAAGTGTGCAGCTTACCAAGTTAGCGTTTGGCATGTGGTAACTCATTTGTAATACTTGATCAGCCTTCATGATGGCAATGGTTACGCCAACCCCAAGCTCGTTAGCACGAGCAACGGCAGCATCAATTACCCGTTCCATCTTGTGACGATCAAATAAGTTCTTAGCTTGATTATTGTTGATTACGCTTTCAACAATCTTACTAATTTGTTCCTCGTTCATTTCTAACGCACATCCTTTTCCGCCTGGTAACGCTTGTAAACCTTAATAACGTTATCAGTTACATTATTTAATAAATCTTCATAGTCTTCATCCCGCGCAACGATATATAAGAAATCGGATAAACGGTTAATATATCGTTCCAGTTCTGGACGAAGTTCAACGCTTTCTGAAAGCCGAACGAAAAGACGCTCTGCCCGACGGCATACAGTCCGACAGATATGAAGTTGTGCACCGGCAGTACTTGAGCCCGGTAAGATAAAGCTATTAACAGGAGGCAATTTGGCAGTATATTCGTCAATTACTTTTTCTAATTGACGGGTATCCGCATCGGTAATAATTTTGCTGTTATCGATAAACTTTTGCCGTTTCTCTGTTGCTATCTCACCTTGGAGGAAAAACATCTTATACTCAACTTGCTGCAAGAGCTTTTTATTTTCTTTACTTTCACAGAATTTATCAGCCAAACTAATGTGGGCATTTAATTCATCGAAAGTACCATAAGTCTCAACTCTCAGTGAGTCCTTTGGAACCCTTGTGCCATCAAATAAGCTTGTTTTCCCCTTGTCACCACCTTTTGTGTAAATAGCCATCTTAATTCCTCCAATGCACGCTACTTATCAAAACGGTCGATTATTCCAACAATTGTACAATCATTAACATCACGATCTTGACCCTCATCACGACTCTTATCAGCGCGCCGGGCACCAGCTCCTCGTACGATTAACACATTGTCGCCAATCCCAGCATTCACTGTGTCGGCAGCAACCTGTTCAAACCGCACTGGTTGTTGATCGGAATTAATTTGTTGAACAATCATTAATTTCTTACCAACTAAAGATGGGTCTTTTTGTGTTGCAACAACACTACCTACTACTCTCGCCATATACAATTTTCTTCAGTCCTAATCTTTATTTGAATTTTTTTATAGTTACAGATATCAACTGCCTCATCCGTAATAAGTTGCTTTTGATATCTAACAAGAATTGATTTATCTGGGTGAGCAGCTATTTCGCCTCTTGTAATAACTCGATTATGACTGGCAATCACCGGCGATTCGTTGTTGACAACAAACAAGATCGGCCAGTCTAAGATCATCATCCGTGGAATGAAATTAACCATCTGTTCATTAACTAGGAAATAAAACTTAACATCATAGCCAATTCCTTCTAATACCCAGTTAACCCAGGCATTATCCTTCTCCATCGAATACAAATCTTTTATCAAGTTGATTGAAATGTTTCGCAGAATAACTTTCCCGTTTTTTAAGAAAACTTGTTCACTAGGTGGGGCAACTTTTTGGTTAAAAGATACTTCAGTACTTGTTTGTTCACGCTCTTTCAACCGTTGCATAACCTGTTTTAATAGGTCATCCATTTATCCACCCCCTTAATAATTCTTTATACGGCTAGTTCTTTTTCTTAATAATAACTTTCCCGTAAGAATTGTTACCTAGTCCAATGTTAGCGGCATTGGCTTCGTCAGTATCAATATGCATTTCAAGGACAAAGTCTTCACGTGGTCGAGCAACAACATCGTCAAAGATTGTCTTCCGACCGCCGTCGCCATCAACTTCAACTTGCATTGGATCACCAAGCTTTACACCACCGAAACGTTGAGCGTCTTCAAGACTCATGTGAATGTGCCGCTTAGCAACAATTACACCTTGAATTTCAATTTCAGCGTATGGTGAACGAACCTTGATCGTTGGGGTACCTTCAATGTCACCAGACATTCTGATTGGTGCATCAATCCCCAATACAAAGTTTTCAGAACGGGCAATTTCTACTTGTGAATGTGGACGATATGGTCCCATTAACCGGACATTTTTGATTGTTCCCTTTGGACCGATCAAATCAACAGTTTGCTTTGCAGCAAAGTCGGCATGTTGACGTAATTTCTTCAACATTTCGATCTTTTGTCCTGGGAATAACTTTTGGAAATCTTCTTCAGATAAGTGAACATGGTGGTTTGAAACACCAATTGGAACCAAGTTAGGGTTCAAGGTTTCCTTAATAATTGTCCGGATAAGTGTTCTTAAATGTTCTTCATCCATAAACAATCTTCCTTTTACTAATAGATTTTAATATTAATTATTCTGCGTCAGCGTTTGAAGTTGGTAAAATCTTTTCAACTTCTTCGTGAGGACGTGGAATTACGTAAGATGATACGACTTCGCCGACACCTTCAGCTGCTTGGACACCAGCATCAACAGCGGCCTTAACAGCACCAACATCACCACGGATCATAACAGTTACCAACCCACTACCGATCTTTTCTTGACCAGTAAGTGTTACGTTAGCAGCCTTTACCATTTGGTCGGCAGCTTCAATAGATGCAACTAATCCTTTGGTTTCAATCATTCCTAAAGCGTTGTTCATAATAAATTCCTCCTACTTTTTCTTTAATTCATTGTAATGGATGCACTTTTTATGTGGTTCGCCTAATTTTCGTGGGCACTTTGGATCGCCACACATGTTGCACGTGACCTTTTCATTAGATTCCGGATCCTGCTTTTCTTCAGAATCAACTACTTCGTTAGTATCATCAGCTGATGTCTCTTGCTCATTTTCTGAAGGCTGTTCTGCAATTGAATCATCAGATTGACTATTTACTTCTTCATCAATGCTGTCCTTTACAGGTGTCGGTTCGATAGTTTCTGTTGGTTCAGGTTCTACCTTACTTTCTTCCTTTTTTGGAGCTTGCTTTAATAAATCTGTTTTTCCTAAAGTATTTATTCCTTCAGCAGGGCGGCCAATTACGGTTGAAGTTACATAAACATTTGGTAAAGCTTCCTTTACTGATTGAACAGCAACGGAAATTGCCGAAAGTTCACCAGTAACTTGTAATGTAACCCAACCATTACCTTTCGTATTTTGAATACTACTAAGCTTTACATCCGCAGTCTTTAACATTCGATCAGCAGCAACAATAGCACCAGATAATCCATTACATTCTACATAGCCTAAAGACTCCATAATTAAATCACCTGTTTACCATTTCCTTAAAGGGAATCCCCTTTACTAAGCGCGCTGCATTTGCTCCCAAGATCCGCATTTCTTTTTTGTCATCAATTGTTATATCAAATAACGGCTGGTCTTCTTTTAGGTTTTTATAATGAACAATGAAACGATCACCATCAATAGCAATTCCTACTGACAACCGCGAAGCAAGCGCTGATTGATAAGCTCTGCTTACAACATTGTCAACATCAATTTCTCTAATTGCCACCGGTATTTGTTCTTCTTCAATCCCATTAAATAACGGTTTTGTTGAGTCTGGAACATTTGTCCCGTTCATAACCCCAACAATGATTGAAGGGCGCTCTGAATCATTATTCATAGTGTTTCCTTCTTTCTTCACCGTATCTAAGGATCAACCCAGTTGCAACCGCATTCCGTGGTCCTTCAACGCCCCGAACATTACCACGACCAGCAACTAAGTTAAAGTGAGCTAATTCATCTGTAACTAGTTGTGGGATTTCAAAGTCGAGGGCAGAACCACCAACAATAACGACAAACGGAATATCACGAATATTTCCTGTTGGACTAACATATCTAAGGGCCCGCAGTGCATTAGTTACGAATACCCGTCTCTTAGCACTTTGACGGACAAGCTTAATCTTTTCAATGCTTGGGTTACCAGTAACTGGCTCATAACCATCTGGCTTGATTACAACTACTCGAGCAAATAATGCTGATGGCAACGGCTCTTCAAAGAACTGAACTGAACCATCTTCATGCCGAATCTGGAACAGGTTCTCGACCTTTGCTAACGGATACCGCTTGATATCCTCAGCTAAGTGAACATCGTGCAAGCCTAACTCAGAATTGATAATCATCGTTACCATATCACCAGCACCAGCAAGGTGAATTGCAACCGTCTTATCTTCCTTGTTAATAATTGATGCATCGGTTGATCCAGCACCTAAGTCAAGGATTGCAATTGGCTTGTCGGTCCCCGGAGTTGTTAATGCTCCCCGGATAGCTGATTCAACTTCAGCACCACCAATTTCAACTTTCGTATGGAATTCTTGTTCAATGAGCTGAGCAATCACTTCCATTTGAAGGTGGTCTGACTTAACCATTGCGGCGATACCAACAGCCGATTCGTTTGAGAATTCTCCCGCAAGTCCACCACGAACTTCAACAGGAACCTGAGTATCAATCGCAAGTAAGTCTTGAATTGCAATTTCACTATTTTGTTTTCCTGTAAGGTTCGCCATGGTCTGCCGAACATTTTCCAACATTCCACCAACGTTAGTGCCTGACTCACCGGTAATATCATTAATGTGCCGGAAACCGGAAACTTTGTCCATAATCGCATCGGCACCTTCTGAAACACCGACCTCTTCTTTGCCAGTGTCACCATTAATAATGATCTTACCTGCTGGAATAACACGTGCCTTAACATCCCCAGCAGGTGTCTTAATAACAACTGCTGAACGGTTACCGATAAGTGCCCGTGACACTGGAACAATATTCTTCGTTTCTTCAGAATCTAATCCAAACAAGGTAGCAATACCATAAGGATTAGATAGTTGAGAAATAACTTGTCCCGGTCCGGCAACTTCAACAGCAGCAAGCATGTTAAGAGGAACTTTGTCAATCATGGCAACTTCATCAACAATCGGAATCTTCTTGTTTAACCGGTTGTTGACCAAGACACCATCATCATTTTGCATGATTGCAGCGGTAATCTTATAACCAGAGGCAACATAAGCATTTATTAATTTGGCAACATCTTCAAAGTCAATATCCTTAGAAATAACAACAATATAGTTCTTACTCTTATCAGTCTGCTTTAACAGGTCCAAGAGCCGGACAGTAATCCCGGCGCCCGTCCCTAAACCACCTGGAGTATCAGGGTTGTGCCCAATCATCGTCGATTCAGTAACAACCGTTTCAGTGATTGTCTCCATTGCAACGTCACCAATAACTGGCGTTGCTTCATTGATCCGAATCAGATCAATATCATTAATGGTTAAGTTTGACTTGTTAAGGACTTGGTTAATTGAATCTCTGATACCAACTAGATTTTGCTTAGTACCCTTGACACCTGTAGTAGGGGCAATACCGGAGTTAATAAAGTGAACCTCACCACTGTCCGTTACATTTGCTAATGCAACTTCTGTGGATGAATTCCCGATATCAACACCAATTACTTTTTCAGTTGACATATATAAAACTCCCTACTTCATTGAGATATTAGTTATCGCCCTTTAGCTTCTTCCGACTTTCGTAGTAGTCAGCGGCATCTTCAAACCAAGCAGCACAAACATTGGCATTGTACTTATCACGAAGTTCCTTAGCAATGTCTAATAATTCTTGCTTAGTTGAACGGAACGGACGCAAAGCATCGTACATTTCAAGAACCCGTTCATCAGGTACGCGAGTTAATTCAGCGGCCCGTTGAAGGTTCTTTTGGATAGCTGGACGACCGGCATTGGCTGCAATTTCCCCTTGAAGCTTTAAGGCTTCTGGTGTAATCCGCAATTCTTTTGGATCAACTTGGTCGTTAGCAACCTTATCCAATGTAATATCATCAAGGCTTGTACCTTTTGGTGTTTTTACTAAGTCACGGTGCTTTTGGTAAAGAGGATAATCATCAGCTGTCATTTCCTTACCAGTACTTGTTGCAGCACTAGTAGAGCTGGCAGATGATGAGTTATTCCCCATTTGCGCCATGATCTTTGCTACTAAATCATCAACTTCACTCATCGTTATGCCTCCTTAAAACGTAACCTTAATTTCTTCTTCAGGCTTACCAACAACAACTTGGTGAGTTTCACGAATGTGCATGATTGCTGAAATAGCTTGGTAGTGAATACGAGCAAGTTGGTCGTTCTTAGCTGGAACTGGCTCTGGAGATTCACCCTTAGCATACATAGCAGCATTCTTACCAATTGCCCGGAAAGTTTCTGGAGTAAGAACTGGAGCTTGTGGGAACAATTCAAGGTTTCCAAGAGGGTCTTGGTCCTTTTGGTGGATAACAGTCGTACCCTTAGATTGGATACCAATTGCAATCCCTGAACCAGATAAGTGATCACCTTGAACTGCACAGAAGGCAACGTCTGATGACCGGTATACCTTAACTACCCGTGCTTTAAGCCCTTCTTCTTCAATTCCGGCAATTACCTGACGGAGAACTTCCTTATGTGGAAGCCCTGTTTCGGTCTTGTCAAGGACAGTGGCAAATGCAGGGGCTACAGCAATAACAACTTCGTCCTTTGAGTAACCCGGCTTTGCTGGGCCAACTGGTTGGAACCAGTCAAGCTTCTTCTCAGGAACAGCTTTACTGTTTGGTTGTTGTACCTCTTCAGTAGTAGTTGTTGTAGTAGTATCTTTACCAAAATTAATCTTTGTATCGATTTGGTTTGTTTCGTTTAAGACTTCTTGAACGATTTGACGCAATAATTTTTCATCAATATCAGCCATAACAGATTACCTCCCTTCTACAGTTCCAAGTGTTCTGGATCAAGTGCGAATGGAAGGTCTTTAATCCGATCCCATTCTTCCTTGTCTTCGTAAAGACGGTATCCAGTACCTGGGCCTTGGTAGTCATTTCCGTCGTTAACGGCAGAAGTGATGTTCCAATCCTTATCGAAGATTGATGAAGTTTGAAGGTAATCCCCAACAACCTTTTGCTTTTGCAGGTTCAAGACAGCTTGAGCAACATCCTTGAATCCGTGGTTGTACAATGCCTTGATGATATCAATAGCAGTAATACCACGATCCATCATGTCTTGGGCAGCCTTCATATCTGCAACCATGTCACGCTTTGGCATGTCATCGTGAGTGTTAGCGTATGTTGCAGCTTCAACTTCTTCATCAGTAATCTTAGGCAAGCCAAGATCTTCAAATACAGCTTGAAGAGCTCTAGCAGCCTTGTTACGAGCCTTAATAATTACGTCTTCTTCAACTGGGTGAATACCATAGAATTGACCTAAGTCACGTTCCATAACGTACATGTCATCGTAGTCCATGGCATCAGTGTTTGAACCAGCAAAGGTGTTATCGTAGTTAGGTGTTGATGAGTAACCAGAGTTGATGTAGTCAGTACCGGCAATAAATTGTCCGATAAACCGTTCAGTCCGACGCATATCTGAGTGTGAGTATGCTTGGTCACAACCAGAAGCACATTCAATGTCACACATCATACATAATAAGTTTTCACCGAGGACTTCACGGATACCGTTAGGAACGGCACCTGGGATTTCGATACAACTTACGGCACCGTTTTGCAAGCCTTGTACACCTGAAGCCTTAGTAAGTAAGATACAACGAGCTTCAAGGTATAACATTGACTTACCTTCTGGGTAACCCATCAGAACTTCTGAACCGGCACCTGAAGTAAACCGCATCTTCAAACCACGTGATGCATAACATGATGCCAAGAATCCTTTAGACCAAGGAGTGTCATCACCATCAGTAAATACCCGGTCAGTACCATAAACTGAAATAGTTTCAGCGTATGCAGTGAAACCACGCATCCCTAATTGCAATTCAGTAGCTTCTTCAACAGAACATTGCGTTAATACCCCTGGGCGACCAGTTTGTGCACCAATCAAAATGGACATAGCGTTAAATGGTGCGTAACGGGCAACCGCAGTAGTAGTTTCTTGCTCTGGGAAGCCACGCAATGCAGCATCAGCAGCATCGGCAGCAATTTGAACTGGGTTATCAACAGTGTTAGTAACGTGACACTGGTTATCTGGCTTACGACGTGGACGCATCTTCTTGATCGCCATGATCATTTCACCAAAGTCAAGCTTACTAATAATTTCTTCAGCCTTCGCAGGAGTTAATGCTGAAGTAATCTTAATAATCTCATCACGTGAAACGTTAGGGTCAACTAACATCCGTGCGATCTTTGTCGAATCCATGTTCATAACATTTTCAACGTTATCAACATCAATCCCGTACTTAGCAATATATAGGTCAATTAAATCAAAGTCTTCAAGCTTCTTGCCATCCATTTCGACAATCTTACCGTTTTCAACTTTGATACTTGGCTTAGGATCATTAGGACCCATCATTGCAACGAAACCTTCTTCAGGCCATTCCTTAACAAACGTATCCTGGTGAATTGGACGCTTTTCTAGTTCTTCAAAACGCTTTTGACGCTTCATAAAGTAGTTCCTCCCTTCAGATCTACTTAATGTACGATGGGAAATCATTAACTGGTTCTTCACCGAACTGTGACAATAACTTCAAACCTACTTCACGGCCAGCCATAACAGCTTGACGAACAGCACCAGAATCACCGGTGATGGTCAAGCAACCTTCGTTGGAGAAGCTTGTGCCATGACTTGGTGAAGTAAAGCCAAGTGGTTCTACACCAGCAGTCTTTAATGCCTTATCTCCCATTACGACACCAATTCCTGAAGGGCAACCGCAAATTAGTCCAAATGCCTTACCTTCAACTGCTCCCAAACCAATGTGAGCAGCACCGGCAGCACGCGCTGTAAATTGAAGTTCAAGGTGACCGGCTTTAGCATTGTAAACGTCACCGAATGTCCGCTTAAGGTTGTCTAAGGCAACCCGGATAGCTTGACGAGCATCAGCAGGATCTTCACCACCGATAATGATCAAAGATCCGTGGCCTCCGCCACCCTTAGTATCACGTGGCCATTCAACATCGATACATTCCATGTTAGTAGCCTTGATACCTTCGTCCATTGCCATAATTTGTGGACCAGCACCAGTACGGGCACTAAGGATCCCCAATGTCTTGTATTGTTTTGTAACGTGTAATTTATCTAATAATAGTTGATCAACACTTGGAATTACCATCCCAATGGTGTCACCAATTTCACTAGCACCGACAAATTCTGGAACTGTACTAGTAGAGTTCAGAAAGTCATTCATTTTTTATTTCCTCCTGCCTATTGAAAAAAGCTCCTAATAATAAAGCTCTTATTACAGATTATTTGTACCTTGCCGTCTGTATAAGGGCTTTAACGCTAAAAACTAATCCTTGTTTGGTAAGAGCTTTTCAACTTCAGATTGGGGACGTGGAATTACGTAGTTGGATACAACTTCCCCAATATTTTCAGCAGCTTGTACACCTGCGTCAACTGATGCCTTAACAGCACCAACATCACCACGAACCATAACAGTTACTAATCCGTGACCAATCTTTTCTTGGCCAACCAGCTTAACATTAGCAGCCTTAACCATTGCATCGGCAGCTTCGATTGAAGCTACAAGTCCTTCGGTTTCAATTAAACCAAGTGCTTCTTGTCCCATAAAAAATGCCTCCTAAATATCAAAAGCTAAACAGCGATCATCAGAAATCGCTTACAATTTGGTACATGTTCATTCTATTACAAGATGTTGGCGATATATTATCTTAAAAATTACCGGGATAGGTAAAATGGCAAAAAATAACAATTATCTATAATAAAATTGCCAAGAAAGCGTTTTTTTGTAGAAAGATATGCTAGTATATTAGGTGGATTTCAATTTTTTCATTATGTAAGTGGGGTTACTAATGTACGAGTATTCATCAAAATTTCTTAACGATATTCAAAAGGTTACGAAATTATTCACAAAGATCACTAATACAAATATTGTCTTCATCAGTACAACAGGCGCAGTTGTTGACTCAAACACCTTATTATTCGATTCCAGCGTGACAATTGATTATTTGCGGAAGCTCGAATTGAAAAGTTATGTGGCGTTTCCGGTAATCATTAATGACTCCCTCAACGGATTTTTCATTCTTGATACTGCGCAATTAGACCCTGATGAAGCGAAATTATGCGGAAAATACATCAAAGTTTCTATTGGTGAGGCTATCGACGATCGCACCAATGACATTCAAATCTTAAATCAATTAGAGACGACAAAAATCACCTCTTTGACGAAAGTGTTTAGTGGTATCCTCGGTATTTCAGCGGAAAATGCGATGGCTAATGCTGTTCCTGATTTTGTTATTAACGGTACGGGAAAGAATGAATCATCGCCTAATGATATTGAAAAAAATATTATGATGGCACTTAAATACATCAATTCCAACCTTGAAAAGTCATTGACACTGGAAAATGTATCGCAAAAAATTTACCTTTCTCCTTCGTATTTAAGTCGGATTTTTAAAAATTATTTCAATGATAACTTCATCAACTATATCAACTTGCAAAAAATTGCCTTAGCGCAAGAAAAACTTGTTTTTTCTAATACGCCAATTAATAAGCTGGCCCACCAAGTCGGCTTTTCACAAACAAGCTACTTCACCAAAATTTTTAAGCAGAAAGTGGGAATGACACCATCAAAATACCGGAAATATAACTCGGCAATTAAAAAAATCTACACGATTCCCCGCAACCTGGATTGGCGGTCAAATAAATCTGTTTACGAAATCTCAAAAGACTTCTTTAATAAAAACGATATTTCATTTAAGGCTCGCGACTTAAATGGTTACCCTTATATCTATTCCATTAACGGCTTAAGCGATATTGAAAATCAAGCTGGCTGGGTTTATACAGTAGATTGTTCACAACCGATTATCCCGGCAAGCGAAATTAACGTCTTTGATAAGTCCGTTGTCCAATGGATCTATACCGAAAAAATCCTTTAAAAAAGCCCTGGACAAATGAAGTGCAAGACAAAAGTTAGACAAAATTAAATTATTAAGCTACTAAGGTGTGATTCCGGTATTCAACTGGAGTCATGCCTTTTGTTTTTAAGGTTATTCTGACATTGTTAAAATACTCTACATATTTTTGCGCAAGCTCGGTTAATTCCGCGATGTCTTTACATGGTGGGAAACCAGCCAGTAATTCAGTCTTGAATAAGTGAAAGAAACTTTCAACTGGTGCGTTATCTAAGCAGTTTCCTTTGCGCGACATGCTTTGAATAAACTGATGCTCGGCTAATTTTTGGGTATAGTAACCTAACTGATAGTGCCACCCTTGATCTGAATGAATGATTGGGTGAGCGGCATCAGGTAAATTGTTAATTAATTCTTTTAGTGTTCGTGTAATTAGATCCTTATTCGGGCTATTGCTAATCTGAAGGGCCAGAATTTCTTGACTAGCTTCATCAATCATTACTGAGATGTAAGCCCATTGACGATCTGCTAAGCGAACCTGTGTTACATCAGTATGGATAACACGGTAAGGTCGTTTCTCATTGAATTTTTGTTTCAATTTATTATCCGCAATTTTACCAATCGTACCCTGATAAGATGAATATTTACCATTACGATGGCGATTATATAAACTTACTTGAATGTTTAATTCGTGCATTAACTTGCGAATCGTATCACCAGACAAGTGTATTCCTAATTTATCTAGTTCCATTTGAATACGACGATAGCCCGCGATCCAACGCCCGCGAAACTGAAATCGCTGCGCGATTTGAAGAATCACTTTCTTTACTTCAGTATATTTATCATGATGATTAGCGATTCGGTTACGTTCATCATGATAGGTTGCCTTGGGCAGTTCGATAGCTTTGAGAATATCGCCAACCTTATAACGTTGTTTCTTTGGGCGTTGCGATTGATCGTCCCTGATCTGATCCACTATTTGGGTTTTCTTTCTGGCTTTGAGGGTCCGAACAGGGACAGCGATTTTTTTAAGATATCCCGCTCCAACTTGGTATCGTAAAGTTCTTGATTTTTCTTCGCTAATTCTTCCTTCAATCGTTCTAACTCACTTTTATTGGCGAGTTGACGAACCTGCTTCTTAGTATGTTTCACTTTAGACGGCCTACCTTTCGGGTGAGGCTTCAAGGCTGTAATGCCGTCTCGCGCAAATTGTGAGCGCCAAGTAGAGATTTGAGCTACTAAAATATCAAATCGAGACGCTACTTCAGCCATTGATTCCTCATGAGTTTGGTAGTAGTCTATCACATTTAATTTAAAATCAGTGGTGAATGTTCGTTTGTGTTGACGTTTTTTAAGTGCGTCGACACCGCTCAGCTGGTATCTTTGTACCCATTCAGCGATACGTCGTTCACTAATTTTATATTTTTTACTTAAATCATAAGTACTTTGAGAGGTTGAAAGGTATTCATGGACGATTTGGGCTTTCAGTTCCGCTTTATATTTGGTCATACAAAAAAGTGCCTCCACAATCATTAGACTTTTGTCTAACAATTGTAGGGCACTTCAAAATTCCAAGGCTTTTTTTTAATCTTCAATTTTTAATACTTGATCGAGTGGTACTCGATCTGCACGATACTTATTAATCGTTGAGTTTGTCGCATATCCGAGCTCAATTCCAATAATAAGCCGCTCATCTAATGGAATTTGAAGAATCGATTTAATCTCATCTGGAAAGCGGACAGAGTTATAAGTAGGAATCGAATCTATTCCCTGGTTTCGCGCCGCTAGCATTAATGTCTGTGCAAAAGCACCAGCGTCAAAAACTGACCAGGCCGGCGTTGACTTCGGAATTGTTATATACGCAATTGCTGGCGCGTTGTTTAGTTTTAGCATTGCATCTGTCATTGTCTGGTGTGCCTCTTCAAAGCTGCTAAAATGAGCCACGATGTCATGACGCCACTTTTTCATATTCGCCTGTGTCTGCCCACCCCAATCATCACGGGACATCACTGCTAAATCAGGGTTGCTTGGCGCCTGCGCAACATCTTGTCGGTGAAACATCGCTTTTACTTGTGAGAGGGATGTCCCAGTCGCAATATATACTTTCCACGGCTGCGAATTAACCCATGACGGTGCTTTTTGCGCTTCTTTTACAATTTGGCGTAGCTTGCTTAACGAGATGCGCCGGTCACTAAACTCCCGGACAGAATAACGACCATCAACTACATGTTCAAAGTCCATATTGTCACATCCTTAATTATCAAACATTGCAATCCCAAGTGGCGTTACAAACTGGGGATACAGTGGTTTATACACTTCCCGCTTTAACACCTTGCTAAAGGTCTTGGTAAACTCTTTGAAGTTTGTTGCCCCACCGACAACGATTACGGGGTCATCGACTTCATCCCCCATATTCTGAACAATTGCTGCCATCTTTTCAACAACCGGTTTAACGACCGCGTAAACTTCCTCTTCCTTGTCCTTATTACGCTTAAGTTTTTCTGCTTCTTCATTTTTAATCCGATAACGACCGCCAAGAACCAGTGTCATATGAAAACCACCAGTTGCTTCATCAATCACGTGCGTTAACTTACCATTTTCGAAGATACTAATTCCAGTCGTCCCACCCCCGATATCAACAACTGTTCCTGTCTTGAGGCGGAGAAACTTAGCCGCTGCCGTTGGTTCATCTTCAACACCGGTACAGATCATCCCAGTTTCTTCTATTACATTAGCAACTACTTTTGCACTTTTTTCGCCAGTCTTCGGGGGAATTGCGCCACAAGCCGTCTTCAGTTCACAGCCAATGACCTTTTCGGCCTTCGCCTTTAAGCGACGCAAAATGTTTACTGATTCCATGAAGTTAACGACAATTCCATCTTGGACAGCATGATCATATTCAAATGCCCCGTAAACAATATCATCATTTTCATCAAGAACCGTCAGCACAATTGATGATGTTCCGAGGTCGACACCGACTTTTAACTTATCGCCCTCCTTAACCTTTTTTAGCGCCTTATCACTATTGACAATTTTTTCAAAGCGTTTTAATTCCTTATTACTCCGTTCGAGAATCTTACCCATACTAGCACTTCCTTGAAAAATTATTTTTAAAACTAATAGGAGGCTGAGTAATCTCCCAGCCTCCTATACAATCCATCATATTATACAAGAACAGCTTGTAAAGCACATGCAATGATACCACCGACGATTGGGCCAACCATTGGTACCCAAGCATATGACCATTCGGCATTACCCTTGTTTGGTACCGGAAGAATAGTGTAGGCAAATCGTGGTGCCCAGTCACGGGCTGGGTTTAAGGCGAAACCAGTTGTCGTCCCTAAACAAGTACCTACAACGGCAATTACAAGACCGACGATAAATGGCTTTAATCCTTGGGTGAAGTCACCAAGATTAAGCAGAATGTAAATAAATGCAAAGGTAGCAATTACTTCTGAAAGGAAATTGAATACTGGGCTGTTAATTGCCGGACGGGTTGCAAAAATCCCAACATTGTTTCCTTCTTCTTCAGTCTTAGTAGCTTTAAAGTGTGGGTAGAATTGGATAATTACTAATACCGCACCGACAAATGCGCCTAAGAACTGACCGAGCAGGTATGGAAGTACATCGCTCCATGGGAAAAGTCCAAAGATTGCAAATGGAATTGTAACCGCTGGGTTTAAGTGACCGAGTGACCCGAGGAAGCCAGCAACATAAACACCCATTGTAACTGCTAGTCCCCAGGAAATACAGATAAACCACCAGCCACTTTGCTTACCATAAGTCTTGTTTAAACTATTACCAGCACAACAACCAGCACCTAATAAGATCAAAACCATTGTGCCGAAGAATTCACCAAGAAATCCATGCATAACAAAACACCAACCTTTTATTATTTTCCCAAATTGTATGCGCTTTCTATTTCAGTCCTAATGTTAACATACTCACTAAGTATTTTATTGTCGTAATAAGATTATTTATCTATCCACCACAATAATCTGTTAATTTTATTCAGGGAAAAATATTGCTATTTTGTAAGATAAACCGCTTACTAACTAGCGTTTGTGCGTTGGCAAACATAACTAATGCACTAGCAGCCAGCTGGTTAACAGCAAAAAAGTGACTGTTAATAGAATACCAGTTATTAGATATTTTATTTCATTGCCGACCGCATGTCCGTAGCGATAATCGTTTTTATATCGCTGCATGGCGGCAATGATTACCCCGGTAACACTTGCCAGAATGATGCTTTGGATAAAGCAAGCAGCCACTAGTTCTATTTTGCCCTTTAGCACTGTCATCACAAACGTATCGAATCCACAAAAAATCGTGGTAAGGACTGTTGTCAGATTTATTCCCAACAAGATTTGATAAATCCCACTTTTTGTTGCTGGCGCCGGGTTAAATAAACCTGCCATATTATTCCACTGTGCAAAGCCAAAGGCGACGAGTAAGATCCCACCAAGCAAGCCGCTCCCCCATTCCGCGCTAGTTATAAACACTAGCGGACTAATGAACGCAGTGATTGCTAACTGGGCCACTGGCAACAGTAATGATGCCCGCTTTTGCCGTGTTGTCGGTCTTGACATCCGGACAAAATAATTGGCTAGTAGCGCTAGCCCACAGTTCAAAATAATATAAGTAACCACACCGCTAGTAAGCCGATTAGGAATAAGAATTTTCTTCGGCTGTCCCCACGCTAAGACAATTGAAATAATTAGAATAATTGCTAATAATAACGCATTTTGTGAATACCTTGGCGCATTGCGGTATTTTTCTGTTTGTTGATAAATTAATATTAAGTTATATATGTTGGCGATTAGCACTACCGCCGAAACAATTAACACTGAGTCCTGCAGCTGATTCGGATTAGGATAAGCAAAGCCAAAGGCATGGCGGATGGTCATGGTTCCTAACCAGCTAACGGTCCAGATCAGCGGGATAAGTGGTGCTAAAATTAATGGTCGTCGTGGCAACCATTGTTCCATGTGAAACGCCTCCTCGTATGGTATCTTACCACAGCACAGCTGGTAAAATCTGTTAAGATAAGTAATGAAACATTTCGCTGAGGAGGCACCCTTTAATATGTATCAGCCACAACTTGGGTTAAAAGCTAGTAGTGACCGCCGGCAAATCGACGATCGCTTGCAATACCACCCAACTGTTTTTGAGTTTTTTACGGCTAAGTCTGATTTTACTAACGATGGTTATCAGCGCCTTTACGACGCCATCCAGTATGTTCAAGCAGCTGGTGTTCACCATATCGTTCTCCACCATCCAATGAAGTTTGGCAACTACCACGCTGAAGTCGTGGCCCCAGAAAAATACTATCCAGCGCTATATCGCTTTATTGAGATTTCTACGGAGCAATTATTGCGGCTGGCTAGTGACCTAGATGTTCAAGTCCTTGTCCACGGTGGCTATTCTGGACCGGAAGTAAAGCAGATGGTCGACCTATACCCACACGTTGAAGACGCCCGTCAAGCCGTCTACCACCGGCTTGACCGTTTTGCCAGCGCTGGTGGCGACCATATTATGTTTGAAAATTCAATTGCCCCGGTCTTTGCGTACGGTGACCCGCAGCAAGAAGCTGAAATCTTAGCCCACCACTATCGACTAGCCTTTGATGTTTCCCACTGCTTCATCTACCTCCACGGCGACAATCTGGGGTTGCAGCATTCACTTAACCGCTTAAAGGACAATGTTGTTCACTATCACCTTGTCGACTCTTATGGCAAAACCCACGACAGCCTGCCCCTTGGTACCGGAAAAATCAACTGGCAACAAGTCTTGCCACTCCTAAACCAAGACGCCACCAGCATTTATGAAATCAATTTAACAGATCAACTCAATTGTACTGAACAACTAGCGAGTCACCGTTATTTGACCGCTGTTTATAACAACCTTATTGAGGAGTAGTCCATTGAAAAAATACATTGAACGCCGCCACATATCATTCATCCTTGCACTTTTCTTACTATACCTTGCAATTGACTACTGGCCAGTAGTCGGTAAATTCATCCACACCATCTTTTCAGCAACTATCCCCCTCTTAATTGGCTGTGTTGTTGCCTACATTGTCAACCTACTGCTTCGTAAATATGAGCGACTATATTTGCGGCTATTTAAGCAAGTTAAGGCGCAACGATTTAAGCGTCCTGTCGGTATTGTGTTCGCCTACTTAACAATCATTTTAATCGTCGCCATCGTTTTTTCCCTGGTCATCCCAGAACTGGTGGCCTGCATAAAGTTATTAATTGCCAACCATAGCCATGTAATTAATAAATTTGTCGATTATTTTGAGCACAGCAATAACCTGCAAGGGGTATTTAGCGACTTTGATGTTCACAAAATTCAATGGAGTAAAATCGGCAGCTATCTCAGCACGGGAATTGGTGGCACATTTAAGACGGTTATGTCCACCGCTTCTTCTGTTTTCTCTGTTGCCACAACAACAGCAATTGCCCTGTTCTTCTCCATTTATTTATTAATCTACAAGGAAATGTTAGCTCGCCAGTTTAACCGGCTCCTAAACACGTATTGTCCCCAAATTGAGGAGAAAGTTGTCCGGGTTATCAAGGTCTTTGATGACTGCTATAGTCACTACATTGTCGGCCAATGTAAAGATGCCGCCATTTTAGGGATCTCATGCTTTATTGGGATGTCAATCCTGCGAATTCCTTACGCCTCAATGCTTGGGGTCGTTACCGCTTTTGGTGCCCTGATCCCTGTTGTTGGTGCCATTCTTGGTGCTAGCGTCGGCGTTGTCCTTGTCTTTGCGGTTTCTCCGATTAAAGCGGGAATCTTCTTAATCTTCATTATCTTGCTGCAGCAACTCGATAACCGGATTACTTACCCGCTTGTTGTTGGAAAGGCGATTGAATTACCAAGTGTATGGGTCTTCGTTGCTGTAATCGTCGGTGGTGGAGTATCGGGAATTTTAGGAATGATGTTTACCGTTCCCCTCTTTGCTGCCATTTACCGGCTCCTTGGTCTCGACATCAAACGCAGAAAGAACCGCGCACACAAGTAAATAAAAAAGACTGGTCGTTTTGGCCAGTCTTTTTTATTACATATTTACCGGAATTTCAGCCGTTGGTTGATCCTTAGTTAAGTGGAATACTTGACTCGTCGCAACCCCAAAGTAATGGTTGATCAACTTGCTTAATTCCGCCATCGCTTCATTTGCCCGGTTGATTTGCGCTGGATTAGTTGCCTCAATTACCGCAACGATGTCTTGTGAATCTTCAGTCAGCATCGTCCGTTGTGCATCACGCCAGTTTAGGCAGCGGCAAACAGCCCCTTCGTCATCATAATAGATAACTTCCCCTTCAAGGGCGGGGTCATCACCTTCAGCACCAACTGGTTGGAAGGATTCACCACCGTTAGCAATTCCTAAGTGCATATCGCCAGCAATCTTGTTCCGGTCTTCAATCCCTACTGGTACACCATAACTCAATGAAATGCTGTTATAGACGTCAACAAGGGGTTCAATCGGGGTAAACTCACGCCCCTGATTAGCCCGCTTAAGCAGTGCTTCAATTGATGAGCGCGCACCCTTTTTCTTCTTGAACTGTTGAAACGTCTTTCGCCACTCATCAACAACCGTATTTAAACGGAAGGTCTCATTAGTTAAAAACTTTTCTGCTTCTTTCGTTGCGGTTGCTAAGAGTTGCCGCCGTTCTTCGAGATTGCTGTCATTGTCATGGTTATCAATTCCATTTGCATACAAGACATTGATTTGAGCATCAGGAAATAGTTCCCAGAATTGGGAATCAACTGTTACTTGCTTCATAAAAAGAATCTCCTCGCTTTAATATTGCCGCTTACCACCACGTTTAACTAGCTCCCAGTCCCCGTCAATATTTTCACGGATACGAACTAGGTAATCATGCACTTGTTGGGCCTCCTCTTTAGAAAAGCCCTTCAATGCTTCATTATTTGAATATCGATTCTCCCGAATAATAAAGTCATAGGCATCCTTCCCCTTTTGCGTGGGGTAGAGCCGCTTAATTTTCTTATTTGTCGGGTCACTCCGGCGCTCGATAAAACCATTATTTTCTAATTTTTTAACGGCACGAGCAATCGTGGTGCGGTCAACTTTTATCAAGTTTGATAACTGCTCAGAAATGATTCCTGGATGTTCGGCTATCCGAACAACGTAAAGATACTGACGCCGTGCTAAATCTAGCTGCTTAAACTCAACGTTCGCAATCGAATCTAGCGCTCGGTCAATCATCCCTATTTCACGTAGAATATCAATCATTGATAAAAATCTCCTCGTAAATATTATATCTATTTTTGTTGCAAATGCAATAAACCGAGATTAATCTTTAAAATTAGCCTTCGCTGGTTGGGCCGGTTGTTCAATCTTCTTCATAACAGCAAGCAATTGCGCAGCCTGCATACTAGCCAAAACAGACTGAAGCGCAAGGGTAATCAACCGTTCGCTCTGCGGGTTAAAGGACTTGTCTTCCGGGATCTTATCCCCTGCTAGGAGCGAATTTAAGATTACGACAAAGCGATCATAAGCCGCTTGGGGATACGAGTTAATTGTTACCTGCGCAATCCCCGCCCGAATATCATCCAGTGAGAAATTAGCCTTCAACAAACCAATCAACAGCAAGTCAACCAGTTGGTTAACAGCATACTTCTTCTTAATTGGTGCCTGGATTACTTTTTTCTTTACATAATTATTAACCATCGACTTCGTTAGGGGCTCAATCCCTAAATGGCTGAGTTGTTCATTCACGATTGCAACTACTTGGTCAACATAGAGGCCCAGGGTTGGTAATTCTTTCCACCGCGGGAAACGAACGCGTGAGAGGTTATCCTGCCACCGCTGATATTCTTTTAGTTCATTCATTGCTATTTCTCACTTTCTAACGGGGCAATTCCTATCGACTGGTTTTTAAATTCATCAGTAGTAACTGCTCGTTCAATTACTTGTGCGACCTGATTTATCCCTACTTTTTCACCAGTAAGCGGCTCCCCCTCAGTGACGATTTGCGTTGGAATTTCCTTATCGCTGAGCGGGATTGACCGAATAATAGTATATGGTAGTTCGAACTCATCAATCATTTTAATTGCATATTGGTAGGCAAACACAAATTGCATCGCTTGCTTACCGTACCACTGCCTTAATTGCTGTTCGCTCGCATCATCAGCCGTGCCAGCTAGTGATAGCATGACAATTTTAGCCGGCGGAAAAAGCGACCGATCAATTAACGTCGCTAGCTCCTGTACTTCATCATCAACAAATTCATTTTCGCGCGGAAGCCAGCATAAAACATCCCCCGCTTGCAGTTCAAGATCAAAATTGGTTGCTGCCACCGCGTCAGGAACCCTTTTCATAATTAGCGATACCAGTTGATCATGCCGCTGGCTCACCAGTACTATCCGTCCCATGGCCGTTCCTCCTGAAAACTAGTACGCCATTAATTCATCGTCAATTGTCGCATCCTCAATCCGGACGTCAGTAATCGTACTTTGCTCAAGCAAGGGCAAAAGGGCCTGGATATTACCAGTGTAGAGGAAACGCGTCTCATCGGCTGCTTCTTCAAGCATGTGCGCCCCCATCTTAACAGCCAGGTCAATTGGCAACCCGGTTCCCATTACCGTTACTGTGCAATCAACCCCATCGTTCATTGCCAAGTCACGGACAGAGGTAAGACGGCTACCATTAAAGTAATAGAGGGTTTTTGCGTAGCGCATCAAGGTTGAAATATCATTACTTGTAAACAAGACAATTGCATCTGTCTTTTCAGCAAAGTCTTTTATCAATCCCGCTAATGCTGTCCGCCGTTCTGCAGGCAAGTCATCAAGACTATTATTTAGGATTACGATTGGGCATTGCCAAGCTAACAGGATTGTCAACTGCAATTCCTTTTTCTGTTCATCCGTTAAGCTTGCAATTAATTGATCAGCACTAAAGTTTAATGATGCCACCAATTGTAAGGCTTGTTCGGGAGATAATGCGTTATCATGATGCTTTAATGCATGGGTAACGGCCTTTTCAACCGTCTTCCCCTTAATCGCAACATCGCCGATTCGGCCAACCTCACTTTTACTCTGCCGTTTATATTTCTTAAATGGGACGCCATTAATTGTTACATCCCCATTGAGGATCTTCCCCCGCACGGCCAAAAGCTCATCGATTGCGGTTGCTGCACCACTATCATTACTGCAAATACCAACCACTTGTGGTGAATTTAATTCGATTGAGAAATCATCAAGTTGGTCCCCCGATTTAGCATCAAACGTCAAATTATTAATTGTAATATTACTCACTGTACAACCTCTTTTCTTCGATATTCTTTATCTTTAGTCCATCTTATCATTTTTTAGTTAATGAACGAAATAATCGCCTGGTTCTTTTAATAATATTTTTTAATCCTCACTATCACGTAGATAATACTGCGACAGCAAACAAAAAAGACTGGTGAAAACAAATTTCCCAGTCTTATTCTTCATTAAAGTAGTGCTTCAGAGCAACAGTTAACGGCTTGTACAGGATAAGGTAAAAGGCAAAGTTGCCAATTGCGTGAAAGCTATCAAAAGCCAGCCCGCTTAACCAGTAAGCAAAGAATGCCGCGATACCACCGTAAATTGACATTCCGACACTTACAACGAAACCATATTCGTAACCTAAAAAAGTCGCTAAGATCAACTGAAGGGTCAGATGTTTCTTAAGCGGGGTAACCTTGGCTAACCCGGCCACCGTCAGTACACAAACGGCATAGGCAAGAATCTGCGGAATCGTCCAGATCCCAAAGCCAAGGACTAGATTAGAAACTAACATTATTAACACCGCAAGCGTAAAGCCAAAACCCACGCCCATTACTAATGTGATAATCATCAACATGTCCGTAACGGGCTGAACATTGGGAATGGGGATAATCTTGAAGATTCGCAATACTACACCCATCGCCGTGAGCATTGCTAATAATGTCATGCTCCTAATTCTTAAATGATTAGTCGCCATTAGTTAGCCTTACTTAATGTAAATTGAACCTTATCGTTGTTTTTAAGCGTTTGTTGGTTAGCCAACTTGTTAACTTGCTTGCCATTAACCGTGTATGTCCAGTAGATTCCCTTCTTTTGGTTTTCACTCTTACCATCAATTGAAGTGATGAAGTCCTTGGCAGTCTTTACTTTCCAGCACTTCTTAAGGCCAGTGAGCACCTTAGCGTTCTTCTTTACGGTCACCTTCTTAGTAGCAACCGTCTTCTTATCTTGCTTAAGGGTGTAAGTAACATTAATTGAATCGTTACTCTTATTATTGTTGTTCTTTTGGTAACCGGTCAAAATGAAGAAGGCCATTAACATTACCAATAAACTAGAAACAATCTTAAATTTTTTCATTGCGATTTCCTCCCAAAATGTCCTAAATAAGTCAGTCTTATGATACTGAAAGCTGTAAGCCGTTTCAACCATTCGCCGCCATTTGTATAATAATTTACAAGGGCCAGCGAAACTAGTAGAAAATTGCCGCAATGCGATTATTTTTCCCTCAGCATTTCAATAATCATTGTTATAAATTTGTGAAGGAACCGTATTTTTTACTTATTTTTTGTCCATTTCATTAGAATTTACCCGCGGAACATGTTAAGCAAGATTATCTTAGTATATATTTGCCATTTTATGATTTCACCCCAAAAATATGTTAAATTAAGCTATTGTGACGCCACAAGAAAACACAAGCAAGATTCTTAGCAATTTTTTGCTTGATGGGTAATAACTACTTTTATTTTAAAAAAGATTTGCCTACTTCTTTCTTTTACTCCCCGTTTCTACTAAAATAGTCTTGTACTCTTTTAACCAAATATACTAAAAGGAAGAAATTCAAATGGCACCAATGAATATTATTTATATTTCGCTTGAAGGAAATACCCGTTCCTTCTTAACGCGGATGCAAGGTTATGCTAACCAACAGCATCGCCTTAACGCTGATAAACCAATCCTTAATTTGAAGGAAGTCAGTGATCAGACATTACCTGCTGATGAGACTGAACCATTTTTCGCCTTTGTTCCAACATACCTAAATGGCGGAAATGGGATCACCTCTGGATTTACCGAAATCATGACCAATGCTTTAGGGGAATACATTGCTCATGGTGACAATGCTAAGCAATGCATTGGGGTAATCGGCAGTGGTAACAAAAACTTTAACGAGCAATACTGCTTAACTGCCCGGAAATATTCCCGGCAATCCGATGCACCGTTCATCGCAGACTACGAACTACGGGGTACTTCACAAGATATTGAACGGATTTACTCCATCCTCACAAAACGGTGGGCAGAGGTTAATGCTGAATAATTAACTGCTTGTACCTAATCTAATACTAAAAAATGAGTGCGACAACGACCACGAATGATCTTGTCTCACTCATTTTTATTTGCTGATTAACTTTCTTTACTTGCACAAATTAACCATGTGATACCATACTTATCAACTATTTGCCCCATCAAATCATTTGCAATCCAGTCACCAAATGGCACCGTCACCCGCTGGTTATCTGATTGTGCTAACCGATCAAATAACCCTTGTGCTGCCTCACGGTCATCTTCAAAGTCAAGGATAATGGAGATCAACGTTGATGCTTGGGGATTACTCATTGTTGCGTCGGCACAGATAATCTTTTGCCCCGCAATCATAAACTCCCCCCGCAAGGTGGTTTGGTTTAGTTGGTCGATTGGTAATCCCAGGCTCTCTGCCTGGTCCTTAGATAAGGATTGGTGATATGTAATTTTTGCCCCGAAGTCCTGCTCATAATAAGCCATGGCTTCCTTAGCATTTTGAAATGTCAAATACGGGTATATGGTTGCCGTCATAATATTCCTCCGAAAAAATCTTCATTGTTGATTATATGTTCAGAATTAAATTACGTCAAACACCTGTCCTAAATTGGATTAGTTTCTTCTAACCGTATATTAATAACACCTCGCCCCTGCTTATGATATAATTGTCTAGTCTGTTATCCGTTTTACTTAGGGAACGGATATTAAGCAAAGAAAGGATGAATTTTTTGGAAAAGCTCAAAAAGCATAGCCCCTTTTTAATTCTCGGGCTACTGCTACTAGGTGTTTGTATGCGGATGCCCATCACTGCGATTCCATCCGTTATCAAAGAAATTGCCAGCACATTACATGTTGAACCAACCAGTCTTGGAATCTTAACCACGATTCCCCTCCTCTGCTTTGGTTTACTATCATCACTCGTATCCACCATTGCACAGCGGATCGGTAATGAGCTGACAATTGAATTAGCAATGATTTTAATGTTTATTGGTTCCTACCTGCGAATCCTGAATCTCACTTCATTAATGGTCGGCACAATCTTGGTGGGGGCAGCGATCACTTGTATTAACGTCCTTCTTCCCGCAATTATTTCTGATAAGCTTCCCGACCGGATCGGTAGTGTAACTGGAATGTATAACGTTGCGATGACATTATTTGCTGCAATCGGTGCATACGTTATTACCCCAATTACCCACGCGACAAGTTGGGAGACAGCGGTGATTATTATCAGTATCATCGCCCTCATTGCGGCAATCATCTGGGTACCGAACCTCAAGTACAACCAACGTGCTAACAGTAGTGACCAGCCTGCTGATCGTGGCACCAACATGTGGAAGAACGCCAATGCATGGTGGCTCCTCCTCTTCTTCGGGGGTCAGTGCTTTGTCTTCTACAGTATCGTTGCCTGGTTGCCAACTATTGCCATGGATGCCGGCTTGACTAGCGACCAAGCTAGCCTTGCCGCTGGTTTATTGCAGTTATTCTCAATGCCATTTGCATTCTTGGTTCCTGTTATTGCTACCAAGATGAACAACCGGCAACCGATCATGTTGTTTGCTGGGATTGTTACTTTAATTGGTGCGGGAATGATGTTCTTCCCGGTTAACTCATTTGCCTACTACGCAATCGTCGCCCTCTTCTTAGGGATGGGAACAACGACTACTTTTGTGTTAGCGATGACCCTTTTTGGGTTAAAGACAAAGAGTGCTGCTGACACCCGGAACCTTTCGGGGATGGTTCAATCAGTCGGGTACTTAATCGCCGCTCTTGGCCCAGTTGTTGTTGGTAACCTTTACTCCAGCACCCACAATTGGTTTGCTAGCTTAATCGTGATCGTTATTGCCACCATCTTCTTTGCCGTTTGTGGTGTAATTGCGGAACGGAAACAATTTGTTTAATATACATTTCCGACGAAACAGTTCATTTTAGCTGTTTCGTTTTTTTATTTACCCAGTTAGTCTAAATAATCACAAATTAATTTAAAAGTTTTTTTGCTCTAGACCATTAATTAGTAATCGCTTGTCAAGCACTATTAACGCGAACTTTTACCTTTCATGGTCCATTTAGTCATTCGCAAACTCCTGTTAAGAAAACGGTTCCTTTAATAGTGCAGATTGTGCTTTAAGAGTATATAATTGTCACGGTATAAGAATTTCTGAAATTTCAGAAGGAGTGAACATTTTGGCTACAGAAAATAAGGCTGTTATTACATTATTTGGTGCTACAGGTGACCTTGCTAAGCGGAAGCTCTACACCGCTTTGTTCAAACTCTACCAAAAGGGTTACCTCGCTGACCACTTTGCATTACTTGGGACTTCCCGTCGTCCTTTAACTGACGAAGAATTCCAACAAATCGTTTTAGAATCAGTTAGCAAGGTTGCTGAGACTGAGAACGGCCAAGCAGCGGCATTCTCAAAGCACTTTTTCTACAAGTCCCACGATGTTACTAAGCCAGAACACTATGAGACCTTAAAGAAGCGGCTCGCTGAATTAGATGAACAATTCGGTACTGAAGGCAACCGTTTGTTCTACATGTCAATGGCCCCACAATTCTTTGGCACAATTGCATTGAACTTGAAGAAGCAACACCTCTTAACTGATGATGGTTTCAACCGCTTGGTTATTGAAAAGCCATTCGGTCGTGACTTTGACTCTGCGAAGAAGCTTAACGACGAATTGTCACAAACATTCAACGAAAACCAGATCTTCCGGATTGACCACTACCTTGGTAAGGAAATGGTGCAAAACATCCAAGCATTACGTTTTGGTAACACCATGATCGAATCCCTTTGGAACAACCGTTACATCGACAACATCCAGGTTACCTTAAGTGAAAAGCTGGGGGTTGAAGAACGTGCTGGTTACTATGACCAATCTGGTGCTTTACGTGATATGGTGCAAAACCACATCATGCAAATCGTTGCCCAACTAGCAATGGAACAACCTGTTGCCTTTACTGACGCTGATGTCCGGGTGGAAAAGATCAAGGCACTTCGTAGTCTTCGCCTCTACACCCCATCTGAAGCTGCCGGTAACTTTGTTCGTGGTCAATACGATGCTGGTAACGGTACTAATGCTTACCGTCACGAAGATGGTGTTGATCCTGAATCCGGCACTGAAACCTTCGTTGCTGCTAAGTTAATGTTTGATAACTACCGTTGGTCTGGTGTTCCATTCTACGTCCGGACTGGTAAGAAGTTAGCTGATAAGTTTACCCGGATCGATGTTGTCTTCAAGAAGCCATTGATTGATATCTTTGCTGACCCTCGTAGTGAGAGCGATCAATCACTGAACTCCAACGTTTTGACAATCTTTGTTGAACCAAAGTCTGGCTTTGCAATTCAATTAAACGCTAAGCACGCTGGTCAAGGCTTCACCACGGAACCAGTTGACCTCCGCTACTTGCAAAGCGATACCGACAAGAAGGAATCACCAGAACCATACGAACGTCTCTTCCACGATGCGCTTGAAGGCAACCACACTAACTTTGCTTCATGGGCTGAAATTGCTTACGCTTGGAAGTTCGTTGACGTTATCCGCAAGCTTTGGGACATTGAAAAGCCACAATTCCCTAACTACACCCCAGGTTCAATGGGTCCTGCCGCCTCTGACGAATTATTAGCTCGTGACGGCCGCAAGTGGGTTTACCGTTTAAATCATTAATTGACTGAAAGCGATTTATAGCAATTTTGTTATAAATTGCTTTTTTATAACAAAAATCGAGGTTTAGCGTTTGCACTATTAGCAGATTTTGTTATAATCAAGGTTGTGAAATATATTACATAAGTATTGAGGAGAGTGACTTTAATGTCTGATCAAAAAGCACAAATTGGTGTTGTTGGTTTAGCTGTTATGGGTAAGAACCTTGCACTGAACATCGAAAGCCGTGGCTTCACGGTTGGTGTATACAACCGTCACCGTGAACGGACTGACGAAATGATGCGGGACCACAGTGAAAAGAAGTTAGTTCCTAGCTACTCTGTTAAGGACTTCGTTGATTCACTTGAAAAGCCTCGTCGTATCTTAATGATGGTTAAGGCCGGTAAGCCAACTGATGCTGTTATCGACGAATTGTTACCATTACTTGACAAGGGTGACATCTTGATCGATGGTGGTAACACCAACTTCCACGACACCATGGCTCGTAACGCTAAGTTAGACAAGTCTGGTATCAACTTCATCGGAATGGGTGTTTCCGGTGGTGAATTAGGTGCCCTTCACGGTCCATCACTTATGCCTGGTGGTCAAAAGGAAGCTTACGACTTAGTTGCTCCAATCCTTACTCAGATTGCTGCTAAGGCTGAAGAAGACGGCAAGCCATGTGTTGCTTACATTGGACCAAACGGTGCTGGTCACTACGTAAAGATGGTTCACAACGGTATCGAATACGGTGATGAAGAATTAATCGACGAAAGTTACAACATCATGCGTAACGTATTAAAGATGCCAGTTGACGAAATCGCTGAAACCTTTGCTGAATGGAACAAGGGTGAATTATCAAGCTACCTCGTTGACATCACTGCTGACATCCTTACTCGTAAGGATGACCTTGGTGACGACAAGAACGCACCAATTGTTGACATGATCCTTGACCGTGGTGCTAACAAGGGTACTGGTAAGTGGAGTTCAGAAACTGCCCTTGATGGTGGTGCCCCACAATCAGTTATCACTGAAGCGGTTTACGCTCGTTACATCTCAATGATGAAGGACGAACGTGTTCAAGCAAGTAAGGAATTGCCAGAAGACGTTGACGCTGTTTCAATTGACAACAAGGAAGAATTAGTTGAAAAGATTCGTCAAGCCCTCTACTTCGGTAAGGTTATGTCTTACGCTCAAGGTTTCGAACAAATGCGGATCGACTCCGAACGTTACAACTGGAACCTTCAATACGGTGAATTAGCACAAATCTGGCGTGCAGGATGCATTATTCGTGCACAATTCTTACAAAACATCACCGATGCTTACACTAAGAACCCAGACTTGAAGAACCTCTTATTCGATGACTACTTCAAGGACGTTGCTAAGAAGTACCAACGTGCTATTCGTGACATCGTTGCCTTAGCTGTTAAGGCCGGTGTTCCTGTTCCAGCATTAAGTGCTGCTATCAGTTACTACGATTCATTCCGTGCTGAAGTTCTTCCTGCAAACTTACTTCAAGCACAACGTGACTACTTCGGTGCTCACACTTACGAACGTACTGACCGTCCTGGTAACTTCCACTACAGCTGGTACGAAGAACAATAATCAACTGCGATTGATTAATAAAGCGACTGAGATTTATCTCAGCCGTTTTTATTTTTAAATAATTATTCTTCACAACTTTGCCAAAAGGTGTTTTGATAGAGCTAGAGGTGATTACGATGAATAAAGTATTTATGACGGGTTACTACCAGGGAGTTGTTGAAGTCGCACCGGCAGCACTTTCCGCCGCCAAAGTGGAAGAACTAGCGGTTGCCATGACGATTTTGCACCTTCGCCATGCCGGCGTTGCAATCACTACAATCCACGATTTCCTGGTTGATGACATTCACGTTGCTGACCGGGTCGTCAACAAATTTATCAACTTAAACGCTGATGAGCTGGAAAGCGCCCAAGCACGCGTATTAGCCGCTGCTTACTAGTTAATTAATTCTGGTTAATTCCCGCTTTTCGTAAAACTTTACTAAAATTGCATTGACTTTTTCTTTGAAAACGCTTACTATAATTGCTGTAAGATATTTTATTATTGTTGTAGAAAAGGGGAGTTAATATGGATAAACCAATAGGAGAACAACATGTTGCTCGCTCGCGCCTGTTTTATTCACTAGGTGCGTTCGGTCACGATGCGTTCTTTGCATTACTTTCTACTTACTTTATGATGTACGTTACTGGACACTTGTTTGACTCCAGTGACAAAGCTTTCGATAACCGCATGATCGGTTACGTTACCTTTATCATTTTCGCACTGCGGATTGTCGAATTAATCATCGACCCAATGATTGGTAACGCGATTGACCGGACCCACACTCGTTGGGGTAAGTTCAAGCCATGGGTTGTCGGCGGTGGTGTTATTTCCGCTGTCTTGCTGGCCGCCCTCTTCACGCCACTTGGCGGTTTGAACGTAAGCAACCCAATGCTGTACTTAGTTCTGTTTGCTATTATTTACATTATTATGGACGTTTTCTACTCCTTTAATGATATTGGGTTCTGGTCAATGGTTCCTGCGATGTCATTTGACTCACACGAACGTGATAAGATAGCTACCTTCGCCCGGGTTGGTTCTACGATCGGTGGTCAGATCATTGGTTTTGTTATCATGCCAATGGTTCTGTTCTTCTCAGTAAACCAAAACGGCGGAACCGGTGATAACCGTGGTTGGTTCATCTTTGCCGCAATTGTTGCTGGTATTTCTGCTATCACTTCCATCGGTGTTGGGATGTTCACCCACGAACAACAATCATTACTTCGTGAAAACAAGGAACAAACTAAGTTTAAGGACATCCTGAAGATTTTGGTTAAGAACGACCAACTTCTTGCAATTGCAATGTCTTACCTGTTCTTCACAACCGGTCAAACATTGTTAAACAGTTTCGAGCTTTACTACTTCACTTACATCTTAGGTAATGCGAAGGCCTTCTCAATCCTTGGTGGTTTGAACACGATTGTCGGAATTATTTCCGTCTTCGCCTTCCCACTGTTCTCTGGAAAGATCGGTCGGCACAAGCTCTTCTACGGTGCCGCATCAATCGAAGTTATTGGTGCCTTAATCTTTGCCTTTGCCGGTAAGTCATTACCACTTGTTTTACTTGGTGCTGAATTATTCTTCATCCCACAACCAATTATCTTCTTGGTTGTCTTGATGACGATCACCGACTCCGTTGAATATGGTCAATTGAAGTTAGGTCACCGGGACGAATCACTTACCTTATCTGTTCGTCCATTGCTTGATAAGTTCGGTGGTGCCGTTGCCAACGGTGTTGTTGGGATGGCTACTGTTGCCGCTGGAATGACCGGTGGTGCAACCGCTGCAACAATCAGTGCTCATGGTGTAAATGTCTTCAAGGTTTACATGTTCTTAATTCCAATCGCCTTAATCCTTGTCGGGATTACCATCTTTGCCATCAAGGTTAAGTTGGATGAAAAGTCCCACGCAAAGATTGTTGCGGAACTTGAACAAACTTGGGGTAAGCAATTCAACGAAGATGACAACAATGCTACTAGCGAAGCAGCCCCTACTCCACAAGCTGGTGTAACTAACATTCCAGCTCCTGTTGCCGGGACGCTCGTCGACCTCAAGAGTGTTAGCGATGACAACTTTGCCTCTGGTAACATGGGTGAAGGATTCGCCATCAAGCCTTCTGACGGGAAGGTATATGCCCCATTCAGTGGTACTGTCCGGGCAACATTCTCTACCCGCCACGCAATTGGTCTTGAAGCCGACAACGGAATTATGCTCTTAATCCACGTCGGAATTGACACTGTTAAGATGCATGGTACTGGATTCATCTCTTACTTTGACAAGGATCAACACTTTGATAAGGGTCAAGAACTGATGGAATTCTGGGATCCAGCAATTAAGAAGGCTGGCCTTGATGATACTGTCATGGTTACTGTTACTAACAGCAAGGAATTTGACATTAAGTTGTTGAAGGATGCTGGTGAGAAGGTAACCAGTGATGATAACATCATGGAAGTCGCTAAAAAAGATTAGCTTTTAAGCAAAAAAGATCAACGTCCTAATAGGCGTTGATCTTTTTTTGTTCCCGCCGCCAATCACCATAATAGGCGTGGTGGAGCTGGGGATTTATTTTCCTTAATTGCCGGTAGGAGAGATTATTAGCAAAGAGCATTATCGTTTGCCGTGTATGGTAATTACTATAAAAAGTACATGAATAACCCTTTAAATAACCGTTAGCGTGGAGATAAGGCCCTTCAAGATACATTCCACCAAAATAGGTCTCCCCACTTCCTACCCGGCCCTGTGTAAACTGGGCTAGCCGTGATGGCTGGTCAAGCAAGGCCCGGTGAAAAAACTGCCAGTATGCTAGCGGCGTGCAAAAAATTTCGCCAGACCCGAGCTCCTTAGACATTGCTAATTGTAAACTGGACCATTGTCCTTTTTCCGTAAGCAACTGTGGAACTTCCCGTTGCTGGACCTGGTCATAGAATTTTACATGAACCCCTGCTGGCTGTAAAACCCTGCTAGTCAAATAATGGCGGTACGATTGGTGGCTTGTCCAATGAATAATTGCCGCCAGCATGACAAAGTCTAAGTCATCATAATGCCACTTATATTTTCCGGTTGAATTTACATGCGCGAGCGCGTACTTTCGCTGGGCCCCCTCCCCGATTAAGGGGTGCTTAATTTCCGCTCCCTTGGTGTGTAAGCCACTCATGTGGGTCATTAACCGATTGACCGTGATTTGGTTTGCATAGGGTAAACGGGGCTGATATGCGCTCAGCGGGCTAGTTAACGCTAGCTTGTTGTCATTAACTAGGGTCAATACCGCGATCCCCGTCATTAACTTCTGTAACGAAGCCACTGGGAAGAGGCGGTTTGCGTGTACCTGCTTGTCCTGATCAGTCGTCTGTTCGTTACTAATCACCCGTGCTCGTTGCCCGTGGCCATTGACAAGTGCGACCCCGTTGACCTTATTCTCGACAAGGACCCGCTTTACCGCCCGTTCCTGTTGCCGGGTAGCCGCACTTGCTAAGCCTGCTTGGGGGAGACAAAGGTTAATTACTGCCCCCAGCAAAAATAATATTGCAATTTTTCTCGCCTTAACGATCTCGTCCCCCTTTTTAAAATAAATAATGAGCTGAGTCATTAATGGCACAGCCCATTATCCACGATTATCTAATATCCTACTTTACTTGATCAACGTCCGTCCGAACAACCAGAACATCAACAGGGGCATTCCGCTTTACGTATGATGTGACAGAACCCATCACTGCCCGTTGCATCCGTGACAAACCACTTGCTCCCATAATTACCATGTCGTTATGGTGGTCACGTGGGAAGTCAAATGAGATAATTGTCTTAGGGTTTCCTAACCGAATGTGAATGTCAAGATTATCAAAGTCGTCCTTGTCCTTAGCATCTTTTAATAATTCATCAAGGTATTGCTTTGACTTGTCAACTAATTGGTAGGCAATACTTCCATCAGACATCCCCGCAAAGTTGTATGCCATTGCCCGGGTATCAATCACGTTTAAGATATCAATGTGGGCACCGTTACGCTTGGCGATTGCGATTGCCCGGTGTAATGCAAATTCTGATTCTTTAGAACCATCAACTGGCACTAAAATGTTTTGGTATTCTTGATCCATAAGTTTGAACCTCCATTCAAACAGCAGTATATTTACTTAAATTATACCATTAATTCACCCGCTCACGTAATGCAATCACATAATATATCCGATAGTTGACATTTAATTTCTATGCAATAAAATTTATATTATACATTAGCTTTTAATTAGAGTAAGATGAGTATATTATATCTGACTTTAATCTGAGAAAGAGAGGCAGCAGCTATGGATAAAATTGACCGGAAAATTATTAATCTCTTGCAAAAGAACGCCCGGGCATCGTTAAAAGAACTATCTAAAGAATGTTTTATCTCCTCCCCCGCTATCGCCGCCCGCATCAACAAACTTGAGCGCAGCGGGATTATTACTGGCTACCATACCAGTGTCAACATGGAAAAAATCAACTTCCACGTCAAAGCATTTATCCAG
This sequence comes from Limosilactobacillus caccae, assembly GCF_900156885.1. Lineage (GTDB taxonomy): Bacteria > Bacillota > Bacilli > Lactobacillales > Lactobacillaceae > Limosilactobacillus > Limosilactobacillus caccae. Next base: position 277,040 of record NZ_FTOY01000010.1, read on the forward strand.
GTCCAACTAGAACCGCGCCAAAAACAAGAATTTTACCCCTATATCCAACAAATTCCCAATGTCATTGAATGTAATTGTGTCACGGGGGATTATTCAGAAATTATGGAAGTCGTTTTCCCGTCGACAACCGACCTCGATGACTTTATCAACACGATCCAGCAACGCTTTGGTAAGACCAGTACCCAGATTGTCTTTAGTACCAGTGTTGACCACCGCGGTGTCCATTTGGCGGCCCCGCGTGAGTCCACTGAAAAAGAAAACTAGTTAAAATAAACAAGCTGGGAAAAAAGCTTCTCGGAGCCCCGGTGGGGTAACCTAGGACGGACGTTGGCACGGTACGGGCCGACGTTTGTCCGTAGTTACCCTTGAGGGGCTCGCTTTTTTTCCGCGATTACTATGTAATATTCGGAGATAAAACTAGGGGCTGGAAAGAAACTATGTTTCTTCCCAGCCCCTTTAGTAATTAATTGCTATTCTTGTCCTTCTTTATAATTATCAATGTAGTTGTTGTACTTCTCGCGGTCGAGGGCACCTTCAGATTCACCGATAACTAATGTGGCGATTGAATTACCGACAACGTTAACTGCTGTCCGCCCCATATCAACAAAGCGGTCAATCCCGGCAATAAATGTCAAGCCCGCCATTGGTACCCCAATCGTGGAGATACTTGCTAAGAGGACAACGAACGATGCCCCTGGCACCCCGGCCATCCCCTTACTGGTAATCATCAGCACGATCAATAAGGTGATCTGGTGGGCCAAGGTAAGGTGTAAACCATAAGCTTGGGCTAAGAACAACGCTGCCAATGACTGGTAAATTGCTGACCCGTCAAGGTTGAAGGTATAGCCAGTCGGGATTACAAAGGCGGCAATCCCCTTACTTACCCCCATCTCCTGGGTCTTTTTCATCAGCCGAGGCAGGGTTACTTCTGAACTAGCAGTTGTAAATGCCAGGATGATTTCATCCATGATCACCCGCATCGTCTTCCAGTAGCGTAAGTGGAAGATGTGCGCGGTGATCCCGAGGACAACGACAATAAAGATAATCATCGTCACATAGGCAATCAAAATAAATAAACCTAGCGGCAACAATGCACTGATTCCCATCTCAGCAATGGTCATCCCAATCAGGCCAAAGACACCGATTGGTGCAAACTTCATTACCCAGTTGGTTACCTTAAACATAACTTCCGAAACGGCATTTAAAAAGTCAATGATAATCTTTGCTTTTTCACCAACCGCGGCGACCCCTAACCCGAATAATACGGAGAAGAGGATAACCGGCATCATGTCACCTTCACCCATCGACTTAAAGATATTCGTTGGAATAATTGATAAGATCAGTGGCCAAAAGCCGGTATTATGCTCCGCGCTTTTCGCCGTCGACATATATTGCGAAATATCAGTCGCATGTAATTCATGGATGTCGATGAATGATCCGGGGTGGGTAAGGTTTGCCATCACAATCCCGAGGATCAAGGCAATCGTTGTCAGCACTTCAAAGTAAATCAGTGTCTTTCCACCGATTCGGCCAAGCTTTTTAATATCACCGATGTTAGCAATCCCGACTGTCAAGCAGGAAACAACAATCGGCATGACGATCATTTGGATCAAGCGAATGAAGATCGTCCCTAAGCTCTGCATCACAGTAATCGCACTGTTATTCTTATAAAAGACCATCCCAAAGATAATACCGAGGACCAGTCCAATCATAATCTGCCAACCCATACTTAGGCGGCTAAAGCGATAATGCTTCACTTTACATCAAACTCCCTTATGTAGTCTTATTATACTTTAGCACATTTTTAATTATTTTTCGTAAATTTTAATCTTTTTTGTGATAGAAGGCGAACACTTCGGGCATTACAACGGGGATTCATTCACTTTCCTCACCGCTGATTTTTCCCGCGAGAATTCGTAATTTTAGCTAAAGATCATTATCAGCGCGTCCTAATTGGCAGAAGAACATGATATGGTTATTTAGAAACTATTTATCAATACAGGAGCGGTATATGAACGCGTGGATCACAGAATTTATTAACCAGTTTGGCTATCTTGCGATTGCGTTGCTAATTGCACTAGAAAACGTCTTTCCGCCCCTTCCGTCAGAGATAATCCTGACGATGGGCGGCTTTATGACGACCACAACAACACTCAACCTCGGCGGGACAGTTGTTGCGGCGACTATCGGTTCCCTCGGTGGTGCCCTCATCTTATATGCCCTCGGCCGGCAGCTAACCGTTGACCGCTTATCGCGGCTATTACGCCACCGGCTCTTCCAGTTGCTTGGTTTCAAGAGTGACGATGCGCAAAAAGCCGTTGACTGGTTCAACCGTCATGGGACCGCGGGGATTCTTTACGGCCGGTGTATCCCGATTATCCGGAGCTTGATTTCCATCCCCGCTGGCATTGCCCAGACCCCCCTACCAAAGTTCTGTCTTTTGACAATCATCGGGAGTACCATTTGGAACACAATCCTCGTGGGCCTCGGTGCCTGGGTTGGCCAATCGTGGCATAAAATTGTCGTCATCTTTGACGAGTACACGACTGTGGCAATTATTATCATGGCGATTGGCGGTCTTTATTTGGCCTATCGCTGGTATCAGAAGCGTATAAAAAAGGACTGAGAAGCAAATTTTCTCAGTCCTTTTTATCTTACCGTGTCGTCTGCCGTTTGATTAGGTGGGTGCCAACCACCGTCTTGCAAGGGTCACTGCCCGGATTTTGGAGCCGTTTAACCATCATGTCAACTGCCGCGTGGGCCATTTCATCAGTGCCAACATGGACCGCGGACATACTTGGGTAAACGTACTTGACGATTGCGGTGTCGTTAAAGCTAATCAACGCCAATCGTTCAGGAACCTTAATCTTTGCTTCCTGAATCGCCTTTAAGGCACCGACAGCCATCGGGTCATTCGCAATAAAGATTCCGTGTGGCAAACGGTCGCCTAGCTCTTCAATCGCCTTTTTCATCGCCGTATATCCCGACATCGAGGTGTAGTTGCCGGCAAAAATATACTCCGGGTGATAAAGGCCGTGCTGACGCAGGTTACTCTCAAAGTAAAAGCGCCGCAAGTCAGGAACGATTTGCTGGTCGGTCGTCCGCTCCGTCCCGGCTAACATTCCAATATCGTCGATCCCTTCATCAACAAATTCGTTGATCACAGAGCGAACCGCGTTTTCAAAATCCGGCACCAGGCAGTCGTAGCCGGCTGCTAGGCTGTCGTAGTCAACAAAAACAATGTTGGCGGTCACTAACCGCAAGGCTTGTACCTGCGAGTCACTAAACTTCCCAATCGCGATGATGCCCGTAACATCGCGTGGAATTTCATCCAAATTATTTTGATAAACGGGGACAGTCTGTAAGCCCCGCTGCTGCGCCGCCCGTTCAATTCCCATCCGAATCGCCATGTAATAAAGGTCGTCTAATTCCTGGGTCAGTGAGTACCATTGAACGACTGCTACCCGTTGAACTTGGTTGTTCCGCGTCCGTTTATGCTTCGTGTAGTTGAACTTTTCAGCAGTTGCCAGTACCCGTTGCCGTGTCTTCTCATTGACAGAAAGGGTCACATCATTGTTCAAGATCCGCGATACTGTCGCGATTGAGACGCCCGCCTTTTCCGCAATGTCATGTAATGTTACTGCCATCTGCCTCTAGCTCCTCTCTTAAATAGTTAACACTATTTTAATGCATCAACGAACCGTTGCCAACCTTCATTTCCGGCCGCATCGTCCTTAAATACCCCGGCATTTTCCAGCACATTGGCGAAGATATTAGCAAGTTCTTGTTCTAACACTTCATCCACATTGTCCTTGGTAATCGTCGTCCTTGCTTGAACTTCCTTTGCCCATGGTAAGTGGCTGTCAGCAATCTCATTGTCAACGCCAAGCCAGAACTTCTTAACTTCATTTAGTTCCGCCTTCAGCCGTGCCGGCAAGATCGCCCGGCCCATCACTTCGATTAAACCAATGTTTTCCTTCTTGATGTGCCACAATTTTTCGTGTGGGTGAAAGATCCCCAACGGGTACTGGTCACTAGTGTTGTTATCCCGCAATACCAAGTCTAAGACGAACTGGTCGCCTTCACGGTGCATAATTGGGGTAACAGTGTGGTGGCGGGTGTCACCGTCAAAGGCCTTAATCTCAAGGCTTTCATCGCTGTAGTGGGCCCAAACATCAATAATGTGGGTCCCCAGGTTAATCAATTGGTCAGTATCAGCACTCGTCAAGCGGATGTCACTCATTGGCCAGTTGACGATTCCAGCCTTAACCGCTGGGTAATCCTTAAATTCAAGTTCTTGCTTAATTTCCGCTTTCATCATTGGGAAGGAGTGCTTCCCCCCTTGGTAGTGTTCGTGCGCTAGCATTGAGCCACCGACAATTGGGAGGTCTGCGTTACTTCCAACAAAGTAAGCTGGTAATTGCTTTTCAATCTCTACCAGGTTAATCAACGTTTGTCGGTTGATCTTCATTGGTTCGTGCTTGCCGTCTAAGAAAATGCAGTGTTCGTTAAAGTAGGCGTATGGTGAATACTGGAAGCCCCATTGTTGACCGCCGACGTTCATCCGGATAATCCGGTGGTTGCTCCGGGCCGCCTGGCCTAAGCGTCCCTTGTAACCTTCATTTTCCATACATAAGGCACACTGAGGATACTTCTTGGCGGTATCGTGGGCCGCAGCGGCGATTGCCTTGGGGTCCTTTTCCGGCTTAGACAGGTTGATCGTGATTTCCAAGTTACCGTACTTTGTTGGCTTATCAAACACCACGTTCTTCTTGATTGCTTCGACCTTAACATAGTCGTTACTGGTACAGAGCTTGTAGAACCAATCAGTCGCCGTTGCTGGTGATTGCTGGTACTTTTCCCAGAATTGGTGGTTAACAACTGATGGTCGTGGCGTCATCAAGTCATACAGCTGGTCGTTTAAAATTTCGCGCGCTGTTTGCCCATCTTCAATCTTGCCCCGCTTAACCGCCAAATCAACTAACTGCTTGACGGCTGGCTGGTCATCATTTGCTTCAACATCCTCATCGCCAACAAAGCCGCGGATCTTATTTAAGACATAAATCCGGTCAAGTGGTTCATATGCCCCACTCGCAATTACTTGGTCAGCGTATTTTTCGATTAACTTCATTTTCTCAATCTCCTAGCTAAACTAACAATTAAAGCTTGTGTGGTCCATCGACAACTTCCGCGTCATAGAAACTAGCGTCGTAACCAATTGTGTCACGGTAGATCTTACCAACGTTCTTCTTGAAGTTTTCGGCTTCTGACTTCTTAACAATCGCAATGGCACTGCCGGCGAATCCACCGCCGACCATCCGGGCACCGAGGCAGCCAGGTTGTCCCCAGGCGTTTTCTGCTAAGGTGTCAAGTTCCTTCCCTGTTACTTCGTAGTCATACTTCAGTGAAACGTGGGAAGCGTTGATTAAGCGACCGAGTTCTTCCAAGTCACCCTTTTGCATGGCATCAATGGCCTTCTTGGTCCGTTCGTTTTCACTAACGGCGTGGCGGGCGCGACGGATTAACGTGTCGTCATTGATCAAGTAAGTGTATTGATCAAAGGTATCGAGGTCAATTTCACCAAGCTTGTTAATATCAAGCTTTTGGTTCAACCGCTTAACGGCTTCTTGACATTCTTCAACCCGCTCGTTGTACTTTGAACCAGCCAGAGAGTGGGTCTTGTTGGTACTCATGATGACGATTTCGTAGTCACCGAGTTCAAGCGGTAAGTACTGGTAGTCAAGGGTGTTGCAGTCAAGGAAGATGGCGTTATTTTCCTTCCCCATCCCAACAGCAAATTGGTCCATGATCCCAGAATTTAAACCAACAAAGTCATTTTCTGTCTTTTGACCAAGCTTAACCAGGTCGATTTGGTCGATATCAAGGTTAAATTCAGTCTTTAAAATGTCCCCCATCAGCATTTCAATTGATGCTGATGATGACAGGCCAGAACCGTATGGTAAGTAACCATGGATGTATAGGTTAAAGCCGTGGTCGATCTTAAAGCCGCGTTGCTTCAGGTAAACTAACATCCCCTTGAAGTAGTTGACCCACTTTTCATCCTTAGCGCTTTGTGGTTCTTCATCATTAATGTCAAAGGTGATGATCTTACTGTCTTCAACCTTTGCTGAGTTGGCCGAGTAAATGGCAACCGTGGTGTCTTCCCGAGGACCATAAACACCATACGTCCCAATACTAATTGCACATGGGAAAACGTGCCCACCATTGTAGTCCGTGTGTTCACCGATTACATTGATCCGGCCTGGGGAGAAGAAGACGTCCTTCCCGGCTTCCTTAAAGATCCCTTGATATTCATCCAAAAATTGTTGCTTATCCATCAGAATAACCTCCATACCTCAAATAAAACTATGGTAAACTTTTACTAAATATAATTTATTCCTTTTCCGTCGGTTTGTCAACAAGCGCTTTCAAGTTAATTCTACCAATAGAGTAAGCGGTTTCTTATTTGCGGATTTAAAAAGTGGCTTTATGCCTACCACAGCAACGCTACACCCCTTAAAATAGAAGGTGGAGGATTACAAAATGAATAAATATTTACCAACAGATTTAATTGCGATTGCGAAGCGGACCGGGCGGTGGTGGCTTAAACCGATCAATGGTCAAGAAGTCTTGTATACCACTAATTTAGGAAGCTATCTCCGTGTCCACACTGCAGGCGTCCACCAGCTGCAGGTCAACGTTTATCCGAACTACAACCATCAATCAGCACAGCAACAGTACACCATTAGGATTGACGGGCAGCAATGGCACCGATATCCTGCCAGTGCGCGGGAAATTGCCCTGCAGCTTACTGCCGACCCTCACGAAATTGAAATAATGACCGGCGGTAACACCGATGACGATTTAGTATGGGCTGGTGACCAGGGCTTTACAATCACAGGGATCGAAACTGACGATGGCGTTCTTACGGCAAGTCCCCACAGGCGGCCAGTAATCGACTTCATCGGGGATTCCATCACAGCCGGCTGCTGGGTTGCTGGGCAACATCCCGCAAGTGATTACCGCTCAGAAACGAATTACGCGGCGATTTGTGCCGACATCCTCAATGCCGATAGCGTCCGCATCGCTTATTCTGCGGGTGGTGTCTTACGGCGGGCAACGGGGGGCGTGCCAACCGCTGACCAGTTCTTAACCCACACCGATGCCCACACCCGGTGGCAGCCGAACCAGCCCGACCTCGTAATCATTAACCTCGGCGTCAATGACCGCCGTTTTACGGCCACGGATTTCAAGTGCGCTTACGATAAGTTTATCCAGCAGGTTGTCACGACTTTCCCGACAGCAAAAATCATGGTGATGATTCCATTCAGCCAGACCTATGCAACAATCATTAAGACAGTTGCTGTCCACCACCAGTTGCCAATTATTGAAACGGCGGGCTGGTGTAATTCATTTACCGATGGTCTTCATCCTGACCAGGCTGGCGCAAATGAGGCTGGTCAGCGCTTAGCTGAATTTTTAAGTACCGCTTTTTGATTGATCCAGTGTACAATAAGGTTAATAAAGTTAACGTAAGGAGGACTTTCATGGCTAATAAACGTTTATTACCAATCAAAAATGGGTATAATTTCCGCGATCTTGGCGGCTACCCCACAACTGATGGGCACACCGTTAAGTGGCACCGCATCATCCGGACAGGGTCCTTAGCCCGCCTGGATCAGCCGGACCTACAGCTTTTAGAAAACATCCCCGTCAATGTCGACATTGATCTCCGGGCACCAGACGAGATTACCGCTGCCCCGGACCATGTCCCGACAACCGCAAAGTATTACCGGCTATCGGTCTTTGACGCCGATGAAACCGATGCGTCCCATAGTGACGAAGAAATTGCCGCGCAAATGCAGGAACCGGGAAATGGTTACCGCCACATGCTCGACGTTTATCGACGGATGGCGACAATTGATTCCGCGAAAAAAGCCTACCAGCAAATGTTTGCCCTCCTCCTCGAAGACCGGGACGGGGCCGTTTTATACCACTGCACCGCTGGTAAAGACCGGACCGGGATGGCCTCATTCTTGATCCTAAGTGCTCTCGGCGTCGACCAGGAGATCATTCGTGAAGATTACTTATTGACCAATACGGTTACCCAAGATTTCCGGAACAAGTGGCTCCAAAGCATGCGGGACAAGGGCGCGAGTGAAGAACTAGTGACTAACCGGGCTGCCCTAGCATCGGTCGCTCCCGACTACCTCGCGACCGCTATCAAGGTTATTAACACTAACTACGGCGACGTTGACCACTATCTCCGCGAACACCTCGGCCTATCAAAGAACGACCTCGCTCAACTTCGCCAATTGTATTTAGACTAGGCTGGCTTATAATTAACTTACGAGGAGGGATTTCAATGAAAATCTCAGTACCATTAACAAACGGCGTCCTTGCTGACGAATACGGTAAATATGCACCAGCAGAAGCGATGCTAGCAGACTACCCCATTCGGTCTTTTCCAATTGAGATCAATGAGGCGCCGGCGGCAACAAAGACATTTGCGCTTGTCTTCATTGACTATGATTCAACACCGGTCTGTGGTTTCACCTGGATTCACTGGTTAGCCGCTAACATTCCCGCAACGATGACTGCCATCCCCGCTGATGCCAGCCGGCAACTCAAGGACCAATTTGTCCAGGGAAACAATAGTAACGCCGGGGCATTAGTAAATGGTGACAAGCAGATTACGGTGGGCTATGTTGGGCCACAACCACCAGATAAGACCCACCATTACACACTGAAGGTTTACGCCCTTGATGACCGGCTGCCATTAGAAAATGGTTACTGGCTAAATGATTTTGTTCATGCCGCAAAAGGCCACATCCTGGCTCACGCCCAGTTGGACGTACCGAGCCGCGCATAAGGACATATTTAGATACTACGAGGAGAGATAGATATGGAAACAAGAATTTTCTTTAACCCTGGTGACTCTGTTGCCAACATTCATGACTACAACGAAGCAGTTCGGAAGGGCCAAATTTTTAAGCAACAACGGCGCAATGATGATCTCGTCATCGCCAAGGACCCCCACGATAAGGAATACGCAATCTTTTACGTTAAGGATGCCTTACCTGCAGAACACGAAAAGTCACACCCATATGAAGTTAAGAAGAAACTATAAACTAAAAAAGAGGCTGGAGAAAAATTTTTCTCCAGTCTCTTTTTTAACGGCCACCCACAATCTTGGTGGTTACTTCTTCTAGTCGTTCCATCAACGCGTCTGCATCGTTCTTAAAGTCCATCACAAACGTTGCGGCCACCGGGGTAACCTTCCCGACTTCTTTACCCATAAAATCGGTAATTACTAAGTCCTCCCCCGACCAGTTCACATCATCGTAATGACCTTCAAGGGCCTCATCGAAATACGCTTGGAGAATATCCCGAACAGCATTTCGAATAACCGTTGTCTCATCAGCTTGCTCTCCCCGTACTTGGTGCTGGGCAAGCTGCATTGCTACTTCTTCCATATTTTCTGGAACTTCAACACTCATCGTAGACCTTCTCCTTTCGCACTAAATTAGTGGCGACGAAGCTTGCGCCGGGCCTTCTTACTAAACTTGATCCCTTGAACGCGCTTCTTATTCCGCTTCAAGTGTGGATCTTGTTGCGGATTTTGTGCCTGGGCAGCTAGTTGTTCTTGCCGCTTCATCTCTTGTTGCTTTTTCTCAAGACGCTTACGTTCGTATTCGCCCCATGGATTTAATAAGCCCCGCATAAAGTCAGCAACTTCTCGCTTGTGACTGTTCATCCATGCTTCGGCAACATCCGCATCATCCGTATTAACCCCATTACTATTGATAAATGATAATACTAACTGGGTTTCCCGTTCATCACGGTTTAATGATGCCAGCATATCCTCAGATGGTTGCATGTTGGCAATTGCCTTCATCCCCATCTTGTATTGTTCCATGTCGATATGACCGTTTTGCTTCAAGTATTCAAATAATGCTTGCGCACTCGGCACAATATTGTGGATCTGCTTATTAGAAATTTGCGGATCAAGGGGCATCATCATCCCCAATACCCGTTGCAAGTTACTAAATGTCCATTGACCTGGATACTCATTACATTCTTGCACCATCAATTGAAGGAACTCACGAATAACATAACGTAATTCGTCAGCGGTCAGTTCGCTGTTCGCAAATAATGGGTCAGCCGCAACCGCCTGGTCTAAGCCAGTCAGTAGTTCTTGCAGCTTGGCGCCTGTCCATTGTGCTGGCTTATTAGCTGCTACTGGTGCTTCCTTCTTGGCAGCAGGCGCTGGTGCCGGTGTTTCTTCACCATGCAACTGTGCCCAGGTCTTATGGGCCTTCCGACATGCGTTCATGTTCGTCCGTTGCTCTTCCATTGCCTTAACAATTTCGTCCAAGTTATCAACCTGCAGAAATTCTTGGTAGGCGCGCAAAACAGGCACGACCGCAATTCCAAATTGGTTTGTCAGTGCTGGATCAGCGATGAATTCCCCGACCATGACCGATTTTACTGCTGTTGGCGTCCAAGTAGTATCGGTCAAATGCTGATCATTTGTCATCTGGTGATTAAATCGTGTCAAAATATCTTGTGCATGTTTTTGCTGATTAGCAGATAACTGATGATAGTTGGACGAAGAAAGGAACTTTTCAATATGTTGCTCTTGTTCGTTCATTATCGATTGTCCTCCGTCTCCAAATTGAATTTTCTACTCTATCATATCATAATTAGATATATTAATTATAATTAGATTATTATCATGGAAGGAGATTTTCCACGGATGCAACGAAAAAAGATCGTCGAAGCAATGAAAAATGTTTACTTTCAAAAAATGACCGCAACTGGTTATCACGAAATTGAAGAAGAGATTGCCCGCCTGCAATCACAGCGGCCCGCAAAAATCGAACAGCTAAAGGCCGCCCGCGCCCTTGGTGATCTTTCTGAAAACACAGAATACAGCACGGCGAAGCGGGAACTGCGCCATCTCGAAAGCCGCCTCCGCTACCTTAACAAGCAATTACAGTACGCCCAGATTGTCGAGCCAAGCGACGATAACACAGTTGATCTCGGCACCACCGTCACCCTTAAATTTACCGATGACGATGACCAAGAAGTCTACCACATCGTCGGCAAGCAAGAAGCAGATATTGCGAAACAAAAAATCTCCTTTGATTCACCGCTAGGAAAAGCCATCATGCACCAGCCGGCCGGGAAAGTTGTTACGGTGAACGCCCCGCAATCAGCTTACCAGGTTGAAATTATCAAGGTCGAAGTTTAACTTTTTTCTTGCATCATTAATCATGACCCGCTATACTATTAAAGTTGCGTTTTTGACACAAGATATTGTGTTTAAAGACGATTTCAAGAGAGAAAAATCTATATGTAGTGGGAGAGTTGATTATGATTAGCAATTATCTAAAGTTTTTAGGTCACCAATTAAAGGGCTGGCCCCAACAAAACTATTACCTGTTCTTCTTTAGTCTTGGCTGCCAAGTCATGACCCTGGTAAACGCACCAATTACCTGGGTGACAGTCATTACTTTTATCGGGACTACCCTCGGGGTATTATGCGTCCTCGCAATCAACGCAGCAAAGTCCGTTAACGGTTTCCTGGGGATCCTTTCTGCTATCTGCTTTATCATTGCAGGTTACAGTGCCAAGAATTACCTCAGTATCGCGGAACAGATTGCTTACGTAATCACGCTTGACTTGCCAGTCCTGCTTTCTGCTAACTGGAATGTCAACATGGCGTCTAAGATCCGCCAGTTTACTGGCCGCTCATGGGCCGTCGCCATTGTTTCCACCATCCTGGTCTACCTGGTGTCTGGTTACTTAATCGGCACCCTGACTGATGATCCGCGGCCATGGATTGATGCGATTAGTTTCTCAATTAGCTTGAGTGCCGGGGTTATTTGCTTCCTGCGGTTCAACAACCAATACTTCTGGTGGCTGGCTTCAGGAATTGCTCAGCTAGTCCTTTGGTTTGTTTCATTCCGTCAAGGGTCAGCAACCTTAGCAATGGCGATTAACAGTTCCATTTACGTTATCAACGATGTCCTCGCCTTTACCATCTCCCCATGGTACAACGAACGCGAGCGGCAACGGCTCAGCAAAGAAGAATCAATTTATGCCAAGCAATTAGGCTTGGAGAAATAGAAAAAGAGGTCGAAAAAAATGCGGCCTCTTTTTTGCTATTTAATATTGCTTATTATACTCGTAAACTAACTCTGGCTCACGGCCTGTCCGGTGGTAGGCATTCAATGTTGCAATCTGCTTCATCTCTTCATCACTCAAGGTAAAGTCATAGATAGCGGCATTTTCTGCGATTCGTGCCTCGTGAACCGACTTGGGGATAAACGACACCCCATTTTGCAAGTGCCAACGGAGGATGACCTGGGCAGGTGACTTCCCGTGCTTAGCGGCGATTGTCTTAATAACATCTTGACCAATTACTGCGCCCCGGCCAAGCGGACTCCAAGCCTGGGTGACAATGTGGTGGTCCCGGTTAAACTGAACCAGTGGCATTTGGGACAGCAGTGGGTGCAGCTCAATCTGGTCAATGACTGGCATTTCATTGGCCTGGGTCGCTAAGTATTGCAAGTGGATCATCTGGAAGTTGCTTACCCCGATTGACTTAGTCAGGCCCGCCTTTTTCATTTCTTCAAATGCCCGCCAGGTATCAAAGAATGAACTTTCAATCGGCCAGTGAACCAGCAGCAAGTCAACATAGTCCATTTGTAGCTTTTGCAGTGACTCCTTTACCGAATCAATTGCCGCTTGGTAGCCCTGGTTTTCTTCGGCAACCTTTGTCGTCACAAAGATCTTTTCCCGGGGAATCGCTAACTTCTTAACGGCGTTCCCGACTTCCTTTTCGTTGCCGTACAGTTGGGCAGTGTCAAACAAGCGGTAACCTTCTGCGTAAGCTTTAGCAATCGCCGTATCCATCGTTTCCTGCCCTACCACCTTATAAAGGCCGAACCCTTGTTGGGGCATCTTATTCCCGTCTGCCAGGGTTAAGAGATTGTCTTGAATGTCCATCATGTCGCACTCCTTTTTCCTTTATCATCAAGTAATTAGTGCTGATTGTCAAACAAAAACATTCTTTTTCTCCCCTGCCTAGGTTATGATTAACTTAACTTTAATCGCGAGGTAAGTATGATGACAAAAGTCTTTATTGTTGAAGATAATCCAGAGTTGATTAAATCAATTACAGCGGCCTTAACGAAATGGCAGTACGCAACAGTAACAGTTGACGATTGGCAAACCGTGGCTGATGAGATTGTGACCGCTGCCCCGGACCTCGTCCTGTTTGACATCACCCTCCCCAGTTTCGACGGGTTTTACTGGATGCAAGAGGTCCGCAAACATAGCCAGGTGCCAATCATTGTCATTTCCGCAGCGGACATTGACAGCAACGTAATGCACGCGGTCGCTGCTGGGGCTGATGATTACATCATGAAGCCTTTCTCCATGACCGTCCTAGTAGCAAAAGTCCAGGCCCTCCTTCGCCGCAACCAACAGACTAGCGAGGAAGAGGCAATTGAGTGGGGGGCAAACACCTTCAACTCCCTAACCAACCGGCTGACAACTCCTGCCGGCACGGTTCAACTCACCCCCACCGAGGGCGCACTGCTCCAAGTACTTATCAGCCATCACCAGCAAACCGTCGCTAAAGAGCGCCTGCTTGAGTGGCTCTGGCAAGGTGGCAAATACCTTAACGATAACACCCTCAACGTCAATATCAGCCGTCTGCGCGCAAAGTTAGCAACAGTTGGCCTAACTGACGCGATCAGAACTGAGCGGGGGATCGGTTACCGGCTGGTGAATCCTAATGAATAAGCGAACATTTCTTATCCTATTTGGCCGCGCCATCGCCCCGGTCACCCTGTGCTACCTCTTACTTATTTTCCTTGCCGGCCTATTGGTAGTCCTCTATAATTTGCCGCTCCTCTTTTTCGGTGACCTCCTTCGTTTTTCCCTCCCTGTCCTCGGTGGCTGGCTCATCTTTGCCTTCTACCGCACCCGGCAACGTTATAAAAAACTTCACGCAAAGGACGCTATCAGCCCCAACAATCCGGTTGAAGCCGCGCTTATCACCCTCCTAACAGCGGAAAAAGCTACTGCAAAATCAACCATCCGTGACCTCCACTTAAAGCAGCAACAACAATTTGACCACCTCGAATTATTTGCCCACGAGATCAAAAACCACCTTGCAACCCTTACTGCCGCGGCGGAAAACCAGGACCAAGTGGCAAGCACCGATGTCAAAGAAGCCGTCCGCCACGCCAACTACTACCTTGACCTGCTCCTTAGCGATGAACGGCTGGCGATGGAAGGCAATGACTTTGCCTTTCAGTGGATCGACTTAGCTGCCCTAGTCAATGACGTCCTCCAGCAAAACTCCGCCCTCTTTATTCACAAGCAACTTATCCCCCAACTTCACCAGCTTACCGGGGTGCGGGTTTTGACTGACCCCAAGTGGCTGCGCTTTTGCATTGCCCAGCTGCTCTCAAATGCAATCAAGTATTCCCAGCCAAACCAAACGATCCATATTTCCTGGGAAATAAACCAACTGCACATCATCGACCACGGTTGCGGGATCCCCAGCACCGACCTGCCGCGCATTTACGATAATGGCTTTACTGGTCATAACGGCCATCAAACTACCCTGTCAACCGGGATGGGCCTCTACCTGGTGAAGAAAGTTGCCCAGCAGTTAAATTACCAGCTTAGCGTGACCTCCGCGGTTAATAAGGGAACCACGGCAACATTAACTTTTACGCCGGCCAATGTCCGCCAGCGATAAGCTGCTATCTTACAAAACTGTAAGGTTCTGCACACTTCTGTAAGTAGGAAGTGGCGCAGAACCTTTTTATAATAACTACAAGAACAAAAGATAACCGTAACGAAAGGATAATCATCATGGCTCTATTACAACTACACCACGTTCAACGGGTGTTCAACCAACATTCAACTAACCCTGTCATGGCACTGAAGGACATCAGTTTTACCGTCGAGAACGGGGAATTTGTCGCAATCATGGGTGAATCCGGGGCTGGGAAGAGTACCCTCCTCAACATCATTGCCACCCTTGACCAGGCAACTGGTGGGCAAGCAGTCCTAAATGGCCAAGACCTAGGACAGTTATCAAAGGATGAAGCAGCGAAATACCGGCGAGAACATCTCGGCTTTGTTTTCCAGCACTTTAACCTGCTCGACAGCCTCTCCAACCGGGATAACATCTATCTCCCACTAGTGCTCGCAAAAACTCCTGTCAAGCTAATGGACGACCGCTTGACTCCCTTAGCGGCCCGTCTCCGAATTGATTCAATCGTCGACCGCTTCCCTAGTGAAGTATCCGGTGGTCAGCAGCAACGAATCGCAATTGCCCGCGCACTAATTACCAATCCCGACCTCCTACTAGCCGATGAGCCGACCGGGGCACTGGACTCAAACACCAGTAACGAAATTCTGACCCTCTTTGACGATGTCAACCAAAACGGGCAAACCATCATCATGGTTACCCACAGTGCTGCCGCCGCCAGTCACGCTAAGCGAACTCTTTTTATCAAGGATGGCCGCATCTACCATGAGCTTTACCGGGGCGACCTCTCGGCAAAGGAATACCAAGAGCAAATTAATCAGACAATGATGACCCTCACGAATGGTGGTGAATAAGGATGCTCTTCTTCAAATTAATCAACTCGAGTTTTAAACGTAACCGCAAGATTTACTTGCCATACCTAATTTCGATGGCGATGCTGGTTGCGATTAATTATATTTTTAAGGCGATTGCTGTTAACCGTAGCATCAAAAAGCTCCCGAGCGGCAGTATCACCGGGGCACTGATGGATACCGGATCAACCTTTATTATCCTCGTGACCCTTGCCTTCATGGTCTACATCAACCGCTTCCTCTGGCAACAACGTCACCAGGAAATGGGCCTCTACAGTATGCTCGGGATGACCAGCCATCATTTACGGATATTGATGGTGATTGAAAAGCTTTACCTGCTGGTCATTAGTCTGACGGCTGGTTTTGCGACCGGGATCATCTTTGACCGGCTGGCCTTCCTTGGTTTTGCCCGCCTGCTAAATATCAAGCACCTAAGCCAGCCGTGGATTGAATGGTCCGCACTGGGAAACACCTGCTTAATCATCGGTGGCTTTTTCTTGCTCCTGGTGATTATTGATCTTGTTAAGTTGATCCGGCTCAATCCGGCGGAACTCTGGCATCCCCGTAAGTCAACCGTTACTAAACACGGCACCGTCTTTACTGTTGCCGGAATTCTCGGGATGGTCGCTGTTGCCTGGGCCTACTACCTGACCCTAACTGTCAAGCCGCGGATGTCCGCCTTATCAACCTTTATGTTAGCAGTCGTCCTCGTTGTTGTCGGCACTTACCTATTATTCATCGCCGGTAGCATCATCGTCTTACAACTGCTTCAAAAGAATAAACGCTACTACTACCAGCCCCGCCACTTTATTGCTGTCTCGGGCATGTTACAGCGGATGGAACAAAACGGGGCCAGCCTCGCCACAATCTGCTTGCTGTGCAGCTCCGTTTTAGTCATCCTCTTTGGTTCAATTACCCTGTATCTTGGGATTGATAGTACCGTCCGTTCCTGGGCACCCCGGGAGGTGACGATCGTTAGCACAGCCCCGTTAAATGCTAGCCAAAACAAAACTATCAAACAGGTAGCTAACGAGCACCAGGCAACTCTCGGTCACCAAGTTAGCTTTAATACCAGCACCCCCCAATACGGCTACTGGCAAAAGAACCACTTTATTAACCAGGGCGGCCTTGACCGGATGACCAATAATACTACTAGTTCAGTAATTTTCATCAGTGCAAAGACGTACCAGCAGCTGACCAAGGACAAGGTTCAACTGGCAAATGATGAAGCACTCTTCTATTCACCAGCTACAAAGCTAACTGGCAGCCTACAAATTGGCAACCGCACGTATAAGGCAAAGCAGCTCAAGCACTTTGACTACTACCTCAATCCAAGTCACTCAATCTATTCACCGGTTTTTCTCGTGGTCAACAAAGTGCCAGCCAAAATGGGCACCACCACCATCACTACCTTTAATTACCAGCTAACCGGCAGCGTGGAAAAGAAGGCGCAGTTTGAACAGGCATTACAAGATAAACTCCAAGTACCTAACTTAGGCTTCACCGGCTACCACATCGTCCATAACCTCCTCACCCAACTTTATGGTGGAATTGTCTTCGTCGGTATCTTAATCAGCCTCGCCCTGGGGATCACCACCACCGTCGTGATCTACTTCAAACAGATTACTGAAGGTTACGAGGACCAGCAACGCTTTAAGACAATGCAGCAAGTCGGCTTAAGTGAACGGGAGACAACTAGAAGCATCCATAGTCAGGTTCTGATGGTCTTTCTCCTGCCAGTCATCGGCGCCGTGGTCAACCTTGGCTTTGCCATTCCAGCCATCCGCCAAATCATGATCCAATTTGGTTTTTATAACACCCAGCTAATGATGACTGTTGCGATAACGATTACCATCATTCTCCTGCTGGCATACCTCCTTATCTATGGTCTCACTACCCGGGTCTATCGCCAGATCGTCGACCAAGCCTAGCAGCCAAGCTTTTTTGTTTGACATTTCTGATTTAACCGGTTACACTCAAACTACTATAAAGTAAGTACGGTTAGATATGGGAGATGTAGTTATGAAAAAGTTACTGCAACCAAATCTGCAAAATTACCTATCACTAACAAGCTGTTGTTAAGCTAGTTAGGCGGCTTTTTTCGCTGCCTTATTTTGTCGTGGTCTCGACCATGATAAGCTTAATGACGGCTTTTTTGTTTTGACTTCAAATAATCGAGGTGTTTTTCGTGAATCAGATGGTCCTTAACGTCGGAATCCTTAACCTAATGCATGATAAAGTTGATACGCAACGGCGGTTTTCGACCGTCCTTAATGAAGGTGACTATGATGTCAACGTGCAATACTTCTACCCGCAGACGCACTACCAAAACCGGCCCGTGCCCACACTTGTCCAGCAAATATCCCAACCACTAGTACTCGACCAGCTAGACCAGTTTGATGCTTTCATCATCACTGGTGCACCGCTTGAGCAATTACCATTTAACGACATTACCTATATTGACGAGGTCCACCAGTTGATTGACCAGCTCGGTAAGCTCGCCATCCCTCAGCTCTACGTCTGCTGGGGAGCGATGGCCGCGGCGAACTACCTTTACGGGGTACAAAAGTATCAGCTACCGGAAAAGATATTTGGTGTCTTTGCCAACTACCGCCACCATAACGATCCTTTCCTCACTGGTCTGCCAGACGGTTTCTTAGCACCCCATGCCCGGTACGCCGAGCTTGATGTTAACGCCATTAAGGAAAACCCTGAATTGACGATTACCGCAACAACCAAGGATAACCGGCTCTTTTCGTTTAGTGCGTTACACAAGAAACAATACTTTTTATTTTCACACCTCGAATATGGCCGCGATGCCTTGTTAAAAGAATACCGCCGGGAGCGTAATGCCCACCCAGAAAGAGACTACCTTAAACCGCAAAATTACTTCCGTGATCCGCTTCATATGAAAGATCCCGAGTTCAAGTGGGCTAAGACCCGCCGCGTGTTCTTTGATAACTGGCTACAATACGTTGCCCATGATGTAAAAGAACGACAATTAGTAAAGGAGTAGATACTATGACCACAATTGCAAATTCCATCACCCAATTAATCGGTAACACCCCCCTCGTTAAGTTAAACCGGGTCGTTCCCGAAGACGCTGCCGACGTATACGTAAAGCTCGAATTCTTTAACCCCGCTGGCTCCATCAAGGACCGGATCGCTCTGGCGATGGTTGAACAGGCGGAAAAAGATGGCAAGTTAACTGCCGGGGGGACGATTATCGAACCAACTTCCGGTAACACCGGGGTTGGCCTCGCAATGGTTGCCGCGGCGAAGGGCTACCATTTGGTAATCACGATGCCAGAAACGATGAGTGTTGAACGGCGGAAGTTAATGCAGGGCTACGGGGCAGAATTAATTTTGACCCCGGGAGCTGACGGAATGAAGGGCGCCATCGCTAAGGCCGAAGAATTAGTGAAGGAAAAGGGCTACTTCATGCCAATGCAATTCGATAACCCCGCTAACCCGGCAATTCACGAACAGACAACCGGGAAGGAAATTTTGGCTGCCTTCGGGGACGTTACTCCCGATGCCTTTGTTGCTGGGGTCGGTACTGGTGGCACCCTGACCGGGATTGGTCACGCCTTGAAGAAGGCTGATCGCGACGTTGCCGTCTACGCCCTTGAACCGGCTGAATCACCAGTCCTCAAAGAAGGCAAAGGCGGCAAGCATAAGATCCAGGGGATTGCCGCTGGTTTTGTGCCGGAAGTTTTAGATAAGGACGTTTACGATGGGATCCTTGAAATCAAGAGTGACGATGCCATCGCAATGGCCCGTGAAGTTGCCCACAAGGAAGGAATCCTCGTCGGTATTTCTGCTGGTGCAAACATCAAGGGAGCCATTGAGGTCGCCAAGAAGCTTGGTAAGGGCAAGAAGGTTGTCACTGTCTCCCCTGACGGCGGTGACCGCTACCTTTCAACTGAATTATTTGATTATTAATCAAAAGGGCTAAATCAATTTGCAGATTTAGCCCTTTTCTATTGCACATCCCCTTACGTAATGTCCTACACTGGAGATACACAAGGAGGAATGGCTTATGTACACAAGTGGTGAATTAGCAAGAAAATGCAATGTTTCGCGACGCACAGTTCAGTATTATGACCAATGTGGTTTGCTGACGGCAAGCCGAACACCTACTGACCAACGCCAATATAACGACGCTGATGTTCAGCGGTTGCGAGAAATACTCGCTTACCGTAATCTCGGCTTCTCATTAAAAGAAGTCAAAAGGATTATCACTAACCAAAACAGTAGCAAGTATTTACTATCACTAATTACTAGCCAGCAAGATAATCTTACAGATAAAGTTGCCAAGCTTAACCAGCAAATTGCCAGTCTCGACTTCCTTAAAAAGCAGTTTAATAAGTATGGCTATTTCCCAGGAAATATTGCGGAAGGGGTGGCTTATCTAATGGATCAAGCACAACGTTTAAGAAGATTACGGATTAAAATGATTGTTATTGGACTAATCCTTGATATCTGCTTGTGGGGCAGCGTCTGTTACGTCGTTTTGCAAAAAGCTAATCTCTGGTACTTAGGAATTGGCTTAATCGTTAGTCTAATCCTTGGCTATTACATTACCATGACCTACTTCCACCATTCTTGCTACCTGTGTCCAAATTGCCACAGCACCTTTACCGTTCCATTTAAGAACTGGTTTTTCGCCAAGCACACGCCAAATACCCGGCACTTAAAATGTTCCCACTGTCATCAAGTGAACTACTGTATTGAAGAATTTAAAAAATAAAACACTTAGGAAAATTTCCTAGGTGTTTTTTGTTACGGTGAGTTACTGATCTTACAAAATCGGCGACAATAGCCGGGAGAAGTATTGCTTGAACTTCCGCCACTTACTCTGGTTAGCAAAGTATTCCGGCGTCAGTAGGGTACTCTTCTCAATGTCGTTCAAGAAGTCCTGCTTCAAGGTCGCCGTGAGCTTTTCGTTGTACGCAAAGGCGTTCACCTCAAAGTTAAGCCGGTAGCTCCGGTAGTCCATGTTGGCCGAACCAACGGAGGCAATGTTGCTGCCACTGACCATCGTCTTAGCGTGAATAAAGCCGTTATTGTACTTGTAAACCTTGACCCCGTTGTTGACCAGGTACTTGGCATAGTACTCCGTTGCCCGGTAAACAAACGGGTGGTCCGGCATACATGGAATCATGATCCGGACGTCAATCCCACTCCGCGCCGCAATTACGAGCGCTTCGAGGACGGAATCTTCGGGGATCAGGTATGGTGACTGAATGTACACGTACTTGCGGGCAGAACTAATAATTGATTCATAGCCCCGCCGAATTGCGTAGTCCTCATTGTCCGGCCCCGATGAAACGATCTGCATTGGCACTGCTTCGGGATCATCACTCGGCTCATGCAATTCAAAGTTACTAAACTCTTTTTCTAGACTAATCTTCTTTTTGCGGGTCTTGCGACAGGTGGTGTTCCAGTCCATCGCAAACCGTACTGTCATCATCATCGTTGCCTGGCCGATGACCCGCAGGTGGGTGTCACGCCAGTAACCAAACTTCGGTGCTTCCCCGAGGTACTGGTCACCGATGTTAAAGCCCCCGATATAACCAATCTGCCCGTCGATAATCGCTAACTTACGGTGAAGGTGGAAGTTTAACCGTGGCGTCTGGAAGTGTGCTTTCGGTGCGGCAACAAAGGCCTGCGCCTCACCACCGAGTTCTTCAAGGTGCTGAAAGAACTTATAGGTAGTCCCATGCGACCCGCTAAGGTCATATAAGACCCGCACCCGGACGCCCCGTTCTGCTGCCTTTTCAAGGGCTGCTAAAACGCGCTTCCCCAGATTATCAGAATAAAATGAGTAGTATTCAATATATACGTGGTCCTTGGCATGGTCGATATCATCGATTAGCTTGGCAAACTTTTCCTTTCCATCGGTAA
This sequence comes from Limosilactobacillus caccae, assembly GCF_900156885.1. GTDB lineage: Bacteria > Bacillota > Bacilli > Lactobacillales > Lactobacillaceae > Limosilactobacillus > Limosilactobacillus caccae. The sequence goes on from NZ_FTOY01000010.1 coordinate 298,604, forward strand.
AGACGTGGACCTTGTTGTCGAAGGTAGCAACCGACTCATTCAGGCTCATAAAGAGGTTTACGAGTTGCCGGTCCCGTGATAGGCGGTCCTGCTTCGGTAGTAGTTTGTGCTTTTCGACAAGCTTTTTTTGCTTTAGAAGGTACTTCTTTTCCAGTAGTTCCTGTTCATCTTGAATGCTAAAGATCTCATCGTGTGACATCTGCCGGCCGACGAAGAGGTAGAGGATAAAACCAACTACCGGAAAGACTGACAATACCAGTAGCCACGCCCAGGTAGATGCAATATCCCGCCGACTACGGAAAACCGTCCAAATCGCAAAGCCAATATTGATTAGCCACAAAACTTCAATAATGCGACGAATAATGTCCCATGTCCAAATAATATTCATGCTATATTTCTCCCTAAAAGTATTACTGCATTATTATAGCCTTAATCGCCCCTTCTTTCAGCAATTCTCTATAAAAATGGTTATTTTCCGTAAACACGCCGCAATGCGAACGCAAATACAATCGCCAAGACACCGTAAACCGCCCCAACATAGCCGAGGTTTTGTAAACTCGTGTAGTTAACCGTTGTGGAGGCGGTAAAAGAGCCATGGGAGATCCCCACGTTGGCAAAGATAGAGATCAAGGAAGTTGCCAAGGCAAGTGATTGCGGGTATTCCTGTTCCGCAACGTTAATAAATACCAACTGGGTGGTCGTCCCGTAGACAATTACTACCACGCAAAGGGCTGCCAAGGCGAGCATCCCCGTCAGTTTATTTTCAAGGGCGGGTCCCAGAATAAGGCTCAAAATCGTCATTAAAATAAAGATTCCCGGAAGTTTGTGAACACCGTGATGCCCCGCAACAAGACCGGCAATTTCATTCCCGATAATGCTCATTACCCCTAGAATTAGCAAAAGCCAGTTTAGGCTGGTCAAGCTAAAGCCCATCACCGTCGTAATCAGCGGCCGGACATAGGTGTAAAAGGTGTATTGTAAGCTCAATACGGAAACGGTGATCCCAATGCCAAGCAAAACTCGGCGATCCTTTAATAACGACAACTGCCCAACAATGCTTCCCTTAACCTGGGGCGTATCCCGCGGGGTTAACCAGGCCAGGAGCGCAAAGACGACCAGGGTCAAACCGGAGATAATCCAGAAGCTGTCATGCCAGGAAAGTAGGGTCGCAATGGTCGTCCCTAATGGTACCCCGATAACCGAGGCAATGCTAAAGCCGGCACCAACCCAGGCTAGGACCATCGGCCGCTTGTTCATCGGCGTGATGATACTAACGAGGAGGTTGATGAGGGAAATAATCGTCCCCGCTACGGCCGCGGTAATAACCCGGGCAAAGAGCAACCAGCCAAGTGACGGTGCCATCGCGGTCAAGGTATTACCAATGAAGAAGACCGTCATTAAGATCATCAAGAGTTTGTACCGGTTCCAGTTGCTGGTCAAAGTAGTGATGACCGGGGTGCTAATCGCGTAAACCCCCGCAAAGGCCGTGACTAAAAAGCCGACCGTCGACAACGGAACGTGGTAGCTTTTGGCAATATCGGATAAGACCCCCACGACCATGAATTCGTTGCAGCCTAACATGAATGCAACGAGGATAAAAGTAAATGAGCGTAACTTTTCACGCATTATTAAACCTCCTTTAAAATAAAAAATTTTCTGGAAATAAGGCAATCCAGAAAATTATAAACGTTCAGCAAACCAATGCCAATAGTTTTGAAAGATTTATTAATGAATTTGCTCCTGATATGCCGCAAATGTGTGGTCATCAAAGCAGACCATCGTTACCTGGTCAACATATTTGGCACTTTGGAGGAAGTCGGTGATCGTCGCAATTGCAATCTTAGCGGCCCGGTCAAGGGGGAAGGCATAGACGCCCGTACTAATTGATGGAAAAGCGACCGTCTGGCAATGGTTTTGTTCTGCCAAAGCAAGGCTATTATGGTATGAATTTGCCAGCAGTTGGTCCTCCCCATGCGTGCCACCATACCACACGGGGCCCGGCGTATGGATAATGAATTTTGCTGGCAAGTTAAAGCCCCCTGTGATCCGCGCTTCACCAGTGGGGCAGCCATGAAACTTCTCACAGGCAGCATACAACGCTGGCCCCGCAGCCCGGTGAATCGCCCCATCAACGCCGCCACCGCCCATTAAAGTCGTATTGGCCGCGTTAACGATCGCATCTACGTTTACCTTTGTGATATCGCCCTTAATTACGTTGACCTGTGTCATTGTTAATTCTTCCTTTCTTTGAATTGGGGATAGAGCCAAATGGCGTAAGTAAGTGCAAGCGCCTTGAAAGCCGTTACCGCGCCCGCTCCAAAGCCATTACCAAATCCTCTCGCACCACCAGAAAAAGCCGTCACGACATCAAGCTTAATAAGCAGGATTGAGATAACAATCAATGTTAAATGAATTCCGACCTTATTAACCCCACTAATCTTCTTCCAGTTAATTTGTGATATTAGATAATACACATTAATTGTTGCTAGAGCTAAGAAGCAACCAATAATTACTTTCCAACCACTCCATAATGACGGAATGAATTTTAATAATCCTAATGCCAGCAACAATATATAAACACAAGCGGCAGCATTAATGATATATGAAATGGTAAATGCCCAATCCTTTTTAGCGTTAAGTTTATGCTCTTTTTCATATGAATCAATCATTTCGTGATCCTCCCGTAATAAATCGTCTAAACTAACATGGTAGAGATCACTTATTTGCACCAACATGAATACATCGGGATAACTCCGCCCATTTTCCCAGCTGGAAATTGTCTTTCGTGAGACAAGAAGCCGGTCAGCCACGTCCTGCTGGGTCCACTGGTACCGTTGCCGGTAACTTTTCATTTTGTCCGCAAACTTCACTAAGCTCTCCTACCTTCTTTGCCTTGAATTTATTTCCCGGGAAATCTAAGCTTGCTATCAATGTAGCGGAAATACCAGAAAATGTCACGCTAAGAATGGTGGACAACTAAAAAAGCCTCCCGGTTCGAGAGGGGCTTTTTCATAAGCTTATGCCATTCAATGTATAGTAAGATGATTAATGAATCTCGCATCGTAGAAATATAATTTCCTTATATACCAAAATATTAGTGTAACTTCTCAATAAAGATTAGTTAAGCTGTGCTAATCCACCCTCATTTATTGGCTCTTCATCTTCATCGTCTCTATAGATTTCGGAAACATTTAATTTTAAATTATTAACAGTGAATTTTTCATTGCTAATCATATACATCGTTCCTGCTCGGTGTTGTTTAGGAGCAATTTTACTACCACCTACAACGGTATCATAGTAGTAACTATCAGCACTGCCACCATCTTGGTATTCTGTTCCATTATCATCCGTAGGAGTCCAACTAGTAGTTTGAACATCAACAGGTTGATCACTATTATTACGAACTTCATAATTAATTACTACTTGGTAATAGTGTTTTCCTAATGAGGCATAGTTATCCATGTTATAAAGAGCGTCATTACTAGGCTCTTTAGTCTTGGTCATTGCTTCATACCTAATTGATTTAATTTTAAATTGTAGTGGGCCAACTGAGTTTGTTGCTTTATTTAGAGTGACTTCATAGGGTTTAACCGTTACAGGCAACTTCTTAGTAACATGACCATTATCACTTTTAGCAATAATGGTGTATTTCCCAACCTTGTTAAATTTTATCTCTGCTTTTCCACTTTTAGTCTTACGCATCCCTTGTACGTCGTTACCCTTACTATTTTGTACTTCATATTGAGTATTTTTATTTGCTTTTAATTTCACGGTTGCAGTGTAATCTGGTTCCATCATAATGCTACTTTTATTAAGACTTGCCTTAAACTCTTTTCCATGACTATCTTTAGTCCCACAAGCAGCCAAGCCCAATGTCAGTAATATTATCACTGGCATCAACAATAATTTCTTCTTCATTCAAAAAACTCCTCTACAAGAATAAATAAAAAATGCACAAAAGAAAAGGACAATCAGCGCCATCCCGTCGGTTGTCCTTTTTTAAGTAATTTAATTTTATCATAACGGTATATTTTAGAGCTATCTAAATTTTAGACAAATCTCTTTTAAAACTAAACTTTTCTCAATTTATCAATGTTAAAGATTACTAATTCTAAATAACTTAATGCAACTAACCATTTTAACTGTGTATCAGCAACAGCGCTACAATGATAATAATGACTAGAACAATTAACCAACCCTTTAATGGTAATCGTTTCGTCGGTGTACTATTACCGTCTGGTTCAATTTTAATTTGATGTAGCTCAACAAGCCCCGTCGCTAAGCCAAAAATAATTCCTTCGATCACCGCAAGGACAATCATAAATGGATCAGTTAGTAAAGGAAGCAGTGCTCCCCTTTCTGGTAACCAATCGATAAGAATTGTCATTCCATACATTCCAAACCCAAAGTAGAGACCAAGTCCGACTGCTTTTTTGATGATCTTTTTCTTAGTCCTTGTTACCTGCTTTGCTTCCACATCAATATCGGCTAAGTGGTGACGCTTAAGTTCATAACAGATATATGCATAAGTCGCAAAGATAATAAATAGCAATGAATCTACGACAATATCAAGGGCAAGCTCATAATTATTAGTGCCGAGAACCACAAGGGTAGCAGTGAACGCTAATATTAAATTAACTGAAAGTAAAAAGATCGCAATATTATTACCAATTCGATTAACCTCATTACGCCGGTATTCATCAAGCGGACCGTGAATACCATAAAACCACTTAATAATTTTCGTTCCAGCTGTTTCTTTCATGTTTATTATTCCTCCCAAAAAAGTGAGTTAAGGTCTGTCTTCAAGGCCTTGGCTAAATTAATACATAAATCCAGCGAAGGGTTGTATTTGTTATTCTCAATTAAGTTAATTGTCTGCCGAGCAACACCGATTTGCTTAGCTAAACTCAATTGCGAGAGCTCTTGCTTTTTGCGAAATTGTTTAACACGGTTCAAATATCAATCACCCCTAATGTCATATATATCTGACATTTATTGTGAACAGCATATCATCGCCAACCTTAGATGTCAATTATATATGACACAAATTGTAAAAACACCTTGAACAAAACAGCTGACGCTGACCTATCCCTCAGCGACACAAGAAATAAGGAACAGCTTACTAGATAAAAAGCGCCCGCCAATTTTAGGCAAAAGCCTAATGATTGGCGGGCATTGTTTGCTATAAACTAGGTATTATCACTCAACGAACAATAAATAAGATAGCCATCAATTATTAACCAGAACAACATCAGTCCATAGCGATGAAAGTGAAATTGCCGGCAAGCAATAACTAATGGCAATAACAGCAGCAGTCCTAAAACTACCTTTCTTACTTTTGGGGACATTTAACTACTCCTTTTTATTTCCCGGGAAATCTAAGCTTGTTATCAATGTAGCGGAAATAACAGGAAATGTCACGCTAAGAATGATGGACAACTAAAAAAAGCAAAGCGACGGTCAATTACCGTAATTCTGCGCTTTCTAGTTTCAGTAAACAAAGTAAAATAACTTAAGATTAGTTCAGAGCGAAAATAAATCGTTCTGAACTTTTTTGTTATCCTAAAAAGGTAGAGCTAAAGTTAACCATGACTTAAAGCCTGACTTCGGACGACCACTGGACCTGTTCCGTGCAAACTCCGCAGCTTTGTCCTTTATTGCTTACTTCGTAAAGAGTAATTATGGCTGGGTGAATACTTCTTGGAGTTTCTCAATAAATTTATTAGCTAAGTTGGAGCGTTGGGCATTTTTCTTCCAAATAATAATATTAGGGTCGGTAATTTTAGGCGAAAGCGGGCGGGCAACAAGCTCTTCTAACCGAGTATCGATTAAATTATTATACGATATTTGAACTGCATGTCCTTGGCTGGCCAAAAGTGATGCATTATAAGCTAAATTGGTAGTTGCTACATTAATTACCTGGTCATACCGGTTACCCCACCAATTACGGAACTTGTCACTTACAAAGCTTTGCGCTGAAGTGATGATTGGGTAGTTAATTAAATCATCCGGGGTCACTTTTTCCCTTTCCGCTAGTGGCATTTTTTTATTAAATAAGGCATAAAACTGGTTCCTTTGTGGCAAAATGAGGCTTTCAAAATTATCCAGGGGACGGTCACCCATGATAATGCCAAAATCGAGACTTCCATTGCTTACTTTAGCCTCAATTTCATCAGCGTAGCCATCATAAAAATTAAAGTGAACGTCAGGTTCTTCCTGAATTATTTGATCAATAATCTTCATAACGCTCTTAAGTGCGTATGATTGCCCAGCACCAATATTTAGGGTGCCGGTAATTAAGTTAGAACTTTGAATAATTTGCTTTGTTTGTGTTGCCATGTTAACCATTTCCTGAGCCCGGTCACGGAGAAAATAACCTTCTTGCGTTAACGTTATTTGCCGGTGTCCCCTAATAAACAAGGTTACTCCAAGCTCTTCTTCTAACGTCTTAATTTGTTTTGAAAGCGACGGTTGAGCAATATGAAGGCTTTCAGCGGCTTTAGAAATATTCTTTTCCTGGCAAACAGCTAAAAAGTAGCGTAGTATTCTCAAATCCATCCTATTCCTCCTTAATATAGTTATTGGCTATAGCTTATCATATTCAATAAGTCTTTCACATTGTTCCTAGTTACTCTTATATTAAAGGTGGTTTTAGTAACAGTACGTGAAAGGAGAAGCAAATGTCATTAAAAGAAAAAGTAATTATTATCACCGGTGCATCTTCAGGAATTGGTGCCGCAACGGCAAAACTATTGGCTAGTCAAGGAGCTAAAGTTGTAATTTCAGCAAGAAGAGAAGAGCGGTTAAATCAGTTAAGAGATTCAATGCCCGAGGCCAGCATTAGTGTTGTTAAGGCAGACGTTACGAATTTCGAAGAAGTACAAGCGGTAGTTGACTATACAGTTGATAAATTTGGTAAGGTTGACGCAATGTATAATAATGCCGGAATTATGCCAGTAAATCCCCTAATTAGGCTTCAAAGGCAGGAATGGCAGCGAATCCTGGATATTAATGTTATGGGTGTTTTGAATGGGATTGCGGCAGTTTTACCAGTAATGGTTAAACAAAAGCATGGTCATATTTTAGCGACTGATTCGGTGGCAGGTCATGTAGTTGTACCGAATTTGGCGGTCTATAACGGCTCTAAATTTGCGGTACGTGCGATTATGGAAGGCCTACGCCAGGAACAACGAGTTAATGGTATTAAGACGTCAATTGTCTCCCCTGGTGCAGTTCACACTGAATTATTTAATTCGATTAGTGATCCCAAGAATCGTCAGGTGGAAATAGAAACCGAAAAGACGATTGGTCTTGATCCAAAGCAAATTGCACGAGCGGTTGCGTTTGCAATTGACACACCAGCAGATACAGATGTAAATGAAATTATTGTACGGCCAATGGGTCAGGCAGTTTAATCAAAGGTAAAATTATTGATTAGTGTCGGGGTGTAGAAATTTTTAATAACCACGCCACTACTTAAATCCTATTAGCCTTAATTAAGGAAGATAATTATGAAAAAAATATTAGTTGTAGGTGCTCATGGGCGGACTGGGATTGCAACCGTCAAAGAGCTATTAAAAAGCCCCCAATTTGTTCCCATTGCAGGTATCAGAAATAAGACTCAAATAGCACAGTTTAAGAACTTAGGAGTGGAAACTAGGTTTATCGATGTACGGGAATCAGTTGCCAAAATAAAAGTACAATTAACCGGGATTGATGCAATCGTAATCGCCCTTGAAGGCGGATGGATGGTCTCATTAGATGGAAAAGTTAAGGTTGCTCAAGCGGCTCAGCAAGCAGGAATCAAGCGCTTAGTTTTAGTGAGCGCAGGTGCAATTCAACACTTTCATGATGAAAAAATAATGTCGTGGATGAAAGAAATGGAAGAATATAGTGCAGCGTTATATTATGCTGATATGTTTGTACGTAATTCTTCACTTGATTACACAATTGTACGCCCAGAAAGCTTAACTGATGAACCGGGGACGGGTTTAGTTAATATTGGACAAGATTTATCACATACAACAGTTAGTCGTACCGATTTAGCAAGGGTGATAGTGCAATCTTTGGCTAGTGATAATACCGTAAGAAAAGCCTTTGATCTTCAAAAAGGTTCGACAACGATTAGAGATGCAGTTGCAAGTGTTTAACTGAAACTTGAAAGCACTCAAAAGGACCGGAGCCCATATCAGCTCTGGTTTTCTTTATCAAAATTAGTTTTTAAATGGCCTTTAAAAAAATATTGCCGTTGCTTGAACGAGGATGGAAGACGAATGTCTGAAGACCCGAGGACAAGACAAAGACTAAAAATGAAAGCAATATACTGCATTTTCAATCTAATAAATATAAAACAGAGGTTGAGAGAACTAACTCGACCTCTGTTTTGCTTTAAAAGCAATAATAACCATGTAGTAGTTGGTTATCATTTTGAATATTGATAAAAAAGTCTATTTTTTAGAAATTGCTTGACTGTAACGCGAATGTACAGCATACAATGCTGTTAATAAATTCTAGGAGGAAGATAGTTATGATTTCCATGCTCCAAGAGTTCAGGTTGGAAATGATATGGCAGTTTTGACATATCAATTACACGCTAATACTTCAATGATTGAAATGAATTATAATGTTATTGAAGTATTTCAGAAAGTAAATGATGAGTGGAAAGTCATTCACTCTACTTGGGATCTAATTACGCCATTTTCACCGGATGTTAAGCGTCTTAAAGGAAATACAACAGTTTAAGTAGGTCCATTAATTACAAATAGACCCTATTTTTGTTTCCACATATATTTATTAAAAATATCTGTAAATCCTATGATTGTTAATCCTAGCGTTAAAAAATAATTGCCATTATGACGTGTAATTAACATAGCTACAACGAGAATTGCTAATAATACAGTACATAATTGACCGAGCCAAGAGCGTTTCTGATTAGGTCTATGGTTGTTATATTTCCACCCCATTTTCCTATTTACACCCAGGAAAAATGGTCTAATGTGTTCTCCATAAAGAATGGCAATTAGGAAAATAATTGTAAAACTCCATATACAAAACTGAGCAATAGAAGAGTCAAATTTTACTTCGTCTGTTAATAAAAAGAATAGTCCGTATAATATAGTGATTAATCCTCTTAATACACAAAAAGCATTATATGCTTTTCCTTGCTCTAAATAAGTCTGTAAGTGTGTATCTTCCTTAAGCATCGAGTCAATTGACATTTTATATAAATCACTAATCTTGACGAGCATATTTAAGTCAGGATAGCTTTTCCCTTGTTCCCAATTAGAAACAGTTTGCCGAGTGACATATAGCTGCTTTGCTATTTCTTCCTGGGTAAAGCCAAGTTTTTTCCTTTGTTCTTTAATTTGGTTACTAAATTCCATACTTATCCTCTCTTTTTTTAGAACCGAGAATATATTATTAGTTAATCGAAGTCTAGCAATAGTGCTTTGCATTGTTGATATATCAATGATTACTCATGATATAATAAATAGGTCGTTCGTCCCCTTGTAATGAAAGGGAGGGGGTGGTAGCTATGAACTTATTAAACGACCTAATCTCGCTCGCTAGTTCACTCATTGTAGTGTGGTTCGGTTGGTGGCTTAACAATCGTCACCACTAGCGAGTAATCGAACGGCAATAAGCCCACAATAAAAGCCCTCAGCAACTTAGGACCTTGCTGGGGGCTTTTGTGTTGCGCTATGAACCTACATAACGACCTAATCTCTGTGTTCATTATAACATGTTTTAAACTATTTTCGAGGAATATCATATGAGGTGCGATGATTTCTTTGCCTGGCCAAAGTATGTTAATACTTAGCTAAACAATCGGCGATAGGCGTATCTAGTTGTCATTAGCTCACAACACTTTTGTCGCTGAAGTGAGAAAAGACCGTTACCCGGGCAGGGGTAACAGTCTTTTGTGTTTACGTTGCTAAAATAGCATAATCTTTTTTGTCGCAACTTTATGCTAACATGTATCCATATATTTTCCACTACAAGGGTTACCGTTAACGACTTGTTAACTAAAAGCACTAGACCATATCCATACTCTTTCAAAGCGGAAAATCCGTATCAGCAGTCGCATTTTCAACCGTCTTAGTCTTATACTGCAGCAACCCTTACTCGATACCTACAATCAAGCATCATTAATAGGAAATGAATTTTCAATATAATTATTATATAATTATATTAAGAGGTGAAAATCATGAAATATAAAACCATAAAATCTCGTCGGCAAGGTACTTCTTTAACATTAACGATTCCTGCACAATTTAAGGTATCTGAAAATTCTCTCTTTGAGCCGCAACTTTTGGACGATGGAACAATTCAATATCGGCCAGTCGTTAGCCCTGCCGACATTGCACACGATCGGCAAATGATTGAGAAGGATTTTGCTGATGACCACTTGCTTACGGAATCAGAGATGAAAGCGCAGTTCGGTAAATACGGTTGGGGAAAAGATGGAAATTAAATATACATCATACTTTGCTAAAAGTTTGACACAAATAATTAACTATTGGACAAGCACCCTAAAACTAAATTCTGAACAAGTAAATAGTTTCGTCTTCCATATTTATCAAAAACTCGAATTGTTAAAAAGTTTCCCTAGAATGGGGCAAGATGTTACGCAAAAATATCAATTTCAAGAAACTACATATCGTCTACTAATTGGCAAAAGTTATGGTATCTTTTATCGATTTGATGAAGAAAAAAGTTTAATTATTGTTGGCTCTATTTATGGAACATCACAAGTTAAAGTTAAATTTTAAAATTCACCCAATATTAGCATCAAGAATGTGGTGACGTTAGATTGACAGAGCTGATTGTAGCATGTTTGATTGCCGCCGCTTTCCTCTGGCCCGGGATAGAAATCTATCTAGGTTATCAAAAGTTCTTCCGGCTAGTTGCCGAAAATATCTTTGGTGACAGCAATGAGGAGGTTGCCAAACACCACAAAGGAATCTATTTTAGCTTTTTAAACAAAAAAGTACCCTTTCAGGTACCCCGGCCGGTGCGGACTCACAAGATGATGGAATAGAACTTAGCATAATATAAAGTTAAATAAACGTAAGGAATCTACTATTCCAGATATTTTCAAAAAAATCAATAGTATCTTCGGCTGTCATATATTTATTATCAAAAGTACTGCTGGTGTGATGTTGCATTATTAATTGATATCCTAATCCATGTGCCATTTTGATCGTTGCATCAATACAATATTCAGTTTGCGCCCCACAAATTTCTAATTTTCTAATACCTAGGTTTTCCAAAGTTTCTCTTAACGGCGTTTAATAAAATGAATTGGGATGTTTTTTTCTAATTAAAACATCTGTTTTCTTATAATGTAAAGCCGGTACGAGCTGCCAGGCTGTAGAATTCTTTTGAAGTAAACTATCCTCGTGCTGAATAAAGATAATTGGAAGGCTTTGACTTCGATAGTAATCAATTCGCTTATTTATTTTTGATATTAGGTTTTCGTAGTTAAAGATAACTTTATCTGCTTTACAAACGCCATTTTGTAAATCTATTACTATAAGAGCCGAATTATTCATGAAATCTCCTTACTAATACACTACAGCAATCCTACTTTCTATTCTTTGTGGCATAAAAAATTAACATTGCAGCGCTACTTGTCATTAACAAAATATATGGGACAAACAGCCAGCTTAGTGTAGTGTCCCAATATTTATCAAATATAATCAGGCCGATGATAAACAAGCAATTTATTACTGAACCGATTGCTATTACCAAATTTTTATTAACCTTCATAGCACTGCCCTCCTATTAGTTACCAAATTTGAATTGAGGAGCAAAATCTAAAATGGACCCTATTTATATTTTACAATCAATTTCAAAATTGGGCTACAGACAGAAAGAATAAGTGCCATTACTACATTCACCCCAGATAGTTCTGAACATGATTGTAGGCAATAATTGGCATTAAACTCCAAAACTATGATTCATAATAGCTACAGTAATAACAACGACAGCAATCAACCATAGTAATATAGCAAGTATTTTAACAACTTTATGTAACTTCCTCAGTGTCATAATTATTCCTTCTTTCCCCGTCATTATAATAAATGGGGGAATACAAGGAAAACTTTACAGGTATCTCACGGCCCTTTTCTTCAGACCAAAGTGTGTTAATAACTAAATAACCTCAAATCACAACAAAAGCCTCCATCACATTATGCTGAAGGCTTTTATTTACATTACCAAATATGAACCCGGTCTTCCGGTGCCTTGTACATCTTGTCACCCGGCTTGATGTCAAAGGCCGTGTAGAAGTCGGCGAGGTTTTCTGCCTGGACATTTGCCCGCAACTTCTGTGGGGCGTGAACGTCAATTGACAGCAACAATTGCATATACTGCTCAGTTGCCTTCATCCGCCATACCGTTGCCCAATTAATGAAGAATTCCTTGGCATTAAAGTCATCTTCACCCTTCGCGGCTTCAAGGGCACAGCTTAGGCCACCAGCATCGGCAATGTTTTCAGAAACAGTCAGCTTCCCGTTTACCTTCTGGCCGGCAAACGGAATCCCGTCGAACTCTTTGATCATGCTCTGGGCTAGTTTCTTAAAGTGTGCAGAGTCTTCATCCGTCCACCAGTTGTTAAGGTTCCCTAATTCATCAAAGAGTGACCCGTTGTTATCAAAGGCGTGGGAAATTTCGTGGGCAATGACCGCCCCAATTCCCCCGTAATTTTGGCTACTGCTTTGCTTCAAGGAGTAGAACGATGCTTGCAGGATCGCTGCTGGGAAAACGATGATGTTCTTAAATGGGTGGTAGTAAGCATTCACCGTGGCGGCACTCATCTCCCACCGCATCCGATCAACCGGCTTGTTCCAACGGCCAAACATGTCCTTGTTGGCAATGACAGCGAGCTGATTTAAGTTCGCAATTAAGGTCTCATCTTCGTCAATCTTAAACTTATCGTACAGTGCCGGAATCTTATCGGGGTAACCAACCTGGATCCCGAGCTTATCAAGTTTCAAGACAGCCTTATCACGGGTGGCCTTGCTCAACCAGGTGTTGTTGGTCAACCGGTTCTTGTAAACCTTAATCATCTGCTCAACCATGTGGTGGACGTCTGCCTTCGCCTGCGGTCCAAAGTACTTCTTCCCGTAGTAATCCCCGGCAACTTGGCTGAACATATCGCGGGCAAGGTAGTAGGCAAATTTCCGCTGGCTAACCGGCTTCTTGCTTCCGGACAGCGCCCGGCTATAACGACCGTTAATTTCCCGCATTTCATCATCAAGGTAGGACGCGTTGTCGCGGATGATCCGGATAATCGCCCAGCTCTTGAAAAGTTCAAAGTGGTCCCGCAAAATCCCATCTAAGGCTTTAAAGAAGGCTGGTTCCATCACAATGACCTTTTCTGGTGTGGCACCGACTAGGTCCTTGATTACTGCCGCAAGATCGAGCTGGTCGGTTGAGCTTGCTAGTTCCGCCACGCTTTGTGGATTGTACATCTTGCTGTAATCAGCCGCTTCCTCGGCACTCTTAACGTGGGGAGCAAGCAGGGCATCGAACTTCTTCGCGTCGTCGATCAACTTTGCGGCTTCGTCCTTGTCATAGCCCATCTTGTCCATCAACGTCGCCATCATTGCCGACCACAGCTGCAGGAGCTGGTCATGTTGTTCCTTCTTTTCTTCTTCGTAGTAACTCTTATCAGGAAGGATCAGTGATGGTGAAGAGGCAAACAGGGCATAAACCGTGGCGTTCTTCATGTCCGCATCAATATCGAAACTGACTGGGGACGGCATCCCCGCGAAAATCCAGTTACTCCACTGCCCCTGGTAGTCAGCATAGGACGAAAGTTCATCAACACTCGCCAGCATCCGCTTGAGTGGCCGCGCACCGATGTTCTTCCGGCGGGCAAAGTTCTTGGCGAGCCGGTAAAGTTTGATCATCTCGTTAAACCGGGGATCATCAGACTTTTCCTTCCCATCAGCATAAGCATCGAAGTCGTCCATCAATTGCTTGTCGATTTCGTCAACGAGGTCGTTAAAGCCCCCGGTCGCCGGCTTATCATCCGGAATCTTCGCCGTCTTCAACCATTCACCGTTTACCGCTTCATACAAATCGTCTTTAATTAATTCATTGTTTACTGCCATCTACGGCACCTCCTTGAAAGGTTATAGTTCCATTATACTATTTTTAGCTTGCTTACCATTAAATTTGCTTAATCGACAAAGGGGGCGAGCAAGGTCTGGTGGGCGCTCGGTGAAAACCAGTCATCGTGTTGCATCAGCAGTTGGTTCACCGCCTGATAATCACCGAGGTTTACCCGCCCCTTGATTAGGCCAGCGATCTGTAATTGCCGGGCAAACTGGACGTCAGCTGCTTGCAAGACGTTGCGAAAAAGCGCCTGCTCATCAGGATCCCACTGCTTATTAAGCAAGCCAACCGCCCGTTGATATTCCTTGCTGTGGGTCAAGACCTTTTGCATCGCCTGTGGATTGAGAATCGTCGTCATCTATTTTCTCCCTTCATTTCTAACACCCGGCCTGGCGCATCCTTTACCGATAGCTGGTCGGCTGCAGTTGATAATAGCCAGCAGACGTTGTGGTAGTGATAATCACGCAGCGTCTGTTCACCCCAGCCATCAGTGATAATGACCGTCAGGGTTCCCGATCGGCTAACCTGGTGTTGCTTGAGGTAATCAAAAATGCACTGAAAACTCGTCCCCCCGCCACCGTGGCGCTGGAAGGCAATGGCCTTGCCCGGCCGCACCTGCTCTCTTGCGGTCACCTTTGCATCAAAGGTGTAGAGGGTCAGTGGCAAGTGCTCTCTTCTGACCAGTTTTTCAATCGTTGCTAGCGCGGTGCTGAGTTCCTCATCACTCACCGAGCCCGAGTTATCGACAAATACATTTACCGCCGTCACTAGCCGGGTGACTTTCCCCGGCAGGTCCATCCGGTAGGGCTGGCGGCGGTTAAAGCGGGCGTGCGACTCCCGCTGTCCCCGGGCGAGCAGGCCGACCTGCCGGCGTAATATTGCTTGCCAGTCGACTTGGGCTGGGCGTTGGCGCTGGGCAAGCTGGTGAACCATTTCCCCCGGCAACAAGCCGCGGTCGCGTTGCGGAGTCTCGTGCCAGGCATGTTTTAACAACTGGTTGAGCTTTGCTAAGCGCAGCGTTTGGTTACTGTTTTTGCCAGTCACGGCTCCCCATCCCCGGTGGGTGTCCGTCGGCTTGTGCGGTCCCGGTTTAGCCGCCGTCCCCGGTTTGCCAGCTGTAAGGGAAATTCCCGCCTGCTTAAGGCGTTCTTGTTCTTGAGGCGTTAGGTTTTCTAATAGCCGCAGGTAATCCTGTGAATCCAACCTTGCCGGGATTTTCTTCCGCAGAAGTTTTTGTAGCTGGCTAAGGGTCACTGTTCCGGTCGGCGCTTGTGCCAAATACTGGTTAACGGCAACGTCGGTGGCAATCCGGGCCAATTGGGGATGGCGATAATCTGCATATCGCAGGGGATGGGACCACACAACGTGGAGCGCTTCATGCTCAAGGAGGTCCGGCAGTTCATCCGCCCGCATTTTTTCTAGGCGGGTGGGGTTGACCATAAGAACTAGCCGGTCATCCTGCCATGCCAAGCCCATTACGCTAGGAAGGTTGGGAGCTAACTGGCGGGGCAACTGAAGGAGGACTTCGCCAAGGAGCCGGTTTTGCTGGAGGACCTGCACAATGGCGGTCGTTAATACCTGCTTAGGAAGCACTGCTTGCCCTTTGCCCAGCTGCTTTTGTAAGCGGTGAAGGAGGCCAACCAAGCTCATGACCGGTTATCTCCCCGCGTCGCAATCGTTGCTAACTGCTGGTAAAGCGTGGCCACCGCCCCACGTGGTTCCTTGATCGCCTGCTCATATAATGGCTGTAAAAGGTCAGCCAACCGTTCACCCGCCGAATAGGCAATCGCATATTGACCGTCGGCGCTGACCATTTGCAGGTACTTACTAAACTTCCCCGCCTCATCTTCGTCAGCAAGGGCCGGTCCCAGCCAGGAACGCAAGAGCTCCACCTTCGTCGCATCGTCACACTGCTGAAACTGCGCCTCCCCGTCAGCTACCTTTAGCGTCGCGACGGTTAGTTCGTGCCCGTGGGCCAGGACATACTGGGCAAAGGCAACCCCGACCTCATTGCCAAGGTCACCGCTAAACAGGTCGGCCGCAAGTTGTCGTTGCATCCCGTAATCGAGCTGTTGCAGCTGGTCTAGGTTGTTTGCGACCCGCTCCCAGGCCCGTGGCGTCGGCTGGAGGTCTTCGTTGTCGGGATCCACAACCATCAACTGCTGCGGGTACTGGGTTAAGTAGTCAATCACCAATTGGTTTAGCCCAACCTTGCCGGCCCAGCGAAGCCATTCGGTCGACGAAGTAGTCATGACCAAACGGACAGTCCGGTCCTTGATCGCAGCATCCCCGCTAGCAACCCCATACTCCCGGTCAGTAAAGCCGGCCATTGTGCTATCTGGGTTCTCGGCCAAAATAATCTTCACCGTTGCCGGCAGCCGTAGGGCATTGATCTTTCGTTGCAGAACCAGGTTCATCAGTTCGCTTTGCACCGCCTGGGTTCCCCGGTTAAATTCGTCCAAAAACCAAATGATGGGGGTAGCAGGATGAGCCTCCGCATACTGGATAATGCTTATCAGGGTCTCGGAATAACCAAACTGCACATTTGCCAGCCGCCCATAGTTGGCCGTTTCCACAAAGGAATCACTGGTCAGCGGGGGAACTGGAATCGCCAAGTCCCCCTTTTCACTTAGACTAACCACCGTTGTGAACAACTTTGCGTTCATGTTCGCGGCTACCTCTTCAACGAGGGCCGATTTACCAATTCCGGCGTCCCCGACGATGTTCGGCACGTTGCCGGCGCGCAAGACCAGCGGCACTGCTGTTAATAACTGTTGATACGTTAATGCCATCTTTAATCCTTCCAACCATGGTGGTCAAGGTCCATGTCCCGTTTCCGCATGTTTGAGACGTAGGGGTTACCCTTCACGAAGAAGCGGTTAGGACTAAGCCCGTTTTCCCCCTGTAAGTTGACCCCAATCCGGGCGGTCGTGACAACTTCTTGTGGTACCCGATAATTTTCTAAATCAACCGTTAACGCACTGGTCTCCATTGGTTGCCCATCGAGTTTTCGCGAGTGGATGCCAAGCGCCTGAACAAGTTTGCCAGGACCGTTACTGATGTTGACCCCGGTCATCTGTCGGTTCTTCGTCATTTCTGCCACATTAATAGCCGGCTCCATCCCCCGCAAAAGGATTCCCTGGGGTTCTTCCTCATCCTGAACAACAATGTCAAAGCAATAGTGGCCCCGAATCTGGTAAAGGTAGATGTTGCCCGGCTGACCGTACAGTGACTCCGAATAGCCCGTCCGCCGTCCGTTAAAGGCATGCGACGCTGAATCGCCCTCGCCAAGGTAAGCTTCCACTTCCACGATATAGCCACCAACTGTCCCCGCGGGCCCGTGGTACTTTACCATTTTTCCCAATAAGTCCTGCGCAATTTTTATCGTCGGTCGGCCGGTAAAAAATTGTTGATATTTCGTCAGCATGTTTATTTTCCTCCTCAAAAGAACTATCCTAAAAATAACACTAATCGAAAGGGAGCAAAACTAATGCAATTAAAACTTGAACGAATCTATACCAAACCTGTCGACCTTGACGGCTACCGGATCTTAGTTGACCGGATCTGGCCACGGGGAATTTCAAAAGAAAAGGCCCACCTCGACAAGTGGCTCAAGGAAGTCGGCCCTAGCAATGACCTCCGTAAGTGGTACGGTCATGACGTAGCCCGTTTCCCGGAATTTAAGGAACGCTACTTGGCAGAACTCACCAACACACCAGCCTACTACAATTCGTTGAAGGCAATTGTTCAAGAAAAATTGTCATCCCAAAATGTAATTCTTCTCTATGGTGCAAAAGACGAGGAACACAACCAGGCCGTTGTCCTAGCAGGGAAACTCGCCGATGATTTAAAAATTAATATTACAAAATAATTAAATTTTTTCGTCAAATCGCCTTTTTTTTTCACGATATAAATGTTTTATAATAATAGGTGAGAATTTGATTCATAATTCTCTAATACCGCAAAAATAATACTGCTTACAAGATTTACATATTGCTTCCTTCGAGTGCATCGAATCTCAGATGTTTTTATGGGGTCTTGCAACAGTCGTTATTTTTATACTAATATTTGTGCAATTAGTATGGTATTTATAACCCCCTAGTTTCATTTTTGATGAAACAATTATCTGATAGGAGCGGGAATCCGTTATTGAAGTGGTAGACGGGTTCCTGCTTCTATATTTTTAAATTAATTTATCCGCCCAGCTACGACCATCAAGTTCGCCGGTCGCGTTATCCAGGCGTTGTGCCTGCTCAACCATCAATTGATCTAACGCCCGGTAAAATGCTTGTTCCTCGTAGGTGGGACTTTTTTTCATTAGGTCCTGGAGCTCCTGATGGGCCCACACTTGATTTTCATTCATCCTAATCGTCCTCCCTTTCGCGGAGCCAGCCAATCGAGGCTTGCAGGTCAGTTAGTTCATCCTGCTGATCAGTCAGCAAAGTCAACAGCTGCGCCATCTTTGCCTGCTGGAGGGGGTCGGTAGTTTGGTCAAGCTTGGCGGTTAATTGCTCAGCGAACCAGTTCGTCCGGTCGCTAAAGTGCTGAAACTTTTTGGCCGTTAGGTACTGTTGGTAGCGAATGAAGAGTAATTGCCGCTGCTCATCGCTCTGCTGAGCAAACTGGTAGACTGGCAGTGGCGGCAAGTACTTCATCCCGGTCGCATGGGCCAATGCTTGGTACGGCCGCAATAACTCGGCAATCGTGAACTGTTGACTGGCACCGGGCATAAAGGCCTGGGCAGGATGGGCGACTGTGACAACGATGCCAAGCTCATGCCCCTTGACCAAGCGGTTAGTGGTTAAAGTCGTCGTCCAGGCCTCATCGAGCCACTGTTTGAGAATTGCCGGCGCACTGTACCAATACATTGGAAATTGCAGAATAATGCGGTTAGCGCTGTGGAGCAATTGCTGCTCATGGACAACATCAAATGGGATCGTCAGTTCATGCCACGTTACGTTGTCTGCTTGCCGGGCTGCCGTTTTGAAAAAAGCTTCCGTCGCTGAAGAGTCAAGCTGGGGATGGGCAACGATTACTAGGGTTTTCATCGTCTTCCCTCCCCCAGTTTGGCTAACCCCTGCTGTAACACATCAGCGGCCACATCAACGGTTAGGAAACGTTGGAGTGGCGTCTCACTGTGACGGTCTTTAAACGCCATTGGTTCAGCAGCAAGGATGACCACCGTTAAATTGTTTTCCGTCAGCATTAATTGGCCGGGGTGCTTATACTTGCCCTTAGTGTGCTTCCCCGTCCGCCAGGTGTGGAGTTTTGCTTCCCCATTCTGGTCGAGTTTTAACTGGTACTTCCCATCTGCGTCAGCTTCGACTGGGATTCCGGTAAACTTCTGTACTTCATATTTATCCTTTTTGCTCATGCTTATCCCTCTTTGCTTTTGGGTTTAGCTATATTTTAACAGTTCACCCCCTTTATGTACTTAAAAAGTGCATTTGCGCTTTTTTTACGTATATATCTATTAGGAGGTGCAAAATGCCAAATTCAAAATTATTAGCACAGGCGCGACGGAGCTGGGAAGAGGCCGGGTTAGCCAATGACTTTGTTTTCAATAAGGTGATGCTTGATAAACGGATCACCCTGGAGGTCCTGCGGCGAGTCCTGCCGACCTTGCATATCAAACGGGTTAAGCAGGTAGTTAGCCAGCAGGAGTTCACCAGTAGCCATGACGCCAAGGGAGTACGGCTGGATATCTATGTCGAGGATGACCAACATAATCGTTACGACATTGAGATGCAAGTAGTAGATAAGCATAATTTGCCGCAGCGTATTCGTTTTTACCATGCGAACCTTGCGATGGATTGTTATGAAAAGGGCCAGAATTACGCGACGGCGGATAATTCCTATGTGATCTTCTTCTGTTGTTTTGACCCCTTTGGCTGCGGGGAGCAAGAGTACCAGATTGAGCGGTCGATTAAAGGCCATCCTGAGGCCACATACGCAGACGGGGAGCAAACCCTGGTATTTGACGTGACTAGCCTACGCCAGGAAGTGAACTCTAAGCTGCAGCAGTTTCTCGACGTAATTGCGAACCGTCAAGTTGGTGACGGCGACGATTTTATCGTACAATTAGAGAAGAGAATCACCTTCGTTAAGCAAAACCGGAAATGGAGGAGAGAATATATGCAACGATCATTGTACGAGATGGATATTGAAAATAGTATTGCGTTGGCTAAGGAAGAAGGACTAGAAAAAGGGTTGAGTCAAGGTAAAGCAGAAGAAAGAACTCGTGGGATCCATAATCTAATTTATTCTCTTGAACGGCTTGGGACACCCCAAACGACTATTAAACAAAATCTGATGGAACTGTATAGACTCTCCAGTGAGGAAGCCGAGTCTTATCTTACTGATAAGTAATAGATCTTTCGTTAAGTAGAGCTGGAAATAGAGTAAGTCCCGAGAAGAAGTAATTAACTTAATTTCATGAGGTTGAGTAGTGGCTCAACCTCTTTGTTGTTTAAAGATATTTTAGGATGCTCCGTACTTTCCTAAATTGCGAAAATTTTAGTGCATTTGCGCTTTTTTTACGTATATATCTATTAGGAGGTGCAAAATGCCAAATTCAAAATTATTAGCACAAGCGCGACGGAGCTGGGAAGAAGCGGGGTTGGCCAATGACTTTGTCTTCAATAAGGTGATGTTGGATAAGCGGATTACCCTGGAAGTGTTGCGGCGAGTTTTACCTGATTTAAATATCAAGTGGGTTAAGCAAGTAGTTAGCCAGCAGGAGTTCACCAGTAGCCACGACGCTAAAGGAGTGCGACTGGATATCTATGTTGAGGACGACCAGCGGAACCGTTACGACATTGAGATGCAAGTGGTCGACAAGCATAACTTGCCACAAAGGATCCGCTTTTATCATGCAAATTTAGCGATGGACTGTTATGAAAAGGGGCAGAATTACGCGACGGCGGATAGTTCCTACGTGATCTTCTTCTGTTGCTTCGACCCCTTTGGTTGCGGGGAGCAAGAGTACCAGATTGAACGGCTAATTAAGGGCCACCCTGACACGGCGTATGCAGACGGGGAGCAAACGCTGGTGTTTGATGTGACTAGCCTACGCCAGGAAGTAAATCCAAAGCTGCAGCAATTCCTCGACGTAATTGCGAACCGCCAAGTTGGTGACGACGACGATTTTATCGTACAATTAGAGAAGAGAATCACCTTCGTTAAGCAAAACCGGAAATGGAGGAGAGAGTATATGCAACGATCATTGTACGAGATGGATATTGAAAATAGCATTGCGTTGGCTAAGGAGCAAGGGTTAGAACAAGGGTTGAGTCAAGGATTAGAAAAGGGGCTGAGTCAAGGTAAGGCGGCCGGTATCGAAGAAGGTCGAGCAGCTGGGATTGAAGAAGGCTTAAGCCAAGGTAAAGCGGCCGGAATTAAGGAAGGCTTGAGTCAAGGTAAAGCTAAGACTGAACGGCAAATAATTCAAAAGCTAATCAATGGCGGAAAGTCCCGCGAAGAAGTAATTAACTTTATGGAGCAAATCCTCGAGCTTTCACCAGCCCAAGCCGAGAAATACTACCAAGAATTAGCAAAATAGCAATCTGACCACCCGACCAATTTGCAAATTTATCCGGTATCAAAAAGGACGTGACCACTATGATCACGTCCTTTTGACTATTCAATTTTCTTCGTAAATTCGTATGTCCGCGTTACTCCATCTGGGCCAGTCACTTCATCAGTCCCTAACTGATAACCGTCTGCTGTCTGCGATGACATCGTAATGTGGTGGACATTCCCCTGTGCATCCGTCGACCCACTATTTGCTCCCACGTTGCCATTATCTGCGCCACTGCCAGTGTTGCCACTATTCGTGGTAGTCGTTTGCGTCGGCGCCGTTGCATTATTTGCTTGGCTCGCATAGCTCGTTTCACTCTGGCTGCTTGCCGATGAAGAAGACTCCTTCACCGAACTGCTTGAAGACTTCTTATGCGTCTTTTTGTGGTGAACTTTGCTTGAGCTGACCGCACTCTTATGGCTGCTGGAACTTGTCGAATTTCCACAAGCGGCTAATGACAACGCCACCGTGATTGA
The DNA here is from genome assembly GCF_900156885.1 of Limosilactobacillus caccae. GTDB lineage: Bacteria > Bacillota > Bacilli > Lactobacillales > Lactobacillaceae > Limosilactobacillus > Limosilactobacillus caccae. Next base: position 320,786 of record NZ_FTOY01000010.1, read on the forward strand.
TGCTACTGTTACTAAAAATTTTTTCATTGTTAAATCTCCCCCAAACAAAATGGCAGTCACCCTTTCCCAGTAACTGCCATCTACTACATTACCGAATTAGTATTCACGCTTCTTCATCAAGCCGAGGCCAAACATTGCGGAAACTGCGCCTAATGCTAAGGCTGCTGCAGATTCCTTGTTACCGGTTTGTGGCAGTGACGACTGGCTGCTTGTCCCCGTTGCTTGCTTGCTATCTGCAAGGCTTACAGAGGCACTGGCACCGTGGCCCTGCAGCGTCATGACATTCGTCTTCCCGTTGACTACATCTGCCATGCGATGGCTGCCCGCGGTTCTGTCCCCATTAACCGCTGCTAATTCCGCCTGGGCATCTTGCAAGGCTTGGGCCGCATTGTCCTTACCCGTGGTGAGCTCTGCTAACTTGCTGTTTGCGTTATCGAAGTCAGCTTGGGCCTGTTGAAGCTTTTCCTTATTTGCATTTTGCACCTTGCCAACCAAGGCCGCGAATTCATTTTGGAAGGCGTTTAAGCGTCCACTGTACTTACTTGTTACTTGTGAAACATCAACCAGTGCTGGCTTCCCATTCGTTGAGTAATCAACGAGGACAACCGGCTGTCCGTTATGGAAGGCAAAGAAGTAAGTATCGTGCCACTCAATGAACTGCTTGCTGTTAGTTGGCGTGTGGTTAAAGACCGCTACGACATTGTAATCGTAGTTTCCGGCGCCATTCGTGCTCATCCCAATAGTAGCGCTACTGTTCCCCTTAACATGCAACGAATTGAAGTTAGGGTAATTATCACCCAAGCTGAAGGACGTCTTGCCGTCATATTGGTAGAACTTCAGGTCGTTTTGCTTACCGTATTGTGCCACAAAGGCGGCCAATTGCTGTGCTTGACTAGCACTCCACATTGGAGTTGTCGCAATCTCCTTCTTGACACTTTCAAGCGCAGCCCGCTTTTCATTAACGACCTGTTGCTGCTTAGCAAAAGCATCCGCGTGCTGGCGGTAATCCTTTTCCGCTTGAGCAACTTCTTGCTTAGCCCGGTCGACGGCTGCCTGATGAGCAGACTGCCCCTTCTTTGGCAACAATGCTGCTAATTCAGCATCTAACCGTGCCTTGAGGTCATTGTAGGCCTTCGTATCTGCGGCCTTCAACTGAGCAAGTGCATCGGCGTTCTTCTTAACAAAGTCTTCATGGTTCTTCAAAAGGCCATCGATCTTTGCTTGTGCCGCGCTGTCATCAATCCCTAAGCGCTTAACCGTTGCGTCATAGGTATCATGAGCCGCTTGGCTAGCAGCCTTAATATCATTTTGCCGCTTCGTTTCAATGGCCGCAATCTTAGCCTGGTCGTCCTTAACAAGCTGAGCATAGTTGGCGTCGAGCTGTTTCTTCACCGCATTTACGTCAATTAACTTGCTGTTAGCGGTCTTAATCTTGTTATCCCGTGTCTTGGCCGCTGCTTCAGTAGCTTGTTCAAATGTCTGCTTAGCGGTCTCAATCGCGTTCGCCTTATTTTCAGCCAAGGTCGTCAAGATGATTTGGTGGTCGCTGTTATTTGCTTTATCCGTCTTATGAACAGCGGTCAGATGATCCTTCGCATTCGTCAATGCATCGGCATATTGCTTAGGAACGGTAATCTTCTTATGCCAGCCAATCCCATAGCGCTCGACATTTTTAGCATCCTCAAGCTGCTGATTTTGCGGAAGGTCATTACCGGCAATCTTGTGGCATTCCTTCATCAGTTGAATTGCTTCAGTTGCGCCATCCTTTTCGATTGTTTCTGGTGACATGTAGCCACCATCACCTAATACGTAAGGCGTGTCTTGAGCGAAATCAAATGTTACTGCATAAGTAGGAACTTCAAGTCCATTAACACCATATTCCCTGTATGTGTCTTTCGTTAACTTTTGAAAACCAATGGCAACTAGATTGGCGTTCCCTCGTAATACATTTGCGGTATGACCACCAATGTTAATGCTTCCTGGCGTGTCATTGAAAATTTCGCCATAGTACATAGATTGCATCATGTTATATGCATTAACAAGGTAAGATAAAATTGTTGGTTTTTGTGCTGACATCGTCATTAAGTTTTCACCAATGGCATTGCTATCACCAGCACAAATCATTATTGGGTGTGCTGTCTTATATCCCCAACTTTGTTTATTAAATTCGCTCGCAGCAGTATCAGAGGCGCTTGCCATTTCTTTCCCCATGGCATTTTCAAAGTTATGTGAATACATGACACCATTTTCAATGGAATGCGTGTGATTATTAAGACCAGCCTGCTCACGTTCGTGTCCTACTTCTTCACCTATTTTAATAGTTTTATCAGTTTGCCGAATTTGTTGCAATGCATTTGTTTTGTAATCTTTATTATTATTTGCTTTGTCCCAAATAGCTGGGTCGTGATGATAAATGTAGTCGCGGAAGCCGTTAGTCCAGCTGGTCATAAATGCCCGCAGGATATTCCGTTGCTCCTCGTTCAAGCCATCCTTAGAGACAGCTTCGGAGTTATCATTCCAAGCATCATAAATGATTAAACCCGGCTTGAAATCAGTGACCATTTCATCAACATTATGTGGTGCGTGACTGAAATCGATTTCGCTATCGAACACGGTTCGATGCAAATCAAACCCTGTGTACTCTCCAGCCATTGTATCAAAGTATTCTTTCTTATTCCATCGTGCTTTGTCCCAAGGCCCGTTAATATATTCCGCAAAATCCGTCGGTTTAACTTGTGACTTCTTCCCCATCACAATCGTTGTCACCGCATGATCATCAGCATCTTTTTGGGCAACATCAACAGCGTCCTTCGCTGCCGTAATGTCCTTAGCGATTGCGGCCCGCTTGGTGGCGTAGCTCTCGTTTTCTTTCTTAACGCCGTTGTCATAGGCATCATTGGCAGCCTTAATTGCTTCATCCCGGCTTGCCTGTTGGGCTGCCGTTGTGGTGGCAAACTCTGACTTGGCATCAGCGATTTCCTGGGCCACATTTGCGGCGACTTCGCTTGCCTGGGCCTCTGTTTGTGCCATCTTCGCCGCATTAGCAGACCGCATTGCCGCTTCATCATTAGCGTTCGCAGCTGCTTGGCTAGCAGTTGCCTCGCTTGCCTGGGCATTGATTGCTGATGTCTGGGCGGCGATCGTTGAATTCATCGCTGCAGAAGCCGCAGCAATCTTAGCAGCGTTTTCCTTCTTCAGTGCCGCTTGCTGTTGCTGGATAGCAGCAACCTTGCTATCAGTGGCTTCTTTATTTGCCGCATTAGCACTAGCGTATGAATCAGCCGCTGCTTGTTCCTTAGCAGCATTGTCACTAGCCACGCTGGCTAATTGCTGCTTATTTTGGGCAGCCTTTTGTTGGTAGGCTGTCTGCTTATTTTCCCCGTTACTTACTACATCAGTCGAACCTACATGAACCGTATCAGCTGAGGCATCCAGCTGGCTGGCTGTTACCCCCCCCATTGCTGCAACAACGATCGTTGCGGCGATCCAGTTCTTACCAGCTTTGTATAGCTTCTTATGTTCTTTCATCATTAAACGTATCCTCCCCAAAATAACGTTCGAAATATTTTCTTAAAGAACATTAACTTTGCAAATCCCCCGATTTGTTAAATTAATCTTCCTTTTCAATTTTGAAGTATACGCTTACTCCCTTGTGAACTTAAAGATTTATTTGCAATTTTCTTAATTTTCCCTACCCAAACTGAAAACTAAACCGGAAACTGAAAAATTACGTTTTGTTTTTCAGTTTCAACCATCAATTTTAGGTATTCATTCATCTGAATAATAGTTAGTAGACCTAGCTATGATATATTCTAATTAACATAGTTAGGGGAGGTAATAATTTTGAATGTCTACCTGCTTGAAGACGACCCAAGTCAATTGGCACATTTAAAATCCTATGTTTTACAAATTTCCCGGGAAATACATATCGATAATTTGCAAATCCATGCGTTCCAGTCAACTGACCAGCTAAAGCTTGCCTTACCGCTGGCCAGTGAAGAGAATGTCTTCATTCTTGACTTAGAAATTAACGGCTACAAACGGGCGGGCCTTAATTTCAGCCAGACAATCCGGAAGTACGACCAGCTAGCCTCAATTATTTTCGTCACCGTCCACGATGAATTTGTCTACACGACTTATAAGTACCGGGTGGAGGCGCTTGACTTCATCGCCAAAGACCGTGGAAACGTCTACCAGGAGCTCCTTGATGACTTCATCTGCATCAAAGAACAATTATCCGCCGCGAAGAGTCAGGACTTCTTCACCTACAAGGTCTACACCGAAGAGGCGAAGATTCCGCTAAGCCACATCTGCTACTTTGAGGCCAACCACTACAACTCCCATTCGTGCGTGATGGTGACAAATGACAACCAGCATATCCAGATCAACTATAACCTACGGGAATTGGAAAACGCTGACGGGCGCTTTTTCCGGACACACCGGAGCTACCTGGTAAATCCGCAACAGGTCAGAAACGTCAACCGGCTTGACCACACCGCTGAATTCCGCAACGGCCTCACATGTCCGGTTTCACGACGGCATATTAAGGAACTCACAAAGTTAATTAATAGCTGATAAAACCCTTTCATTTATTAATCACCAATGCTATTCTAGTATAGTTATAAAGAGTTCATTGGGAGATTAATATGCAATTTATTTCAACAAATATTCCAATCCTCCTGAATCCGTCGAGTACCTACCCGTCACTCGCAATGTATATTTATGCGTTCTGGATTCAGTGGAGTCTTGTTGCCTTTCTGCACGTCAAGCTTTTCGAGCGGACGAGTAAGATCAAAGTGCCGCTGTGGTTATACTTCGTTTACATCGTCGCCTGGCTCTTGCTGACCCCGTCGCTCGGTGCCGAACTTATTGAAATCGTCGGGCTGACGGTGTTGGTATACTACTTTGTTTCACGGCGAAATGTCTCAATCACCGCGTTAGTGACCTACTATATTTTCGCGTGCCTGATGTTGTACTTAACGACCGGCCTGGTTGGGACGCTGATCGGGAGCTTCATCTCAGTTATCGCCCCGACGAAGGCATTTATCATCAGAGCGTTAATGGCGGTCCCGATTACCCTAATTGAATTTGCAATCGCCTACTGGATCATCACGAAGACCCAGGCAGCAGTTGCCAAGTTTGTCCAAGTGGTAGCCGAGCAGGCACCAGTCCTCACCTGGGTTTTCAACCTCTTCATGTTTAGCTTTGAAATTTTCAAATACGCTGGGATGGGTGGTTCAGCCCTCGTCCCTTCGCTGATCTATATCGCCCTAATCTTCGCCTATGCCCTAGTGATGACACTGACGATCCGTTACACGACGAAGTACTTCCAATACCAGGCGTTAGTGATCAGTCAGGAGACGGAATTAAAGAACCTGCAGACATATACTAGCCATATTGAAGAGATGTTCGATGACCTTCGTCGTTTCCGTCACGATTACAAAAACATCCTGACGAGTCTCGGCGGTGCGATTGAAGAAGGCAAGATTGACGAGGTTCGTTCAATTTACGACCGCACGATCATGGCGACGAGTAACGACCTTGAGGAACGGACGGCCGTCCTAAGTCACCTTGCTAATATCAACGACCTTGAGATTAAGAGTCTGGTTTACAGTAAGGTCATCACCGCGATTGACAAGGATATCGCAGTCGAAGTCGAGGTTGTCGACCCAATTACCCTGTCATCGAAAGTCGATGTTTTAGATGCAATCAGGATTATTTCTATCCTGTTCGATAACGCCATCAATGCCGCTGACAAAGCCGCCGGCGGGAAGATCAACTTTACCTTCTTCAACCAAGACCACAACCAATATATCGTGATTGGTAATTCGACAACTGAAGAACAAATCGCTGCCGCAAAGGTAAGTGGGAAGTTCAAGGGGCTGACCACGCAAAAGCACTCGCTCGGCTTACGGACATTGCGGATCCTGCTCGCAAAATACCCGTTCATCCAGCATAACTACAAGTCAAATAACCACTGGTTTGAACAGGAAATTATCATTCATAATAAATAAAAGGAGACTGGCTTTGCACTAGCGAAAGGCGGATTTAACGCTTTTCGGCTGCAAAGGTCAGCCTCCTTTTTATTATAGTGAATTGGGGACAATTTCTAGGATTTTAATATATTTAATCGCCGGCTTTGTCGCCACTTTTACCGGATAGTGACCCTCTAGCCCGGAGATGGGCGTTTTACCGTTCGACAGCAGTACCGTCTGCTTCACACTAATTACCGTTTGTAGCGGCCCACTAAACTCAGTCGCCTTTGCCTGTACGTGCAACTTGTAGTGCCGGTGGGTATCGTACAGCTTAGCTAGTTTTCGTGAACTACAACTGCCAAACTTCTTCTGATCACTTTTCTGATTGCCAAGATATGCCACGTCTAGGGTGAAGGGCTTATCTTTGGGCGGTTGCTTATGTCCACCCTTAATCACATAGTAAGCTTGTGCCTGGGAGTGCAAATCCTGATCGTAGTAGACCAGCTTAACTCCCATGTATTCGGTATAGTTGTAGGCACTCGTGTAACGTTGACTAAGGAAAATAAAGATTACCACGCCAAGCAGGCCAAAGAAAACTGCTAAAAAGCGAAGCAATTTTTTATTTTGTTTCGGCGGTTTAACGCTGGGCATCACTTTTTTGGGGCGAATCCCGGTTAGTTTATGATGACAAATCGGGCATTCCGTCGTCCCCAGGGCGTTCACTTTACCGCAATTAGGACAGACAATCGCCAGCATTGGCATCGGTAATTTGGCGCCGCAGTTAGTACAATATTCTTCGTTATCGTCATTGATCGTATTACATTTAATGCAAACTTTCATTAGCAACACCTAATTAAATATTTTTAACCATTTTAGCATGGAAGAAGAAAAAGCGGGGCTGATTTGACCCGCTTTTCAGTTATCGGTTCTGTGACTTGATACGGCTTTGCGTAAGCCAATTTTGCGATTCATTTCTGGCCTTAACCAAGAGAGGCGTTAGCGAGTTAATTTTTGATAGTATTCCTCGGCTTGGACTGGTGAAAGATCAAGGATTTGTTCCATAAAGTTAATTACTTCTTCGCGGGATTTCCCGCCATTGATTAGCTTTTGAATTATTTGCCGTTCTTTTTTGGCTTCACCTTGGCTTAGTCCTTTTTCTAATCCCCGGTTAAGCCTTCTTTAATTCCAGCAGCCTTACCTTGGCTCAGCCCCTTTTCTAATCCTTGGCTCAACCCTTGCTCCTTTGCCAACGCAATACTATTTTCAATATCCATCTCGTACAATGACCGTTGCATATACTCTCTCCTCCATTTCCGATTTTGCTTGTAATGAAGGCTTTGTTACTTATCAGTGAGAAAAAATTCGGCTTCTTTACTGGAAAGTTGATACAGTTCCATCAGATTTTGCTTAATAGTCGCTTTGGGTGTTCCAAGCCGCTCAAGAGAATAGATTAGGTTATGGATCCCGCGTGTTCTTTCTTCTGCTTTACCTTGACTCAATCCCTGCTCCTTAGCCAACGCAATACTGTTCTCAATATCCATCTCGTACAATGATCGTTGCATATATTCTCTCCTCCATTTCCGATTTTGCTTAACGAAGGTGATTCTCTTCTCTAATTGTACGATAAAATCGTCGTCGTCACCAACTTGGCGGTTCGCAATCACGTCGAGAAATTGTTGCAGCTTGGGATTTACTTCCTGGCGCAGGCTAGTCACGTCAAACACCAGGGTTTGTTCTCCGTCCACGTACGCCGTGTCAGGGTGGCCCTTAATTAGCCGTTCAATCTGGTACTCTTGGTCACCGAAGCCAAAGGGATCAAAACAACAGAAGAAGATCACGTAAGAATTATCCGCGGTTGCGTAATTTTGCCCCTTTTCATAACAGTCCATCGCTAAATTTGCATGGTAAAAACGGATCCGCTGCGGCAAATTATGCTTGTCGACTACCGCAGTAGCTGGCTGGATTCTGAGCGCTGATAAATCAGCACTCAGAACGCCTAGCCATCCTTGCGGGGGCTCACAGACGAAGTAGCAAGCTACTTCTGGTTCGCTCCCTGCATCTCAATGTCGTAACGATTATGCTGGTCGTCCTCAACGTAGATATCCAATCGTACTCCCTTAGCGTCGTGGCCACTGGTGAATTCCTGCTGACTGACTACCTGCTTAACTCGTTTAATATGCAAGGCTGGCAGGACCCGGCGCAACACTTCCAGGGTGATCCGCTTATCCAGCATCACCTTATTGAAAACAAAGTCATTGGCCAATCCCGCTTCTTCCCAGCTCCGTCGCGCCTGTGCTAATAATTTTGAATTTGGCATTTTGCACCTCCTAATAGATATATACGTAAAAAGACGCAAAATGCACTAAAATTTTTCAATTAGGAAAGTACAAAGTATCCGCAACCAAAATACTTTTAAACAACAAAGAGGTTGAGCCACTACTCAACCTCATGAAATTAAGTTAATTACTTCTTCTCGGGACTTTTCTCCATTTCCGATTTTGCTTAACGAAGGCTTCGTTACTTATCAGCGAGATAAGATTCGGCTTCTTTACTGGAGAGTTGATACAGTTCCATCAGATTTTGCTTAATAGTTGCTTTGGATGTCCCAAGCCGTTCAAGGGAATAGATTAGATTATGGATCCCACGAGTTCTTTCTTCTGCTTTACCTTGACTCAAGCCTTCTTCGATCCCAGCTGCTCGCCCTTCCTTAATCCCTGCAGCCTTACCTTGGCTCAACCCCTGCTCCTTTGCCAACGCAATACTATTTTCAATATCCATCTCGTACAATGACCGTTGCATATATTCTCTCCTCCATTTCCGAAGGGGTTACTTTATTGCAGCTTGATAATAACTTTCTGCTTGTTTAGTTGTAAGGTTACGAGTCTTAACAAGAAAATTGATTATCTGGTCGTGTTGCTGCCCTATGTCAAGCAGACCACGAACCATCGCTACCCGTTCTTCATCTTTACCTTGACTCAAGCCTTCTTTAATTCCAGCTGCCTTACCTTGACTCAATCCCTGCTCCTTTGCCAACGCAATGCTATTCTCAATATCCATCTCGTACAATGACCGTTGCATATATTCTCTCCTCCATTTCCGATTTTGCTTAACGAAGGTGATTCTCTTCTCTAATTGTACGATAAAATCGTCGTCGTCACCAACTTGGCGGTTCGCAATCACGTCGAGAAATTGTTGCAACTTAGGGTTCACTTCCTGGCGCAAGCTAGTCACGTCAAACACTAGCGTTTGTTCCCCATCAGCGTATACGGCGTCAGGGTGGTCTTTAATTCGTCGTTCAATCTGATACTCTTGGTCACCGAAGCCAAAGGGGTCAAAACAACAGAAGAAGATCACGTAAGAATTATCCGCCGTTGCGTAATTTTGCCCCTTTTCATAACAGTCCATCGCAAGGTTCGCGTGGTAAAAGCGGATTCGCTGCGGCAAATTATGTTTATCGACTACTTGCATCTCAATGTCAAAGCGATTATGCTGGTCATCTTCAACATAGATATCCAGCCGCACTCCCTTGGCGTCATGACTACTGGTGAATTCCTGCTGGCTGACTACCTGCTTGACCCGTTTGATATGCAAGGTCGGCAGAACTCGCCGCAACACTTCCAGGGTGATCCGCTTATCCAACATCACCTTATTGAAAACAAAGTCGTTGGCTAACCCCGCTTCTTCCCAGCTCCGTCGCGCTTGTGCTAATAATTTCTGATTTGGCATTTTGCACCTCCTAATAGATATATACGTAAAAAGACGCAAAATGCACTTTTTTGACCACAAAAAAGCTCAGCTAGCCAACTGAGCTCCAATTATTTTATTTTAATCATTATTTGCAATCGACTCGCGGTAGGCCGATTCCGGCTTCAACTTATTCGCGTAGCCGTTCACTTCATCTTTTTGTGCCTGGCTGGTGTAGTAGTCACGAATCAGCCCCGAAACCGTAATGTGCTTGGTAACTACCGGGGCTTCCGCTACCGACTGATCTCCTTGCGGCTCAACCATCTTTACCGTGACGTCATTACCGTTGCGCTTAAAGTAGATAAAGCTCGTCGGGTCCCCGTTGGCCGTAATATAGCTATAACCCTGGAGATCTCCGAAGTCACTGTCGGCAGAATCCTCATAGTAAAGGCCACCATCAATACCCCGTTTAAACCAGTCCGGGGCCTTATATAAGGCGACCAGCGTCCCCAACTGCTGGGTAGTTAAATTTTGGCTGCTGTGATTGCTTGCTGAAGATGAATTAGCCGAGGTTTCTCCCCGCAAATCAATAATCTTGGTGTTTTGCGCCACATTGTTGACCCGGCTTACGCCATGATGCTCCTTTGCGTAGGCGACCATTTCAGCAGGCGTTACCCCGTCAGCCCGGATTCCGGCATCACTATCGGCAAAGTAAATCTTATCGCCAGCAATCGTGTAGTAAATTGAGTTTAGGCGGTCACCCTTATTACTCGAGTCGCCGGTAAGCTTAACTGAATACAATAATTCCGCCCCATCAGGATAGGTCTTATACAGCGGCCCATCCCCCTTCGGCACACTATCTTTTTCGTAAATCTTAACGGTCGCGCCCTGTCCGCTCTTCGCCATGTTGGCAGAGTAATCATTGCTGTCGGCACCCGGCATATGCGCATCCCCATAGTAAAGAACAAGGGCCGCCGTCTGTGATGGCGTTAGCTTGTCAGCGTCAAGACTGCTTAAATTCCCCGCTGCCTGATTCTGGTCAGCCGTACTCCCCGAAGTGGCGACCTGCGAACTGCTGACGCTAGTCTGTGAATTATTTTGCTGACTATTCCGATTGCCACAAGCCGCTAGCGTCAAAGCTGCTAGCGGGATCGCAATCCCTAATGCTAATTTTTTCATTTAATTGCTCCCTAATCGTTTTGCATCACTCCTTACAATAGCATAATCTAAGAGACATTGTGAAATTATTTTGTACGATTTAAGTTTCTGATTAGGCCGATTACTATAAAAGTAATTAATAATAACGATTATCACAGTCATTGCAACTCCTAATGCGTACCCAGTATTACTGATATTTGAAACAAATAGGTTAGTACATAAGGTCAACAAAGGCGTTGCCGGTACTATATATTTCCAGTAATTTTCTTGTTTGTTCTTCTTTTCATTAATCAGATATTCTAAACCATATGCTATTAAAAATGCTGTGTAGGGTGATAAATTATTGTATAAAGCATAACATTTTACGGATTTCTGTAGTTTTTGAACTAATAGTTCTTCCTCAAGAACATATTCTTTATTCGAAAAAACTTTAGCCCCTATTAGATAGTACATAGCTCCTAAAAGAACCATCCCTATTATTGTTATTAAGACATCCAATTTTACAATATAAATAATTAATAAGATTATTATTTCAATTAATACTAACAGCATTATTTTTAACATTTGCTTTTGAATCCAAGCTTTATTAAATAATTCTATCACTTGTATAACCCAGCTAATTTCTTCATTATTTATTAAAGCTTGAGTAACTTTATTATTCATAAACTCTCCTTTTTGTTAACCATAAAAAAGATGCTGCTCTTCACAGCATCCTTATCAATTTAATACTCCCGTTTCTTCATCAAACCAAGGCCAAACATTGCTGAAACTGCACCGAGTGCTAGTGCGGCGGCGGATGTGCTGCTCCCCGTCTGTGGCAGGCGAGCCTGCTTTACAGCGCCGTCACTAGTTGTGCCCTGACTGCGGTGAATCGGCAATACCGCCGTGGCGCCCTTGCTAGTGGCCATGCCATTTTCCGTTAACACTAACGTATTGGTCTTCCCGCTAACCACTGCCTGCCCATTCTTAGCGACACCAGCCTGTTGAGGGAATAGCTTTGTGTGCAATGCCGCTAAGTCGGCATCTAGCTTATTCTTCAACTGATCATAAGCGGCGCGATCACTAGCTAGCAGTGCGGCTAACTTATCGTTATTCGCCTTAACGAATACATCATGATCAGCGGTCAACTTAGCAATTTGCGTCTTTGCTTCTGCTTGCCGGTGGTCATTAGCACCCTGGGCTGCCTGTTCAAGCTGCGCCTTAAATGCTGCGACTTCGTCTGCGGCCGCCTTATTGATTGCGGCCAATTTTGCATCGTGCGCCGTCTGCAAGGCGTTGAGCTTAGCCTGGCCGTCTGCCTTCACTGCTGCCAACTTAGCAGAAAGTTGTTGCTCCAAGGCAGCAAGCGACTCTGGCTGGGCCTTGATGTCAGCGATCTTCTTAGCAAACTGGTCCTTGATTGTTTGTAATTGCGTGTCGCGGTCCTTAGTAGCGGCATTAACCTGCTTCGTGTATTCGTCGTTGACCCGCTTGATCGTAGCGTCGTACGTCGCGAGGATATCGGCGTGGTAATCCTTCGCGTTGATCGTGTCAACCGCCTTTTGACCATCAGCCTTAACCTGATCGACGTGGGCTTGCGCCTGCTTAACGGCCGGTGCATTTAAGTCCGGCTTGTAGCTTGGGGTTTGCGTTGACTTAATTTTTGCAATGACACCAGTATTAACAAGCCCCTTTTCCCATTCGGGGAAAAATTCATCGTCTTGTGCAAAGGTATCCTCGTATTCCTTAGTGGTGTAATCTTCGTAGTCACCAGCGAAGTCCCAGGTAATATAGTAGAAGGTTTCGTTTTGGTTGTCCGACCCAGTGTTTTCGACGAAGAAGTCGGGGTCGGTCTTAGCGTTTTGGAAGGCCATGCCAACGAGCTTAAAGTGCGGGTTAATGACGTTTGCAAGGTGACCGCCAAGGTGCGGTGCTTGGTCATTTTTAGAGAAGCTGGAGTAGAATTCACCCCAGAGCATGGATTGCATCCGGTTGTAGAGGTTGACTTCCATTTCAAGCATGGTATTACCTTCGACGGTGTATAAGTTTTCTCCGGCGGCATCAATTATAGGCGCGTCCCACGTCATGGCTGCACTATCTTGTCCGCTAAACATACGAATTTCGTCATAGAAGCTTCCACCGTCATCGTCGTATCCTGCACCATCCTTGGCATTTTCCATGGAGTGTTCGTAATGGTTGTGGTGCTGTTCACGGGTAGTACCAATTAGCGTTGATACGTGATTCCAATAGTTCTTTGGTGTAATCAAGTCTTGCAATTGGCTCTTTGGTGCCATTTCACCAACAGTCATGGCTTCCATTGGGTCGATTAAACTGGAGTAACCATCGACATGTGCGTCAGCCATCGTGTTTTGGATCTTCATTTGTTCCCAAACGCGGTGACGCATGTCGTTCATCCATTGGTTGGAAAGGTCGTTAAGGCGTTGCTTTTGCTCGTTAGTTAAGTCGCCATTGATCTTTTCAGAATGATCTTGAGCTGGGTCATAGGCTAAGAGCCCGAGCTTAAAGTCTAATGGCAGTTGGTTTTCGTCAGTGACTAAATTCGTCTTGTCCTTAAAAAGGTCCAGATCTGAAGCCGTGTTGTACCAAGTTCCAAGTGATACTTCTGGGTGCATTGATTGGCCATTGTCACCGGTGTCGGTGTCTTGAGATAATCCCTTTCCATATGAGGTCAATTGATCTCCCCCCGCCGGTGTAGCGGGCTTAACGGCGGTGTTAATCCGGGGCGCGTTAGCAACAGCTTGGTCGTAAGCTTGCTTAGCCGCAGCCAAGGCCTTAGCGTTTTGAGCTTGTTGGTTCTTTAAGTCTTGTTGCTTCAAGGCATCAGCGTGTTGGTTGTCTTGGTCACGCTTAGTTGTAGCTTGGCTCACGGCGGTGTCATGGGCAGTCTTAGCCGAAGCGATCGTATGGTTGAACTGGTCAGTAACGCCTTGTTCAGCCTTCTTTTGGTCGGCTTGGGCAGCGGAAACTTGGGCGGCCTTTTGGGCAGGCGTTACGATCATCTTGGCGGCATTGGCTAAGGCCTGGCTATAACTTGCTTCTTGTGCTTTCACCGCCTGGTCATTTGCCGATAGCTGCTTTTGCTTGCTTTGCTGGTAAGCAGTATTTTCCGCTTTAATCTGCTCATTTGCCCCTGCCGTCACGGTGGCTTGTTTCTGCGCTACCTGCTGGTTAACCTTGTCCTGGTCAGCCTTATTCGCACTCGCTACCCGCTCATTAATTGTCGTGACCTTTTGCTGGACCGTTGCTGCGTCCTTATCATTAGCTTGCGTATTTTGTTGGCGCAGGTCGTTTTCCTTGGCCTGGTTTTGCTGTTGCAAGCTGGCTAACTGTTGCTGCGCACTGCTTTGCTCATTCGCATACTGCCCTTCCGGCGATACCGTTGCTTGTTGTTGATCACTAACGGCCTCATCGGCATGCGCCGTCTCCGTGGTGCCAGCCCCGATCAATACCCCTGCAAGGACAGCAGAAGTGGTTAAAGCTTGCTTGTGCATTTTATTCATTTTAAAATTCCCCCTAGATAGTTATTAAGCTTATCTCCCTAAATAAAGTTACAAAAATCCTTTTTAAAAATATCACTATATGCACACTTGTCAATTTATTATTTTTGTTATTTATCAAGTAGTTCCAGTCAAAAACACTTCCTTAATCAGTTTTCGTAATCCGCAATAAAAAATTTATTTTGCAAGTTAAGACACTTTGCTGCTATCAGCTGATATCCAATTACTATCTGCACATATTTCTATATTCATTTTAATTGGTAGTTTAAACTGTTTATATATTGCATTATATAAATTAAAATTTTCAGTTACCTTTAGATAGAAAGAAGGTGGCTGATTATCACTAACGTTGGTGAAAATATTAGAGTAGCACGAAAGAGATTAGGGGTTACACAAGAAAAGCTGGCTGAAGCAAGTGGTTTATCAGTTAATTTTATTTCGCGAATAGAACGCACTGGTGACCAAAACATCAGTATTCATTCTTTAGCAAAAATTGCAGATGCATTACAGGTTAATTTAACGGACCTCGTGCAAGATACCTACACTCCACCGAAGACCCATTCGAAGGCCGATCACCTCAACTTTGTCCTCAAGCACATGGACCAGGGTGAAATTCTCGCAGATTTATTTTTAAAGATAATCAAATATAACAATTAAACGGGACTGGCAAAAAAAGCTTTGCCAGTCCCGGTTGCAGTTTAAAAGGAAAAATTGCCAGCCGCCAAGCCACGAGGGCTTGGCGGCTGGCACAAGTTAGTCCGTTATTCTGCTAATGCTTCTTTTCGTTTCTCCTGCGGTCCGTTGTTTTGGCGCGCTTTACAGCGCGGGCTGATTTTTGAACAAATCTACCCAAAAAGGAGTAATTCTAATGATACTAAAACAAACAGAAGTAATGACAATCATGCCCAAGCTACTGCAACAAGCGCAGGAACAACTAAGTACAGCCGACCTCCGCAATAATTTACCCCTCCTTCGGCAACGTAGCCTCGACTTTGCGGCAGTTTGCGAAGACGCCATCCTCCTTGAACAATTACCAGAAGAAGCCTGCTACTACTTTCGCTGGAAAATAACCCTCCTCGAAAATGAGCTGCCGACCGTTAATCTATCCCTAACGATCACCACCCCCACCAGCCAGCAGATCGCCCACGTTTCTTCGCCATTAATCGCCCTCTTCACCGACTACTTTATTGCCACGGGACGTATTCCGAACCCATGGTCGATAAGCTAACATCAACGGCTCCTCAATGAGGGGCTTTTTTCTCCCCCTCCATTCCGCAAAAAGTGATACATTAGAGATAAAATCTAAGGAGGTCCTATTATATGGAAGAAAAAGCAATCACCGCTGAACAGATGCGCCACTACGACTCATATACGATCAACACAATCGGTATCCCCTCCCTCGTCTTGATGGAGCGGGCTGCGTTGGCTGTCCGGGACGAAATCCTTCACGCCTTTCCACTCAACCTGAAGCACGTGGTCGTTGTTGCCGGTAGCGGCAACAACGGTGGCGACGGCCTAGACATTGCCCGCCTCCTCCACATCGCTGGTGTCCGGGTAACGATTTTAAACGTCGGCAACCTTGCGCACGCTTCTGATGAACACCAGGTGCAAGAAAAGATTTGCCAATACTATCAGATTCCAGAAACTACTGATCGCAGTGTGCTCAAGAAAGCAACCTTGATTGTCGATGCGATGTTCGGCATCGGGATCGATCGCCCGGTCACGGGGAGTTACGCTGACGCAATCACGGCAATCAATGATACCGATGCCGTTGTTGTCGCCGTTGATATGCCGTCAGGGATCAACACCGATACCGGCGAAGTAATGGGCGTCGCCGTCAAGGCCACCGCCACCGTTACCTTTGCCTTTAATAAGGTCGGCTTGACCACGGCTAGCGGGAGTGAGCATGCCGGACGGGTGGTCATCGCTAATGATATGGGCACTTACGCCGTTGACGATTAAAATTAAAGATCCTAAATAAATAGCCCCCAACATCTGCCTTAACAGATACTGGGAGCTATTTTTAATTGCATATTTTTAACCCACTAGCTACTTACTATTTCAGATACTTAGCCGGATCGGCAGCAAAGTCAGCTACCTGCACATCGACCGTGTCCTTCGTGGCCGCGTTTTTTAACTGGAACTGGCCCTCTTCAGCTTCCCGGGAGCCAAAGACCGCAAAGTACTTGGCATTACGGCGGAAGGCTTCCTTAATCTGCTTACCGACCTTGATCCCGCTGTAATCCTTATCGGCGACGATTCCTTGTTCCCGCACCTTGTTGAGCAGTTCGAAGGCCACTTCGTCACCCTGGTCATCAGCACTCGCAAAGAAGATATCTAATTGGTCCTGCGGGGCAAATGCTGGGTTTTCTTCCTGGAGCAGGAGCATTAACCGTTCGACCCCCATTCCAAAGCCGATCCCACCTTCTTCGGGACCACCGAGTTGCTTGATCAAGCCGTTGTACCGTCCACCAGCACAGACAGTGGTAAAGCCGCCACCGAAGACTGGTGAATCCGACATGATTTCAAAAATCGTGTGGTTGTAGTAGTCAAGGCCCCGCACCATGTTGGTGTCAATCTCGTAATCAATCCCCAACTTCTTTAACAGGGCTTGCACTTCATCAAAGTAGGCTTGGGATTCATCGTCAAGGTAGTCTAAAATTGACGGTGCTTCAGCGACAATCTTCTTGTCACCTTCGTCCTTACTATCGAGGACCCGGAGGGGGTTCTTGTAAAGCCGCTCCTGGGAGTCCTTGCTCAATTCATCGTAGTGGGGCTTCAAGTAGTTGATCAGGGCGTCACGGTAGTCTTCGCGAACCTGCTTGTCCCCTAAGGTATTGATGACTAACTTAACATTGGGCACCCCAAACTTCTTGAAGAGGGCCATCGCCATCGAGATAACTTCTACGTCAATTTGTGGCGACTCATTGTTTAATGCTTCCACCCCAATTTGGTGAAATTCCCGTTGCCGCCCTGATTGTGGCCGTTCGTAGCGGAACATTGGCCCCATGTAGTAGACCTTGTATGGCTTTGGATATTCCGGACCGTAGAGCTTGTTTTCGACGTAGGCGCGGACCACCCCGGCAGTCCCTTCTGGTCGTAAGGCGATGTGGCGGTCACCCTTATCATGGAAGTCGTACATTTCCTTTTCCACGATGTCTGACGTGTCCCCGACATTGCGGGAGAAAACATTGTAGTCTTCAAACATCGGTGTCCGGATGCCCCGGTAACCGAACTGGTTAAAGACTTCCCGCGCGTTTTGTTCTACCTTTTCCCACAGGCTAGTCGTTCCTGGTAAGATATCCGCAGTTCCCTTTGGCTTTTGATAATCCATTTTTAGAAATTCCCCTTTCATTGCATAAAAACAAAGCCCCCTAAGGCCATTAGCCTTAGAGGGCGATTTTAATCACTGTTCCACCTCTATTTACAGTGACCTCACAGCCACTGCCTCATGAAGTATCTTAACTTCGTGACGATAACGGGTCATCCGAAACGGGCTACTAACTTCACCCGTTCAACTGGTAGAGGTGTTTCATAACTGCTGCCAGGTCTCAGTATCCCTGGCTCCCTGTCGCTTACGCAGCTACTTTGTTTCTACGTTAATGCTTTACATATTTCATTAGTGATTTTACCATAGCTTGTTTATTTTGGGTATTATTTATCTAAATTAAGCCGCTTTTGCACCCGGCGGATGTGCCACAGGTAGGCGCAGACAATCAGCAGGGTGACGACCATCATCGCAAAGACGGACAAGAAGAGGTCCGGGTAGCTCCCCTGTTCGATCACATACCCACCGTACAGGGGCCCGATCGCCCGCCCAATCGACATCATGATATTCAACAATCCCTGGTAATGACCGGCCTCATCAACGTTTGTCAGCTGGGTGATCCAGGCTGGCAGGCCGGCAAAACTGGTCATCTCCCCAATCGTCAGCAAGACGAAGTCAAGGGCAAACGCCACCAGGCTGCGCGCAAAGATCAGGAAGAAGAAGGACGAGGCAAAGATAAAAATCCCAATGATAATCTGGGTCGACAAGCGCATGTATGGGCTGAGCTTATTAACCAGTGGCTGGCCGACAATGATCAGCACCCCGTTGAGCGTCCAGAGCATACTGTAAGCATAAAACGGGATGCCCATATTGGTCATGTGGACTGCCATCACACTCTCCCACAGCGAGTAGCTAAGGTGGATGGTGGCGTAGTTTAAGAGGATGAACCAGATTAGAATTATCCAGCGACGGTGCAACTGGGCGGGAACTTTCTGCACCTGCTTAGCGGCCGTCTTATCCTTCATCACGTCACCAGCAATATTGAAAGTTCCGACTACCAAAACCGTCAACAAGACATAAAAGATTGTGGCAACGGCAAAGACAACCACCACGCTAATCGGCAAGAGAACACCGACAAGGAGGGTCCCGATGACGACCCCGACGTTAAATGCCATGTAGATATAATTGAACACGTAGCGTGACGGGTGGTCGCTAACCATCGCCCCGTAGGAATTGACGATCGTTGCGTTGATCCCGTCCCCAAAGCTATTGATCGTGATCAAGACCGCATACCAGGGCCAGCCATGGATAAAGATCAGTAAAAAGATGGCAATTGTCGATAAACTAACCCCTAAGAGGGCCGTCTCATACTGCTTCCAGTGGTCAAATAGCCATCCCCCAAGGTAATTACCACTCATCATCGAAACCGACATTACCAGCATGACCATCCCCGCCGTCGTCAGGCTCTGACCGAGGTAGTTGTGCAAGTACATCGTCGTCAACGGCCACAAAAAAGCCGCCCCGGTATTATTGAGCAAGCTTGCGAGGGCGACCCACTTTAATTTAACTGTTGTTTGTTTGCGACTCATTTTACCGTTCCGCAACCATGTCCGATGATGGAACCCGGATTAAAGTGTAGGTAGCCGCATTGTGATTGGCCTTTAACCCCAGTCCGTTAATCACCGTATTCTTGTAGTGGACATTCATCACCGCGGCGAAGGCACTCCCCGTCCGGGCGTCTTCTTTTGCCAGCTGCTTCTTGTCCCACGGCAGGACACTAGCGTCCAGACTAATGATCCGCGGGCCGTCAGATACAGACCCAAAGCGGGAATTAGTCGTATACTTGTTATTACCTGCCCAGTATGTGTATGAAATAACCGGGTGGTTACCACTCTTACTCCGGGTGGCTAGCACATAGTAGTAATCATCAGCTTTATTACTCATCTGCAGGGCCTGGTAAGTCGTTGTCGTCCGGGTCTCCTGGTGGTTATTGATGTCGACTGGCCGGAAAAAGGTCAAGTACATCATCGCCCCTAGCCAGAGCAGCGAGATTACCAGCAAGACGATATAACGAATGACTAGCTTGGTATCAAAGACCTTCTTTGTCTTCGCAATCAGCATTAACTGGTGCACCCGGATATAATGGATCACATAACAGAAGAAGAGGACTGCACAAACCCATGACAGCCATCCTAACCAATTCCAACTCATAATTCATTAATACTCCATTCTCTTAAATGTATACTCTGATTATCACACAAAATCCCGCGCTTGTCGTCAAATTCGATGAACAAACAGTGAAATTTAAGAATTAAATGGTGGGATAAAGTGCAAACTGTGCTAAACTAAATTTTGGTAAGATTCTGTGTCTTGATCTAAAATAAGACATAAGGGAAATATTAATTCACGATAGATTCACTAAGGAGGAATTTATTCATGGACAATTTGAGTGAACTTGCTCAAGAATTGATTAATTTCGAGCGTGAAAAAGACTTAAACGATAACGAGGTTGCTTTCGGTAGCCACCTCTCTGTTGAGCGGATCCATGATATTAAGTCATCAAATTCTGCAGCCACCGCAGAAGAAGTCGAATTGCTGCAACGGTTCATGCAAAGCAAGTAACGACTCATTATTAACGGGCGACGATTGATAACGCTAAAAACTCCCCGCTGACTAGCAGGGATTGGTAAAAATAAAAACGCGGCAGACGAAGATTTCTCGTCTACCGCGTTTTTTATGCTTGTGGTTGGTGAAATTTAATTGGGATTAGGGCTGGCGTCACCTTTTCCTTCGGCGACTCAACCCGCTTCATCAAGGTCGCAATCAGTTCCTGGGCGAGTGCCGGGATCGGCTGGATGACCGTCGGCAAGAACGGGGCAATCCGTCTAATTAACTGGGAACCATCATAGCCGGTGATAAAGAAGTCCTTATTCACCATCTGCCCGGCCTGCCGGTAGAGGTTATAAATGGTCAATGCTTGAACATCATTCGACGCTAAGACCCCATCGTATTTCCCCGGGAAGGTCGCCGCAAAGTCCAAATCCTGCAATGCCAAGGGTTCAAAACTCCGTCCCTGCTTTGTCAGGTAGTCCAACGCCCCCTGTATCCGGTTGATCGTTGGGGAAGCAGAGGTATCTTCATCCACAATTACCGCTAAGCGCTTTACCTGGTGGTCGACCAAGTACTTGGCGGCTAATTGGCCTCCCTGGTAACTATCCGCTTGGACAATCGGAATGTCATCGGCTAAGTACCGGTCAAAGGACACGATCGGCGCGCTAATCTGGTGGTATTCTTCAATATCGAGGTTGTGTGAACTGGAGATGATCCCGTCGACCTGGTTGGCCAGGAGCATACTCAAGTATTCGTGTTCGATCTCCGGGTTTTCTGCAGACGACGCGATAATCGTCTTGTACCCCTGTTTGAACAGTTGGTGTTCGAGTTCGTTAGCCAGCTCGGCGAAAAATGGGTTAGTTAAATTAGGAAAGATCAGGCCGATAAACTTCGATGGCTTTCCCTGCATTGCTCGCGCAAGCGCGTTTGGCTGGTAATTTAGTTCACGCATTGCCGCATGAACTTTATCGATTGTCTTTTGGCTTAATGAACCGTAACTATTTATTACCCGCGACACCGTCGTCACGGAAACGCCGGCTAGCTGAGCAACATCTTTTAACTTAGCTACCATTTCAATACTCCCTTATCATTAAAATCGTTAAACTACCTTATTATAGCTTAAATAGCGAACAAGTGGTGAAGTTTATTTTCAAAGTCAATTTACAGCAGGTAAAAATGCACTATAATTATATATGTTTGGCTTATCATTTGTTTTAAATGTTTTTCAATTGATAAAGTCCCGTAATAAATACGGCCAAATATTGACTTTATAATATTCTGAACAGCCGTTTTAAATGCAATCGCGGGAATTTACACTTTATTTCAATTGACGCATGGGGGATTTAATGCTAGGTTATTAATAGTTAAAATCTTTAGAACTTCTTAAACTTTTTTGCTTTTCCTTAGCATTTTAATTTAATAAATGATTAATAAGCCACTTTAGCGTATGCTGTTTAAGAATTTTAAACTAGTCAAAGGAGTCTCTGCCAATGAATCGTCCAACCAATATTGACCCATCCACCCATTTCAAGATGTACAAGAGCGGGAAGAAATGGATGTTCGCTGGGTTGACTGCTGTTACATTGTTAACCACTACTGGGGTTGTCGCCCACGCTGATAATAACGCGACACAAGCACAACCAGTAGTTGCTACTAACTCAAATGCCACTTCTACTTCCAGTGACGCTACCAGTCAAAGCACAGCTGATAGCAGCACTGCCGCTCCCGCTTCTTCCGCTGTTGATACTAACAGTGCCGCTGCATCAGCAAGCACTGCTGCAAGTGCCAGCGATAGTCAAGCAGCTGAATCCGCTGCCCCTGCTCCGCAAAAGCAAGCTACTCCAGCTGCACCCAAGGCTAATGAAGCAGCCCCACAAGAAACCACTGACCTAAGCACACTCCACTTCAGCAACGGCGCTCACCAACAACAATTTATCCAAAGTGTTGCGCAAGGGGCAATTGATGGCTGGAACCAATACCGGGTATTGCCATCAATCACGGTCGCCCAAGCAATCGTTGAAAGTGGTTGGGGACGGTCAGGCCTTGCTACCAGCGCCCACAACCTTTTCGGGATTAAGGGGTCATACAACGGTAACTCTGTGACAATGCGGACACGGGAAGTTTACGGTGGCCGGAGCGTCTACGTTAACGCCAACTTCCGGAAGTACGCCAACAACTCAGAATCAGTTGCGGACCACGGTCGCTTCCTAGCGGTTAACCGTCGTTACGCCAACTTACTTGGTGACACCAACTATGCTTCAGTAGCAAGAAAGCTTCAACAAGATGGTTACGCTACTGACCCTAGTTATGCGCGGACATTGATCAAATTTGTTCAAACCTACAACTTGAACCAACTGGATGCCGTTGCCCTGTCAGGCAAGGCAATCGTTAACAAACGGAACGACAACGCCCAAACTCCAGCAACCAACTACACTGTTTCCAACACTGGTTACTACACAGTTAAGGGCGGCGATACCCTGTCACGGATTGCCAACAACTTCAGCACGACTGTTAATAAGTTGGCAGCCTTAAACGACATCCACAACGTTAACCGGATTTACGTTGGTCAACGCTTGCTCGTTCGGCAACCACAAACTGCCGCAACCAGCAACAACCACCAGGCAAACTCAAGTGCTGCTAAGCAAGAAACGGCCGCTACTAACACGGCTGCTGAGACTTACACCGTCAAGCGTGGCGACACCCTTTCTGGCATCGCCCACGAATTTAACACGACGACTGCAAAGCTTGCCACTACTAACCACATCGCTAACCCGAACTTAATCCGGGTTGGTCAAGTACTAACTGTTCGTCAGGCGACTAACCAAGTTGCAACTCCTGCTGCTAAGCAAGAGTCAACTAAGCAAGAAACTGCTAAGACGACAAACAACACTAGTACTAGCCACCAGGTAAGCAGTGCGAAGACTTATACTGTGAAGAGCGGTGACACCCTTTCTGGCATCGCCCACGAATTTAACACGACGACCGCAACCCTTGCGGCTACCAACCACATCGCTAACCCGAACTTGATCCGGGTTGGTCAACAATTGCAAGTTAGTGGAACGGCCACCAGCAGTGTTCAGTCAACTAGCTACCGGCCAAGTGTTTCGAAGGCCACTAACCGGGGCACCTACGTTGTGCAAAGCGGCGACAACTTATCAAAGATCGCTGCCTACCACGGCCTCAACTGGCGGACAATCGCAGCAAAGAACAACCTGCAAAGTCCATACACAATTTTCGTTGGTCAACACCTTTCACTCTAGTTACTAGCGGATAATTAATTTAATATTAAATTAAAGCAAAAGTAGGTGAGATTTACCTACTTTTTGCTTTTTTTGTTTTAAATAGGTCATAATTTGGTTTAGAATAGAAGTAAGCAGTTTATTATTAATATTCACGAGCTACAACTAGGGAGTTTAAAGAAAGTAAGTGGTATTTATTGTGGTAAACCGTCGGACGACTGATATTCCAAATGTGAACAAGATCAGTCAATTATTTAAGCTGCTTGGTAATCCCAAGCGATTACAGTTGCTTTACTTGCTCATCCAGCATTCGATGAGCGTATCAGAAATTAGTATGAAGTTGAATTGGGAACAATCGGGGGTTTCTCACCAACTGCAACTATTGCGCAAATATAACCTAGTACAACAACGGCGCGAGGGGAAGACCGTGATCTACCATCTGGAGGATCCACAGGTCATGACTTTAATTGCCGATGTTTTAAGTCATGCTGAAAAGATTATTTAATGTGAATATTAATTGGGTTCCCCCAATTGTTTAACAAAAAGAAGGACGTTTAGAAATACACACTAAGATAGTTTAGTGGCGATTTCTAAGCGTCCTTCTTGCTTACTTAACAAAGTGGAGTTGGAAGTCATCGCAATCCAAGACTCCCTTGACGACTACGGCCTCCCCATCGTGGAATTGGTCCTGATCAAGCCAGAAGCCTAGGTGGGCATGCCCATAAAATTTAAAGTCATAGTGCGGTGCAACATCATCATTATGGATCCGCATGACGCCCTGGCTGCCATCGGAACACTTTATTGTCTGTGATTGATTATTATTGTGAACATAAACAGTTGTCACTTTTAACACCTCCACTTTTATTATACCGCTCTTTTTTGGTACACCAAAAATATTTTTAGTTATCAGCGAATTAATCCGCCAAAAAAGCCCTTATTGACCGTCCTGGCCAATAAGGGCTTTTTAGTTAGTCTGCCGCTAGGGCATCGATTGGATTCAACTTTGCAGCGCGCCGGGCTGGTAACAGGGCGGCGATGAACGAAATCACAATTGCAATTACGATTGCAAAGATTACGTTCCCTGCTGTTATTTGAACAATGTTGTACTTAATCAACCCGTATAGGGCGTGGTTAATGGCGGCGGTCGTAATTGCGACGATCACCAGCGCCAATACCGCGGAAAACAGCCCGATGAAGACTGATTCCGACGTAAACAGGCGGCGAATATCTTTCTTCCGCTCACCAAGCGCCCGCAGGATCCCAATTTCCTTTGTCCGTTCGGAAACCGACATGTACATCGTCACGATAATCATCAAGGCGGAAACCAAGAGCGAGATTCCCGCAATTGCGGCGAGAACGGTCGAGGCTAAACTAACGTAAGTATTAACCGTCTTAAGCACCGACCCAACGGTAATCGAACTCAGGATCCGTTTACCGTTTTGGTCGCGCAAGTTATTGATCTTATCACTAACCCCTTGCACGCCCTCCAGGTTCTTCGCATAGACCGTCACGAAGTTGGCCTGGGTCGTTGCATTAGCGGCCCGCAAGATCTTCTTCATCGTCTGGTAGCTGATGGACGTCACTGCACTCGGCCCATCGGCGATCCCGGAGACCGTAAATTTCGCATTGACCGGAACGGGATTATTATCCTTATCCAGCCAGTTAAAGTTCAACTCGACTGACTTCCCGACAATTTTCTTGTAATCCTTTGCGTTGGTCAGCTGGATCGCCTGCTGCTTTGTCAGCAGGATTTCATCCTTTCCTGGCTTATGCCCCTGCTTAATTGCATCTTCAGTGACCGCGTTGGTCCACGTATTCATCGAAGTGCCGCTTTGCTTAGTGTCCTTGTACTTTAGCTGGTAGGCACTAACCATGATTCCCTGTTGGACCGATGATACCCCATCGAGTTTTTCCAGCCGTTTTACATTCTTTTCACTGATCATCATCGTCTGCGGGTTGGACATCATCGTCTGGCCCATTGATGACTGAATCTGTTCCTGGGTCATCTTTTTCCCGGTTGGGTTCTTAAAAACCGTCACCGACCGGGGGTTGGCCAGGGAGTTAATCTGGTCTTGGATATAACCATTGATCCCGTTGCCAAGGCCGCTGAACAAGAGCACGGCAAAAATCCCAATCGCCGTCCCCAGCATAATCAATGAGTTCCGCCAAAAATTATACATCAGGTGCTTAAATGCTGTCCGGTAACTCGCTGTGGCCGGTAAGACTTGCGGCGTAATCTTGGTTGGGGTTTCCGGCAACGGGTAGGCAGGATGGAGGCGCTCATCACCATCGATCTTCCCATCCGCCAGGTGGACAATCCGCGTCCCACTATCCGCAACTTCTTGGGAGTGGGTAACCGCAATCACCAATTTACCGTCTTTGGCGATGTTGTCCAATAGTGCCAGGACTTCCTTTGTGTTTTCAGCATCTAGGGCCCCGGTTGGCTCATCAGCAATGATTATCTGCGGGTCACTTGCTAGCGCCCGGGCGATTGCCACCCGTTGCTTTTGCCCACCAGATAGGTGGTTCGGGTGCTTTTTCACCTGTTCACTCAAGCCAACCTGGTCGAGGAGCTTAAGAGCCCGCTCGCGCCGTTCATCTTTATTGAGGGTGGTCATATCAAGGGCCACGAGCACATTATCCAGGACTGTAAGGTGGGAGATCAGGTTATACGACTGGTAGATGTACCCAACCGTTGCCCGCCGATAGCTATCTAACTGTTTTTCCTTATGGTGGTCAAGCAGCTGCCCATTGACTAATACTTCACCTGTAAAGTCCCGGTCAAGCCCACCAATGATGTTCATCAGCGTTGACTTACCGCCACCGGATTCACCAAGGATTGATATAAATTCGCTGCGTTCAAATTGAAGGTCAATTCCCTTCAAAACCGGGAATTCCTCTTTATCCAGGTAGTAAGACTTATGGATGTTTTTTAATTCTAAAAAAGCCATCGTATCCTCCCCGTTTTTTACTTATTTTTAATAATTATATCAATCCCACCCGGCGGTCGCTAATATCAAGCTTCTTCTTTAGATTTATTTATACTATTGCCTGGGAAATATCATCCTTTAGCGTTAGTTTACCATCAGTCAATTCGTAGATATTATCGGCAAAGTCACATAACCGAAGGTCGTGCGTTACCACAATTACCGCCTTGTTTTCCTTCTTTGCCAGGTCCTGGAATAACTTTCCAACTACCTTAACCAGGTCACTATCAAGGGCCGCCGTCGGTTCATCCGCCAGGACAATCTGGGGATTCGTGTACAGCGCCCGGGCAATCGCTACCCGTTGGTTTTGTCCCCCGGATAGTTCACCCGGATACTGTTTTAGTAACTGCTTGATCTTTAATTCTTGCATTAACTGGTCAAGCTGGTCAGCGGAAAGGTTCCCCGTCTTCTTAATCTTATCAACGAGCTTAAATTGCTCGGCAACATTAAGGTAGGGCAACAAACTGTAGGACTGGAGGATAAAGCCAATTTTTTCTAACCGTAACTTATCCTTTTTCTTTGGCGACATTTGCCGAATGTCAACGCCGTCGATCAACACTTCCCCTTCAGTCGGTGTTTGTAGCCCCCCGGCGATCGTCAAGAAGGTACTCTTCCCCGAACCAGATGGCCCGATAATTAAGTTCATCACCCCGGCCTCCGCCGTAAAGTTGACATCCTTTAGTACGTGAACCCGGCTGATGCCTTCACCATAGTACTTATTAATGTTACGTAATTCCATCATTGCCATTGCTAATTCCCCCTAATTTAACGCCTTCACTGGGTCAATCTTTACAATCATCCGAACTGGTAATAATGCCCCGACCATTCCGAGAATAATCAGACCAGCAGCCATCAAGACAACTAACGGCCAGTTCATTACAACTGGTACTGACATTGGAATCGCCAGTTTCGTAACTAACGTCAAGACAAGTCCACCAAGGACACCGCCAACCATTAACATAATTGACTGGGTAATCGTCGCTAGAACGAGGTGCCGCGCTGGAATCCCTTGTGCCCGCATTACTGCGTAGTGGCTGATCTTTTGCATCGTGAGGATGTAAAGGAAGACCGCAATGACGATTAACGAGATAACCATTAAGAAGCCGATCATAAATGCGAACGTATTGTTCTGTGCTGAGTAACCCGGCAACTTATTGATAAATTGCTCGGCAGTGTAGTGTTGTAGCTTTGGGTAATCCTTCTTGTTAAGGTCCTTGTCAGAAAAGACCCCGCTAGCAACTGCCTGGGAGTTTAAGCCCCGCAGTTCCCGCCAAGTAGGAAGGTCACCGTAGACAATCGAGGCAACGCTGTACTTCGCATCATTAACGAAGCCAACGATCTTATACTTTGTCTTTCCGGAATTAAGGGTCACCTTATCGCCAAGTTGGTAGCCGTACTTCTTCAAGCCTTCATCGACAACTACCTCATGACTATTGCGTGCCCGGTGTCCGCTCGTCAACTTAATCTTTTCCCGGGAAATAAATTGCTTATCATCAAGACCGATGAACTGGATACTTTCCTTGCTAGCACCCTTACTCTTGATGACCGCCGGTGTCTGACCGACAAGCGCCGTGTGATCACGGTCCGTACTTGGCAACTGGTCCTTTGTAATCAGTGACTGGCCTAAACTATCATTACTATTTTTGTTCAGGAAAACCGTTTCGGTTCCCCATTCCTTGACAGCTGCATCATTTTCATTCTGCAAGCCCAGCATCATCCCCATTAAAAAGAACATCAGGTAACTGATTAAGACAATCATGGCGACAATCAAGCCATAGTGAAGCTTTTCGTGCTTCATTTCCTTTAATGCTAAAAACATTATAATCCCCCTACCATTACAGTAATTTTTGCAAAGCTTTTCTTAACCGGTCCAACGCTGCTGTAGCATTAGCTGGATCAAGAAGACACCCCTTAATCGTCTCGTGAATAAGGACCATCACTGCCCATTCCTGAGCACTGTGGATTTTAATTTCGACTGGTGGACGATTTACCAATCCCTCGTTTGTCTTAAAATGAAGCCGGATAAGGTCGCGGTAAGGGCTCCCGTTGATCCCCGTAACGAACTCTTGAACCTGCTGGACATAATCAGCCGCGCTAAGGAGGTGGTCAGTACGCGTAATTGGCACATGAATATCTTGAATTGCTGTCCGGTACAAGTATTTATACGCATCCGTCAGATCGGCAAAGTACTTATAAAAGGCTCCCCGGGCAATTCCAGCATCCGCTACTATCCGCGCAACTTGGGCGTCTGCAAGGGTATGCCGGCTAAACTCATTCAACAAAGCCGTCGTAACATGCTGTTTTTTTGCTGGACTTAAGTTTTCAAATGTAGAACTTGGCATTTTATCTCCTCACTTCCAAGTGACACCGTGTCACCAAATCTTCGCCATAACTTTACCACCAAAAGTGACACCGTGTCAACTGTAAAACTAGTTATCTTACTTTGTTCGCGGTATACTTTAATTAGTTAACTTTGCAATACAGGAGTTTTTTCAATGAAAAGCCATCATCTTTCGTGGCCTTTACTCGGGACTGTTCTACTATGGATAATTAACGCAGTAATTTGGTCACCGCAATTACCGTACGCTAATTACAACCACCTCAATTCGCAAATGCTGGTCATCCAGCTAACGCACAGCTTGACGATCATCGCCGCCCTCATCGTCACGATGGTGGTCGGCGACCAGCTTAGCCGGACAACGGCGAGCCTTGCCCAGACGATCAAGTACTGGCTGTACACGGTGGGGGTAATGATGCTTACCATCCTGGTGGTTTGGCTAGGCTTTAACCGGTTTATCTACCATGACTTCTATCATGCACTCCTGCCGATCACCGGCAATACAGTCCCCCTTGCTGCTGCAATGATCATTGCCAGCCTTGCATTGCCCCGCCTGCGGCCAGTCATCGCTAAGGCACCGTTCACCTGGGCGATGATCCCGTTAGTCTGCTTAGCAATTACAAGCTTTTTTAGCCATGATCCTTTCGGCTTGCTCAACGGGAAGTCCATTAGTTTCTACCTATTAGTGATGGTGCTCGGTGTTGCTGGGTCACAGATAAAAGCAAAGAAGCTCAACATCCACAAGTGGACACTAAGCTTCTTGATCGTTAACTGCTATCTTGTGATGGTCATGCCGGATGCCGCATACTACACCCACGGTACCTTAGAGACTGCTAACCGTTTTACAATCCCCGCCTCACTCACGATGGTTGCCACCGCCCTCGGCCTGTTCTTACTCTGGCAAAAGAATATCCACCGCTTTGTCAGTGCCCAGCGCCACCGCAATTACTGGTTGCTGACCATGGCGATTTTCGTGGAAAACCCAGTTACCCAAAAGATTGTCGTCCAAAACGCCGCCAAGTCAACACAACTGGGGGAACAATTACTCTGGGCAATCGGCTGGGGGATCATCATTCTCGCATTAGCTTGGAAATTGCCAGCAATTTACAACCGCCTGCAACAACGGTTAGAAATCGCTGCAAAGGTCGATGCCTTCTGGACAGTCGATCAAGCAGCACCAGTTGATAAGCAACTGGCCAGCCACCTAAAACGAGTTCAACACTGGCTCTTCACTAAGTGGCCGACCATCCTCGCCCTGCTTTGCTGCTACGTGCTCGCACTAGCATCAATTTACCTGATGGGGCGACCATCCCTGTTCGTCAAACAATCAATGTTATGGTTTAACACCTTCTTGATCTTCCTGATTTTCAAGTTCATCCAGGGGCTGACAAATCGCTACTGGGTAGCACTGCTGACGACCATTATCATCAACGGCATCTGGATTATCGCTAATATTCAGAAGATGACCTTCCGCAACGAACCGATCCTGCCGTCTGAACTAGCGATGATTGCTGACGCAGACAGCTTGCTCGGGATGGTTAGTCCCCGCCTGGTTGTGGAGTGCGTAATCACCATCGTCTTGTTTGTCGCCGCCATGTTTGCCCTGGAAAAGCGAATTATTGGTCAGCGGGTGATTGCTAAGCACCGGATCTGCTGGATAATTATCACCGTCTGTGTATTCGCCAGCTCCTTTGGCTGGAACCAACACAATTCCCGCCTCCAAACCTTTGTCAGTGGGTGGGGAGATGTTCCGCACTTCATTCACCAGTCAGCCGGGGCACGGCGTAATGGTCCCCTTGTGCAGTTCCTAAACAACGTTGACATCACAATAATGAACCAGCCAAGTGGCTATTCAGCAGCAGAAATGAAGCGGATCAGCGACCACTACCAAGAAGTCGCCGCGCAAATCAACAAGGGACGGACAAATAAGCTAAGTGAGCAGACGATTATCTTCAACCTTAGTGAGAGTTTTGCCAACCCTAACCGGGTCCCAGGTGTCTCGTTAAAGAATAACCCGATCCCCAACATCGATAAGATCAAGCAAGACACCACTTCAGGCCTGATGGTCAGTTCGGGTTACGGAGGCGGAACAGCCAACATGGAATACATGACGTTGACCGGGTACGCAATGTGTAATTTTGCCCAAACCCTTTCAACCCCATACACGCAGCTAGTGCCGTACCTAAAACATAACCCAACGATTGTCCAAAGTTTCAACCATGCCGCGGCAATCCACCCCTACTCTAAGAAGTTTTATGACCGAGGGATTGACTACCCGAAATTTGGTTTCAACTCCTTCTCATACCTTGGCAATAAGAAGCACCCGATCCGGCACCAACATAAGATTGACAACAACACCTACCTGTCGGACGAAACGGCCTACGCCAACACCCTTGACCAGCTCAAACGTTATCCCGGTGGGCAATTCATCAACCTGGTTACGATGCAAAATCACTTGCCGTACAACCAATTGTACAAGCACCTCGACCAGTTCACCGCTACCGTTCCTGATAACGGGACAATCGCTGCCCAGGTTGAAAACTATGCCGTCGGGATTCACTACACCGACAAGGCGGTCGCCAAATTTATTAAGGAAATCGATAACATCGACCGGCCGATCACCCTCGTCTTTTACGGCGACCACCTGCCAGGCATCTACCGCAATAGCATGAAAAAGGACGGGTTAAAGCTCCACGAGACCGACTATTTCATCTATTCCAACCCGGCAGCCCGCAAGCAGGGGGCAAAGAAGCTGACGAAATCAACGAACTACGTTGGCCCAAACGACTTCATTGCAATGGCAGCCGAACAAACTAATTCAAAAGTGACCCCTTACCAGGCATTGCTTACCCAGCTGTTCCACCAGTTACCGGCCTATGCCGTCAGCACGCACACCGATGGGACCAACAGCTACAACTCCGCCCCAGAGTTCATTAACCAGCAGGGCGAGGTTGTTTCTTACAAGTCATTATCGAAAAAGCAAAAGCAGCTTTGGCATGACTACCAGTTAGTTCAATATGACCTAACCGCTGGTCGGCAGTACCTGCTCAAATATAAAATGATGAAATAAACAAAAAAGCACCTCATAATTGTTAACTGTGAAGTGCAAGACAAAAGTTAGACAAAATTAAATTATTAAGCTACTAAGGTGTGATTCCGGTATTCAACTGGAGTCATGCCTTTTGTTTTTAAGGTTATTCTGACATTGTTAAAATACTCTACATATTTTTGCGCAAGCTCGGTTAATTCCGCGATGTCTTTACATGGTGGGAAACCAGCCAGTAATTCAGTCTTGAATAAGTGAAAGAAACTTTCAACTGGTGCGTTATCTAAGCAGTTTCCTTTGCGCGACATGCTTTGAATAAACTGATGCTCGGCTAATTTTTGGGTATAGTAACCTAACTGATAGTGCCACCCTTGATCTGAATGAATGATTGGGTGAGCGGCATCAGGTAAATTGTTAATTAATTCTTTTAGTGTTCGTGTAATTAGATCCTTATTCGGGCTATTGCTAATCTGAAGGGCCAGAATTTCTTGACTAGCTTCATCAATCATTACTGAGATGTAAGCCCATTGACGATCTGCTAAGCGAACCTGTGTTACATCAGTATGGATAACACGGTAAGGTCGTTTCTCATTGAATTTTTGTTTCAATTTATTATCCGCAATTTTACCAATCGTACCCTGATAAGATGAATATTTACCATTACGATGGCGATTATATAAACTTACTTGAATGTTTAATTCGTGCATTAACTTGCGAATCGTATCACCAGACAAGTGTATTCCTAATTTATCTAGTTCCATTTGAATACGACGATAGCCCGCGATCCAACGCCCGCGAAACTGAAATCGCTGCGCGATTTGAAGAATCACTTTCTTTACTTCAGTATATTTATCATGATGATTAGCGATTCGGTTACGTTCATCATGATAGGTTGCCTTGGGCAGTTCGATAGCTTTGAGAATATCGCCAACCTTATAACGTTGTTTCTTTGGGCGTTGCGATTGATCGTCCCTGATCTGATCCACTATTTGGGTTTTCTTTCTGGCTTTGAGGGTCCGAACAGGGACAGCGATTTTTTTAAGATATCCCGCTCCAACTTGGTATCGTAAAGTTCTTGATTTTTCTTCGCTAATTCTTCCTTCAATCGTTCTAACTCACTTTTATTGGCGAGTTGACGAACCTGCTTCTTAGTATGTTTCACTTTAGACGGCCTACCTTTCGGGTGAGGCTTCAAGGCTGTAATGCCGTCTCGCGCAAATTGTGAGCGCCAAGTAGAGATTTGAGCTACTAAAATATCAAATCGAGACGCTACTTCAGCCATTGATTCCTCATGAGTTTGGTAGTAGTCTATCACATTTAATTTAAAATCAGTGGTGAATGTTCGTTTGTGTTGACGTTTTTTAAGTGCGTCGACACCGCTCAGCTGGTATCTTTGTACCCATTCAGCGATACGTCGTTCACTAATTTTATATTTTTTACTTAAATCATAAGTACTTTGAGAGGTTGAAAGGTATTCATGGACGATTTGGGCTTTCAGTTCCGCTTTATATTTGGTCATACAAAAAAGTGCCTCCACAATCATTAGACTTTTGTCTAACAATTGTAGGGCACTTCACTGACTAACAATTATGAGGTGCTTTATATTTATCTTTTACAGGATCTTTTCCTTAGGCTTCTTCGCCGCCGACCTTAACGACCGCCTTTGAAACCTTGCCTAACTTGCCGCTTACGAAGTCTTCTACGCCATCGAGGTCTAATTCGTGAGAGAAGAGTGGCAGTGGGTCAACAACCCCGGATGAAAGAAGCGCAATTGAGTCTTCAAATGTGTAAGGGTTGATGAAGGCACCTTGGATCGTAAGTTGCTTTTGGAATACGTCGTAAGTGTTTACGGAGAACTTGTCGTCAGGGTTACCAACACCGAACATCAATACTTGTGCACCACGAGCGGCAGCAGCAAGGGCTTGTTCTTGGGTTGCTGGCATCCCAACAGCTTCCACAACAATGTCAAATGCGTCAGCAGGAATTTCTTCCTTAGTAGTGTTGATCGTCTTAACGCCGAAGTGCTTCCGGTTGTTTTCAAGCTTTTCGTCTGAACGACCAGCTAAGGTAACTTCGTGAACACCACGGGCCTTTAAGATTTGGGCAAACAATTGACCTTCAAAACCGTCACCCAATACTAATGCCTTTTGGTATGGGTGCGTTTCAAGTAAGTCAACCCCGTGCATTGCGCATGAAATTGGTTCAACAACGGCAGCAGCCTTTAATGAAACATCGTCAGGAATTGGGTAAACAACCTTGGCAGGAGCAGTGAAGTATTCTTCAAAACCACCATTACGGGTAACACCAACCGCATCAAGGTGTTCACATAATTCAGGACGTTGTGTCCGGCAGTACTTGCATTGACCACAGTAGATGTTCGGGTCAACAGATACCCGGTCGCCTGGCTTAACGTTGGTAACAGCAGAACCAACCTTAGTAACAACACCAGAGTTTTCGTGTCCTAATACAATTGGTGGGACAGCAGATGCTGAACCGGGAAGACCAGCGTACAATGCCTTGTCAGTCCCACAGATCCCTGCGTATGCAGTGTGGATTAAGACTTCATCGGGCTTGATTTCTGGTTCATTAATATCTTGGATTTCGAGTTGCTTTTTGCCTGTTAAAACAAGTGCCTTCATATCAAAATACCTCTCTTGTGAATTAAATCATTTGTCAAGTGTTAGTATAGTTTGAAAACGCCTTAATTGTCAAACGCTAGGCAATTTTTCAGCACCTTTTTTGCGATGTTAAAACGTTAAACGTAAAATTTTTTTGCCCTTAAAAATGCCGATATAGCAGCGTTTGTTAAAAAATCACAAAAAAATTTGATTTTTTTATTCACCACCCGTCCAGCCATCGTCCCGATTTTAAAGTGAGCTTTTCCCTGCCTTTCTCACCCCACTTTTCTATTTCACAAAGCACCCTTATTTGTTTAATATCACCGTGACAATAAGAAGTATTTTCTACTATATATTCCTGAATTAGCCAAAAGTTTTAAATCTTTGTTAAAATATGTGGAAACGGTTACCGTCTATTAGGCACGTCAAAATTTATCCCTCGATTTTCCTTAAAAGTCCAAGAAATACTAATATAACAGTCATTTTCCATTGCAGGATATATTTTTTTATGTTAACCTAACAAAGTATTCGAAATAAGTTAATTTTTGGTTTACAACTTGATTAACAAAAATTAGAAGAAAGGTGGATTTGGCGTGGCTGACACAAAAAATCAACACCGTAAGCATCATTTGATTGAATATGCTAACGGCAAGTCACTGGAAGAAATCAACGGTACCGTTGAAGTTCCACAAGGTAAAGGTTTCTGGAGAACATTATTTGCTTATTCTGGCCCTGGGGCATTAGTTGCCGTGGGTTACATGGATCCAGGTAACTGGTCGACTTCGATCACCGGTGGGCAAAGCTTCCAATACACCCTAATGACTACTATCTTGATCTCAAGTTTGATTGCGATGTTACTGCAATACATGGCGGCTAAACTCGGGATCGTGAGTCAAATGGACCTTGCTCAGGCAACACGGGCGCGGACCGGTAAAGCATTAGGGATTATTTTATGGATTATGACAGAATTAGCTATTATGGCGACCGATATCGCTGAAGTTATCGGGGCCGCAATTGCCTTGAACTTATTGTTCCACATTCCGTTGATCCCATCTGTATTTATTACCGTTCTTGACGTTTTGGTACTGCTATTATTAACCAAGATCGGGTTCCGGAAGATCGAAGCAATTGTTGCTTGTTTGATCCTTGTTATCCTCTTTGTTTTCGCATATCAAGTTGCCCTTTCTAACCCTGACTGGGGTGGTGTCTTCATGGGACTTCTCCCATCAGCAAAGGCCATTGCCCAGCACCCTGAAGTCGGTGGAATCACCCCATTGACTGGGACATTAGGGATCATCGGGGCGACGGTTATGCCGCACAACTTGTACCTGCACTCGGCAATTTCGCAAACGCGGAAGATCGACCACAACGACCTTGACAGCATTCGGCAAACTGTTCGTTTCACTACTTGGGACTCAAACATTCAATTATCATTAGCCTTTGTTGTTAACGCCCTCCTGTTAATCATGGGGGTGGCAGTCTTCAAGACTGGTGCCGTCCAAGATAGTTCATTCTTCGGTCTTTATGATGCTTTAAACAACACCTCAATGCTTAGTAACCCAATCTTAATTGCCGTTGCTAAGTCAGGGATCTTATCAACCCTGTTTGCCGTTGCCCTGTTAGCTTCTGGGCAAAACTCAACCATTACTGGTACCTTAACCGGGCAAGTTATCATGGAAGGGTTCATCCACATGAAGATGCCTCTTTGGGCACGGCGGTTGGTTACCCGTCTTATCTCCGTTATCCCAGTTCTTGCTTGTGTTGCCATGACTAGTGGTGAAAACGCCATCCAACAACACACTGCGTTGAACTTACTAATGGAAGACTCCCAGGTATTCTTAGCCTTTGCCCTGCCATTCTCCATGTTGCCATTATTAATGATGACCAACAGTGAAGTCGAAATGGGTGAATTTAAGAACCGTCTCTGGGTTAAGATTTGTGGTTGGGTTTCAGTAATTGCCCTAACCTTCTTAAACTTGTACAACTTACCTGCAACCTACGAAGGCTTTGGCCTCTGGGAAAAGGGTACTTCTGACATCCTAGCTTACATCAGTATTGTCATCATTCTTGCACTCTTATTCTGGACATGCATCGAATTATACAAGGGTGACAAGCGCTTCGCTGCTGAAGGCAAGGGCTTTGGACAACACGAAGCTGAGATGAACGATTCAGCGAAGGATTAATTTAGCGAAAAAAGGCTTGAATTACGTTTGTAATCGAGTCTTTTTATTTTTATAACTTCCCGTTCATATTTTGTTCAAACTTTGTGGGTATAGTATAGATAATCCCTAATATAAATAAACCCCCTTACTTTTCTTCTATAACTATCCCCCTCAATAATAGCGACGAAGAAATGTGAAAAATGGTCGGCCCCTCATAGCCGGCCATTTTTCATGCTATAATAGGTAGCTGGATATTACTCACTCAAAAATATGAGGTGAAATCATTGAATAATCAAGACAATAATAAACGTCGCCCTACCCGTGTCGAACTATACGACACCCCAAAGCCGGGCGAAGAAAAGAAAAAGCGTTCTCTCTTTAACCGGAAGCCCCGCCAAAAGAAGGCCACCAGCACAATGGCTTCTTCCGCAGGGCAACGGCCTCCACACCATCCGAAGAAGCCAGCTAAGCGGGGGTCCCTCGGTATCTCCCGCCGGATGTTTAAGATCATTTTGACCGTCTTACTGGCCTTCTTGATTGTGATGATCGTCGTCTTCCTCGTTAAGCAACAGGACCCGGTTAATACCGAAAACAATGATGAGACGACGGTATCAACCAGCACATCATCACGGAAAAAGCACCATAAGAGCAGCAGTAGCAGCCATAAGCGCCGTGCCAGCGATGACGACATCCAAGACACTTATAGCTATACACCAAGCCGGTCGACTACTACTAATAATCACAGTGAAAGTACTCCGGCGGCGTCATCATCGACGTCACAGCCAGAGTCACATGCGGACCAAAATAGCAACAGCCAGCCGCAAAATAGCGGTAGTCAACCAGCAAGTAGTTCAAGTGCTGCATCAACGCCGACACAGCCAACCACTAACAATAGTCCGCAACCACAACCAGCTCCTAGTCATTAATAAAATTTTAAAAAGGGGCTTGCCAATCACCACTGGCGTGCTATAATCAAGTCAATTGAAGGATATGCACGTTACACGTCCTCCCCAGAGAGTGATGCACTTAGTGGAAGCATCGCGAGTGACATGTTTCGCTGTACCACCTTCCTAAATTATTAGCCGAGATAAGGCTAGTCGGATCGTGTCCGTTACCGCACCTTAGAGAGGAGACACTAGCAGTGTGTCCTAAAGATGGGTGGAACCACGCTAATTACGTTAATTAACGTCCCAGGTACTTACATAGTAGGTACCTGGGGCTTTTTTATTACATAAAGGAGAGATTTACATGGCTCAAGTTGCTGTTATGTCACCAGATGGATCAGTTAAGAAGATCGACCGGGACTCACAAGAAGGATTAGAAGCATTGCGCAAGCTTTCAGCATTAATGCTTAAGGCTGCTTTGAAGAAGGAATTTAAGGGAATTCGCCTTGGTGAAGTTAAGGCAGAAGAAGATGGCTTCCACGTTGATTCCGATAAGGACAACCAACAAGTTTCTGCTGATGAATTACCAGCCCTCGAAGACGTAATCAAGGGGATGGCAAAGGCAGATGAAAAGGTTGAATTCGTTGAAGTTGCCGTTGACGACGCACTCAAAGAAGTTGCTAATGACAAGTTCTCAACTGAATTAATCAACGAACACGCCAAGGATGGCAAGGTTGCAATGTACCAACTCGGGGACGTTAAGACTGTTGCTGAAGATGACATCTTACTTTACAGCAACCTCGTTAAGAACATTAAGCTCTTATCCGTTGCCGGTGCTTACTGGAAGGGTATGTCATCAAACCCAATGCTCCAACGGATTTACGGGACGGTCTTCTACAAGAAGGACGCCCTCGAAGAAGACTTGAAGAAGCGTCAAGAAGCTAAGGAACGTGACCACCGGGTTATCGGGAACAAGCTGGACCTCTTCTTCGTTGATCCAAAGGTCGGTGCCGGTTTACCTTACTGGATGCCAAAGGGTTCCACAATTCGCCGGACCATCGAACGTTACATCATCGACCGGGAAGTTGCTGACGGCTACAAGCACGTTTACACTCCCGTTTTGATGAACCTCGACGCTTACAAGACTTCTGGTCACTGGGAACACTACCGTGATGACATGTTCCCACCAATGGACATGGGTGACGGTGAAATGCTTGAATTACGGCCAATGAACTGCCCAAGCCACATCCAAGTTTACAAGCACCACATCCGTTCATACCGTGACTTGCCATTACGGATCGCTGAACTGGGGATGATGCACCGTTACGAAAAGTCTGGTGCCCTCTCTGGTCTTCAACGGGTTCGTGAAATGACCTTAAACGACGGTCACACATTCGTTGCCCTTGACCAAATCCGGACTGAATTTGCTAAGATCTTGAAGTTGATCATGAGCGTTTACAAGGACTTTGACATCACTGACTACAGCTTCCGGCTTTCTCTTCGTGATCCAAAGAACGTCAAGAAGTACTACGCTAACGATGAAATGTGGGAAAAGTCCCAGTCAATGTTGAAGCAAGCCATGGATGACTTGAATCTTGACTACTACGAAGCCGAAGGGGAAGCTGCCTTCTACGGTCCAAAGCTTGATATCCAAACGAAGACGGCCCTCGGTAACGACGAAACGATGTCCACCATCCAATTAGACTTCATGCTTCCAGAACGGTTCGGCTTATCTTACGTTGGTAAGGATGGGCAAGAACACATGCCAGTCATGATCCACCGTGGGGTTGTTGGGACCATGGAACGGTTCATCGCTTATCTGACTGAAATCTACAAGGGTGCCTTCCCAACCTGGTTAGCACCAGAACAAGTTCACATCATTCCAGTTAACGAAGATGCCCATGGTGAATACGCTGACGACATCGCAAAGAAGATGAAGGCGGCAAACATCCGGGTCGTTGTTGACCACCGGAACGAAAAGATGGGCTACAAGATCCGTGAAGCCCAAACCCAAAAGGTTCCATACACCCTCGTTGTTGGTGATGACGAAAAGAACAACAACGGTGTTTCCGTTCGGAAGTACGGTGAACAGGAACAAAACGAAATGAGTCAAGATGCATTCATGAATGAAATTCTCGCTGACATTGCATCATACTCCCGCGAAAAGTAATTAAAACAACAGAGCAATAACTGGGAAACCCTCATGAGCTCCGAATAAGTTAAAGCGGTTGATTGCTGGAAACCCTGGCAATCAACCGCTTTATTTTTTGTGAAAGAAATTTTTTTGTCAATAAATTTTCAGAAAGCGAAAAGTGAATACCCTTGTAGCAATCAAAAATAAAACGGTTACGGGACCTTCGTGAAGCTTTAAACACCCCTAATTCCTTTGTTGACAAGCTTTCATGAAGCCGGTATATTAATAATCGCTCCTCAGATGAGCAACTAAAATTCGTAATTAATCATTAAAAACAATCATTTATAATTTGGAGGTATTCACTTATGTCTACGATGAACGATTTATTTAAGGCAATGCACAAGCAAACTGTTGCTAAGCGTGAAGGTAACAACACTAACGGTTTTGATCTTGCTAAGAACAACGCTCCAGCAGGCATTGGTCAAGGCATCCTTAACGTACGTAAGTAATCACAAGATAATTTAGTAAAAAGCGGTTAGCCACGACAACTGTCAGTGGTTAACCGCTTATTTTTATCCGATAATTGCTATGCTAATTGAAACTCACTTTGCGACGGTATATTTGGGGACTAAAGCCACTATACCGCTTAAAGGCCTTCGAAAAAGTAAATTCATCCTTATAGCCAACCCGGTGCGCAATCTCCTGCACCGGGTTAGTTGTATTTTGTAGTAATTGCTTCGCCTCTTCCATCCGCAACTGGGATAAATATTTTTGCGGTGACAAATTCATGTCCTGCTTGAAAATCGTATAAAGATAGCTCCGCGAAATATTAATTTCATGACACAGGTTAGTAATGTTGCAATCACTGCTCCGAAAGTTTTCTTGGAGGTAATAAACCGCCATCTTTAGCTGGTTGTGTGACATACTCTTATCTTCAACCTGTTTATTAGGGTACTCCGTGACGAGATTATAAAACATCTGGTAGGTCAACGCCTCCACCAAGATATCATTGGAAAGCGAGCTCGGTGCCCGCAAGGCATCATAGAGTTGCCTTAGACTAGCAAAAAACTTACTATCCTGAACTTGTCGCAGGTACCGCTTCTTTGCCAGCATCGACCCCGTCAGCATTGTATTAATCTTGGTCCCTGAAAAGCCAATCCAAAAGTAGTTCCATGGTTCTTCCCCGTCTGCCTGATAGAAACAAGGAACCCCTTTCGGCAGGATAAAAACATCCCCCGCCTGCAGACTAACGGTATGCTGGTTGGCCGATGAAAACACCCCTTTTCCCTTTTGAATATAGTGAATGACATAGTTATCGCGGACGTTATTTCCCCGGTAAAAATAATTGGGCGGACAGTCATCCTGGCCGATAAATAAAATATTGCTCTCCAGACTCTTCCATGAAATACTTTTATATTCGCCGTCCATTTTGTCCCACCTAATAAATAATTTTGCCATCTAATATGGCGATTTGTTCACCTAGATCAATCAAAAACACCTAATATCATACTCTTTTCCTAGCTCTCATGTCAATTTGTCTTGCCAACATATTAACAGGAAGCTGATAATCTTTTCTATGGTTTGATAAACGTTTTACAAATATAATTACCGATGATGAAAGCGGATACGGAAAACGATTTCGCATAATTCAAAGAAAGAAGGAACAATTATGGTTACTGAGGGAAAAACCAAAATGACCATGCGTGAGCGACTCGCTTACAGCTTTGGGGCATTTGGTAACGACTCATTCTACGGCCTCTTATGTGGCTACCTCATTATGTTTATTACGTCGCACTTATTCGATACTGGTAACAAGGCATTAGATAACAAGATGATCAGTATTGTCACCTTGATTATTATGCTGTTACGGTTCGTGGAGTTATTCATCGACCCGTTTATTGGTAACGCCATTGACCGGACAAAGACCCGGTGGGGCCACTTCCGGCCATGGGTTGTCATTGGTGGGACAGTCTCAGCAATTATTCTCTTGATCCTTTTCACCAACATGGGCGGTCTCTACAAGAAGAATGCTATTGCCTACCTGGTTGTCTTTGGAATTTTATATATTACCATGGACATCTTCTACTCATTTAAGGATGTCGGTTTCTGGTCAATGCTACCATCCTTAACCACTGATTCACGGGAAAGGGAAAAGACTGCTACCTTCGCCCGGGTCGGTTCAACGATTGGTGGGGGAATGGTTGGGATCATCGTTATGCCAGCCGTTATCTACTTCTCGGCCACAAAGACCAGCACTGGTGATGACCGGGGATGGTTCATGTTTGCCCTCATCATTTGTTCCCTTGCCCTTCTCTCTGCCTGGGGAGTCGGGATCTTTACCCGGGAAGTTAATAGTGATATTCGGAAGAACAAGAAGGATACGGTCGGCGTTGTCGGCATTTTTAAAGCTCTCTCCGGTAATGACCAGTTGATGTGGGTCGCTTGTGCCTACCTCTTCTACTGTGTCGGAATTAACATTATCAACTCACTGGAAGTCTACTACTTCACCTACATTATGGGGGCACCAAAGGCGTTCTCAATCTTCTCAACAATCAACGTTTTCTTAGGAATTATCGGTACTTCATTGTTCCCATTCTTCTCTAAGCATTTGAGCCGGAAAGCATTGTTTAGTAGCTTGTTGATCTTCATGCTTTGCGGAATTGCCTTATTCTCCGTTGCTGGTGATAACCTCGCTCTTGTTTTAATTGCTGCATCAATGTTCGGTTTCCCACAGCCAATGGTCTTCTTGATCGTCTTAATGGTCATTACGGACTCTGTTGAATACGGCCAATTAAAGCTTGGCCACCGTGATGAATCACTGGCCCTCTCAGTCCGGCCATTGATTGATAAGTTCGGTGGGGCTGTCGCTAACGGGGTTGTTGGTCAAGTTGCCATCATTGCCGGAATGACTACGGGGGCAACTGCTTCAACAATCACGGCTACGGGCCGCAATAACTTTAAGCTATTGATGTTTGCCGTTCCTGCTGTATTATTAGTGATCGCCATTTGCATCTTTGCAAAGAAGGTTATCCTAAGCGAACAAAAGCACGCCGAAATTGTGGCAGAACTGGAAAAGACCTGGGGAAAGAACCTCGGTAAGGAAGATGACTTAAATGTCACAACTGAAACAGTCAACATTCCAACGCCAATTACTGGGGAATTAATCAAGCTCAGTGATGTCAACGATGACACTTTCTCGACTGGTGCCGCTGGGCAGGGATTCGCGATTAAACCACAAGATGGCCGGGTTCTCGCACCATTCGATGCAACGGTTCGCCAAGTCTTCACAACCCGCCACGCGGTTGGCCTGGTTAACGATGAAGGAATTGCCCTCCTGATTCACGTCGGCATTGGCACGGTTAAACTAAAGGGAACCGGGTTTGTTTCCTACGTTGAACAGGGCCAACGAGTCAAGAAAGGACAAGAATTAATCGAATTCTGGGATCCAACAATTAAAAAGGCCGGCCTTGATGATACCGTCATTGTAACCGTCACTAATTCCGATAAGTTCGACGATATTACTTTAACCGGTCAGCCCGGCACAAATGTCAAAGCTGGCGAGAACGTATTAAGCCTCCAAGTCGAACTAAAAAAGTAACTAAGTAATAAAAAATGAGGCCGGGAAAAAACTAAATTCCTCAAGCCTCTAAATATGAAAATCCGAACCATGATTTTTGTTTTGACAAAAATTGTGGTTCGGATTTTTACTTGTTTCTTTAAAATTGCCGGATAATTGGTAATCATTTTGCCTAACTTGGTTAAATTCATGGCCATTAAGACCAATCCAATATCGTTTTCCACTGTCTGTTGGCCGCGAAGGTGGGTTCGGCGTACGCCAAAATCCCTCTTCATGCGACCAAAAACAGGTTCAACGTCGAACTTGCGTCGACGATAAATTGCTTGTCCTTCGTCA
Source organism: Limosilactobacillus caccae (assembly GCF_900156885.1). Classification (GTDB taxonomy): domain Bacteria; phylum Bacillota; class Bacilli; order Lactobacillales; family Lactobacillaceae; genus Limosilactobacillus; species Limosilactobacillus caccae. The sequence continues at coordinate 364,299 of NZ_FTOY01000010.1, forward strand.
CTAGAGAGGGTTTCTTTGACTTGTGCTTTAAAATAGTTCCAAGTAGGATTGACCTGGATGTAACGCAAACGACCACTAGGAGTCTTCGCTAGTTGATCTAACTCTGCCGATAATTGATGTTTATCAGCACGGTAAAGTTTAAGATCACGCGTAAAACCGTACCGATCGGTTCGTTGACTGTAACGAGCAAAACCAAAACGCACGCCTAAATGGTCTATATAATAGTCATCTTTAGCGTTGTACTGCCAATTTTGTGGCTTAGTTGAATCATTTTTGAACTTGCGCTTCTGTTCTTTCTGGTAAGTTGTATAAGGAATAATTGGTTGTTTTTCAAATTGATCAATAATCGTCGTGTAATTGTACTCACTTCCGTAGCCAGCGTCAGCTACAATGTGTTCAAAGAAATTTAAACAATGGAATTGCTTGAGGAAGGGAACTAATGTCCTTGTATCGGTTGGATTACTAAACAAGGCATAATCAAGGACAAATTGATTATGAGTGGCAATCTGAAGGTTATAGCCGGGCTTTAGTTCGCGGTTTTTCATTGAATCTTCTTTCATACACATGAAAGTCGCATCGTGATCAGTTTTAGAGAAACTATTACGGCCCTGAAAGACTGTCTCAGCTTCCTCATATTTTTTTGCCCGCGGGACCATATCTTGCTTAAGTTTTCGATGTAGTTTTTTTAAGAAACGACGTCGTTGTTTCTTAACTGAACCACCCTTGATCACTTTCGGTTCTTTTTTTATTTCTTCGTTGAGCTGCCCAATCTGTTTTTCTAATTGATCAGTCATCGTTTCCAAGCCTTCTGATGATTCAATGAGTTCTGGTTTCATTGCCTGAATAACCTTTTTCTCGATCAATTCATCATACATTGCGTTTATGTCTTGCTTTAACTTAGCATGATATTTCTCAACTGATTTCCGCCAAGTAAAGGAATACTTATTAGCGTCTGCTTGAACCTTAGTTCCATCAATAAACAAAGCATCTTTTTTGACCAAGCCATGATCAGTTAGGGACATCGTGAAGTAAACAAACGCACGCTTGATCAAGTTAGCAGCGTGTTGACTACTTCTGAAGTTATTGATGGTATGGTAACTATAGGTATGATCGCGAGCTAACCACCGCATTGGTAAGTTTTCGACCAGCATAGTTTCAATCTTGCGTCCCGAATATGTTTGACGAGCATAGGCAAATAATAAAATTTTCAGCATAATTGCCGGATGTGAAAGTGGGCGACCGGTAGTCGCCACTTTTTCTGATAATAAAACTTCCGCCGGGATCGAGTCGACAAAGGCATCGATCAACCGAACTAAATGCGTTTTAGGGACGTTAAAATCAAAGTTTAATACGAATTCAGTTTGTCCTGTGATATAATTTTGATACATGAAAATCATTCCTTTATTTTTGTTTTGTGGTAATTACATAATATCAGGAACGATTTTCTGTGTATAGGGTCTACAATTTTAAGTACTGATGGATTTAACATCGGTGCTTATTTTGTTTTAAAATTTAAAATAAAAAAACGAAAGATGGTTGGACCCCGTCTTCGTTTAAGAAAGGACCATCTTTCATGAATTATTCTACCAAAATTGCTTTAGGAATTAAAGATCGCCACCTTGAACTTGATATCAAACATTTCAAAAACCCGATTGAGGATCAAGGTAACTTGATCGTTGTCCATCTTACGCAAAGTTATCCCCATCATTGTCCTCTTTGCGGACAATTAATGAGCAAGAATGGCTTTAAAACTGTGCGGAGTTTAGGGCCATCGCTGCACTACAAGCCAACCATTTGGTCAATTCGCAAGCAGAAGTATATCTGTAAGCCTTCAGAAAATTGTCCTAAGACCGTTACTGATTTCGCCAAGGTTACTGATCTTAAATATCGTCATCACATCGCCTTAGCCGTCAAACAGCGTATTATGATGCAATTATCAACTAATGAATCGCAAACTGATATTGCCAAATCTTTTGGTGTCTCTGATTGGACTGTCAGACGCATCATTTCTAACCTCGATCAAGTCTTTAAGCCTAATTATCATTGGTTACCACGCCACATCGCCTTTGATGACTTCAAATCTGGCCGATTTGCGCCCAGTGACATGAGTATGATCTTAATGAATATTGAAAATAAACGCACCTTAGACATTATTTTGTCACGACGCAGCCGTTACTTATATAACTACTTTCTCCGCTATGATCGCTCCGCTCGTTTGGCCGTACAAACGGTTACTGTTGATTTATATACTCCCTATCGTCATTTAATTCATGAGCTTTTCCCTCATGCGTTAATTATCGCCGACCACTTTCACGTGGTCGCACAAGCATACCGGGCCTTAAACAAAATCAGAATCAAGGCAATGAATCGTGCTGGTAAAGGAACTCATCAATGGCGGGCCTTAAAACGTTTCTGGAAACTGATCTTAACGCCATCAGCTTCCCTTAAATACGATAATTACTGGTCGCGCCGTAACTTTCACTATGCGCAATTAACCGACGTTGAAGTAGTCCATCGCTTGCTTTCCTACGACGATGATCTAAGACAGGCGTATCGCTATTACCAAGACCTGATTCTCGCAATCAACCACCGCGATCAGAAAGAACTCAACCATCTTCTCGCTATTAAATGGACCCTTCTGCCACAACCACTTCAAAAAGTTCAACGGACCTTGCGCATACACAAAGCAGAGATCATCACTAGCTTCAAATATGACAACTATACTAACGGGCCAGTTGAAGGAACTAACAACAAAATCAAAGTAATTAAGCGGACTGCTTATGGTTTCCGGAACTTCTTCAACTTTCGGGCACGTATTCTCCTCGCTTTACCAAATTCATACATTGCCATCAATTGGAAAAACAAAAGAACAGCCCATACCAAAAGTCTGGCACGAGCTGCTTGAAAAGTTATTTAATTTTTTCTATCAGTACTTCTTGACGAAGAGCCTGTGTATACACAAAGCCGGACGATGAACCAAAAAATGGCTCATCGTCCGGCTTTTAGTTTTAGACTAGGACTTTTTTCCCAGCCTCATTTTTATTTAGTCATTATCCAGCCGCGAAAGGCCTAAGAAAATAATCAGGCCAATCGCAAAGAGCACACTTAATGAAGCTGCCCCAACCGTTGACTTCCCTGTCCACTGGGTGACAAGGCCAACGATGACGGGCCCCAGGATTGCGGAAAATTTCCCTAAGATATTATAGAAGCCGAAGAATTCGCTGCTAGCGTTCTTGGGGACCAAGCGGCCAAAGTATGACCGGCTCAATGCTTGAACACCACCCTGACTAGTACCAACGAGGATTGCGAGAATCCAGAAATCCCGCAAGGTCTGCAAATGCAGGGCGTAGAGGCAAATAAAAAGGTAGATTACGATCCCCATTATTAAAATTTTCCGGGTAGAAAAGCGTTGCGCCAGCCACCCATACAAAATTGAAAACGGAAAGGCAATCAACTGGACCACTAAGAGGACCATCATCAGCATCGTCGTCTGAATACCAAGGTCCTTCCCAATCGCCGTGGCCATTGTAAAAATAGTATCGACCCCATCAATGTAGAAGAAGTAAGCAACCAAAAACCACGTCAACTGCCGATACTGGTTAATGTGGTGGAGGGTCTTTTTGATCCGAACAAAGCTATCGAGCAGCGGGCTCCGCGCAGTTTGGACATAAAACTGCTGCTGCCCATGTGCTAGCAACGGCCAACCAAAGACAATCCACCACAGCGCTGCCAGGAGAAAACTAAAGCGCGCAATGTCGTAGCTATTAAGCAGGCCGCCAAAGCCATTTGTCAGTTCGGCGATTAAAAAGATAATGAAGGCAATTACCCCACCGAGGTAGCCCATCCCATAACCGGTCGAAGAGACCTGGTCCATCTGAAAGTTATCAGCAACATCGGTCAAGAAGCTATCGTAAAACAGGTTTCCGCCAGAATAACCGATGATCGACCCAATATAAATAATTAATAAGAGCTGCCATTGCGTTGGCGGAACAACCGCTAAACCGATCGTTAGGATAATCCCCATCCAGGTAAAGACATTTAACCACCGTTTCTTTGCACGGGGATAGTCAGCTAATGCCCCCAGGAGCGGTGCCAACACAGAAACAATCAGGGTTCCGAAACTGTTCGCATACCCCCACCAGGCGGTTGAATCGGCGGCACTTACCCCTGCCTGGTCAGCCACCGCTTTAAAATAAACTGGTAAAACAGCGGTCACAACCAAAATTCCATAACCAGAGTTAGCCCAGTCATAAAAAATCCATTGCCACTGTTGTTTTGTAAACTTCACAACGTCACCTCAGTCCTTAAAAATTTCCCGAATTGCTTGGCCAGCCGTTGGCGCAGGATAGTGTAAGCCCAACAGGCGGGCAAATGTCGGCCCTTCATCAACTAAGCGAGCGCCATCAACAGTTGCCCCCTCCTTAACATGGGGCCCCGCAAAAATTGCCGTTGTAAAATAGTTTGGTTGCGTCGGCCCATAGCCATGAACCCCATGGTAGCGGTCATGTGTTCCCAATGATGATGGGTCAACATTTTCAACTATCGCTGGCCGGTTTACTTCGTCGGTAAAGTAGTACCCTGGCTTAGCTTCGACGAGAAAACTACACTGCGGGTCAGCCCCGAACTTGACGGCATCTGCCCCGTCATAAATCTGCTCAACCCCTTCAACGCCAGCAATTAGCTGCTTTACGCGTCCCAGGTCAACATTTCCCCGGGTATAGACGTAGGTCTCCCCATCACAGGTCTTTGCGGTGACCCGCCAATTGTTACGGTAAGTCGTCTTCCCCGGAATTGACCGTAGCCACCCCGCCTGTTCAAACAGCATGTTTAGGTGGATCATCTTATCGACATTGATCTGGTAATGGTCACCCAAAACAACAAAGTCCGTCTCCGCATACGTGCCAGCATTCTTCGTCGCTTGAATTATTTTCGCCACCCGCCGATCGAGACGGTGGAGTGCTTGCCGCGCTTCTGCAGAACGAACGCCGTAACGGTGGCGCATACTATCCATATCAACCAGGTGGATTAGGGTCATATCAGGCCGCTTGTTTTCCAGGGTATCGACAGCACACGCAGTCACAAAATCGTCAAGCCATGGCTGCTTGATTCCATTGCGGAGCTTGCCGTACTTCTTATTCATTTCATAAAGGAAAAGTGGCGAGCTAGCTTTCAGGGAAACTAACACCTGGTTTGTCCAGATTCGGTTAGGAAAAATTTCTGCCAGGTTATAGTCGATCTTGCTGCCAGCAGTAACGGGCCAGAGGAAGGCGGCCGTAGTTAACCCTGCTTGCCGGGCGACGTCGTATAGGGGCGTTGCCTTCACATCCTTACGATACCAGTACCAGTCTGGTGATAACCGGCGCGGCTGGAGCTTGGTGTTGTTAACAATTCCGTGGACGGCTGGATACTGCCCGGTAATAATTGACGTGTGGGAAGGATACGTTAAGGTGGGAAAGATTCCCTGAACACGCTTCACCCACGTTCCCTTAGCGATTAGTTTGTCGAGCGTTGGTACCAGCTGCCGTTGCTCATTTAAATCGCGAAATCCCATTGAATCAAGTGAGATAACAACAAGTTTATTCTTCGTCATTACTTCATCTGCTTTCTTTTAAACTTCTATTTACTATTTTATGATTAATCCCCCTAAATATCTAAGAGAATTGTCATTTTATGGGGTGATTAATTTGCTTCAAATTATTTTTTAATGTAAACTTCATAAAGTATACGTTTAACAGAGAAAATTAGAAAGGAATACGATGCTTATGGAAAGTCAACCGCAGAAGGGTCACGGAGAAAAAGAGAAAACACTTGGCCTCCTCGACCTGTCAGTCTTAGGAATCGGCGCAATTATTGGTACAGGGATTTTAGTTTTAACTGGAATCGTTGCCGCAGAAGATTCGGGACCCGCGATTGTCTTCTCCTTCCTCATTGCCGCCCTCGCTAGTGGGTTAATTGGGCTTTGTTATTCTGAATTAACTACTAGCCTCCCGAACTCCGGAAGTGCCTTTTACTATGCCTGGGTATCAATCGGAAAATTCGTTGCCTTCCTTGCCGGCTGGACCTTGATCGGGGTCTACGTCACAACTACCGCGACAGTTGCTAACGGGTGGACCGGCTATGTCCAATCATTCTTAGAGGTTCTCGGGGTTAACCTCCCGCACCAGTTCCTAGTCAATCCTGCCGCGGGGGGGATTATCAACCTGCCAGCCGTCCTGATGATCTTCTTAATGACAATTATCCTGACACGGGGGACTAGCGAGAGTAAAGTCGTTAATAATTTCTTGGTGGGCGTTAAGATCTTCATCATCCTGCTATTCATCGTCGTCAGCGTCCGCCACGTCAACCCGGCTAACTGGCACCCCTTCTTTCCTTATGGTTACGGGGGAATCTTCACTGGTGCTTCGGCAGTTTTCTTCTCCTTCCTCGGCTTTGACGCCCTCGCAACATCGGCAGAAGACGCCAAAAACGTCGAGAAAAATATTCCCCGGGCAATAATCTTATGTCTCGTTATTTCAACTGCCCTTTACATCCTGGTATCCCTGGTCATGACGGGAGTTGTTTCATACAAGGAGCTAAACGTATCGGAAGCAATGTCCTTCGTGCTGATCATCAAGGGACATAAGTACGTTGCGGAAATCGTCTCATTAGGGGCGGTTCTCGGGATCATGGCGGTCGTCTTCGCCTTTATCTACGCTGGCTCAAACATTATGAAGTCAATGAGCCGCAGTGCCTTCTTACCACAAGGACTAGCAAAGACCAATGCAAAAACACAAAGTCCCAACCGGGCAATCTGGTTAATCGGGATTCTTTCAGCAATCCTCGCAGGTGAATTTGACCTTCACTACCTGGCACTGATTGCCAACATCGGTTCACTGGTCGTCTTCGCATTAATCTCCCTGATCGTCATCATCCTCCGTTACCGCTATCCTGAACTAAAGCGGCCATTTAAGGTGCCGTTTGGTAACGTCATTCCGATCTGTTCAATCCTGATCTGTATCGTCTTACTTGTCAGCATTTCCGCAACCGCCTGGTTAACATACCTCGTCTGGGTCGCGGTCGGCTTGATTGTTTACTTCGGCTACTCCTTACGACACGCCGATAAATTTAACTTCAGTGACGAAAGTGGCATTCCGAAAAACTAAATAAAAGCGACTAGCGAAAATTTCTCGCTAGCCGCTTTTTTATTTAGTAATGTACTGACAGAACTTTTCACAGATTGTAGTTCCGCTTTACCTACTTCTTTTTCAACTCCCGCTGGACCATCGTTGGGTCTGCTTTCCCAGGATTTAATTCCACCAGCTTACCTGCCCCACTGTAAATGATCCATTCAGCCAAGTTAACGATGTGGTCGCCCGCCCGTTCTAAGTAACGGATCACTGATAAGTAGTTGCCATAGGTCTTTACCTCCTGGCCGCCAGCAGCGAGCTCCCGCATAATTGCATCTTGTTGTTGGACATAGATCAAATCAACCTTTAAGTCCTCGTTTGCTACCTCGTATGCCTTTTGCTCATCGGTGTAAACATACGCATCCAGGACCTTTTCTAGCATCTGACGAACAAGCATCATCATCTCTTCAATCTGCTGTTCAATTGCTGGGTTGTCATCACGCTTGCTCAAGCTAATTGCTGCCCGGGCAATATGAGCCGCGTAGTCCCCGAGCCGTTCAACATCGCTACTAGCCTTTAAGATACTAATAATCTTCCGGAAGTCACTGGCAACGGGTTGCTGAAGGGCCATTAGTTTTAAGGCCTGCTTTTCCAGGCTGACTTCTTCGTTATTAATTTTCAAGTCATTATTCAGAACTTTTTGGGCTAGTTCCGTATCTTTTTCCGTAAACGCCTTGGTTGCCTGGTATATCTGCTCACTGGCATCAATCCCCATTTCCATAAAGTGACTTCTCAGCCGCCGTAGTTCATCATCAAATATTGCACCCATATTATCCTCCTAACCGAATTTCCCGCTAAGGTAATCCGCCGTCTTTTGCTCTTGGGGGTTCATAAAGATATTAGCCGTCTTATCAAATTCAACCAGGTGTCCCTGGTGCATAAAAGCTGTCCAGTCCGCGGACCGGGATGCTTGCTGCATATTATGGGTCACCATGATAATCGTAAACTTTTCTTTTAATTGTACTAAAGTATCCTCAATTTGCGAAGTTGATACTGGGTCAAGGGCACTGGTCGGTTCATCCATTAAGATAATTTCTGGCCGTACGGCTAACGTCCGCGCAATGCAAAGCCGCTGCTGCTGCCCCCCGGAAAGCGCCAAAGCACTCTCTTTTAACTGGTCCTTTACCTCGTCCCATAAAGCTGCTTGGCGAAGACTTTCCTCCACCCGCTGGTCTAATACCTCTTTATTCTTCTCCCCGGCTAAGCGGAGGCCGTAAATCACGTTTTCATAAATTGACAACGGGAAAGGAGTCGGTTGTTGGAACACCATCCCAATTTGTTGGCGGACCCGGTATACATTTACTTTCGGCTCATTAATGTTTAGGCCGTGAAAGTTAATCTCCCCCTTAACCGTCGCCACATCGTCATTCATCCGGTTAAGGCTCCGTAAAACCGTCGACTTCCCAGAACCAGACGCGCCAATCAAGGCGGTAATTTGGTTAGCAGGGAACTTCAATGACACATCATAAACGACCTGTTTTTCACCATAGAAAACTGCTAACTGCTTTGCTTCTAGTGCAACTGAATTCTGCATTTGCTTTCTCCTTATTTTGTCAACTTCTTCTTGATCAAGTAACCGAGGTAGCGGGCAACTAAATTAAATAATAGGATCGTAATGATCAACACGGCCGCTGAACCATTCGAGACGGCCCGGGCATCCGGGACGAGTCCTTCACTGTTAACCTTCCAAATATGCACGGCGAGGGTTTCTGCCGGCCGCATTGGATTTAGAAAGCTCGCTGGACTAAAGGGATTCCAATCACCATAATCAATTGCTGGTGAGCTTTGTCCCGCGGTGTAGATCAACGCGGCTGCTTCCCCAAAAATTCGCCCGGCACTCAAGATTGCCCCGGTGATGATCCCCGGTAGTGCTGCTGGCAAGACAATTTTGGTCGTTACCCGCCACTTTGACATTCCTAAGCCGAGACCCGCTTGCCGCTGCAAGTACGGCACTTGCCGCAGGGCATCCTCACAGCTCCGCGTTAAGATTGGTAGGTTGAGGATTGTCAACGCCAAGGCCCCCGCCAACAGTGAAAAGTCCATTCCAAACTGTAAAACAAAGACAAGGTAGCCAAAAAGGCCCACCACAACTGATGGTAATGAGCTTAAAACTTCAATTGCCAACCGCAGCAAGCCTGTCCACCGGTTATCCGGGGCATACTCACTGAGATAAATTGCGGCACACAATGCTAACGGGACTGAAACAATCATCGTTAAGACCACTAAATACAGAGAATTAAATAGTTGGTCACGAATCCCACCACCAGCCCGGAAGGACTCCGCACTAGAAGTTAAAAAGTCCCAGGAAACATGAGGAATTCCCGTTGCTAAAATATAGGCAAGCAGACTCAAAATCACTAAACCCACGATTCCCGCCAAGGTTAGGATTATCCCCGTTGCTAATTTATCAACTTTTTCTGGATGCATTAGCGCACTCCTTTCCGGCTCACTAACCGAATTAATAAGTTAAAGGCAAGCGACATTATCAGCAGGATTAACGCTAATGACCAGAGGGCGTTATTAGCCGCTGTCCCCATTACTGTATTACCGATTCCGGTGGTCAAGACACTGGTTAAGGTTGCGGCAGACTCCATCACGCCCTTTGGCATTACGGTGGTGTTCCCGATTACCATCTGGACAGCCAACGCCTCACCAAACGCCCGGGCCATTCCAAACACCATTGCAGTTAAAATACCGCTTTTTGCACTCGGCAATATTACCCGAGAAATTGTCTGCCACCGCGTTGCCCCGAGGCCAGTCGACGCTTGCCGGTAGCTCTGCGGGACCGCACGCAAACTATCAATCGTCATCGACGTCATCGTCGGTAAAATCATCAAGAAGAGCACACAGGTAGCCGCTAAAATTCCAAAGCCCGTCCCACCAAACATTTGCCGGAGCTGCGGTACGATAACCGTTAAGCCCAGGTAACCATAGACGACTGACGGGATCCCGACCAGCAACTCAATGACTGGCTGGAAGAACTTGTAGACCCGTGATGGCAACATCTCCGTAATAGCAATCGCCACAACTAACGCAAGGGGGAGGGCGACCAGTCCAGAAAAGACAGTCACACTAAACGAGGTTGTAATCATCGGGAGAGCGCCAAAATGGTGGTGGCCCGGCTGCCAATTAACCCCCGTCAAAAATTCTCTGAGCGAAAAATGATTTCCAGTAAAGAGGGCAATTCCCTTAACCGTTAAGAAGATTAAGATTGTGCCAACGAGACCACCGATCAGGAGAATCGCAAAGTAACTGACAACTTTCCCTGACACTTCCTGCTTACTCTCGGCTGAGGGCCGTAATAACTCTTTTCTTAAATTGTCCATCGGCTACTTCCTTTCACTGACCGTTCCGGTAGGCGTCCGCGTGACCTGCATGTCGTGGATATTGACATAGTTAGCTTCTTCAACCAATGTATCCTGCACTTGCTTACTCTGCATATACTTGATAAATTCTGCGGTTGCCTTATTAGGATGTTTTTGCGTATACATATGTTCATACGACCATAATGGCCACTTGTTCGTTGTCACGTTCGTGGCGGTTGGCCGGACACCGTCAATTTTTAGGGGCTGGACCGTATTATTGAGGTAGGAAAATGAAATGTAAGAAATTGCCCCCGGCGTGTTAGCGACAATCTCCTTGACAGTCCCGTTTGAATCTTGTTCCTGCGCATTAACAGCGTGGCTTCCCGGCTTAAAGACCGACTGTTCAAATGCCACCCGGGTTCCACTACCATTGGCCCGGTTAATCACGGTGATTGGTAAGTCCGGCCCGCCCACCTGCTGCCAATTGGTAATTTTGCCAGTAAAGATCTGACGCAGCTGGTCTAAGCTGAGGTTTTTGATTCCCAGCTCCTTATTAACTACCGGCACGATTCCGGAAACCGCAACGATGTGGTCGCGCAATTTTTTCTCGTCAATGCCATCTTGCTGGTCAGCAAAAATATCCGATGACCCGATGTTAACCGCCCCTTCCTGGACCTGGCTCAGTCCGGTTCCCGAACCACCACCTTGGACGGTAATGCTAGTTTGGGGGCGCTTGGCCTGGTATACATCTACAACTGCCTCCGCTAATGGTTGTAAGGCCGTTGAGCCAACAATGGTTACTTTTTGTTGTGGTGGTTGCTTTTTGGCAGCAACCCACCCACTGCCGAGTGCAACGACAAGCACTATCAAGGCAGTTGCGATTATTGTTTTTTTCATCCCGTTCTCCTTAGTTGTCTTCGCTGATTTCCTATGATACAAATAGAGTAACAAGCCGATGTAAACATTTAATCTTCCAATTGTAAAAGTTGTGTAAATCTTGGAGAACAATTTATGACAAACCCCTTCTTACTGCTGAGCCAAAATCAAGAGCTCGTCCAACAACTAAAAGCCCTCTGTAAAAAAGCACACTGGGAATTCGTCCAAGTGACTACCCCAACTGGCCTGGTCGTCGAGTTAGAGCACCGCGCCTTTGCTGGCATTTGGTGGGACCTAGCAGATGTCTCACTTGATACGACAATCGCAACGATGACCCTGGTCCGCGAACAAGTAAACGGGCCAATCACCGTCTTCACCCCGGAAATCACCGAACGAATCCAGCGCAAGCTTTACCGGGCCTTGGTTGATGATGTCATCTTCTTTCCCTTTATTCGGGATGTCGTCCGGCCGCAAATTGAGCAGCGACTATGGCTCTACCAGCGGCTGAAAGCAAAGAGGTCGGCCGCAAGTAAAACAACAGCCACGGCTCCGGTTATCACTACCGGGGACTGGCAAATCGACCAGCAAAACTACGCAATCAGCAAAAATGGCAAGCAAATCACCCTTACCCCTAAGGAGTTCCAACTTCTCTCCTACCTGATTAACCACCAGGGGCAAGTCCTAAGTCGGGAACAACTGGTCAACGGCGTCTGGGGCTACGATATCCTTGATACTTCCCGGATTGTTGACATCCACATCAGCCACCTCCGCGATAAATTAGAGGACGACCCCCACAAGCCAACCCACCTGCTAACTGTCCGTGGTTTTGGTTACAAGTTAGTTTAAAGTGTAAAATAGAAGGGTAGATTAAGATAACATAGCTTTACTTTGAAGGGATTTGATTTAATGACACGTTTTAGAGAATCTGCCTGCACTTCTGTTATGGTGGGCAAGAAGGCCTCAATTGATGGCTCGACCTTCATTGCCCGCAACGAAGACCGGGTAAAGGCAATCGAACCCAAGCGGTTCATCGTCCAACCAGCGGTCAGTGGACGAAACGAAACCTATATCTCCCCTTACAACAAGCTCACGGTCAAACTACCCGCCGACGGGATGCGCTACACCGCAACTCCAAGTGGTGACCAGACTGCCGGGCCAAACGAAGAAGATGGTTTTAACGAAGCAAACGTTGGCGAAAGTGCTACGGAAAGTGTTTACGCTAACGACCGGGTCCTTGCTTATGACCCCTACGTTAAAAACGGCCTGGCGGAAGACTCAATGACGACCCTGGTCCTACCATTTATCCACTCCGCAAGAGAAGGGGTCGAATATCTCGGTAAGCTGGTCGAACAGTATGGCTCTGCCGAAGGTAACGGTGTCCAGTTCAACGATCAAAATGAGGTATGGTACATGGAAATTGCGACTGGTCACCAATGGGTTGCGGTTCGCATTCCCGATGATTGCTACGCCGTTGCCGCTAACCAGATCGCCATTGAACAAATTGATTTCAATGACCCCGCCAACTATCTGTGGTCACCGAATATCCAAGAGTTCGTTGAAAAGCACCACTTAAACCCGGACCATGACCAGTGGAATTTCCGCCACATCTTCGGGACCAACACGAAAAAGGACCACCACTACAACACACCACGGGTCTGGTTTGCCCAGCGCTACCTCAACCCAACAGCGGCCGCCGCGCAAACGCCAGAATCACCAGATATGCCATTTATCCGCAAGCCAGAGCGAAAAATCACGGTCGAAGATATTCAATATATCTTGAAATCCCACTACAACGAAACTAAGTACGATCCCCTGGGTGACGGGAGTGAGCACGACCGGAAAGTTTACCGAGCCATTTCCCTTTCCCGAACTGCCCAGTCCCACATCCTGCAGATGCGAAATAACGTTGATGAAAAGCACGCGGCTGTCCAATGGGTCGAATTTGGGGTGCCGAGTTTCTGTGCCTATGTGCCGTTTTTTGCTAATGCCGATGATACCGACGTTTCTTATCGCGAACTCCCGGCAAAGATGGATCTCGACAGTGCTTTCTGGTTAAACGAAGCCCTCGCGATGGTTGTCGAAGCCCACTACCATGAATTCGATGAAGCAGACGAAGACTTCCAAAAAGAACTTGGCGAATGGTGCCGGCGGAAGATTGCCGAAGTCGATCAACACGCAAAGACCCTTGATGGCAAACAACTAACGACTTACCTGACCGCCCAGAACCACGAAATTGCGAAATATTGCAACGCCAAAGCAAAAGAACTTCTCTTTGAATTAATGACCCAGGGAACAGAATTATCAAAGCTAACCTTTAAGATGGATCCAAACTTATAAACATTAAAAGGGAACCAGTGCGATCACAACGACGCACTGGTTCCCTTTTAAGTATTTCCCAGGAAATTTTCTGCTACACCATAATGTAAACCAGCAGTTGCTAAACAAATCCTCTCAAGTGCTTGTTGCTACTAATGTTTTTGGGTAAGATTATCCCAGTAATTTTGGAAGGAGTCTTTTCATTATGACAAACAAGTTAGCAACCCAACTACCGTTATTACGCAAAGAAGCCGGCATCTCACAAGGCCAGCTGGCTGATAAATTAAACGTTTCCCGTCAGTCTGTATCAAAATGGGAAAACGGGACCGCAATTCCCGATTTAGACCGCATCATTGAACTTGCTGAAATTCTGCAGGTTAGTCTCGACGAACTGGTCCGCGCTAAACGTCCCCAACCTACCCAATCAACAATCAATAAAATGGTCGATTACTACCTACAAAGCAATCGAAATGATCAAGAATGGCACCACCAATCAATTGCTAACGGTTGGGAATTCCTTGCTCGCTACTGGTGGGTAATTATCGCGCTTATCGCCACAATTGCCGCATTCATTGGCTCATTTCAAAAGTAATAACAAAGGCATTCTTAAATCCACATCTTCGCAAGAAAAAAGACAATCGGCACTAGCAACGCCGGCAAGTAATTCAGCGTCTTAATATCCCGCAGCTTCAGTAAACTAATGCCGGTCGTGGCGATCAAGAAGCCACCGACAATCGAAATCTCGGTCACTAGGGGATTACTAAAGAACCCCGCGGACAAGTACTTAGCGATTAAGTAGATTCCACCTTGCCAGCAGAAAAGAACGGGCGCACAGACTAACATCCCCCACCCAAAGCTGGCGCCAAAGACCATCGACGTAATCAAATCAAGCATCGCGTTCGTAAACAGCATCGTATAATCACCCTTTACCGCTGCCATCACCGGGCCGACAATTGAGAGCGCCCCAATACAGTAAAGCAAGATTCCGGTCGCAATCCCCTTCCCGAGCTGGGAGCCACCGCCGAAATGGTTAACCAGGCCATTAAAGCGACCATCAATTTGCCACCAGGTTCCCAGGACCCCACCAACGGCGAGGCTGACAATAAACAGGACCGGGTAGTGGCTTTTCGGCATGTTATTAACTACGTTTTCCAAGCCAATTCCAAGGGCAGCCAGTCCCATCGCGATAAAGAGGGCCTCCTCATACTGTTTCTTAATCCCGCCCTTTAAGAGACATCCCAGTGAGGTCCCAATTAAGATAGCAATAACATTGGCAAGTGTTCCAATCATCAGTTTCCCTCCCATTTTAAAACTCAAATTTTATTTTACTTGATTTTCTTGGCAAAAGCATTAAAGCAAACTAAGATAATTACAATTAAATTAGAAATCGCTTAGAAGAGATGAGAGCTGCGATGGAGGAAGAAGATGAAGATGGTCTTGGAGCAAATAAGGCAGCGAGCAATTAGTAAACTGTCAACGATTGACGACCGATAAAACGTCTAGGTATCAACAGTTGTACCTACAGAGGATAGCATTGTAAGATGCTATCAAATTAGGGTGGTAACACGTTAATTATGATGATTAATCAACGTCCCTAAGAAGAGTGGTAATACTCTTCTTAGGGACGTTTTATTTTGCTTCAATTCCTGAACCCACCACCAAAGAAAGGATCGATTATTATGGCTGAATTTACTAACCGTACTACATCCCCATTTCGCTATGACATCGTCGGTAGTTTCCTCCGACCCCAAGAATTAAAAGATGCGCGTGCAAAGTTTGCCAATGGTGAGATAACCCGGGACGCATTAACTGCTGTCGAGGATACAGCGATTATCAATTTAATCCATCGAGAAGAAGCAGCGGGCTTAAAAGCTGTTACTGATGGTGAATTTCGCCGTAGCTGGTGGCACCTTGACTTCTTCTGGGGACTGAATGGTGTTGAAAAGGCCACTCTTAAAGAGGGGTACCACTTTGCTGACGAGGAAACCCGTCCCGAAACGGTTAAGATTACCGGCAAAATTTCCGGGGGGGAAAACCATCCCTTTGTTGACCACTTCAAGTTTACCCAAGCACATGTTTCACATGGAACACAAGTAAAGCAGACAATTCCGGCCCCTGCCCAATTTTTAGAAGAATTTTTACGACCAGAAAATCAAGCAAATGCTAAAGAATTCTACCCAGACCAGGCCGAGCTAGACCACGACGTTGCATAAGTTACCCCTGCTCTAGCTTTTTGTACTACTTTCTTGATCGTTTTTGCTGGATGCATTATAGTTTGAGCTGCCATTTTAGCTCCCTGCTTTATAGTTCGCCAATTCCGCCATGCCAGTAATCTAGCAGTCGTAATGCTAACCGTAGTAATCACTAATCGACTAGTGATTATATTTAGCTTCGAACGTTCTACCATAATTAATTTGAATGTTTAAACCAAATATTCCATAACCATTGAAGATTAATTAACGGCCGACTACTATTTTGTTTAATTTCTGCTTGAATTTGTTCTAAATTTCGGGATAAAAGAGGATTTGCATTCTTTGGGATAGTACCGTCTTTTATACTTTCATCAATAGAGCCATTGTCAGAAAAAGATAATGAGTAATAATCCTGTAAATAGTAATCTTTTTTCTTAGTATCATTGTAATAAGACATATAATTGTGATCTAATTCAATTAGTTTATTTCCTTTTGAAAGTTTAACCGTAACTAAGTATGATCCAATAAGATCTTTATTCTTGACCTTATAACTAGGAACGTATGTTTGTGGAAGATAGTTAGATCCTAACAGGGTTACAAAAGGATATTGTTTCTTTTGTTGATGCATGTGCGTTGCATAGTAATAGGCATGAAAGTGCAAATTAAAAGGAATTTGCGCTACAAACAATGCTCCTAATATAATTAACCATTTTTTCATTATCTTCTCCTCTCCCTTTTTGGAAGTTGTGATCCGATAAACATCAAGATCCGCATTTTTATCTTCTTTGCTCATTTTACTATCAACAACATAATCGCCATAATACCCATTCGTAAATAACCACTGCTCCTGATTTTTAGGTAGGCCATGTTCATTGGTGAGTTCTTTACCAGTTAACATCATGAACAGCCGCTCTCTAATTTGATCTGGAAATGTGGTAATAAAATGGCTTGTTTGAACACCTTCAACTAGTTCCCATTTAAATAAAACAAGAGCAGCAAGTACCTTTCTGTACATTGAAAGACTTGCTGCTTATTTTAACGATAATGCATTGAGAACCATATATTCCATAGCCATTGAATATTTATTAATGGTTTCTCTGAATTTTGTTTAATTTCAGCTTGAATTTGATTCAAAGAATGTCTCAGTACTTTTTTAGCGTTTTTAGGTGGTACTCCCTCTCCATAATAACCATCAATCATTCCATTTTCAGCAAATGTAAATTTTGCACAGTCATTTAAATAATAGCTCTCATCATTATAATTCGAACTATACAGTATACTACTATCAGTGAGATCAATTATATCAGAATTGGTGTGAATTCTTTTTTTACTAATCTGGACCATATAACTTCCCCGCTTATCATCATTTTCTACTCCATAATCAGAAACATAGCTTTGTGGGAGATAATTTGAATTTAAAAGTACTACAAACGGGTATTGATTCTTCTCATGATGAATATGAGTTGCGTAATAATATGCATTATTATGAAAGTTAAATGGAATTTGAAGGATAAATAATACAAGCAAAACAATTATTGTAATCCAGACTGCTCTCTTCTCCATCTATCTTCCCCTCCTAAAAATTTTTTTACTTTATTCCTAGTCTTTTTAATAAAATTAGTTGTTCTATGATAAGCCTTCCTAACAACGTGATATGTTTTTTTTAGCAAAGCTTTTAACATTATTTACTGTATTTTTAGCCTTTTTGATTAATTTTTTCTTACGAGCATAATTCCAAGCGACTAATCCCAAAGTTGCCAGACTAACAGTTCCTACTGTAACTAATCCTACTTTTGCATTTCTTGTTTGTTCTGTTCTCTTATCCAATGACTTAGAATCAGTTGCGTCAGTATTAATCGTCTAATCATACAAAGCAAGGTTTGCTAAAACAGTTGTACTAACCAATAATTTGCTTTTTATTTTGGTCATAGCTAAAATTTCTCTCGGCTTTAGTTGTGGCTAAAATATCAAAATGATAAATTTTCCAAGTAAAGATTATAATGAATTTATATGAAAATTTACACATTTTTGTGCAAGCTTCAATTTGAGATTACTAAGAAATAGCAAACTATTATCGCCCGGGAGCAAAAATAGCCCGCTAGCATTCTAAACTAGAAGCTAACGGGCTATTTTAATATGCAGTTAACTCACCTATTCTGCGAGTTTCCCAACGACCGGGAGTTTTGCTAATACCCGGTCCTTATGGGGTGAAAACTTGAACAGGATGTCAGTCAAGTCAAGGCCTGCCTTATTGCCATGGTGTGTCCCGTCCTGCCAGGCCGGAATATGCGTCACATCGTAAACTGTATTGTTAATTGCAACGTATGCGGGCTGACCATTTTGCCCATTGAATTGTTGTAGTTCTTCCTTAGTAAAAGTCTTTGTCATGGCATCCTGCCTCCTTGTTCTTATTTCTCATTGTTAATATATCATGAAAGCGCCGCCGAAAGGGAAAATTTGCTCTCGTTTAATAATTACTTATTTTCCAATTCTTGCTTTTTTCACAAACTAGCTAAAACTAATAACTACTTGAAGGCGGCGAGCAATCACTAATACCAGGTAAATCTTAATCAGGCCGGGGACGACAAATGGTAAAAAACCACTAACCATCGCCGCACCGATGCTTAAGTGGCTAAACTGCATTAGCCAGAGGGTCCCAACTAGCAATTGAACCGTCGCCCCCAATAGGTTTGCAAGAATAATATTAATCCGCGAAAAATCAAGCCAGGCTAAGATCCCACTTGTCAGCAAGCCATAGATGAGAAAACCGAGTAAGTAGCCACCGACTGCGCTATCAAGCACCCCAATCCCACTAGTGTAATTAGCAAAAACCGGCAACCCGCTGACCCCTAAAATAAGGTAGCCACTAATCACCAGCAAAGTATCGCTAACTGGTAACAAGGTTGCGACCAAGCCAACCGCAAAGGTCTGCAAGGTCAATGGCACTCCCGGTAAAGGAATTGCCAATTGCGAACAAATAATCAATAAAGCCAGCAGCACGGCATCCTGGGTAATCCTTTTTGTATTCAACTTTCTTCCTCACTTATCCTCTAAGATGAGGAAAGTATAACAAAAAGGCAGCTTTTAGTTAAGCGCCTAAACTAAAAGTTGCCTTAAGATAATTTTAGTACCAAGCTGGCTTGTCGCCATCAGTGTTTGGCTTGTTTACCCCTAAGTTCTTGTGGGCGTATGGAGCGGGGTCATCGACGATCTTAGCTACTAAGTAACCAATCGACTTCCGTGATACTTCAGTCCCCTTAAAGTCTTCGCCCTTTTCGGTTGTCTCATAGTCAACTTCGTCCTTATCGGTTAACCATGCTGGCCGAATAATCGTGTAATCAAGCGTTGAGGCTTCAATTACGTCAGCAGCACTGCGGTAGGTACCAAGGTAACTGTCCTTTTGGCCGCCACCGAGCATTTCGTTGTTCCAGTCACCAAACTTGCCAGGAACTTCGTCATAGATTCCGATTGAAGAAATCCAAATCAATGGCTTAACGACATGCTTTTCCATTAAGTTAACGATATTTTCCGCTTGTTGCTTGATTTCTGGGTTACGCAAGTTAGCGTAAACAACATCTGCTTGTTCAATTGCCGGTTCAAGGCTGCCGATGTTCAACACGTCACCCTTAATAACCGTTTCACGACTATCGTCAACAACGTTCATGTTTTGTGGGTGACGAGTAAATAAGAGCAGGTGAGCATCACTATTCTTAAGCAGGGCATCAATTGCGTGTCCCGCGATCTTACCAGTTGCCCCTAAAACTAATACTTGTTTTGCCATCTTTCGTACCTCCTGAATCTTTGTTACTTTCAAGTATACCCCGGTTTTTAGTTATTAAAAGTAAGCACTTTCTAGTAAGATAGTTACCCCCAGGTAAGTTATCATACGGCCCCACCAGTTTACGACTTTTAAACTTTTTTGCTGTTTCGTCCCCACTGGTCCATCGCCGCAATGATTGGCTGAAGCGTCTGCCCATCAGCGGTCAGGGAATACTCTGTCTTGGGTGGCACGGTTGCGTAGACCTGCTTGTCAATCAGCCCGTCGCTCTCCAACTCTTTCAGCTGCAGAGCCAACATCCGCTTAGAACATTCCGGGATCAATTTCTGTAATTCACTAAACCGGCACGGCTGGTATTGTGATAGCTGGTAAATGATCACGCTCTTCCACTTACCATGGATTAGTTTTAAGGTGTTTTCAATCGGGCAATCCTTCGTCATTTTTCCCGCTCCTTTCTAGGTGAAATAAAATTCACTACTTGTCCTCATTTTATTTTCGTTTACTATTAGTAAGTAAGATAACAATATTATGTTTAGGAGTGATTACTATGGATTCACAATTAGTTAAATTAGCAGCCCGTCGGCGGTCAATCTACGCCCTCGGCGATAACATTTCCCAAAGCCCCGAAGAAATCTTTGCCCTCGTTAAAGAGACGATTAAAAACTCGCCAACGTCCTTTAACAGTCAAACTGTCCGGGCCGTCGTTCTCTTCAACGACGCATCAAACAAAGTCTGGGATATCGTCGAGGACGCCCTCCAAAAGATCGCCAAGAGTCCAGAAGCATTTAAGAAGACCCAGGCGAAGATTGCGACTTTCCGTGCTGGTGCCGGGACTATCCTCTACCTAACCGATACCACCATCGTTCACCAATTGGAAAACGACTTTCCAACTTATGCGGCCAACTTTGCCGACTGGGCCGAACAAGGTCTCGGTGGTGCCCAGCAAGCTGTTTGGACCGCCCTGGCAGAACAAGGAATTGGGGCGAGCCTCCAGCACTACAACCCGCTAATCGACGATGCGATCCACGAAGCATTTGACCTCCCTCGCGAATGGCAACTCCGGGCAGAAATGCCGTTTGGTTCGATTGAGGCGCCAGCTGGTGCTAAGGACCACCTTGATGATAACCAAGTTTTCAAACTAATTAAGTAATCCTATTATAATCCCCCGCCACCACTTATTTCCTTTAAAGTAATATAATAGAGGAAAATGGAGAGGGGTTTTTTTGATGTCACAACAACCAAAAATGTATAACACCGGTGCTGATTACGCCCTTGCCATCATTGGCGGTAAGTGGAAATCGGTAATTCTCTACCTTCTCGCTGGTCATCCCCGCCGGCCAAGTGAACTGGTTAAGCAACTAGGTACATCTTACAAGGTCTTAAGTGACCAGTTGCGCGAAATGACTGATGATGGGCTGATTGCACGTAAAAGTTTCAACACTATTCCGCCCCACGTGGAATACCGGCTAACCGCGGAAGGTGAGAACCTCTATTCCGCCCTCCGCTACCTTAACTACTGGGGTGAACAACGTGCCGCCGCCAAGGGGGACGCCAAAATTATGTGCACTGATGAAATGAAGCAAGTTGGGGACGATGGGCTGTGTGTGGTGACAAAAAAACACCTCCACCACTGGCGCCAAGAAATTGTCCAAACAAAAAAGCAGGATGAAGCTAATGAAAATTAAGCTTCTCCTGCTTTTTTGTCATGGACTAACTTAATTGCCAGCAAAACAATGTAAGTAATCATATAAATTGCAAGGACTGCATGGGCAACATTAATGGCAACACTATTTTGCAGGCTCACTCGTCCTAAGGTGTAAGCCCCCAAGATATTATTCATTCCTGTCAACCCGGCAGCAAGAAAAAGGCTCCCCCACATCACAAACTGGGAGATAAGCCCAGTAATCGAATAATAGTAATTACTGATGATGTAGGAAATACTGTAATTATGGGTAACTTGCTCGTATTCAGCAGTCGCGTTTTTCCGTTCTGCACTCGCAAAACTCCGAATAATAAATACGCCGACAAAGTAGCTAGGTAGCCAAAAAGTTAACCCAATCCCGAGCGTAATCATAATTAGGCTCACTAACTGGTCGTCACCCGGCATTAGCTGGCAGGTTTTCTTTACAACCAGCCCACCGACAATAAACGCAAACAGATAAGCAACAATTGTCCAGTAATACATTTTCAGCCCGTAAAGAACACTAATAAAAATCGTACTATACAGAGTCCAATACTGACCACAAACCCCGTATAACATCAATCGCAAACGTAGATGGTGGCGATAGTGTAACATTTTTTGCCGGTTTAGGATAATTCCTCCAACCATCGTTAAAAAGAAGATAAATAAGAGCAACAATCCCCACCCAACTGGCTGGCCAATTCCAGCATTTCTTCCTAGTCGGAGCATCAACATCGCACTAATTAAAATTAACGCCAGAACATAATTAAACCAGTGTAAGCGCCGGGGCAAGGGATGGCCCACTGAATGAGGGGCGTAGCGGTATGCTGCTCCAGTAAAAATTGTGACAAGCATCATTACCCCAAACTTAACTGCCGGCTGCTTAATCCACACCATTATTCCGAAAAAGAACAATAAAATTAGTAGTTGTCCCCACGCCTTAACGTGGTCCCGCTTCGGTAGTAATTCGTTTTTAATTAAGCGATTTTGCTGGTTGATTGCAGCTGGAAAGAGGGTTGAAGCAATGCCGGCGCCAATACCTGATAAATCGAAGAAAAGGGAGTTATAGCCACCAAGCATCCCAAGCGCATACCCACAGCCACCACTGAAGATCCCAATCCAGCCAAGCCGCCAGGTATTATACTCAAAGTCACGGAATAGCAACAAACTTGAGTGCCGAACACCGTAATAAATGGCAAAGGGTAATGCTTCCGTCAGCATTTCTTTTCCTGGTTTGATAATTGACAGGTAAATAATAAAGGGCATCAGGTTCAATAAAAGACTACAAATGCCCGTATACTTCACTAACTTTTTCATTATCCCACCCTAGTGCCTGTTTACCGCACTATTTAGCTTCTGCCGGTTAGCAAAGAAGATCAGCAAAATCAACGGCACAATAACCAGCATCACCGGGTAGAAGTACTTGACGGGCATCGTACTATCAATTATCCCCCCTAAGACCGGGCCGAGGGTCATCCCGATATCAAGGCCGAGGAAGAAGGTCGAGCTAGCTAGACCCCGCTCACTTTCTGGAGCCAGCATCATCGCCGTTGACTGGCAGACGGAATAGATTAAGCCGTAGCCAAAAGCCATCCCCGCAGCTGCAAGGGCCATCTCCCAGTTCGTTTTCATTATCGTTAGCATAACCAAATAAAAGACGGTCGCCACCGTACTAATAATCAGCCACGGTTGGAACGGCACAGTATCAAACTGGTTCCGCAAGAAGAGCCGGATCCCTAGTAAGACGACGGCATAGATAAAGAAATAAGCCCCCACTGCAATTGACAGCTGGCGTTGTTCACTGTAAGCGACAATATCTGCCTGGGTCGCAAAGTATGGGATTGCAAAAAGGGCCGTCAGCGCGGCGATTGGTAATGAATCGCGCTGGATAATCTTTAGGTGTAGCCCGGCCGACTGCTTCGCCCGCTGGCGGTCTGGTTTAGCCCGGTTACCGACGAACTGAACAGTAATAACCATCAGCAATGAAGCAAGCGCTGAAATGATAATCGCCTGCCGGTAGCCAATCACTCGGTAGAGGTTAATCGAGACAGCCGGAGCAAAGGCCATCGCCAACGCATTCATTAAACCGTAAAAGCTCATCGCCTCGCCGACATGGTTAAATGGCACCAGGTAAGATAGCCAGGTCGTCATGCAGACCGTGCAGAGGACATAGCCAAGGCCGTTAATGAGGCGAAAAACGAGCAAGAGGCCGCTATTGGGGGTAATCACATAGCCCATGACGCCGATAAAGCTTAAAACCCCACCAAGAAATGCTAGCGCATATTTTGAAAAGTGGTCAGTCATGTTGCCGGCAAGCGGGCGTAAAAACATTGCGACGATACTCATCATCCCAACAATCACTCCCGCAAACGCGCTTGATGCACCTAGTTCTTGCGCATAACCGTTGATCAACGGGTTACAGTACATGTTGCTAAAAATAAAGAAGAATGACGCTGCCATCACCAAGACAACGTCCTTCGTAAAAATTGTTTCCTTTTTTGCCACTGTCAGCACCACTTCTCTCATAAAATCTTAATAATTATTCAATGATATAAAAAGAGACCGGAAATTTCCAGTCCCTTTGCGGCTATTGTAATGAGTCCCATGCAGCTAACGTTACCGGCTTACTATCAGCAAGCTTCTGCAAGTCAGCGCTGAGGTACTTCTTATTGATCACTGCTTCGTAAGTGTATTCTTCAAACCAGTCCTGGGTCATGACAAAGTAGCCATTGTCACCGTTGTCCTTTCCCCAGCTATTTTCAATCTTCCACCGGGTTGGTTCCCCGTTTTGGAGGTCAAAGCCAGTCAAGGTCATTGCGTGCGATACCATCGCCTGCTTCGATGCCAGCCGGTCTTTCTTATCCATTGTAAAGTCAACGTCCAGCAATTCTGCCCGGCGGAACAATTTAGCATCCATCAAGCCCCGCTTGCGGTCCATCTGTTGTAAAACGTCATTGCCGACCCAGATCGTTTCACCGGCCTTTAATTGCTTCATCGCTGCTTCTTGTAAGTCCTTAAACGGAACATTGACAAACTTGATTGGAATTCCTCCAGCAACACTGTCCTGGCTTGGCATTGCGTACACCTTGTTGTATTGATGGTCTGGCGCATTGGTGATTACCACGTAATCATTCAAGTTGGTGCCAAAGTATTCCCGGTAGAACTTAAGCGGTGTTAAGCCAAGGACCTGGTGGAACTTCTTATCATCATCGCGGAATTCAAGGTCAAACTTCGTCGGTGGTTCACCAAAGGAGTAGGCAGCAATCTTGTACACGTCAGCCATCATCTTTTGCTGAGCAGCATCCAACTCGTCTTCGCCAGCACCATCATTGACCAGCTTCCGCAACTGTAACGCATCCTTGCGCATCAAGTAGTTCATTACTTCCGCCACGTCCGAAGTATCACGAGTGTTGTGGGTATCCGGCATGACATATTCGGGAACAACCCCGTACTTTTCAATGATGGCAGCAGCGTTGGCCCACTGACCACCATCATTTAAGGCAAAGCTGAGATAAAAATCGACAGTCCGGTCATGTAACGGCTTCTTAGCGGTCGCAATGATCTTTTGGAAGTACATGTTGGCCCGCTCGATCCGGTCCCAGAAAAAGAGGTAGTTCTGGGATAGCTCAAAGTCCTTGAAGTTATACTTCTTCGCAAACTTATGCCGGAGCGTGTTGAGGGTCGCAAATGACCAGCAACGGCCACTGTGCCGCTGGTTGCTTGGCTTCCCTGTCTTAATCTCATAGGAGAATGCCCGGTGCAGGCGTTGGCTCGCCGCTGGGTCTTCACTAGCATTTTTAATCCCGTTTTTTTGGATTGCCCGGGCAATTACGCCCGCATCTTTCCGTTCATGAAATTTTTCCTGATATTGATTAACCATTTCTGCAGTTAAATGGTGTTCTTCTGTCACAGTAATCCCTTCTTTTCTGTTATTGATGGCTCTCTACCCCTTAATGATAGCACTTTTAACCAGTAAGGCGAGCTAATGTGGAAGCGTTTTTACTATGCAGCTTATTAATAATAAGTTACACTAAAATAGTAAATGTATTTAAGGAGGATTTTTCGATGAGTAAAGTATTTATTGCTGGTGGTTCCGGCCGGGTTGCCACTGAGTTGATTAAGAAGCTCGTCGCTGCTGGACACGAAGTCATTGCCGGCGCCCGGCATCCGGAAAAGATTGTTGCCATGGACCATGTCGAAACCGTTAAATTGGACCTCCATGACGACGTCGCCACAATCGCCAAGTTGATGCAGGGGGCGAGCGTTGTCTACTTTGTTGCGGGTTCCCGGGGAAGCGACTTGTTGCAAACTGACGCCATGGGTGCGGTTAAAACAATGCAGGCTGCTGAACAAAACGGGATCAAACGCTACATCATGCTCAGCTCCCTCTATGCTCTCCAGCCAGCAATGTGGACGAAGATTAAGTCCCTTGGTGAAATTATGGATTACAACGTTGCCAAGTTCTTTGCCGACAACTACCTCGTTCATGACACGAATTTAGATTACACAATTCTCCAACCATCCAGTCTGACAGAAGAAGCAGGAACTGGTAAGATCCAAATTGGCGATGACTTTGCAAGTACTAACCCGATTCCCGATGTTGCCCAGGTCCTTGCCGCAATCCTGGAACATGATAATACAATTGGTCAGGTCATCTTAATGGGTGGCGGCAACACGCCAATCAACGATGCGTTGGCTAATATTTAAGATCCATTTCTACTGACCCCTAATCGCAAATAATCAAGCGCCACGGCTAGCCGGCTAAGGCAAAGGTCCTCATGGAGCGACGATTGCCCGACGCCAACTTGCTGGGGCGCTTTTTGTGCAAAACGATAGCCAGCATTAGTGTTACGCCAAGGGTAATTTATTTGCCCTGTCTCGGTTTAGCCGTATAATTAAATTATTAAAATAAATCTAAGAAGGGATTTTCCACAATGGCAAAAATTGAACGTTTTTATAACACCTTTCAACCAGAACATTACGACATCTACTTAGATATCAACCGTGAAGAAAAAGCCATTTCCGGTAAGACAACGATTACGGGAAACGCCAGTGATACCCAAATCGCCGTTAATCAAAAATTCTTAACTGTTACCAGTGTCCAAGCGGCCGGCGACAACCTTAATTACAAGGTTGATAATGACGCGGAAGCAATCCGCATTACCCTCCCCCACGCCGGACAAGTAACGTTTACGATTAGCTACACCGCTAAATTAACCGATTCAATGATGGGAATTTACCCGTCCTATTACGAAGTAAACAGTGAGAAGAAGCAGGTTATCGGTACCCAATTTGAAACAACTTTCGCTCGCCAAGCATTCCCGTGTGTCGATGAACCAGAAGCCAAGGCAACCTTTAGTCTCGCGATCAAGTTTGATGAACACCCTGGTGAGACAATCATCGCTAACATGCCAGAAGACCATGTTGCCGACGGCGTTCACTACTTTAAACAAACCGTCCGGATGTCCACTTACTTAGTTGCCTTTGCCTTTGGGGAACTACAAAGCAAGCTGACGGAGACTAAGTCAGGTGTCAAGGTCGGGGTCTTCGCTACGAAGGCGCACCAAGCAAAGGAGCTCGACTTTGCCTTAGATATCGCTAAGCGGGCCATCGAATTTTACGAGGACTTCTACCAAACCCCATACCCCCTGCCACACTCATGGCAGCTCGCCCTCCCAGACTTCTCTGCCGGGGCAATGGAAAACTGGGGACTCGTAACTTACCGGGAAGCCTACCTCTTATTAGACCCAGCCAATACTTCCCTCGAAATGAAGCAATTAGTTGCCACCGTCATCACCCACGAGCTTGCTCACCAGTGGTTTGGCGACCTCGTTACCATGAAGTGGTGGGATGACCTATGGCTCAACGAAAGTTTTGCCAACATGATGGAATACGTTTCCGTTGAAGCACTCCAACCCGACTGGCACATCTGGGAAATGTTCCAAACATCTGAAGCCCCGATGGCTCTCCAACGGGATGCGACCGATGGTGTTCAACCAGTCCACGTTAACGTCAATAACCCGGCGGAAATCGACGCTATTTTCGACTCCGCGATTGTCTACGCCAAGGGTTCCCGAATGCTTGTAATGGTTCGCGCCTTACTCGGCGATAAAGCGTTACGAGAAGGACTCAAGAATTACTTTGCTGCTCATAAGTACCACAACGCAACCGGGGCAGACCTGTGGAAGGCACTTGGTGACGCCTCAGGCCTTAACATCGGTGAAATCATGAACTCCTGGCTTCAACAACCAGGCTACCCGGTAGTTACCGCAAAAATCGCCGCAAATGGCCACCTTATCTTAGACCAGCAACAATTCTTCATCGGTGACGGTAAAGATGCGGGTCGGCAGTGGCAAATTCCATTGAACAGCAACTATGATGCGGCACCACAAATCATGGCGGATAAAGAGGTTGACCTCGGTGACTACCAAGCCTTACGAAAGCAAAATGGGAAGCCATTCCGGCTCAACGTCGGTAATAACTCTCACTTCATCGTGAAGTATGATGACACCCTCTTACAAGACATTCTGGCACATGCTGATGAGCTAGACCCAATCGCCCAGCGCCAACTTCTCCAGGATCTCCGGCTATTAGCTGAAGGGCAGCAAATCTCATATGCTTCCCTTATCCCACTGCTAAGCAAGTTTAAGGACAGTAAGTCAGCCATCGTTAACACGGAATTATACCAAATCGCAAATAACTTAAAGATGTTTGCTAAGGTTGGTTCCCCCGAAGAACAACAATTAAAGCAATTCTTCGCTGAACTAAGCAACGCCCAGCTTGTCCGGCTCGGGTGGCTGCCAAAAGACGGCGAAAGCAATGATGACCAACTGACCCGGCCATATATTCTGAGCGCTGCCCTGTATGCTGAAAATGCGGACGCAATCGCTGCGGCCCACAAGATTTTCGCCGAATACCAGGATAAACTGGAGACGCTCTCCGCAGATATTCGGGGCTTCGTCTTGAAAAATGAAGTCCAGAATTTTGGCAATCCTGACCTATTCGCAAAGTTAGTTACCGCATACCAGCAAACTGCTGATGCCAGCTTTAAGCAAGACTTGCGGATGGCAATTCCAAGCACTAAGGATCCTGACCTTATCAACAAGGTCGTTTCCTACTTTGAAAATGCTGACGTGGTTAAGCCCCAAGACCTTCGCGCCTGGTTCCGTGGTCTCCTGATTAACCATGATGGTCAGCAAGCAGCATGGAACTGGCTCCGCGATGAGTGGCAATGGTTAAATGACACTGTCGGTGGTGACATGGAATTTGCAACATTTATCACCGTTACCGCGGGTGTTTTCCACACGCCTGAACGTCTAAACGAGTTCAAGGCCTTCTTTGAACCAAAGATCAACACCCCTGGCCTTACCCGGGAAATTAAGATGGACATCAAGATTGTTGAAAGCAAAGTTGCCTTGATCGGAAAAGAACAAACGGCGGTTAATCGTGCCATTACACAACAAATTTAATCGCTAAAATAGCAATGGCTCCCACCTTAACTGGCAGGAGCCCTTTTGCTTATTTGTGAACTATTATTCATTATAACCAGTTAACCGTGCAGTTTTTACCGAAAAACCAAACATAATAGTTGCCTAGCGTTCGTAATTATCGTATACTGCCATTGTTGGGGTAGGATCTCCAGAGTTATTGTCCGGCGGAACGGAATGTGAACGTCGGAAGGAGGCATTCTGGCTGCTTTGGTTTTCCGCATTCACCACACAGGCAAAATGTCAATGTGTTCCCCGACAATCAAATATTAGGGAGTGTGTTGACTATGTCTTCATTATCTTTTTCTGGGCCACGGTTTACTACCAAAAACATGACCCTGGCTGCAATGCTGGTCGCGTTACAAGTGATTTTAAAAAAACTGTCGATTGGTGATCCGGCCGTCCTGAAGTTTGGCTTTGGCTTCATCGCCACTGCCCTGATTGGCTACTGCCTTGGACCATGGATTGGTGGCTGGACGATGGTCGTTACTGATATCATCAGCAATACGATTTTAAGCTCCGGAAGCATGTTCTTCCCCGGCTTCACGTTTTCTGCCTTCGTCTCGGGTGTAATTGCCGGAATGTTCTTGTACAAGCAAACGATCTCTTGGCAGCGAATTTTTATCTACCAGTTTTGCCAAATTCTTATCAGTAACGTCCTCTTTACTACCCTGTGGCTATACCTGATGAGTATGAGTTCAAGTAGTACTGGCCGAACGTTTATGGCCTTATTGCTGGTGCGCTTGCCAAAAGAAGTGATTACCTGGCCACTAGAAGCGATTATCGTTTTGATCCTACTACGGCAGGTCAGCCGGTTAAACCTTCACCTCCACCAGTAAAGATGATTAGGAAGTTTTTACCAACCGACATTGATGATGTGATGACGATCTGGTTGCAGGGCAATCTTGACGCCCACCCATTTATTTCACCACACTACTGGCGCAAAAACCTGCCAGCAGTGCGGGCGGCAGTTTTGCAAGCAAGCGTATATTGCTATGTCGATAAGGATGGCCGCGTCTGCGGTTTTATCGGGATGCAAGACGATTATATTGCTGGCTTGTTCGTTGCCCGCCACGCCCGTGGGCACCGGATTGGCACGGCCTTATTAACCACGGTCAAGGAAAGCCACACAACGCTAATCCTCGACGTGTACTTACGTAATTCTGCTGCCCTGCGCTTCTATCGCCAGCACGGTTTTGTGGTGACCAACCAAGAAGATGGGGAAGCCCGGATGACCTGGCAAGCAAAAAATAATTTATAAAAAAGTGTTGCATTTTGAATTTTTTAAGTTAAAATACAATTAACAAAATAAAAAAGCGATGAGAAAGAAGAGTAGCTAGTGATATTCGTAAAGTGAGCTGGTGGCAGTGAGAAGCCAGCCGACCCTATGCTAGTGAATAACACTTTCGCGAGTGCTGCTAACCCAAATAAGTTTACTTAAAGTAGGCTTAGCCGGACTCCGGCCCGTTATCTTGCCGGCGGAACATTGTGTGTTCTTGAGGAGGTCTAGGATTACTAGACAATTTGGGTGGTACCGCGGAATAAAGCCTTTCGTCCCTTAGTTTTAGGGAACGAAGGGCTTTTTTAATTCATTCCTAAATCTAATATTTTAAGGAGTGCTGATTATGGACTTAATTATTCCAAAGGATTACGATCCTCGTCTTTCAATTCGGGAAACTGAAGCTGCAATTCGTTACATCCGGGAAACCTTCCAGGACGAGTTCGGCAAGGAAATGAACCTCCAGCGGATGTCCGCGCCGATGTTTGTTGAACAAAGTACCGGGTTAAACGATAACTTAAACGGGGTTGAAAAGCCAGTCTCATTTGAAATGAAGGATATGCCCGGTGAGACGATTGAAATCGTCCACTCCCTCGCTAAGTGGAAGCGACTGGCCCTAAAGCGGTACGGTTTCGGCATGCACGAAGGCCTCTACACCAACATGAACGCCATCCGGAAAGATGAAGACCTCGACAACTTCCACTCAATCTATGTTGACCAATGGGATTGGGAAAAGATCATTGCCAAAGAAGAACGGACGGAAGAAACCTTAAAGGACACTGTCCGGACAATCTTCAAGGTCATCAAGCACATGGAACACGAAGTTTGGTATAAGTTCCCACAAGCGGTCTACCACCTGCCGGACGAAATTCACTTCGTTACCACCCAAGAACTTGAAGACCGTTGGCCAGACCTGACCCCAATGGAACGGGAAAACAAGATCGCCAAGGAAATGGGTGCGGTCTTTGTCATGAAGATCGGTGACAAGCTTAAGCGGAGCGGGAAGCCGCACGATGGCCGGGCACCGGACTACGATGACTGGAGCTTAAACGGTGACATTCTTTTCTGGTACGAACCATTGCAACGGCGGATTGAAATCTCCAGCATGGGGATCCGGGTCAGCCCAGAATCAATGAAGTACCAGCTGGAACAAGCCGACGCTACCGACCGCGAAAAGCTACCATTCCATAAAATGTTGCTCAATGGCGAATTACCATATACAATCGGTGGTGGGATTGGTCAATCACGCTTATGTATGTTACTTCTTGGCAAGGCCCACGTTGGGGAAGTACAGGCAAGTATCTGGCCAGAAGACATGATTAAGCAGTGCGAAGAACACCATATTCAAATTCTGTAATAAATAACAAGGAGAGTATAAAAGTGGAAACTATTACTATTAGTCAAGCCCCACAACACGTTGGGGAAACCGTTAAAATCGGCGTTTGGTTAACTGATAAGCGTTCAAGCGGTAAAATTGCATTCTTACAGCTTCGTGATGGGACCGGCTTTTTCCAGGGGATCATCCGGAAAAATGATGTTTCTGAAGAAAAGTTTGACCTCGCTAAGCACGACTTGCACCAAGAAACTAGTTTTTGGGTAACTGGTGAAATCGCTGAAGACAAGCGTTCTAAGTTTGGTTACGAAATCCATATCCAAGACATCGAAGTCGTTGGCGAAAGCGAAGACTACCCCATCGGTAACAAGGATCACGGGATTGACTTCTTACTTGACCACCGTCACTTATGGTTACGGAGCCGCAAGCCATGGGCATTAATGCGGATTCGGAGCCGGGTAAAGCTCGCAACGATGGAATTCTTTAACAAGCACGGCTTCGTTCAATTTGACGCGCCAGAATTAACGGCCAGCGCCCCTGAAGGAACGACCGAATTATTTGACGTTAAGTACTTCGACGAAGATGCCTACCTTTCCCAATCTGGCCAATTGTATGGTGAAGCCGGTGCCATGGCACTCAGCCGGATCTACACGATGGGCCCAACCTTCCGGGCAGAAAAGTCCAAGACCCGTCGGCACATGACCGAATTCTGGATGATCGAACCAGAAATGGCCTGGATGCACCAGGACGAAAGCTTGGAAATCCAAGAACAATACGTTGCCTACCTGGTGCAAGATTTAATCGACCACTGCGCAACTGAATTGGAAATGGTTGGTCGTTCGGTTGAAAGCTTGAAGCCATTCACGGAACTTCCATACCCACGGATCACCTACAAGGAAGCAATCGAAATGTTGCAAAAGGGTGGTTTTGATTCCAAGTATGGTGACGACTTTGGTTCACCAGAAGAAACCTACCTGGCCGACCAATTCAACAAACCGGTCTTTATCATGAACTACCCACGGGCAATCAAGGCTTTCTACATGCCAACTGACCCTGAAGATGACCGCCAAGTTATCTGTGCGGACCTCTTAGCACCAGAAGGCTACGGGGAAATCATCGGTGGTTCCGAACGTTCATACGATTACGATTACATCACCAACAAGCTAGAAGAAAACGGCCTCAGCAAGAAGGATTATGGCTGGTACGATGACTTACGGAAGTACGGTTCCGTGCCACACTCCGGATTCGGAATGGGTCTTGAACGGTTCCTGTCATGGATTACGTTGCAAGACCACATCCGCCAAAACATCCCATTCCCACGGATGCTTAACCGGCTGCGCCCATAATATAACAAGCTGGGAAAAGGACGGTCGCGAATGCGGCGGTCCTTTTTTCGTAGCGCGATCTTCTATCCCGTGGGTGTGGAACGCGTCTACTTGCAGAAAAAAATCTCTCACCGCATTTACAGTTAAATGCAGTGAGAGATTTTCTTTTTAAAGCCAGATTAATAGCCCGGCAACCAAAAGCACGCCCATCGTTAACAGTAAATGATGGAAAAAGCGTTGCCGGGTCTGCTTAACCCGTTGCTGGCGGTATTGACTCAAAATTGTCTTAATTCGTTGCTGGTTAGCAGAGTCAAAGTCATGAGTTAAAAAGTTGCCTTCCCGGTGCATGCTTACCCGGTTAAGTAGCCACTCGCCCCACGAATAATCCGGCTTCACAAACTGGCTCCGCGTTATCCAGCGTGGATCATGCGCTCTTACCGGCAGGATCAAAATTGCCTTAATTTCTGCTGGGCGAATTTTGGCTTGGCCATCACGATACCTGCTAGTCGGCACGTTAATCAATGCCCCAAGCAACAAACTTTGCCAGTTGTCCCGGTGGTTTGCCCGGTGCTGGTCTAACGGCTCTTGTAAATCCTTTGGTAACTGATAATTTGCAATTTTACCACTCAAAAAGCGCACCTGGACCCAGTAGTATTCACGGCGGTGGTGCTGCTTTTTCTTCTTTTTTGTTTGCGACCGTGACTCTAGTTCATACAATGCGGCCTTCGCAAATGACCAATCACGAGTATCTGGCTTTGCCACTTTAATTCCCCCTCAAGTTACGCATCCTTATCTTAATCCATTTAGTAACGTGGTGGGTACTTATTTTGCTTATTTAAGCAATACTTTTTCTTCAAATTATCGTTTTACAATAATTAATTATCGCGTTACAATAACAGAAAAGGAAAAATTCTGATTAAGGAAGTAGTTATTATGAAAAATAAAGCAGTAAAATTTCTTCTTTCAACTTTCCAAATTATCATTGATTTTTGTATCCTATTATTTATTTTAGGTGCCCTTATGGTTAGTCTAATGGCTGGCGAAGCGATCATCGCGAATAGTCCTGATGCGGTCAACTGGTTTGCCTCCGCTAATCCAATTATTCAGGTCAGTGAACTTATCGATGGAGTCATTCTCTGCGTACTAGTGATTATAATGGCATTTGGAATTCGCAATATTATCGACAACATCAATAATGAGCAATACTTCGTCCCCCAAAACCTTACCGCAATCCGTAAAATCCTGGGGAGTGCCACGATTATCTTCATTATTCAGACGTTGAATAGTACAATCTTTACACTCTTGCAGCTTAAGGATGTCAATAACCTGTTCACTCTCCGCGGCAACGAGTTGGCTAGCGCTATCACCTTTATTATCATTCTTTTCTTAGTCTACCTGGTCTTTAAGCGAGGACTTTCCCTCCAAAAAGACGCTGACAGTATTATTTAAGGAGACGTACATTGATAAAAGTTAATTTAGACCTCGTCATGACCGAACGAGGGATTACATCAAAGGACCTTGCCGCTAAGATTAAGATCACCCCGGCAAATCTCTCCATTCTAAAAACTGGCAAAGCGCACGGGGTCCGTTTTGAAACACTTAATAAAATATGCCAAGTTCTAAACTGCCAACCCGGCGATATTCTTTCTTACGAAGAGGACGAGGAAAATGAAATTTAACCATTTTTTTGGTTTCTTTTAGCCATTTGGAGCATTTACAATCTCAGCCACCCGTCTTTATTGATCGATTACATTGTTAACGGCTTGCTTCTCAACGTGGCAATCAACGGGATTTTCTTTTCGGTTTACAAACAAGCAAAAGGGAATTAATCCAGGCTACTGCTAGCCGATAAACCCCAAAAATGGTGTTTTTAGCATTTTTGCCATCATTTATTACGACAATAACCCCCGAAAATCGATTTTCGGGGGTTATCGTGTTAATATTAAACATAATTATCCTTAAAAATAACTATTCGACATTTAAGGGAGGGACACATCTAATGAAATATTTACCGTTAGCTAAATATAAATATGTTATTAGCGATCCAGCAGCGATTGAGAATGAATATCAAAATCGGTTAAATGGTTACACGAGCCAACAAACGACGCTCTTCCCGCTCCTTAATTACAAGGATGGCACGCAATCAAGTAAGTACCCAATCTTTTTTCTCCCACTACCAGTCATCCAAAATTTAGCAGACCAACTTAGGAGAAACTCTAACGCAATTAAATCTATTTCCGCAACGCTGCCACAGGTAGCCATTAATCAGTTTTTAAATTCATTACTATTGTCAGAAATCTTTTACACTAATGATATTGAAGGGGTTAAAACTAGTCGTGTCGAAATTAGCACTGTAATTCAAGAAAACAATCAACAAGTAAATGATAAAAATTATATTTCCAAGAAGCGCCTTGGCTCGACGATTAAGATGTATCAGCGAACCCAATCAGGCAAAAAAGTTGAAATCTACTCTCTCCAAGATTTCAGAAAAATCTATGATTCATTATTAAAGGGAGAGTTAGACCAGGCGCGCTTGCCAAATGGAAAAATCTTTCGTGACACGCTCCCGAACGGCGAAGTGCTATCTATCGGTAACGACCTGAAAATAATTCACCGGCCACCAATTACAGAAGAAGCAATTCAAGCCGCCCTTACTGCACTCATTGATTATATGAATAATGATGAGACCCCATCGATCTACAAAGCGCTGGTAACTCATTTCTTTTTTGAAAACACACATCCATTTCTTGATGGTAATGGAAGAATGGGACGCTACCTTCTTTCCTCATATATTGCTAATAAATTTGATCGTTTCTCCGGTTTTTCAGTCGCAACAGCAATTCATAACAACGTCCAACAATACTACAAAGTTTTCAAAGAAGCTGATAACGCCGAAAATCGGGCGGACTTAACGTTTTTCATCTGGAAAATGTTAGAAATTCTTGTTAGTCAGCAAGAAAAAGTTATTAGCATTTTGCATCAGTCCCGCGATAAACTAGACAATGCTAACACCGTAATTCAACAATGGGTTGCTAGTCACCATGCTCAACTAGCTTCGGCGCAACTCCCAGATGAATTATACTGTGACATCCTATACCTTCTTGCGCAATCAATGCTTTTTACCAATCAGCCTAGTCTTGGAATTAAGGATAATGATATTATTGCCGGACTCAAAAAGAATAGTCCTCATCATTACCCCATGACTAAAACGCGGTTAGCAATTGAAAAGCTTGAGCAACTTAATGCGATCAAAACAGTTTCTAAACGCCCTAAGCAACATATTATTCAAATCTTTTAATCATCCTAAACACCATATTTTAACCAAATTGATCCTAACGAGGTGATAACATGCCTAACAAAAAATTATTACTACTCTCGACCGGGGGAACGATTGCCTCTGTCGTTTCTGACACGGGCCTCGTCCCTGGCGAATCCGGTGAGCAGCTCCTACACATGCTCGGTGACTTACCTTATAACATCACCGTCAAGGATATCATGGAGCTAGATTCATCAAACATCCAACCAGAAGAATGGAAAATCATTGCGGAAGAAATCTACCACAACCGGAATGAGTTCGACGGGATTGTCGTTTCCCACGGGACCGATACCATGGCCTACACGGCATCCATGCTGACCTTTATGCTGCAAAACATCAACCTACCAGTCGTCCTTACCGGAAGCCAAGTTCCAATGAACGTCATCCTCAGCGATGCCCCGGACAACATGCGGATTGCCTTTGCTGGTGCCGCTAATTGTGATCCTGGGATCTACATTGCCTTTGACCGCAAGATCATGCGGGGCTGCCGGAGCGTTAAGGTGCGGACGACCGCCTTTAATGCCTTTGAAAGCGTCAATGTGCCACCAGTTGCCGAAGTCACCTCTGACGGTTTTTCGATTAAAAATAACCGCCTGCCCAATCCCGGAAAGTGTCAGCTAAACACGAAGATCGATACCCATGTTTCGCTAGTCAAGCTCTTCCCCGGCTTTGATCCGGAGCTACTACGCGCGATGGCAAAGCATGGCTGTCACGGCATCGTGATTGAAGCGTACGGTCTCGGGGGAATGACTTCTATCCGCCGGAACCTTGTTGCTGTTGTCGGCGAATTGATCCGGAAGGGGATCCCCGTTATCGCATCAAGCCAGTGTCTCTATGAACGGAGTGACCTTACTAAGTATGAAGTTGGTCGCCTCGCCCTCCTTGAAGGGGCCATTAGCGCGCGGGACATGACTTCCGAAAGTGCAATCACTAAGCTAATGTGGGGTCTTGGTCAGGGGATGGATGTTTCTACAATCACCGATTTCTTTAATACTGACGTGGCCGGTGAAGTAACCCTCAATTAACAGAAAATAAAACGGCGTTCTGCTAAGCAAACAACTTGCTTAAAAGAACGCCATTATTTATTTGATTTCTTTTACCGTCAACCGGTCCGGGAGGTGGTAGACCTTGGGCTTCGTCCAGGTAAGCATCTCATCCGTTAGCTGCAGTTTTGTCGTATTCCCACGATGGTATGACTGGAAATAATACTCCCGCTCTTCTGCAACAGTTACTGACCGGTAAACGGAGTACGTCGGCTGGTGGTGCCGGTTTTGCGGAACGGTGACGCTATCTAGCAGGTGAAACTCACTGACTACCCCAGCCTCCTTGTCTGCCGGCACATCAGAACGTTCCCGCAGGTAAGCGGCCCGAATAAAGCGGGCACTCGGTGAATAGTAGCCGGGCGGGTTGGCTTTACCAGAAAGGCGGCCGGTTGTTACCCGGGGAGTATTTAGTGGTACCCGCCCAGCTCGAAAGTCAGCAGTAAAGTCCACGTACTTTTCCATTTGGGAAAGCTGCTGCGCAAAATCAGGGCTATTAGTCACGACTCCTAGTGGGTTTTCAATTACCCGCATTGGCTGGGCATTGGGTTCAATCACCACGACCCGGCCAGTCCGGTCCGCAACGGCAAAGTGCATCTCTGCTTTACCATACTTGATATTGTTGTGGACATCGCTCATCAACTCAATTTCATCGAGGTGGTCGATCACATCGGCGACTGACTTAAAGTTGCCCAAGAGGTAAAAGGCGAACTCAAACGCCGCTAACTGAACTTTCTGCTCGTTTGGCTCGTCGACTAGCTGCGCGCCGTTATCAAAAGTTAGCTTTTGGGCCATGAGCCCGTATTCGTTCACACCATCGGATACGTCTACCCGGCGGGCTGATAAGCTACCGCCGCCGATCAGCGCATACTTATTTTGGTAAGCACGGTGACGGTAGACTGATTCCCACTTAAATTGGCGGGGGATAAAAAGCGGCGAGACCGCTAAAACTGGCCAGTCCATTGTCCGGGCAAGCAGATGATGCTGATCCAATGTTACTTGGTAAATACTCGTACACATCGCGCATTCCTCCTGCCTAGTCTAACATTTAGAACCAACTACGGATCCAGTTTACAAACTTTGTCCACCATGACTGGGCCTGCTGGGAAACTTCCCGGGCATCTTGCGAATTCAAGAACTGCTTTGCCTTGTTCATCACATCCCCAGAAGAGTTCTTCACGTTATTGATCGTATCGGTAACGTGGGAGCTGTAGTCCTTGCTTGAACTAATTGGCGAATTATTGAACTGAATCAACGCGTTGATAATTGGTTGTTCATAGTTTTTCGTTTCGTTATAGATATCGCGGGCCTTTAGTTTTTGGTCAAAGGTCGTCTGGATATCATTTTGGGTTGGGGTGTCCCCCTGCTTCTTTTGTTGGTTGATTTCCTTCGTCGTA
Organism: Limosilactobacillus caccae; assembly: GCF_900156885.1. GTDB lineage: Bacteria > Bacillota > Bacilli > Lactobacillales > Lactobacillaceae > Limosilactobacillus > Limosilactobacillus caccae. Next base: position 402,790 of record NZ_FTOY01000010.1, read on the forward strand.
TCACCAACCGCTGCCATTAATTTACCAGGATAGCTATGATCATCCTTATTGGCTTCAATTGCCCCGTTCGTTGCTCCCAGCATTTCGTTAGCGGACTGGGTGTTTTGTTCATTCAAGCTAACCCCGTCGGCCGCAATCGCCTTATAGACCCCGGTCAGTGCCGACTCACCTGATACTTCCCGGTTAGCACTGACGGTGATTGTCACATCAGTAACCCCGGCCATTTGGGCCACCATGGCGTATTGCTGGGCAGTCACCTTCGTAATATTATTATTGCCGTTAAACTTCTTAACATTAACCTTTATTCCTGAGCCAGGATCGGTCGGCACAATTGCGACTGAACTAACCATGGCCGCATTGGTCGTGGAACCATTAGGGTTAATGTACTTCTGGTAATCACTTGCGGTCGCGGTTAAGGTCGTGAAATTATCATCGACTGCCAAGACATTATTAAGTTCATTCTTATCGGCCGCTCCAGCTCCGTAGACGACATACGACTTGTTTAAGGTGTGCGTCTGTTGGCTATTGCTATTGGAGCTTTCACTAGTAGTTGTCTCCGCAGCCCAGACAGTGGACTGGGTAACCGGGACGGCTAATAAAGACACTGTTAGCGTGGATGCTAATAGTAGCTTGGTTAATTTTTTCGAGAGCATTTTATTTCTCCTTTATCAATCCATATTTCCTAAATGATAAAAAAACCGCCCATAAAATACTAGTTATTTACTAATATCTTTAGAACAGTTTAAATATCATTAGTTTACATGAGAGCGCAGAGATAAAGGTAACCACTCTGAAAACATCCCGGGATTAAACTTTTCCGAGCACGAAAAGCAAACTCCCTAACTAGCCTTCACTGACGATAACCAGGGACTTGATTGCTTCCCGCTTGTCCATTGCTTCGTAGGCCTTTTGAATCTCATCAAGGTTAAACCGCTTTGTAAATACCCGGTCAGGATGGATTTCACCCTTCAATACGGCGTCTAACAGGACTTGCCGGTCGTGGGTAGTAACGGAGGCAATGCCGCCCCGAAGGCCGATGTTCTTAAAGAATAGCCGGTTTGATGCTGGTTCCGTTTGGGGAACGCCGACCCGGCCGACAATTGCACCTGGTCGTGCTAACTGCCCCGCTTGTTCAATTGCGGATACCGCGCCGACACATTCGAGAACCGCGTCAACGCCATTACCGTCCGTCAATTCCATGACTGCCTTGATGGCATCGTCACCACGGGCGGAGACAATGTCAGTTGCCCCGAACGCCGTTGCTAGCTTTGCCCGGTCTTCGTGGTGGCTAAGGGCAATGATCCGGCTAGCACCGCGTAGTTTGGCTCCAATAACCCCGCAAAGGCCCACTGCACCGTCACCGATAACAGCAACCGTATCGCCTTCCTTAACCTCTGCACTAGCAGCAGCGTGGTAACCAGTTGCCATCACGTCAGAGAGCGTTAAGAGGTCATTCAACTGTTCATCGGTATAGTCTGCAGGCTTACCGGGAACCTTTACTAACGCCCAGTCAGCGTTGGTAAAACGAAGGTACTCACTCTGGTAACCACCGCCATCGTTTTCATCATTCATGCAGTTGCCATCAAAGCCAGCTAGGCAAGCTGCGCAGTGGCCACAGCCATGGGTAAACGGGGCAATCACAAAGTCACCGGGCTTGACGTTCTTCACATCTGCACCAACTTCTTCAACGATTCCAATAGCCTCGTGACCAACCGTCGAACCATGCTTCCGGTTAGAAATCCCCCGGTACCACCACAAGTCAGAACCACATACACACGCCCGAACAACCTTGAGAATTGCGTCAGTCGGCTTTTGAATCGCTGGCTTTTCAACTTCATGAATTTCCATCTTCCCAGGTTCCATAAATACGGTTGCTTTCATCAATATCCGCTCCTTTATCGGTCATTAGTCTTAACGCGTTAACTATAAACCTTATAGTCGACTTTAAGGCAAGTAATAACCCCTCCTGCTAATGTCGTTCTGTTGTCCATAAAAAGTTAATTAGTTCATGGTTTACCTGCGAATTATTGTGGAGCTTGCTGTGCTGCGCATCTTTTCCGGTGATTTCGACTTCACGGTATGACTTTGCCCGCCCTGCAAGCAGGTATTTTAGCGCTTTGGCAGAATTTACTGGGACATCCCCATCGGAATGGCTGCCATCTCCAAGGTCACCGTAGATGTTTAAGACCTTCGTTTCACGGGGAAATGTCTTTCGTAAACTTAACAATTCTTGATAGGTCGGATCCATCCAGTCTGGTTTACCTCCCGAACTCAGCCGCACCTGCTCTGCCTGGGGCTGACCAACTAGCCCATTATAGTGCCCAGCCAACGCGACGAGGTGGCTAATCTGCGGCAACTTGTTATTATCGTAATTGTCTTTGACATAGTTGATAATCTCAAGGTTGCCCATCGAGTGGCCAACGAGGTTAACCGTTGAACACGAATACTGCCGTTGCAGCGCGACAATGACATCCTTCACGTATGTTCCACCATGGTGATAACCTGCAACATAGTCTCCGTGCTTGCCATAACCTGCTAGTTTGTTATCTTCAAGGTTAACTTCCACAATCGGATTAACCGCCTTGGCGGGGAGCTGCCGGCTAAAAGTAACGTTTCCTTTCCGGTCAACGTTAGCTTTAACCACCGTCTTTGTCACTCCGGCACTCCGGGCAGCATTGACCATTTTCTCTTCTGCACGAGAACTACTCCCCCACCCGTGAACGAAGATCGTGGGCGTTGAGGACTGCACATAATGGATCGTTTCTGCGTGAATAGTATGCATGTCTGCAATTGCGCTGAGTCCCAAGATTACTAGGACTATCCGTCTTAAAACCGTTAAATATTTTTTCACTAGTTAAATACCTTCATAAAAAATTGTTGAATCTTCGTGAATGGTATCTTATCGACCCGATCATAAAGGTCAATATGTTCACAGTCATCAACGATATATAACTCCTTAGGCTCATTTGCTAAATTATAGGCCCGTTCCGAAAATTGACGTGAGTGGGCGTGATCACCCGCAATAAACAGAATTGGCCGAGGCGAGATTTCAGCAATGTAATCTAAGGCGGCGAATTGCATCATTGCAAGATTTGATGTCGTTGTGAAATCTCCCCGTGCGTTAGCATGGAATCCCCGGGGAACGGCATAAAACCGTTGCCATTCGTTCGTTATCGGATCGGTCTTGGGCAATGCTTCAACACTCGGGTACGGCTTGGTAGGGAAGCTTGGCTTATACTCAGGGAAACCATTAGCATAATCCGTCCACCGTTGGTTAGCAAGATCTAGCTTCATCTTATCAAGTTCTTCTTTTGATAGTTTTAACATCCCCCGGAAGTCAGTGATGTCATACATTGAAGTCGTTACCACCGCCTTTATGCGGAGATCAACCGCGGCTGCTGACAACGCGAAGCCAGCCGAACCACAGATCCCGACAACCCCAATTTTGTCACGGTCAACAAATGGTACCTGAATTCCCAAGAAATCAACGGCCGCACTAAAAGATTCAGCAAATAATTCTGGGGATGATAAGTGCCGCGGTGTCCCAGCTGATTCCCCCATGTACACCTGGTCAAAGGTAAGGACAACAAATCCCCGCTGCGCAAGTTGGTTTGCGTATACCGCTGGGCCCTGTTCCTTTACTCCCCCGTATGGTGCCCCGACAATTAATGCCGGGAATTGCCCTTGCTGATCAATGTCTTTTGCAAAGTATAAATCACCGGCAAGCTCCATTCCAAAGCGGTTGTGAAAGTGAATTTCCTTTCTCGCAACCATTGATGATAATTTAGTAATGTAGCCAAATGACATATTAGTTTCCTCCAATCTTTTTAATCACTTTTGCCGGTACCCCCGCAACTACACTATTAGCAGGGACATCCTTGGTCACCACCGCGCCAGCCGCAACTACCGCATTTTTGCCAACCGTTACTCCTGGTAAGATCGTCGCGTTAGCAGCAATCCAGGCGTTTTCCTCAATCTTAACGGGCTTTAATTCTAAACCACGCCGCTTAGCAGGGTCTAAGGGGTGGTTAACGGAAGTAATCGTGACATTTGGCCCGATTAAGACCCGATCGCTAATTTCAATGCCACCAAGGTCAGTAAAGGTCGCCCCGCCATTGATAAAGACCCCTTCACCAATTTTTAAATTCCGGCCATAATCACTATGGATTGGCAACCGGACCTCGATTGAATCGTCGATCGACTGCCCAGTAACCTCGCCAAGCGTTGCCCGAATCTCTTCTTGGCTGGGTGTGCCGCTATTCAATTTCTGTAACCGTTCCAGATTTTCCAGGGCGATTGCGGTAATTTGCGCAAATTCTGGGGAACTACTAGTAATCGTTGTCGTCATTAAACCACTCCCATTCGTTATTTCTTTACTAAATATCTTACGATTACCAACAGATGAATGTAAAATACTTATAATTAATCATATAATATAGGTAAAAAGCATCGGAGGCTGTTCATATTATGGAATTAAGGGTTTTAAGGTACTTTATCGAAGTCGTCAACCAACAAAACATCTCCAAGGCGGCTAACCAACTTCATCTTTCGCAGCCAACCCTCTCCAGGCAACTAATGGCCTTGGAAAGCGAATTAGGGGTTACCCTCTTTGAGCGTGGGCACCGGCAAATTAAGCTCACTGAAGAAGGCTACTACCTATATGACCGCGCACGCGAAATCACTAGTTTAGCAGATAAAACGGCCGCTAACCTTCACGCACAAACGGTAATTAGTGGGACTATCGATATCGGTGCCGGGGAAAGCATTGCTATCCAACCGGTCATGGATGTCCTGGGGGAAATTATTACTGCTCACCCCAATATCAAGGTAAACCTCGTTAGTGGTGACGAAAATTTTATCCACCAACACCTCGATAACGGGACCATTGACTTTGGAATTGTAATGGGGCCTGCCAGCCTCAATAATTACCACTCATTGCGCCTCCCAATGAAAAACCGGTGGGGAATCCTGATGAAAAAAGACCACCCCCTGGCCAGCCATCCTGAAATCATCCCCGAAGACCTGCTGAATCAACAATTACTTATTTCTGCGCAGGCGAAACAACAAGATATCTTCCGCAGCTGGGCCGGCTCATTAATCGACCAGTTTAACTTTAGCGGCTACTATAACCTCATCTTTAATGCTCAATTGCTCGTTCGCACCGGGGCCTGTATTGCCTTATCCTATGAGGGCCTAGCTAATCTTACTGGCAACGACGGTCTCATTTTCCGCCCACTTGCCCCCGCAATTGATGACCAAAACAACCTAATTTGGGCTAAAAACCACCAATTATCGACTGCCAGCCAGTTGTTTATCGAACAAGTAACGAAAAAATTTAAAAATAAAAGCTGAGCAGGCGGAATAAAACTCTGCTCAGCTTATGCAACGCTCATTATTTCTTTTTCTTCCTACACAACTGCTGCTTATATGCTTGGTAATACTCCCCTTCTTCGAGAAAGGGGATAACGTGGCTGTCAAAGTTCTCTAGTTTACACGAGAGGTAATCGATCATTGTGGTCAATTCATCCCGCTTGCGGACCAAGAGATCATACTGATTTTGCAACAACGATTTCTGGGCCTCCCGGCTGTCCGTCTTTGAACCGTAAAGGTCAACAAACTCACCTAATGATTCAACCGACATCCCCGCTTTACGCATCGCCTTAATAAACATGGCCCACTTCATCTCTTTTTCAGTATAGTCGCGATAGCCACTGCGATTGCGCGGCACTGGTGGAATTAAACCATTGTTTTCCCAGTAACGAAGTGTTTCCTTGGGAATATCCAAGCACTCGCTTACTTCCTTGATGTTCATCCAGTTCCCCCTCACCACGTTGAGTTTTTCGTTCGGCAACACTAGAAGGCCAGCTTTGCCAGCCAATCGTTCAACTGCTGACGGCTGTTTAAAACAGCCCCCTGCCCAAGCTTGACATCATCACCATTCTTCTTAATCGCCCGCTCCATGTATGACTGTGCACGCTCATAACCCGTAATATCAGATGTGGCAAATAGTGCGACATTTTTCCCATTAAGGTCCAAGTGGTCAATCACCGCACTAAACATCCGTGGCGGAATCGCCCACCAAATTGGGTGACCAATGATAATATTATCGTAACCACTGATATCCGGCAGGTCATCCTTAATTTCAACCCGGTAACCATGCTCATGCTGCTCAAATGTTGTCCGACTGTTATCATCATGCCAGTTGAGGTCGGCAGTTGTATATGGCTTTTGCGGGTGCACGGCGGTAATATCCGCATCCAGCTTGACCGCGATTTCCTCTGCTACCTTCTTGGTTGTTCCCGTTGCCGAGTAGTACAAAACAAGTGTCTTTTTCATTATCAATACCCCTCTATTAATCGTTTACTATATTTTAGTAAGGGCTTTCTTTTTTGTCCAATGCTTATCCTTGTCCTATTTTCAATGGCGATATCGCCACTGAAAGCCTATAATAGCCATGGATGTTTAATATTCAATTTGAAAGGACAAGTGAGTAACAATGAAATTTGTATGGTTAGCTGCCTACCTAATTACAGCGTTCTTCACTTTTACCAATCAGATGATGCTCGCAATGGATTGGATGGCTGGCACGATGTTAGCTGAAGCCGCCTATTCGGCAGGTACCAGTTTGTGGCAGAAGAAAAAGTAATATTTAACATGCAGGAATAACGGGGTTGCAATTGGGCAACCCCGTTATTCTTCACGAATTTTCTCTTAATAATCCCATTTAATGTTTTGTAATTCCTGCTAACTTCTGCCTACCATTATCAGTACTATCATAAGTTTACCAACACAAATTAAGAACATTAAAATTTGCTAGCATTAAAATAGTTAAGCTTTCATTGCCTTTTCCCTTTAAAAAGCAGAATTATGTGTTAAACTCATATAGTTAATAATAATCCATTGATTTTCGCAATTTTCCTAGCAAAACACGAACATTAGCAATGGATACACAGAGGGAGAAACGAATGAATAACGATATTGAACAAGTACTCTTCAGTCAACAACAAGTAGAACAACGCCTCGATGAATTAGCCAGCGAGTTGACTAGCAAGTACCAGGACCAATTCCCAGTGATCGTTTCCGTAATGACCGGTGCGGCTGTCTTTACTGTTGACATGATTAAGCGGCTAAATTTCAAACTAAACCTTGATTACGTCGATGTTTCAAGCTATGCCGATGGTACCCAGTCAGGGAAGGTCCGCTTAATCAAGGATCTTTCAACCGACATCAAGGACCGCCCCGTCATCATTATGGAAGACATTATCGACACGGGGCATACCCTAAAGTTTCTCGTTGAATTATTAAAGGGCCGTGGCGCTAAAAGCATTGATATCTGCGCCCTCCTTGATAAACCAGCCCGGCGTGAAGCCAAGATCGAAGCTGACTATGTCGGCTTCAAAGTACCAAATGAATTTATCGTCGGCTACGGACTTGATTACAGCGGTATCTACCGGAACCTGCCTTACGTTGGGATCTTGAAGCGCGCTGTGTACGAAAAATAGTGCTATCTAGGCCGACATAGGTTACAATTGGTGTAAGCTATGTATTCGGAGGTACATTATGTCACAATCACTTAAAAAGCGGGCGATTCATTTACTCGCTGCTGCTATTCTTACTACTAGTGCGGTTAGCGGGGCAAGTCTCATCGCTGCGCCAACGGTCAGTGCTGCTAAGGTTTCGACGAGCCAAATCAAGTTGGATGAAAAGGCCGCCGTTAAGAAGTTTAATAACAAGTACGCTGACGCTAAAGTAGACGAGATTCAGTTAGAAACAAAGGGGAACAAGTACGTTTACGAGATTTCGGGCTTCGATAACGACAAGGAATACTCCGCAAACGTCAATGCCAAAACCGGGAAGGTCACCAAGGCGCATTCAGAAAAGTTAGAGCAAAATGACGATAAGACTGCCCTTGACCTTGACAAGGCAATTAGCCGGAAAGAAGCAAACCGTCTGGCTGAAAAGGCCGCTAAGAAGGGCCACGGTCAGTCATGGACCCTTGAGACGGATAATGGGACAACCATTTGGGAAGTCGAAGTTGTCGACGGTCACAAGTCAACTGACGTTAAGATTAACGCCCACGATAAGAAGGTCATCAGTACAGAGGCCGACTAATATAAAAAAGCGTAACATGAAATTTTCGTGTTACGCTTTTTTTATTATTTATCATAGAAGTGTTGCCACTCCTTATTGACGTTTTCACGGCTCGTCTTTGTGCCCGCCCATGATGGAACTTTTACAACCCCATCGATCTTATCCTGCGGAACAAAGCCCCAGTAACGGCCATCATTAGAAACGCTCCGGTGATCTCCCAACACGAAGTATTCCCCCTTTGGAACCTTCACCGCACCGCTATTACGCAGCCAGCTATTTTGAACTGAGATACTCCGCAAGTTCCAATTACCGGTTCCAGAATCTCGCTGGGTCTTGCTAATGTAATCCTGGTTAATCTTCTTCCCGTTAACGTAGATATTGCCATCCTTTGACCGGACAGTATCACCAGGAAGACCAATCACCCGCTTAACGTAGTCTGTTTTTACCGATACCTGTGGGTCAACACCATTCGCATCGAAAACGACGACGCTCCCGTGGTGAATCTGTGCCCGTTTCAAGCAAAAGACCCGCTCGTTATTTTGCAGGTTTGGTTGCATTGACGGACCATCGACCCGCACGATTTGGAAGAAAAATTGCTTGATTAATAATGCGATTATTAACCCAATAATAATGGGAATAACCCAACTCATTGTTTCACGAAATGCTTTCATTACGATTCCTCAATTTCTTTAATTAACTAATATCATCATACAACTAGCTAGATAAAGTGGGAAGTTCTTTTTATAAATCGCAAAATATTTTCATAATTTAAAACAGCCAGCTGGTGGCAGCATCGACCTTTCACCAACTGGCTGTTTTCAGGTATTAAAAAGTTAGCAACTACTTTTTCTCCACAAAGAACCGGTTAAAGTTCTTTTGGTAGTTATAATTAATCCGTTTTTCAAGCAACCACCGCATAAAATTCGTGTCCTTGTCGTAATGGAAAGTGGTCCCATAACGGCCCTCATCAATGAGCTTTTCTGCTTGTTGCTTGATTTCATTATCCTTGGCATATTGAAGGAAGGTCTTCTTTGAAACCCCCAGCCAGAGTTTATACTGGCTTTCATCCTTGTTACCATAGATTGTTTCCTGGTCCTTCAAGCGGTCAAAAACATAGTCCTCGACTGGGAAGGTCGCTAATTGGTAGCCGTTTAAGGAAACAAAGAAACTGCTCCGACCCTGCCGTGGGTTGAGGTCAAACACCTTGAACTGTTGGTCACGGCGGTCATACTTCAGGTCAAAGTTTACAAAGCCAATAAATTCAATACTTTCAAGGAAATTCTTGATGTTGTCATAGATCTGTTGGTCATAGGCCGGCATAATCGCAACGTAGTTACCAACATTGGCCGGGTTGCAGTCTTCAAGCAGGGGGTGACCAAGACACATCATCTTTACCTGGTGGTCCTTATCAACGTAGCAGTTGATCGTCCGCATATTACTATCATCGCCGGGAATAAATTCCTGGAGAATCAAGTCACCCTTATACGGACTGTGCTCGTAAATAATTTCAAGAACTTCCGCTAACCGTTCCGGCGTCTTAATAATATATGCCTTCTCATAGCCCGCAAAGTTCCCCTTATGCCACTGAACCGCATCGGCAGCCTTCAGGGCGATTGGGAATTCAAATGGGGACTTATAGTTCCGATAATCGGTATCCGGCTTTAAGATATCAGTCTTGGGGTAAGGCAGGCCGTATTGTTCACAAACATTATAAAATTCTTCCTTGTTGGTAAGGGTTGCGACCTCATCGTAGTCAGCATATGGACAGAACATGTGCTTGGATAGTTCTTTCCGGTTCTTTGCCACTAATTCCGTATAGTCATCCCCACAGGAAATCAACACGGTCTTCTTCCCCTGCTTAGCAAAGTTATCAGCCGCGTCAATCAGCACCTTGGTAAAGACATCTGGTGATTGCAAGTTTTCATGATAGTGCAGCTCCACAATCTTCGAGTATTTTGTCGGGGCCAGTGGCTGGCGGGCATAAAGCTGGGACTTGATCCCGTATTTTTCATACATCGAACGGGCCATCCCGTATGCGTTAAAGTCACTACCTAGAATCAATGGAACAAAGGGTTGTTCACTCATTGGAATAATCTCCTCTTTAATTATTTTTCAATTTTAGCAATGTAGTCATGGGCAATTTTTACGTCGGTCGGATATGGAACGTCATGCCCCTTAATCTTTTGATAAGGGTCCTCACCCTTCCCCGCTAAAACAACAATATCATCATCGTCACTGCCGTCAATTGCCTTTTTAATTGCCGTTTCCCGGTCCATCTCAAAGGAAACATCACTGACCCGCTCGTGGTCAATGTAGGAATCTATTTCCCGGGCAATTTTTAACGGGTCTTCAAAACCTGGATCATCCGTCGTGAGAATTACCTCATCTGGCTGTTCCTCGGTCAACGCCTTCCCAAAGCCAGGGCGGCGCGAGATCCCTTTATCACCAGTAGCACCGAGGACAACGGTAACCTTCCCAGCGTTCGTTTGCCGCTTTAGGAATGCTAACAAGCGCTTTAGACTAGCATAGTTGTGGGCATAGTCAACGTAAATTGTCCCGTGTTGCTTAGTGGGGATCATCTCCATCCGGCCACGAATATGCACATGGTCAAGGGTTGCTAAGGCATCTGCTTGCGTGGCCCCTGCCAAGCCACTAGCGATAATTGCGGCCACCGCGTTCCCCTCATTGTAATCACCAGGAACGCTGGTCGTATACCGGCAGTCCAACTGTAATTGCTTAGCCTTTTCTGTTAAGGCAGTTAATTCAAACTCACTTTCGCGCAGGTCTTCTAAGTCATTGCGGTATTCAAAATCCACTGCTAACCCATCTGGTAGCTGTAGGTCAGCACCATGGCGGGCAAATAAAAAGATATCCCCTGGCTGGCTCGTCGCCTTTGCTGTGTAGTAGACATCAGTAAAGTACGCTGTCTCCGCATTGATTAGACAAACATCAGAATTAACCAGCAACTGCTCTTTGCAGTGGAGGTAGTCGGCAAAGGTTGGGTGTTCATTGCGGCCAATGTGGTCGGGAGAAATATTAAGAAAGATCCCGACATTGTACTTTAAACCATAAATCCGGTTCTTTTTATAGGCTTGTGAAGATACCTCCATTACCAGGTGCGTCATCCCGTTGTTAACCGCTGCCCGCATGTCGTGAAAAAGGTCAAGGGATTCGGGAGTTGTCAAATCAGACTTAAATTTGTCCTCCTTCTTATTACCAAGCACCCGGTCCAGCGTTGAGAATAGGGCGATATGCTTATCCGTTGCCTTCGCCAGGATATGGTCAGCAAAATAAGCCGTCGTCGTCTTCCCCTTGGTCCCAGTGATTGCAATGATAAAGAGGTCATTTTGGGGATAGCCATAAAACGCTGCCCCCAGGAGGGCCATTGCTTTTTGCTCATCATTGACAATAATCGCTGGCAAGCCGGCACCTTCAGGGTATTCTTTTTCGGCAACGTAGGCGATTGCCCCCGCTTCCCTAGCTGATGCTAGGTATTTCGGCAAAAAATTACCCTTGCAAAAAAAGAGGGTTCCCGGTTTAACTTTCCGCGAATCATAGGATACACTCGTCGCGGTGAAATCAGTTAAATTACTAACATGATCCAATAAATGATGCTCCCGCAATAACGCGAGCGCAGGTGTAATATGCAATTCCATTTGCAAATGACGCTCCTTAAATTCAATCTGCCCCTATATTATTCCATTTTTCACGATAAAAATAAACTAAGGGTGGTTCAAAACTCTCACCATAAGAAAAGGCCGGGTTCCCCCAGCCTTCTTGTGTTTAACTATGCTTGCGCGTGGGCGGTTTGCTTTGCCTTATCGATTCCTGATTCATCAGGCTGATAGTTGTCGATGAAGTAGAGCTTGTACCAGGTCAAGAAGGTGTAGATTGTCCAGATCTTCCGCCGACCATCAACCTTACCTTCAAAGTTATCATCAGCGAGCTTGAGCAGCTTGTCTTGGTCAAAGAATTCCTTAACAAAATCCTGCTCAAACAATTCACGAACTTCTTGGTAGTACTTCTTTTCCCGCAGCCATGCACGAACCGGTGTTGGGAAGCCCATCTTTGGCCGCGTTGCCCATTCTTCTGGCAAGTGACGGTTAGCTGCCATTCGGAAGGCCCACTTCGTATCTTTGTAGTTAAATAAGTACTTCGTTGGGGTTGTCTCGGCCACCTTCATCACTTCTTTATCAAGCAATGGCACCCGAATCTCAATCGAGTTTGCCATACTCATCTTGTCAGCCTTTAAGCAGATGTCACCCGGCATAAAGCGATGTAAGTCCACGTATTGCTTCTTAGCAACTTCATCGATGTCCTTATCTTCCATCTTATCAAAGAGCGGGTTCAAAATATCAGCAATCGTTGGCCCACAATCAAATTCTGGCTTCAAGTAGTCTGCTGCTTCTTCAGGGCTAAAGATGTAAGCCTGCCCGATAAAGGTATCACGAGCAGGAGCCAAGTTGCGGTACATATGCTCTTGACCGTGGAAGTGCTTGCCCTTAAGCCATTCAGCAAACTTGTAGCGCCGCTCACGTGGCATCTTCTTCAACTGGTCCGTAACCCAACGGATAAACTTAACCTTGGTGTTAAAACCATAGTCAATATAACCAGCAAATAATTCGTCGGCCCCTTCACCGGAAAGGAGAGCCTTATAACCATTGTCCTTGGCAAGCTTGTTTAGGAAGTACAGTGGAACAACTGATGGGTTAGAGTCTGGTTCATCCAGGTAGTACTGGATCGTTGGAAAGGCGTGGAATGCTTCCTCATTCGTTAGCTTTTCGTCAGTATTCTTCAGCCCCATCTTAGCAGCTAGTTCCCGTGCCTGCTTGGTCTCATCATAAGTACTATCAAAACCAATTGAGAAAGTATTATTTGGCTTCATCAAAGCAGTAACTAAACTCGAGTCTACCCCGGCAGAAAGGAAGGAACCCACCTTGATCCCTTCGTCAGCGTATGAATGCGCCTTAACTGATTCTTGAACAACCTTATCAATCTTGTCGACTGCTTCATCAAAGCTCTCGTCTGCTGGTGCAAAGTCTTCATCCCAGTATTGTTCCATCGCAAACTTACCATCTTTGTAGGTAAAGTAGTGCGCTTCGGGGAGCCGGTAGACCCCCTTGAAGAATGTTTCCTGGGTAACCGGGTACTGGAAGGTCATGTAAGGCTTTAGTGCTTCTTTGTTCAATTCCTTGTTAAAGTTCGGGTGGTCAAGGAAGGCCTTGATTTCAGAGCCAACAAAGAATGTCCCGTTCATCTGGGCATAGTAAAGCGGCTTGATCCCAAAATGGTCCCGGGCACCAAACATTTCCTTGGTCTTCCGGTCCCAGATGATAAAGGCAAACATCCCCCGCAGCTTGTTAACAATCTTCTTGCCCCATTCTTCGTAACCATGCAGGATAACTTCAGTATCGGCATGGGTCGTAAAGGTGTGACCCTTTTTAATTAATTCTTCGCGTAATTCTTCGAAATTATAAATTTCACCGTTAAATTCAATCGCTTTTGAATCGTCCTCATTAAAGATCGGCTGATTACCAGACTTAACATCAATAAAACTCAACCGGCGGAAGCCAAGAGCAACGTCATCATCAACGTACTGACCTTCAGCGTCCGGTCCCCGGTGAATGATCCGGTTCTTCATCTTTTTGATTAATTGGTCTTTAATTTGTGGTTTTTCATTATCAACGAATGCAACAATCCCACACATTATAAACTTCCTCTTCTTTCTCTTAGATTCACAGGTCTCAATATCGTAATTATTTTTTCGCAATAGAAACTCGAACCTAAATTATATCATATAATCACTAATTTTAATGAACTAGCAGCTTTATTTAATAAAGCCATAAGAAATCCTAGCGGGCGCCGTCTGCTGCCCTTCTTGACCATTAATTTCGATTTCCCGGGAAATTACTTCTCCGCACTCTTGGAAAACTTTCCCTGGCGAATATAAACACTCAAAATTGCAATATCTGCTGGGTTAACCCCACTAATCCGGGAAGCCTGGGCAAGGGTTTCTGGGCGGATCTTTTCGAGCTTTTGCCGTCCTTCAGTTGCCAAGCCATCGATATCTTCATAGTCAATGTCAGCTGGAATCCGCTTAGCTTCCATCCGCTTCATCCGCTCAACCTTGACCTCTTCCTTCTTGATATAGCCAGAATACTTCAGTTGAATTTCCACCTGTTCAATCACGTGCCGGTCAAGCTCTTCTGCTGGCGCCGGGATGAACTGGGCAAGCGTCGCGTAGTCAAAGTATGGCCGCTTCAATAGGTCAGCGGCAGCGACTCCATCCTTTAAGCAGTTATCCCCGTGCGCTTCGATAAAGTCGTTGACTGCTTCATCATTAGGTTTCAGCTTAATGTCTTGCAAGCGGTGAATCTCAGCGGCGACTTCCTTTTTCTTGTCCTCCATCTTGGCAAGCCGTTCGTCACTAACGAGGCCAACCTTATGGCCCATCTCCATCAACCGGAAGTCAGCATTATCATGCCGTAAAATCAGCCGGTATTCTGCCCGACTAGTAAGCAAGCGGTATGGTTCTTTCGTTCCCTTCGTTACAAGGTCATCAATCATTACCCCGATGTATGCATCGGAACGTTTGAGGACAAATGGTTCCTTCCCCAGGGCCCGTAGACCGGCATTAATCCCGGCAATCAGCCCCTGGCCGGCTGCTTCTTCATAGCCAGACGAACCGTTCGTCTGCCCAGCAGTGTAAAGGTTCTTAATCAGCTTCGTTTCCAAGGTTGGGTGGAGTTGGTACGGGGCAACAACATCATATTCAATTGCGTATCCCGGCCGCATCAGCTCTGCTTTTTCTAGCCCCTTGATCGAATGAACAATTTTTTGCTGGATTTCTTCTGGCATCGAAGTCGAGATTCCATCCAGGTAGTATTCGTCTGTATCCCGGCCTTCCGGTTCAAGGAAGACCTGGTGCCGTGGCTTGTCCGCAAAGCGCACAATCTTATCTTCAATTGATGGGCAGTAGCGCGGCCCAACCCCCTTGATCACTCCGGAAAACATCGGTGCCCGGTTGAGGTTATCGCGGATAATCCCGTGCGTCCCTTCGTTAGTGTAAGTCAACCAGCATGATAATTGCTCGCTGACTGGGATGTAGGCACTGTCAGGCGTGTCAAAACTGAAGTGGTGGGGCTCTTCATCACCCGGTTGCTCCTCAGTTTCGTCGTAATTGATTGTGGTCCCGTTAACCCGTGGCGGCGTACCAGTCTTAAACCGTTCAAGGTCAAAGCCAAGTCGCTCCAAATTTTCGGACAACTTAACAGCGGACTTAGAATTATTCGGGCCTGATTGGTATTGGAGTTCACCAATAATAATCTTCCCCCGGGCAGCCGTACCGACCGTCAGCACAACCGTCTTGGCATGGTAGCGGGCCCCGGTGTTAGTGATAACCCCCTTGCAGACGCCATCTTCAACAATTAGGTTGTCAACCGTTGCTTGGCGTAAGGTCAGGTTCGGTTCTTCTTCAATCGTCTGCTTCATCGCCCGGTGGTAGGCATGCTTATCCGCTTGTGCCCGCAAGGCGCGAACAGCGGGGCCCTTCCCGGTGTTTAGCATCCGCATTTGGATGTAAGTCTTATCAATGTTATGGCCCATTTCACCACCAAGGGCATCGATTTCTCTGACGACGATCCCCTTTGCCGGTCCCCCGACTGACGGGTTACATGGCATAAAGGCGACCATCTCAAGACTAATGGTAATCAGCAAAGTCTTATTCCCCATCCGGGCAGCGGCAAGGGCGGCTTCACTTCCGGCGTGGCCAGCGCCAACGACAATTACATCATAACTGCCCGCCTCATATTGGACAGCGTCAGATGTCTGCAATGCTTCTGAACTCTTCATTAATTTTCCCTACTTTCCTAAACAGAATTGGCTAAATAACTGGTCTAATAACTCATCCTGGTAACTATCACCGGTAATTTCTCCCAGCAAATCCCAGCAATGGGTCATATCAATTTGTACGAGGTCAACGGGCATCCCGTCGGCAATCCCCTTCAAAACGTCATTTAAAGCATCATTAGCCTGGTGGAGCAAGCCAATGTGGCGGGCATTCGTGACCATTACTGTATTTTGACTATTCTCGATTCCCTCATTGAAGAACATGTGGTTAATCCGGTCACCAAGTTGATCCATCCCCTCATGCTTAACAATCGAGGTTTCAATCAATGCGTCACTGCCAACCAACTTCTTTAATTCATCAAGGTCAACCTTCGTCGGCAGGTCCGTCTTGTTTAAAATAACAATTCGTTGTTTTTCCATTGTCGCCGTTAATAACTCCCGGTCTTCAGCAGTTAATGGGGCCGAACTATCAATCAATAGCAGGATTAAGTCGGCTGCATCAAGGGCCTGACGACTTCTTTCAACCCCAATTTTTTCAACCTGGTCATTGGTATCACGAATTCCTGCAGTATCAATTAACTTCAGCGGCACCCCGTTGACATTAACATACTCTTCAATTACGTCGCGGGTGGTTCCGGCTACGTTAGTCACGATTGCCTTGTCTTCGTGAAGTAGCGAGTTGAGCAAACTCGACTTACCAACGTTTGGCCGCCCAATAATGGCCGTCGCTAACCCTTCCCGGAGAACCTTCCCCTGCTTAGCGGTTTTCAGCAGCGCTTGAATCCGTTGCTGGATATCAGTTGCCTTTTCCTTTAACATCTTCGTCGTCATTTCCTCAACCGCATCGTATTCGGGATAGTCGATATTAACTTCAACCTGGGCAAGGACATCAAGAATGTCTTGTCGTAAGTGGCGAATCAACCGCGATAGGCTACCATCAAGCTGGTTTAACGCAACCTTCATCGACTTATCTGTCTTTGCCCGGATCAAATCCATCACCGCTTCGGACTGGGATAAGTCCAGCCGCCCATTTAAAAAGGCCCGCTTAGTAAATTCGCCTGGTTCCGCCATCCGGGCCCCGTAGCTTAAAACCAGCTGTAAAATCCGGTTAGTCGCTAACAAGCCCCCATGACAGTTAATTTCAATGACGTCTTCACGGGTGTAGGTTCGTGGCGCCCGCATCACCGACACCATCACTTCATCTACTTCTTCACCGCTATCGGGATCGACGATGTGCCCATAATTGATCGTATGGCTCGCCACTTTTGATAGGTTCTTCCCCTGATATACCCGTTGGGCGACTTTGACTGCATCATCCCCACTAATCCGGATAATGGAAATTCCCCCTTCACCAACGGGAGTTGAAATTGCCGCAATTGTATCAGTTTCACTATTTGCCATCGTCCTTGCTCCTTTCTAATAAAAAAAGCGCCAAGTCCACATCTAGCATCTCTCTTACTAAACATGGTCAAAGCACTTTCACTACTTTAACGAGTAATTAATTTTATAACCGCTCATATTCTAAAATCATTATTTTAAATTGTCAATAAATTAGTTAGTTTTTCGGGGCAATCACAATACTACGGTATGGTTCCCGGCCGTGGGAGTATGTCTTAACATGACTGTTCCCCTCCAAAGTCTGGTGGATCAACTTCCGCTCCCGGGCAGGCATTGGATCTAAAAAGACTGCTTTTCCACTTGCGACAACCTCCGTTACTGATCGTTCCGCTAAGCTTTTAACAGCTTCTTCCCGCCGTTTACGGTAATCCGACGTGTCGAGAATAACGGTTGTTTTCGGCGCACCGTGATAGTCCATAAAGGTATTGCTCAACTGTTCGAGGGCATTAATCCGCCGCCCATGCCGGCCAATAACCTTCCCCGACGCCGCCGTCTGCAAGTCAATTTTAAGTTCGTGTGCTTGAACATCAATGATCTGCGGAGCAACCTTAATTCCCAGCTGAGTACAGACATCGGTTAAATATCCCACTAGCAATTGGCCACCGTGCTGGACACGGTCGATATTTGCTTGGTGACGACGTTTGATCTCTGCTAAGTCGAGTTCATCAACTTCACTATTCGTCGTTTCTTGGGGCGCCTGCCGTTTTTCGCTAACCGGGGCTGGCTTAACTGCACTTTCGCTGTTTGTCATTTGTGGCTTTTCAAGCGTTTCCTTGGTAGTTACCGTTGCCGCAACTTTTGCTAGACGACGACCGATTCCGAAAAAGCCTCGCCGTGGTTCTTGAATAACTTCTAGTTGAAGCTCCTGGTTTGCCGTTAGCTTTAGCTGCTTTTTCGCCTGCTGTTTTGCATCCGCAATTGTCGTTCCTACAAAAATTGTCATATTCGTATCCCCTAACCAATTAGTTCTGCTACTTATTTTACACGTCTTTTAAGCAAAATAAAAAGGAGACCACACTGGCTCCTTTTTCACTAAAACTAGCATTTTACTTCCGCCGACTTTGGTAAGCACGACGCTTAGCCTTTTCAATCTTCCGCCGCTTGGCTTTTTCGGCCCGCTGCTTTTCTTCACGTTCCCGCCGAATCTTAAATGGGTTTTGGATAATCAGCGTCTGCACGACCTGGAAAGCGTTCGTCACAACCCAGTAGAGCGTAATTGCTGATGAGAATCCTAATGCCATAAAGAACACCATAATTGGCATAAAGTACGTCATCGTCGTCGTCATCGAATTCTTTTCTGGCATCGAGGCCATCGACAACCACGAACTGACAAAGGTGAACAATGCGGCTAGCACTGGCATTACAAAGTATGGGTCAGTATGCCCTAACTGCAACCATAAGAATGTCCCGTTCCGCAGGGCGGTTGTCCGCCAGATGGCTTGGTACAGTGCCCACATAACTGGCAGCTGGATTAACAGTGGCAGCATCGATGCCCATGGGTTGACCCCCGCTTCCTTGTACAGCTTTTGAGTTTCCATTTGCATCTTTTGCATCGAATCCCGGTCACGTGATGAATACTTCTTTTGGATTGCCTTTAGTTGGGGGGCAATTTCCTGGGTCTTCATCATTGACTTTGTTTGGTAAAACATTAGCGGTAATAGGATGATCCGGATAATAATCGTAAAGATAATAATCCCCATCCCGTAACCACCAAAGTGCTTGGATAGCCAAATAATAAATTGTGAACAGTTGTAAATAATATAGTGATCCCAAAAGCCGGTACTGTGGCTAGTGACTGGCTTATTAGAGCAGGCAGCCAGAAATAGTGTCAAGCTCATAATTGCCCCTAAGCTCAGGAACCGTTTCATCTTCTTATTCAAACCTTAATCCTCACTTTTTTCATCTAATAAGTGTGCACGGTTTAAAACATGCACGAGGTTCTTCTTTGTTTCTGCCATCGATAAACCGTCAGCCGCCGGACGAGCAATTACCAAGAAGTCAACGTCAGCGCGCAACTGTGGCTTAACTTCTAGCAATGTCTGCCGGATCCGCCGCTTCACCCAGTTACGGTGAACAGCATTCCCAATCTTTTTTCCAACTGAGATTCCAACACGAAAATGCTTCTGTCCTGGTTTTGCCATTTGATAGATGACAAATTTATGGTTGGCTACGGAATTATGGGTTTCAAAAACCCGTTGAAACTCACTTTCCTTCTTTACGCGATATGATTTTCTCATGTGTATAATCCCCAGCCTTATTCGTAAATATAAAAAAGGGGCAGGCATCCTCCAACTTCAACGATTCCAATGGCTCGCCAAGCTGACTGCCCTGCCCCACACAATAAAAAAAGCCACTGTAAAAGTGGCCGTGGTTATGCAGATAATACTTTTCTGCCCTTTTGACGCCGACGTGCTAATACCTTACGGCCGTTACTGGTGCTCATGCGCTTACGGAAGCCATGGACACGTGCACGGTGACGCTTCTTTGGTTGAAACGTGCGCTTCATACAATTGCACCTCCTATTTCAAATGAGTGGTTTGGTTTCTAGAGTCTCTAAAAGACGATCTCTTCAAACATACTTTGGTAGTATAACACATATCTCAAAATTAATAAATGACAAAATTTTATTGAAAAAAATTAGTTATCCACATTATTTCAAAAACAATCCACAGCGTTGTGTAATTCGCCCTTCTGTGGACAAGTTATCAACAGCGTTTTACCGGACTTTTCCCCAAGTCAACAGCTGTTATTAAAGTTATCCACAAACCTGTGTAAAACTGTTGATAAGTCTAATTAATGCCGCTATATCAACCACTTAAATCAACACTTGTTTGTGGATAACTCTTGTTAATAACTTTATTTCCCTGTTTTTCACACCACTGGGGACAATTTACACACTGCGTTGTGTAAACTTTTTTATTATTATCCACTTGCCTGTGGAAAACTCCGCAAGGTAATGATAAAATACCGTTTGTAATTTAAACTTAGGGGGAATTATTTTGACTGAGCTCGATTCTCTGTGGGAAGCGATCCAAAATTCATTCCGTCAAGATACCACACAGGTAACCTTTGACACTTTGATTGCTCCGGCAAAAGCAATTTCTCTCTCACAAAACCAGCTTGAAATTGAGGTGCCCACATCGGTGCACCGCGATTTTTGGCGCCATAATTTAAATGACCGGCTCAAAGACTACGCCCAGCATGAACTCGGACGACCAATTGAACCGCATTATGTTTTAGAGGGAGAATTTACCTATACAAATAAGACGCAACAAAACGTAACACCAACTTTTGAGATGGATACGCCATTAAATCCCCATTATAATTTTGGAACATTCGTCGTTGGTGAAGGAAATAAGATGGCCCACGCTGCGGCATTTGCCGTCGCTGAAAGCCCCGGTAGTCTCTACAACCCTCTCTTCATTTATGGGGGGGTTGGCCTTGGTAAGACCCACTTGATGGAAGCAATTGGTAACCATATGCTGCAAGTAACCCCCAACGCCCGGGTCAAGTATGTCACCAGCGAAGACTTTACGAATGATTACATTAATGCCATCCGGAATAACACAACTGAACAACTGCGGGAAGAATACCGTAATCTCGACCTGTTACTTATTGACGATATCCAGTTTCTTGCCAACAAGGAAGGAACGCAATTGGAATTCTTCAATACATTTAACGCTCTTCATGACCGTAAAAAACAGATTGTGATGACTTCTGACCGGATTCCCAACGAAATTCCGGAACTGCAAGACCGGCTCGTTTCGCGGTTCCGTTGGGGTCTAACCGTTGAAATCACGCCACCAGACCTCGAAACCCGGATCGCAATCCTAAGAAGTAAGGTTGAAGAAGACCATATTGATATTGGCAATGATACCCTTAACTACATCGCTGGGCAGATTGACACCAATATTCGTGAACTCGAGGGCGCCCTCACCAAGGTGCAAGCGTATGCCAACCTTAGCGGTGAACGGATTACCCCAAGTTTAGCGTCCCAAGCACTAAAAGGGTTGCATAAAGCCGGTAATACCGATATCTCAATTGCCACAATCCAAAAAGAAGTTGCAGAATTCTACAACATCACGCAAACTGATATTCTCGGCAAGAAACGGGTCAAACAAATCGTGATGCCCCGGCAGATTGCGATGTACCTTTCGCGTGAACTTACTGACTCTTCATTGCCAAAGATTGGTAACGAATTTGGCGGCAAGGATCATACAACCGTCCTTCATGCTATCGATAAAATTGAAGCAGGCTTAAAAAAGGATACTGACCTCCAAAATGATATTGCAAAGTTAAAAGCGAAACTTCGCGCCTAGCTGTGGAAAAGTCAGCACTTTTTCCTCAAGGTTATCCACAAGTTATCAACAGGTGGATAAGTCTAAACATCAAGCTTTTTCAAAGTTATCCACAGTATTAACAGGACCTACTACTACGACTATTTTTTAAACTATTAAATATATTTATATACATAACAAAAAGAGGAATGATCGCCATGAAATTTACAATTAATCGGACTGCATTTATTTCCCAACTTAACAATGTGTTACGAGCAATTTCTTCAAAAACAACTATTCCAATCCTAACGGGACTAAAGATGGTCGTAAATAACGACAACATTGTTTTAACTGGAAGTAATTCTGATATAACGATCGAAAGTGTTATTGATGCTAATAACGCAGACTATGACCTGACAGTTAGTGACCCAGGTGCCATTGTGTTACCTGCCCGTTTCTTCAGTGATATCGTTAAAAAGCTGCCTGATAAACAAGTAACTATTGAAGTTACAAGCGGGTTTCAAGCAGATATTACTTCAGGAACTGCAAAGTTCCAAATCAATGGCCAGGATGCAGAAAATTTCCCGCACTTGCCAGAAGTTGAAACAAACAAAACAGTTACGTTGCCGAATGATATCCTAAAAGAAGTTATCCGGCAGACCGTTATCGCTGTATCAAAGCAAGAAAGTCGCCCAATCCTCGCGGGGGTCCACATGACCTTGAGTGACGGGGTATTGACTGCCGTAGCAACGGACAGTCACCGTCTTGCACAACGGAAAGTGACCTTAGATAGCGTTGACAATAACATTGATTTTAACGTTATCGTTCCTGGGAAGAGTATGGACGAACTTTCTGGAATGATCAGTGACGTTCACGAAGATGTACAGATGCAGGTAACGGAAAACCAGGTGCTGTTTATCTTTGGCAATACCCACTTCTATTCACGCCTACTGGAAGGAAACTACCCAGAGACTAGTCAGTTGATTCCTGATACTGCTGATACGACAGTTGAATTAGATGCGGGAACTTTCTTATCTTCAATTGAGCGGGCATCATTGCTTTCTCACGAGAGTCGTAATGACGTCGTTAAGTTAAGTTTGAAGCCATCCGAAAACTTTGTTCGAATCAGCGGCGATTCCCCAGATATTGGGATGGTTGAAGAAGAAGTTGCAACGACTGCCTTGGAAGGAAACGACCTTGAAATTTCCTTTAACCCTAACTACATGAAGGACGCATTACGGTCATTTGGTCAATCAACGATTAAGATTTCATTCACTTCACCGTTGCGGCCATTTACCCTGGTCCCAACTGAAGACGCCGAAAACTTTGTTCACTTAATTACGCCAGTACGGACATTTTAATAGTCAATAATCCCTGCAGGGAGGCCGTGGAAAAGACGATGTTTTTTCTACGGCCTCCTTATTAGTATGCTTTTTATCCATACGACACAGTGTGTTTTTGACGGTTGCCTTTTATTAGCGGGCATTTTTTTGGCGTTAGAGCAAATTTGGGTATTTTTTAAGAAAAATGGGTAAAATACCTCTAACGGGCTGAGAAGGGCCAATAAGGCGATATTAGCCTTTAGATTGTGGTATAATGGACACTAGAAAAAGTAGGTGAAAAACATTGGAAGAGAAGTCGGTATTAATTGACCGTCCTTTTATTACACTAGGACAATTACTCAAAGAAGAAGGAATCATTCCTACTGGTGGTGCAGCGAAGTGGTTCTTAAAGGAAAATACAGTATTAGTTAACGGTGAAGCAGATACGCGGCGTGGCCGTAAGCTGTACCCCGATGATCGGGTTGAAATTGCGGATCAGCAATCATTTGTTGTCAAGAGTAAGTAGGGATATCCATGATTCTGACGGAATTGCATTTACATCACTTTCGAAATTATCAGGATCTAACCGTTCACTTCGCTCCCGGAGTGAACGTTTTAATTGGTCAAAATGCGCAGGGAAAGACCAACATGTTAGAAGCAATTTATGTCCTTTCCCTAACCAAAAGCCATCGGACAAATAATGACCACGATTTGATTAATTGGCAGGAAAAGTCAGCGCGGATTAGCGGTGTTGTCCAAAAGAGTGTCGGCAAGGTGCCGTTAGAATTGCAGTTTACTAGTAAGGGGAAAAAGGCCAAGGTCAACCACCTCGAGCAGGCGCGGTTATCACAGTATGTTGGCCAGCTAAATGCGATTTTATTTGCCCCGGAAGACCTTACCCTCGTCAAGGGGTCGCCAGCCTTGCGCCGGCATTTTATGGACCGGGAATTTAGCCAGATGAGCAGTAAGTACCTTTACAATGCAGGGCAGTACCGGACATTGCTTCGGCAGCGCAATAAATACCTTAAGCAGTTGAAGTATCACCAACAGACGGATCGTGTCTTGTTAGGCGTCTTATCCGACCAGCTTGCGGCGTTTGGGGCGGAGGTGATTGTCGCGCGTCAGCATTTTCTAAAGGACTTAGAAAAGTGGGCGAGTGCTTTGCATAAAGAAATCTCCTTAAACCAAGAGCAACTGCAGCTAGGGTACGTTAACCAGCTAAAGATCAATGACCAAACGACGGTCGAAGAGGCTTACCAGACCCTATTTAAGCTTTACCAGGATAATGAACAGCGGGAGGTTGACCAGGGAACGACAATGTACGGTCCCCACCGTGATGACATTCGTTTTATGGTCAACGGCAAGAACGTTCAGGCGTTTGGCTCACAAGGGCAGCAGCGGACAACGGCTCTTTCAGTGAAGTTAGCAGAGATTGACTTGATGAAAGAGCAGACGGGGGAATACCCGTTATTGCTGTTAGATGATGTGTTATCCGAATTAGACACGATTCGGCAGACCCACCTGCTAACGGCAATTCAAAATAAGGTGCAGACATTTTTGACGACGACCAGTTTAAGCGATGTTGCCCGCCAACTAATTAACGAGCCAACCATTTTTGAAATTGAACACGGCACTTTGAACAAGGAGGAACTAAAGTGAGCGACGAACAACAAAAAGAAACCAAAGCTGAGTTGGCTAGTGAATACGATGCTAGCCAAATTCAAGTTTTAAAGGGGTTAGACGCGGTTCGGAAACGGCCAGGGATGTACATTGGTTCAACATCTGCCCAGGGGCTTCACCATCTTGTTTGGGAAATTGTCGATAACGGGATTGATGAAGCGCTGGCCGGCTTTTGTAATGAAATCAACGTGATCGTTAACCCTGATAACAGTATTACGGTTAAGGATAATGGCCGGGGAATCCCCGTCGACACCCAAAAGGAAACCGGTAAGCCAGCGCTTGAGACAGTCTTCACGGTCCTCCACGCTGGTGGTAAGTTTGGCGGCGGTGGATACAAGGTCTCCGGTGGTCTTCACGGGGTGGGGGCCTCTGTCGTCAACGCACTATCAACTGAACTGGATGTTACGGTTGCCCGGCAAGGCAAGCGTTACTACATGGACTTTGATCATGGTCATGTTAACTCCCAAATGAAGGTCATCGGGGAGGACTTGCCAGAAGCAGATCACGGGACGACCGTCCACTTTAAGCCAGATCCGGATATTTTCCGTGAGACGACGACCTATAACATCAAGACCTTGACAGATCGCTTGCGGGAATTAGCCTTCTTGAACAAGGGCCTTAAGATTACGATCGAAGACTTACGGGACGAAGAGCATGAGCGCAAAGAATTCCACTATGAGGGTGGGATTCGGCACTATGTTGAGTTCTTAAACGAAAACCAAGAAGTCCTTTTTGACCCACCGATTTACGTTGAAGGAAAGGAAAACAACATCACGGTTGAAGTTTCCTTGCAATACACGGATTCGTACCGGAGCAACTTATTAACCTTCACTAACAATATCCATACCTACGAAGGGGGAACCCACGAGACTGGGTTTAAGATGGCCTTAACCCGGGTAATTAATGACTATGGGCATAAGGCCGGGGTCTTAAAGGCTAACGAAACCCTTTCTGGGGATGACGTTCGTGAAGGGTTAACGGCGGTTGTTTCAATCAAGCACCCTGACCCGCAATTTGAGGGGCAGACCAAGACGAAGTTGGGGAACTCAGATGCACGGACTGCCACTGATCACGTCTTTGCGGAGACCTTTAACCGCTTCTTATTGGAGCACCCTGATGAAGCGCGGCAGATCATTGAAAAGGGGCAGTTAGCCTCTAAGGCACGGGTTGCTGCTAAGCGGGCACGGGAAGTTACCCGGAAGAAGAGTGGCCTGGAAATTAGTAATTTACCTGGTAAATTAGCGGATAACACGAGTAAGGACCCTGAGATTTCAGAACTATTTATCGTCGAGGGTGACTCCGCCGGTGGTTCTGCTAAGCAGGGACGGTCACGGCTGACCCAAGCAATCTTACCTATTCGGGGAAAGATTTTGAACGTCGAAAAGGCAACTCTTGACCGGGTGTTAGCCAATGACGAAATTCGTTCGCTGTTTACTGCTCTGGGTACTGGTTTTGGGGAAGACTTTGATATCACCAAGGCCAATTACCATAAGCTAATTATTATGACTGATGCCGATGTCGATGGTGCCCACATTCGGACCTTGTTGCTGACCCTCTTCTACCGGTTCATGAAGCCGATGATTACCCATGGCTATGTTTACATTGCGCAGCCACCGCTATACCAGGTTCGTCAAGGAAAATTTGTTAAGTACATTGAGAGTGATGAAGAATTAGAGCGGGTTGTTAACTCCCTTCAGCCTAGTCCCAAGCCAGTAATCCAACGGTACAAGGGGCTTGGTGAAATGGACGCAGAACAGCTATGGGAAACAACGATGGACCCAGAAAACCGGCACTTATTACGGGTTAAGTTAGATGATGCTGAACAGGCTGATAAGATCTTCCCAATGTTGATGGGAACTAAAGTAGGTCCACGGCGTGACTTTATCGAAGAAAACGCTAAGTTTGTTGAAAACCTTGACCTGTAGCGAAGAGTTGCTGTTGTTGACACAAAAAAGGAGGAACGACATTGGCTGAACATGATATGCCAAATCGGATCACGGACGTCAATCTGACAAGCCAGATGAAAAACTCATTCTTAGATTATGCGATGAGTGTTATCGTCTCCCGGGCGTTGCCGGATGTTCGTGATGGATTAAAACCGGTGCAACGCCGGATTCTATACGGAATGAACGAATTAGGGGTTACCCCTGATAAGCCTTACAAGAAGTCTGCTCGTATTGTTGGGGACGTAATGGGGAAGTTCCACCCGCACGGTGACTCTTCGATTTATGAAGGGCTTGTCCGGATGGCGCAGGACTTTAGTTACCGCTACATGCTGGTTGACGGCCACGGGAACTTTGGGTCCGTCGATGGTGACGGTGCTGCGGCCATGCGTTATACCGAAGCAAAGATGAGCAAGATTGCGGTGGAAATGCTTCGTGATATTAACAAGGACACGGTCGACTTCCATGACAACTATGATGGGACGGAAAAAGAACCAGATGTATTGCCAGCGCGCTTCCCTAACCTGTTGGTCAACGGGGCCTCAGGGATTGCCGTGGGGATGGCCACCAATATCCCTACCCACAACCTAGGAGAAGTCATCAGTGGCTTACACATGCTGATGGATGACCCAAACGTGACAACGGAACAACTGATGAAGGCGATCCCTGGTCCTGATTTCCCAACCGGTGGAGTTGTAATGGGAAAGTCAGGAATCCGCAAAGCCTATGAGACTGGCCGGGGAACGATTATCGTCCGGGCCAAAGTGGATATTGAAGAACAAAAGAACGGTAAGCAACGGATTGTCGTTCACGAGATTCCGTACATGGTTAACAAGGCAAAGTTAATTGAACGAATTGCTGACCTTGCCCGAAATAAAGAAATCGACGGGATTACGGACGTTAACGATGAAACTGACCGTGATGGGATGCGGATCGTAATTGATGTTCGCCGGGATGCAAGTGCCGAAGTCATTTTGAACAACCTTTATAAAATGACTTTGATGCAGACGACGTTCAACTTCAACATGCTAGCAATCGTCAACGGCGCACCAAAGATTTTGAGCTTGAAGCAAATCTTACAGTACTACCTTGAACACCAAGAATCGGTTGTTCGGCGGCGGACGCAGTTTGAATTGAAGAAGGCACAGAGCCGGGCACACATCGTTGAAGGGTTACGGATTGCCCTTGACCACATTGATGAGATCATTAACATTATCCGTTCTTCCCAAACAAGTGAAGTGGCAAAGAATCAATTGATGAGCAACTATGGCCTCTCAGACCGGCAGGCCCAAGCCATCCTTGATATGCGGCTCGTTCGGTTAACCGGCTTGGAACGGGAAAAGATCGAAGACGAGTATCAAAAGTTGATGGCGGCAATTGCGGATTACAAGGATATCCTTGCCCATAAAGAACGCATCAACCAAATCATTTACGATGAATTGATGGAAATTCAAAAGAAGTTTGGTGATGCGCGCCGGACTGAACTACAAGTCGGGGATATTACAAATATCGAAGACGAGGACTTGATTGAAGAAGAAGATATCATCGTAACCTTGACCCATAACGGGTACATCAAGCGGTTGCCAGTTGATGAATTTAAATCGCAACATCGTGGTGGCCGTGGTGTAAAGGGAATGGGCGTTCATAAGGACGATTTTATTGAACAGCTTATTTCGAGTTCGACCCATGACGTATTGTTATTCTTTACCAATTCTGGAAAGGTGTACTCGATGAAGGGCTATGAGGTTCCTGAATATGGGCGGACTGCCCAGGGGATCCCGATCATTAATCTCTTGGGAATTGACAACCAGGAAAAGATCAGCGCGGTGATTAATGTTTCGCATGAAACAAATGATGATGACAAGTTCCTCTTCTTCACTACGAAGTACGGTACCGTTAAGCGGACTGCGGTTGAAGAATTTAAGAACATTCGGAGCAATGGTCTTAAAGCGATTAGCCTCCATGACAATGATGAATTAATTGCCGTCGAGGTAATCAAGGAAGACCAGCCGATGATTATTGGGACGCACAATGGTTACGCCCTAAGCTTTAAGTCATCAGTTGTCCGCTCAATGGGGCGGAGTGCTGCGGGTGTCCGTGGTATTCGCCTGCGCGGTGAAGACTACGTAATTGGGGCTGCACCACTGAACCAGGATAGCAATGTGCTGGTAATCAGTGAAAATGGTTTCGGAAAGCAAACTGCCGCAAAAGAATACCCAATCAAGGGACGTGGTGGTCTCGGGGTCAAGACGGTCAATGTGACAAAGAAGAATGGTCCATTAGTCGGCTTGACGACAGTTAACGGGGATGAAGATATCATGCTTGTGACGGACCAAGGGGTCATTATTCGCTTCGGAATCGAGAGCGTCTCCCAAACTGGCCGGGCAGCAGTTGGTGTCCACCTGATTAAGATGGATGATGATGCACGGGTGGCAACAATTGCGAAGGTCGACAAAGAAGATGATGACCCTGATGAGCAAAATGTTGCGGTGTCCGCTGATAATCAAACCGGGGAAGAACAATCGACAGAAAATTAGCATAAATAAAGTGCAATTTTAAAATTTTTGCGTATATATATTATAGAGACCGCAATTTCAGGATTTCTTATTAGATGTTCCTTGTTTTAAATAGTATTTTATGCTATATTTTATGTCTGTGAGTATACGTACAGACGTCTACTCTCCTTGTTCTTCTCAAATGGTGGGAAGAGCCAGAGTCCATAAGGAGGTGTAACATTCATGGAAACACGCAAATATGAAATTACTTACATCATTCGTCCTGATATCGAAGAATCTGCAAAGAGCGAATTGGTAGATCGCTTCGACAAGATCTTAGCTGACAATGGTGCAACTATCGCTGACTCAAAAGATTGGTCAACTCGTCGTTTTGCTTACCCAATCGCTAAGTACACTGAAGGTACTTACCACGTTGTAAACTTAACTACTGACACTGACCAAGCCTTAAACGAATTCGATCGTTTAGCTAAGTTCAGTGATGACATTCTTCGTCACATGATTGTTAAGCTTGATGCTTAATTAAATCGTCATTAAATTCAGAGAGGAGAAAGATCTATGCTTAATCGTGCAGTCTTAACTGGGCGTTTAACAAGGGATCCCGAGTTGCGGTACACAACCAGCGGGACAGCAGTCGTATCATTTACCCTTGCTGTTGATCGGCAATTCCGAAACCAAAATGGTGATCGCGATGCTGACTTTATCAACTGCGTCATCTGGCGTAAGTCCGCTGAAAACTTTAGTAACTTTACTCATAAGGGTTCACTTGTTGGAATTGAGGGACGGATTCAGACCCGTAACTACGAAAACCAACAGGGAAACCGGGTTTATGTTACTGAAGTTGTCGTTGATAACTTTGCCTTATTAGAACCACGGCAAAATGGTGGGATGAACCAGGGTGGCCAACAACAGCCGTTCGCTGGTAGCAATCAACAGCCATTTGGTGCCCAGGCTCCCCAATTTGGTAATGCTCAGCCACAACCTGGAAATAACGCTCCTCAAAGTAATCCGTCACCAAGCAACAATGGATTTGATAACGGTCAAACCGCTGGCAACCAGTTCCCTGGAAGCAGCGATGATGGTGGTCAATCAATTGATTTAGCTGATGACGAGTTACCATTCTAAATAATCTTTTACTCAGAATAGGAGGGTAATTTCATGGCACAACAACGTCGGGGCGGACGTCGTCGTCGTAAGGTCGACTTCATCGCCGCTAACCACATCGAATACATCGATTACAAAGACACTGATTTATTACGTCGGTTCATTTCTGAACGAGGTAAGATTTTACCACGTCGGGTTACTGGTACCAGTGCTAAGAACCAACGTAAGTTAACTATCGCTATCAAGCGTGCACGGATCATGGGTCTTTTGCCATTCGTTGCAGAAGACTAATCTGTGAATTAAATATTATTAAAAAGACTAGCGCGGCTGGTCTTTTTAATTTTTAAAGATTACCACAATCGATTGGGGAGAATATCGTGAGCCGGTGCTTTTTAGTTGAGGTTATTAGTGGAAGAATTCATCTTTAACGGGTGGTGTGATATGATAGATTTAGCCAAAATCTTAGCTATTTTGGGAGGATTAATATGCAAAAATTTTTCAGTCGCGAGAACTGGGAATTCTTTTTTGAACACCCAGCCGTCCGCTGGAATGTCTGCTATATCATACTTTTAACAATTATTGGTCTTATTTTTGCTTTTATGGCCAACTGGATTGTTGGGACTATTATCCTGGTAGTCGCAATTTTCGGTGGAATTATAAGTATACAACGATTAAGAAAAATAGTTATTGATGCTCATGAATACTTAAATGAGCTGACCTATCAAGTACAACGGGGCCAACAAGAGGCGTTATTGGAAATGCCTGTTGGAATGATTATGTTAGACCGCCGTCATGAGGTTGAATGGATTAACCCGTACATGGCGCGCTACTTTAACCTTGAAATTGTTGTGGGAAAACCAATTAACGATGTTGATTCAGACTTAGCGACATTAATTGAAGATCATGCGGATAATCGAAAGACGCAGGTAGTGACATGGCGTAACCGTCGCTTTGAGTTTCTGGTCCAGCACCAGGGACGGGTTATCTATTTAATGGATATCACAAAGTACGAATTGATCAGTGCTCAGTACCAAGACGAACAGATCTTCTTGGGGAATGTTTACCTTGATAATTACGATGAGTTAATTCAGGGGATGAGTGATTCGGATGTTTCTAACCTTCACAACTACGTAACTTCTGAAATCAGTGCTTGGGCAAACGCCAACCACTTGTTAATGAAGATCATTGATGATGATAATTACCTGATCATCGGTCACCAGGCCTCCTTGCGGGAGCTTGAGAAGCAAAAGTTTAAGATCCTTGATACTATTCGGGAGAATACTTCCAAGCAAAATTCACCAGTGACGCTTAGTGTGGGGATTGCTTATGGGGAAAATGACCTTGTTAAGCTTGCTGACACGGCGCAGAACAACCTTGACCTGGCTCTTGGCCGTGGTGGAGACCAGGTTGTCGTGCGGGCGCAGGACCAGGAAGCGCGGTTCTATGGTGGAAAGACCAACCCAATGGAAAAGCGGACCCGGGTACGGGCGCGGATGATCAGCCAGGCGCTCCAAGAACTGATGGCCCAGTCGGACCAATTATTCGTGATGGGTCACACCAACCCGGACATGGATTCGATTGGGGCCTGCCTCGGGATTCGCCGGATAGCGGAAATGAATGGCCGGGAGTGCTGGATTGTCGTTAACGATGAGCACTTGCACTCTGATATCCAGCGGTTGATGGCGGAGATGGATAATTACCAAAATATTAAGGACCATATCATTTCGCCAGCCACGGCCCTGGAAAAAGTTACCAACAATAGTTTACTGGTAATGGTGGACCATGCTAAACGGGCGATTACCATTGCCCCCGACCTATATGATAAAATGCAAAATAGGTTAGTGATTATTGACCACCACCGGCGGGGCGAAGATTTCCCTGAAAACCCATTGCTGGTCTACATTGAGCCATATGCCTCGTCGACGTGCGAGTTAATCACGGAAATGTTTGAATACCAGCCACGGGAAGGAAAGGGCTTGAATAAGCTGGAGGCAACGACAATGCTGACGGGGATTCAAGTCGATACCAAGTCCTTTACCAAGAGTGCGGGGACGCGAACCTTTGATGCGGCTAGTTATTTACGGTCTGCCGGGGCTGATGGGTTGATGATCCAGTCCTTTATGAAGGAAAATCCGCAGACATTTATGAAACGAAATCACTTAATTTCTCGTGCAGAGATAATCAATGCTAAAATAGCATTGTGTGCAGGTGAAGAGGGACAGGTATATGACCCGGTCACCGCTGCGCAATCTGCGGACATGTTGTTGCAGATGAGCGGGATTGAAGCTTCATTTGTTATCTATGCACGCGCTGATGGGAAGGTCGGCATTTCTGCCCGGTCGATGGGCAATGTTAACGTCCAAGTGATCATGGAAGAAATGGGTGGCGGTGGTCACCTTGCAAATGCAGCGACCCAGATTAGTGATAAGACAATTGACCAGGTTAAGCAGGAGTTGTTGACAATTATCAACAAACCTGACGAAGACCAGGATGAACCAGAGGAGTGACAGTAATGAAAGTTATTTTTATGCAAGACGTACGTGGCCGTGGTAAGCGGGGCCAAGTTAAAGACGTTCCTGACGGTTATGCCCAAAACTTCTTAATCAAGCGGGGCTTGGCAAAACAAGCCACTAAGGCTGCGATGAGCCAGTTAAAGGGGCAACAACGGGCTGAAGAAAAGCACGCGGCCGAAGAATTTGCGGAAGCTAAACGGATGAAGAAGATTTTAGAGGCTGATGACACAGTTGTTGAATTGAGTGGGAAGGCCGGAACAGATGGCCGGATGTTTGGTTCAATTTCAACGAAGCAGATTGCGACAGCTTTGCAGAAGCAGTTTGACTTGAAGATCGACAAGCGCAAGATTGAATTAGCAGCGCCAATCAAGGCCCTGGGTTACGTTAATGTGCCAATCAAGCTGCACCCGCAAGTAGAAGCAACAATTAGCGTGCACATCGCGGAAAAGTAATGATTTAAGGAGCGGTATCGCCATGGATAATGCACCAGTGCAAGAAGAGCCACGCGATATAGAAGCCGAAAAAGCAGTTCTTGGGGCTGCTTTTTTGAGTAAAAACGCGTTAGCCGATGCAATGGAATACTTGGAGCCCCGGGACTTTTACCGGAAGGCTCACCAGATCATTTTTGAAAAGATGATCCAATTAAATGATGATGATCAGCCAATTGATCCGTTGACGATGAAGAACGTCCTTGACCAGGATAACCAAACGGAAAATGTTGGTGGAATTGCTTATATTGGTGAACTGGCGACCGCGGTACCGACCGCTGCCAACGTCGTGTACTATTCTAAAATTGTCCACGATAAGGCAGTTTCGCGGCGGTTGATCAATACGGCGACGAAGATTATCAACGATAGCTATGCGGATGATGGAAAGATTGAAGAACAGTTGGACCGGGCAGAACAAGAGATCATGGCGATTTCGGAAAATAGTCGGCAGACTGGTTTTCAAAGCATTCGTGACGTATTGGAACAATCGATGCACCATGTCAGCGAGTTATCGCGGCAAGATTCGGAAATCACTGGCTTGTCGACCGGTTACCCCCAATTGGATGAAATGACGACCGGCCTTCATAGTGATGAATTAGTTATTATTGCTGCCCGGCCAGCCGTGGGAAAGACTGCCTTTGCGTTGAACATTGCCCAAAACGTTGCGACCCGGACTGATAAGACGGTTGCGATCTTCAGCCTCGAAATGGGGGCAGAATCGCTGGTTAACCGGATGCTGTGTGCGGAAGGAAATATCAGTGCTAACCACCTGCGGACGGGGCAGCTGACTACGGACGAGTGGAACAGCCTCTTTGTGGCGTCTGGGGCATTAAGTGATGCCAGCATCTTCATTGATGACACCGCCGGAATTAAGGTGGCTGAAATTCGGGCCCGGTGCCGGCGGTTAGCCAAGGAAAAGGGCAACCTCGGCCTGATTGTCATTGACTACCTCCAGTTGATTGAAGGGAGTAACCCCGACAACCGGCAACAGGAAGTTTCAGAAATTTCGCGGCAACTAAAGAAGCTTGCTAAGGAATTAGGGGTGCCGGTGATTGCACTTTCCCAGTTATCGCGGGGAGTCGAACAGCGGCAAGATAAGCGGCCAGTGCTGTCTGATATCCGGGAGTCAGGGTCAATTGAGCAGGATGCCGATATCGTTAGTTTCCTCTACCGTGACGACTATTATGAGCACGCTGAGGGTGACGACGATCAGCAGCAAGGTAACCAGCAAAATGACGATGACAATAGCGCAAGTGAAGTTGAAGTCATTATTGAAAAGAACCGTAGTGGTCCGCGGGGCACGGTCAAATTATTATTCGCGAAGTCCTATAATAAGTTTGCGCCGATTTCATATGTTCCAGAGGATAATAATTAATTAACACGAAAAGGGTATTTCAGACAAAACTGGGGTAGCCTTTTTCATTTATAAAGTCATTAATAGAGATTTTATTGGAAAGTAAAGGTATCATAGTAATTGAGGAGGCGTTAATAATGAACCGTCAAGGAGTTGAATTAAAGTGGCTATTATTTGGCATGTTCCTGGGGAGCATTGGTAATAGCTTTGTGTGGCCACTAACAACAATTTATATTCACGACCAGCTACACGAATCGTTAACTATCTCGGGGATTGTCCTGCTTTTTTATTCAGGCGCCAATGTTGTTGGTAGTTACGTCAGTGGGCTATTATTTGACCGGGCGAACCCCCGGCACCTGATGATTGGCGGGACGTTATTAGCGACCGTCGTAATGGCCATCATGATTCCGTTTAACGGGTGGCCGGTTTATGGGATCCTGCTGACAGCAATTGGTTTTTTTAACGGCTGGATTATCACGATGGTTAACTCGTTTGCTACCCGTTCGGGACGTGATGGACGCTATGTTTTCAACATGCTCTACTTCGCCAATAATTTGGGGATGGTGATCGGGACAACGATTGTGGGGCCCCTTTACCAATACGCCCACGGGAATGTCTCCCCGATGTTTGCGATCACGACTATCCTGTACGTGATGTTCTTACTCGTTGTTATCCGCCACTTTAAAGATAGCCGGCAGATTGCGCCAACTAGTAGCGATGAAGCCCAGCCAACCGCGGTAAAGATTCCGGCGGCCAACCTGTGGATCAGCTGGATCTTTTTCATTGCCCTGTGTGTCATCTGGACGATGTACGAGCAATGGTCAAGTAACCTGTCAGTCTTTATGACCGACCAGGGGATCTCGATGACGAAATATAGTCTTTTATGGACGTTAAACGGGGTCTTGATTGTTGTCTTGCAACTGGGGATCACTTACTTAAACCGCTGGTACAACCGGCCGTATTTGCAAGTCTTCTTAGGAATCTTTACGATTGGTTTTTCCTTTGTCCTGTTACTCTTTGCCCGTTCATATGGCTGGTTTGTTGCGGCGATGGTTATTCTAACGATCGGGGAGGCAACCGCCCTGCCAACGATGCCCGCAATTGTCAATAGCCTGTCGCCCGCGGCAGTAAAGGGAAAGTACCAGGGAATCTTAAATGCTTTCTCGTCTTTAGGAAAGGCGTTTGGCCCGTTGTTTGGGGGGCTGATGATTGAGGCGAGTTCTTACCACGTTTTATTTGTAATTTGCGCGGCTTCGATTTTCGTGATGGAGGCAATCGTGATGGTTGTTGTTAAATTGCAGCAAAGCAAGGTAACGGAATACTAAAGAAGTGAGTCGATGTTTTACAATAATTTTGACAATGTTCAGGGGGAAGACCGCTGGGGGATGGTCGGCAAGACTGGTGACCCCTTCCGCGAGGACTGCCAATTAAACTTACCGTGCTACCAGTGTCAGCAGGTGCCCTTAGTGATCGCCGAACGCAACTGGGCGGCGACGAATAATGATGATTCGCAGCGCTACCAGATTGTGGTCAGCTGCGAACACTGTGGGGCGGTCGATTATTTCACCGTTAATGATGGCCGGGAAGGAAAGAACGGGAAGCTGCGGCATAGTCACCGCCAACCGACAATTGAAGACTTAATTTGAGAACCGCTGACGTTTGGCGGTTCTTTTTTGATGGTGATATGAATTTTTTGGCATGTGTTTAGCAGGATCATTTCCTATTAGAAGAGCAACTTTATCAACTCATTTTAGTAAGCGCTTTCAAAAAGTGAGCGTTTTGTGATAAGATAAACAATGTAGAGTCGTTTAGATCAGTATAGGAGATGTTACTTTATGAAGATCAAAGCCGCAATTGTTGATGAAAAAGGTGCAAAATTTGATATTCGTGATGACGTTGAATTAGCAGAAATGCAGCCAGATGACTTGCAGGTTCACATGGTGGCATCGGGGATTTGTCACTCTGATGAGGCGCTGCGGAAGGGGGATGCCGAGATTGGCTACCCAATTATCCTTGGTCATGAAGGAGCCGGGATCGTGGAAAAGGTTGGGTCCGAAGTTAAGGACTTCAAGCCGGGCGACCATGTTATCCTTTCGTTTTACGGTTGTGGA
Organism: Limosilactobacillus caccae; assembly: GCF_900156885.1. Lineage (GTDB taxonomy): Bacteria > Bacillota > Bacilli > Lactobacillales > Lactobacillaceae > Limosilactobacillus > Limosilactobacillus caccae. The sequence continues at coordinate 439,432 of NZ_FTOY01000010.1, forward strand.
AACTGCATTAATTGCTTGAAAGGGCAGCCAACAAAGTGCTTAAACTATGCTGCTAATAACCTCTCCGGGGTTCGTCCCGATGGTAGTGCGCACTTTACTGAAGGTGGGCATCAAGTCGACGATATGTTTGACCAATCATCGTTTACTTCGACGACCGTTGTTCGGGAACGGAATGCTGTTAAGGTTCCGAAAGATCTTGACTTGCGGAAACTCGGCCCACTAGGCTGTGGTTATGTTACCGGGTCTGGGACCGTCTTTAATACATTGAAGCCAGCGCCGGGGTCAACGATTGCGGTCACTGGTACCGGGGCTGTCGGTCTTGCTGCAATGATGGCCGGGAAGATTTCTGGTTGTACCAAGGTAATCGCAATTGACCGGTACGATGCCCGCCTTGACCTGGCAAAGGAACTAGGTGCTACCCACACAATTAATACGACTGATCAAGACATGGTGAAGGCTATTCAGGACTTAACTGATGGCAAGGGCGTTGACTACATCGTTGATACGACCGGTGCGACAAAGGTAATGGAGGATGCAATCCAGGCATTAGCACAAGGGGGCGTCCTTGCAGCGATTGCGGTCACTGCTAACCACATTGATGTAAATACCTGGGATGACCTGTGCCCTTCTGACCGGACAATTATCGGGGTTAACATGGGTGATTCGATTCCCCAAGTGGACATCCCACGGTTGATTGAATTCTACAAGCTCGGCATGTTTGACTTTGATAAGACGGAGAAGTTCTATGACTTTAGCCAGATCAATGAGGCAAATGCTGACTCGGTATCAGGAAAGACGATCAAGCCAGTACTTATCATCGATAAGGATTATCAGCCAGGTGATTAATCCACGCGGTTAGGTAGAGTGCTAGTAAGCTTTTTAGGGCTTGCTGGCGCTTTTCTTTTGCGAGGATTTTAGTGAATCTGTTTTATGTTGGGATATTTTGGGTAAAATAGCTAAAATTAGAAGATTACCGGTATCGTTAAGCAATTGCTTTTGCTAAGATAGGCATAATGAGGTGAGCATAATGGAAATAAGTAAATATCGTTATACTGGGAAAGACTTTAAGATCAAGGCAGCACCGACGATGGTCAAGGATTCGGCTGCTGAATTGAAGAAGATAAAAAAACAAATCCAGGTAAATGTTAAAGAAATCCGTGATGCACAGAAAATGATGTACGCTCGGCGTCATTACGGGGTCCTGGTCGTTTTTCAAGCGATGGACGCAGCCGGTAAGGATAGCATGATCTCGCATATCTTTGCGGGAGTTAACCCGGTCGGCTTTAAAGTTGCCAATTTTAAGCAACCGACCAGCTTAGAGTTGCGCCATGACTACCTATGGCGGGTCAACCGTGAGCTGCCGTTAAGGGGTGACATTGGCGTCTTTAACCGGTCATATTATGAGGACGTCCTTGTTTCCCGTGTTCACCCGGAGATTATCTTAAATTCAAACCTCCCGGAGATCCATTCCCTTCAGGATGTTGATGACCACTTCTTTGAAAAACGGTACGAAGATATTCGGGAATACGAAAAGTACTTAAGCCACAATGGCTACGTTGTGGTCAAGTTCTTCCTCCATGTCTCAAAAGAAGAACAGAAGAACCGGTTCCTTTCACGGATTAATACCCCGGAGAAGAACTGGAAATTCTCGGCGGCCGATATTCGGGAACGGCAGTACTGGGATCAGTACCAGGAGGCCTACGAAAAGGCGATCAACGCGACTGCAACGAAGGAAAATCCATGGTATGTTATCCCGGCCGATGACAAGTGGTATTCGCGGTTGATTGTTTCTGATATTTTGACCAAGCAAATTAAGAAGCTACCACTATCCTATCCGACGATGACCCCAGAACAAGAAGGGGAGCTAGCTAAGGCCCGGCAACTGCTCCTTGATGAAGATAAATAAAACAAGCGCGGTAACCAGTTCCTTGGTCCCGCGCTTGTTTTCGCTAAAAGAAAAAGCTACCGACGAATCGGTAGCTTTAGTAATGGGCAGTCAGGGGATCGAACCCTGGACCCACGGATTAAGAGTCCGTTGCTCTGCCAGCTGAGCTAACTGCCCATGTCATTGACAACATAAATAATAATATCAACTTTTATGATATTTGGCAAGAATTTTTTTAAATTAATTTATTTTTCTTTGCCGACGTATTTTGGAAAAGAAAAAGGCCACCGATAATGGTGACCTGTAAACCTCTGATGGGCAGTCAGGGGATCGAACCCTGGACCCACGGATTAAGAGTCCGTTGCTCTGCCAGCTGAGCTAACTGCCCATATCCTGTATCAGAATACTTAATTATAATAAACCACCCCACCATAATTGTCAAACCTTTTTTTGATTTTTCTAAATTAGTGATGAAATTTGCCCCTGTGCTATAATAGAGGCACTAAAAAGATAACAAGAATAGTAAATAGACAATCAATTAACCCAATTGGAGGGAACCATTGATATGACAAAGAAAATTTTAGTTGTTGATGATGAAAAACCGATTTCTGACATTATCAAATTTAACCTGGAAAAAGAAGGGTATGAAGTCGTTGTTGCTTACGATGGTGAAGCCGCGCTTGAACAAGTCGAAGCAGAAAGTCCTGATTTAATTATTCTTGACTTGATGCTTCCGAAGATTGATGGCCTTGAAGTTGCTAAGCGGGTACGTGCTAAGCACACGACGCCGATTATCATGGTAACGGCCAAGGATTCAGAATTAGACAAGGTCCTCGGTCTTGAATTAGGGGCGGACGACTATGTCACCAAACCGTTTTCTAACCGTGAATTAGTTGCCCGGGTCAAGGCAAACTTACGGCGACAGGCCACGTTGAAGGCGCCAGCGGAAGAAGACAATAATACTGATATTCAAATTGGCGACCTGACGATCCACCCCGAAGCTTACACGGTTACTAAGCGGGGAGAAAATATCAACTTGACCCACCGCGAATTTGAGTTACTCCACTACCTCGCCCAACATATCGGTCAGGTAATCAATCGTGAACACCTCTTACAGACTGTTTGGGGTTATGACTACTTCGGCGATGTGCGGACGGTTGATGTTACTGTCCGGCGGCTGCGGGAAAAGATTGAAGACAACCCGAGCCATCCGCAATGGCTAGTTACCCGGCGGGGGGTTGGCTACTACCTGGCAAATCCTGATCAGAATTAGAGGCTGAACCATTGTGAACAGCAAGTTGAAATTTTACCAATCGATTCGTTTTAAAATCGCCCTCGTATTCGTGCTGATGCTAATGCTGACGCTCGAATGTGTGGGGGCGGTTTTTGTGCGTCAATTGGAACACCAAAACCTAAATACGTTTAAGCAGACGATCGAACTGCCGTCCTACGTTGATAATTCACTGGGCGAGCAGTTGTCCCGGTCAAATACGAAGAAGGCCAATAAGCAAATTAGCCAGATTCTTTCGGAAGTCAATAACAATAATATTTCAGAAATTCGGGTCGTCGATAACAAGAGTGTGATTCGCGGTACCAGTAACAATGATAACCGCAGTATTATTGGGCAAAAGATGACCGACCAGGCCGTGAAGGCGACCCTCTTGAATAACCGGTCGCATACCGAAAACCTGTATGATAATTCCAACCATACCCGTTACTACATTAACGTTATCCCGCTAGTGGACAACAGTAATAACAGTGTTGTCGGGGCGGTTTACCTTCGCGCAAGCCTAGAGAGTGTCTACTCCAATATCAACAACATCACCCTGGTCTACCTATCGGCGGCGATGATTACGATTGTGATTAGCCTAATCCTCGCGATTATTATTTCCCAGGAAATAACCCGGCCAATTGAAGAGATGCGGAAACAAACCCTGCGGATCGCCCGGGGCGACTATTCTGGCCAGGTCCGGGTAATGGGCAATGATGAGCTGGGGCAACTCGCCGGGGCAGTTAATAACCTGTCCGTGCGGGTGGAAGAAGCCCAAGAGTCCAGTGATTCTGAACGGCGGCGGCTTGATAGCATCCTTTCCCACATGTCTGATGGGGTGCTGGCAACTGACCGGCGCGGGAATGTTACTATCGTCAATAGCATGGCAATTCAGTTGCTGGGTGTCGACCATGAAGACGACTTGATCGGAAAGTCAATTATCGACGTTCTCGATATCCGTCATGACTATACCGTCCGTCAGCTGGTTGATAGTGAGCAAAAGGAAATGATCCTTGATATGGCTAATTCGGGTAATAATTTGATCTTGAATGCCTACTTTTCACCAATTCAGCGGGAATCAGGGTTTGTTAGCGGCCTTGTCTGTGTTCTTCATGATGTCACGAGCCAACAAAAAGAGGAACGGGAGCGCAAGCAATTTGTTTCCAACGTCTCCCACGAATTACGGACCCCGCTTACCAGTGTGCGGTCGTATGTTGAGGCGTTGAGTGATGGCGCATGGCAGGATAAAGAAATTGCCCCGCAATTCTTGAAGGTGGTCCAGGATGAGACTGACCGGATGATCCGGATGATCAATGACCTCTTGAGTCTGTCGCGGATGGATGCCGGAACGACCAAGTTAAACCTCGAATACGTGAATATTAACGAGCTGTTTAACTACATCCTTAACCGGTTTGACATGATTATCAAAAAAGAGGAAGACCCGAAAAAGAAGAAGTATACGATTGAGCGCTACTTTACGAAGAAGGATTTATGGGTTGAAATCGACACGGATAAATTCACCCAGGTAATTGATAACATCATGAATAACGCGATTAAGTATTCACCGGACGGTGGGGTCATCACCACCCGCCTATTAGAAACGCATAACCACGTTATTCTGAGTATTTCTGACCAGGGCCTTGGGATTCCGCGAAAGGACCTTGGCCGAATCTTTGACCGTTTCTTCCGGGTGGATAAGGCCCGAAGCCGCAAGCAGGGCGGTACCGGTTTAGGTCTCGCCATTTCCAAGGAAGTTATTAATATGCTAAACGGGCAAATCTGGGTAGATAGTGTTGAAGGCAAGGGCTCGACGTTCTATATTTCCTTGCCATATGTACCTTATGAGGAGGACGAATGGGATGATCAGGAAACTGAAGACTAACTGGCAAGCAATCGCCTTAACGGTTGTTGTAATTATTAGTTTAGTTCTTTCGTGGATTATTTGGACCAACCCGTTTCCTTATGAGGGGGCCCGGCACGAAAACTTTAGTAATAGCCAGTCGCAACAGTTCACCCCCCAGTCAATGGGTGATGTCTACCTGCCGACAAAGGCGATTCAAACGGGTAAGGATGGCAGGCAAAATCAGTTATTCAGCCAAAAAGCCAATTTGGTGCTGAGTGTCAAGAAACAGTTACAGGGGTGGAAGCTCGGCCGGACGAGTATTGTTAAACGGGATAACAGCGATGTCTATCTCAGTTACTTACGGCGGCGAAACTCCCTGATGCTCACCTATCCCGATGAGATTCCATCATCGGTATTCAATGAGACCTTTTCCCAAGCCATTGATACCGCCCGGGTTGGGCAGATAAACCATATCGTGATTCCGTTAAACGGTCAGCGGGAGATTTACCTCCTAAGTGACCACCGCTACGGTGTTTACCAGGTCCGGGTTTCAAAGGGGAGTACTAGTAAGGTCAAGCGATTGTTGGCGCCGATGAAAAAGATCCCGGTTGACCACAAGATTATTAATGGGACAGCGGTAATGATGTATCCACGGTCGTTTGAGTTGCCGGTAATTGGTTACCAAATTACGAGCCAAAACATTGATAACCTTAGTGCAAGTTTGATGAGCACTAGTCAGCATACAACGATTACGGCTAACCGAAGTGGCAATGAGACGATTTATACGGACGGGACTAATAAGCGGCTAATATATAACCGTAGTATTGGGACAATGAAGTATGAAAACTACTTGAGCAAGGATGACCGGGAATCAACGAGTCTGATATACCCGCACTTCTATACAAAGTTAACGAAGATTGGGATTCCACTGGATAATATCCGCTACGATAGTGCTAGCGCCCATGGTCGCCGCCTCACTTACCGTTCCTATGTGAATGGTTTTCCCATCTTTAATAATAATGAGTATGGTGAAGTTACTATGGAATCGACCAGTGGCGGTAATGAACGCTACTGGATGAGTCTATATAGCCTTCAGGTGCCGCTACCGATCAACCACCAGAATGTCAAGTTACCATCGAGCACTGAGGTTATTAACCAACTTCACGCAACGAACCGGTTGAAAGACGTTAATAACTTGCGACTTGGTTATGCTTGGAAGACCGAAAATAAGAACCACCGGACGGTTAAGCTAGTGCCGACGTACTTTGTAAAGTATCGTGGTCACTGGGTTGAATATACGTACTTGGAGAAATAGGAGGGGTCGAAGATGAATTTTAAACGTATTCAGTGGATATTCCTCCTGGCCTTTCTGCTTTTTGACATTATCGTCGGTAGTTCCCTTGTCCTCGAGACACGTTTTACGGTGTCAAATGGGCAGCAGAACCGCCAGTCAGCAGTCCTAAAAGAAATGAAAAACGACTCGATTAGCTATGGTGAACTGACTGGCAAGCGGCAGACTGGTTATTATATTGCCGGTAAGCGGTCCGCAGATAACGGGGTGCTCGAACAAGAAAGCAATAAGCTTCGTAATCAAGATGCCCACTTCTCTTCGGAAACGTTGACGAGTGAATTTGATGACCCGCTTAAAATTAACCCCGAAAATCCCGCTAAACGGCTCAACCAGCTAGTAATGAATAAAAAGATGGTGGTGCTAGGGAAACATTACCGCTATAATGAGCAATTATCTGATAAGAACACCATTGTCTACTCCCAAGTCCTCGAAGGCTTACCGCTGGTTGGCAGTGATGGCCAGTTACGGTTCCGCGTAAATTCCGATCATGAGGTGACGGGGTATACGCAGACCTACTTACAAGATGTTGAAGTATTGCGGCAACGCTCCAATACAATTAGTCAACGACGGGCCGTCACCTGGCTGTACAAGCACAACCAGATCCCGAATAATTCTCGGATATTATGGGCAAACTTATCGTATGCCAAGCTGTTAAATACCACGACCGACAATAAGGCGGTCTACGTGCCGACCTGGGTTGTCGAGATTCGGACAAAGAACTCCGGCGCGGTTCAACGCTTGCAGGTAAATGCCTTCAATAGCACGGTGATGAAGGAGTCGCCAGACAGTGTAAATACTAATTCATTAAATAATAACTAAGGAGTAATTCGCGTGGCAGAAACAGATCCGTTGCGTTACAGTATCCTAGCTAGTGGCAGTACTGGTAACGTCACTTATTTAGAAACAAATAATCACCGAATTTTGATTGATGCTGGTCTAAGTGGCAAGCGGATTGAAAATTTGATGAACAAAATTGACCGCTCCCTAAAAGATGTCGATGCGATTTTCGTAACGCATGAGCACAGTGACCATACCCACGGGGTTGGTGTATTAGCGCGACGTTATGGGATGGACGTGTATGCCAATGAGGGGACGTGGCAGGCGATGGCTAGCAAGGTCGGCAAGATCCCCCTTGAACAAAAGCACATCATCGCCCCTAACACGGTAAAGGACTTTGGTGACATGGATATCGAAAGCTTTGCCGTCTCTCATGATGCGGCCCAACCCCAGTTTTACCAGATCCATCATGACAATAAGACCTTTTGTGTTTTGACGGATACTGGCTATGTCTCTGACCGGGTGGCGGGGACGATCCGCGATGCCGATGCATACCTGATGGAGTGTAACCATGATACGGAGATGTTGCGGATGGGGCCTTATGCCTGGTCGTTAAAGCAGCGGATCCTGGGGGATGAAGGTCACCTCTCAAATGAGGAGGGGGCTGATGCCTTGATGGACATAATTGGGCACCGCACGAAGGAGATTTTTCTGGGGCACCGCAGCCAGCATAACAATATGCGGTCACTAGCCCACTTGACGGTTGCCAGTTTAATGGAGCAGCACGACTTTGGGGTAAATCATGATTTTAACTTGCATGATGCGGAACCGGAAACGCCCAGCAAATTAATGACTTTATAGTGCAAAGGCGAAGAGATTAATGTTTTTACTGAATTTGTTCAATTATTTTTCACATTTAAATTGTAATTTAATAACAACAAATTCAATTAGGGGAGGAGCTTATGAATGAATAAGATGTTTAAAAATCTGCGTGGACGCTTGTGGCTAGGGGTTATCCTCGTCGGTTTGCTTGCCGGTTTAATCGGTAGTGGGATTGGACTGGGAATCAATAACATGGTGCAAAACCACGAAGAAGTAACCGGCACCCGGGTACCAAGCAGTTCTAATAAGAATGGCGGCACCAAGGTCAATAAAAACAAGGCGGACTTAAACGGTGAGGCTTCCCAGGCATATAAGTCAGTTCAAGGGGCCGTTGTTAGTGTGATCAATAAACAAAAGGTCCAACAATCAAGCGGGACGCTAGGGATCTTTGGTTATGGCAGCAGTAGTGACAACAGTTCTTCAGCGGACAGCAACAAGCTGGAAACTGCCAGTGAAGGTTCTGGGGTTATTTACAAGAAGGATGGTGACTCCGCCTATGTCGTAACTAATAACCACGTTGTAAAGGGGTCAAACGCCCTGCAAGTAATCTTGAGCAACGGAAAAAAGGTTAACGCTGACTTGGTTGGGGCAGATTCCGCAACCGACTTAGCAGTTTTGAAGATTAACTCCAGTAACGTTAAGACGGTGGCATCGTTTGGAAACTCAAACTCAATTGTCCCTGGTCAAGATGTATTAGCGATCGGTTCACCAATGGGGAGCGAATACGCTAATACCGTTACGAAGGGGATTGTTTCTGCCAAGAACCGGACACTAAAGGCGGGCACGGATGGGACCCTCACGTCAGTTATTCAAACCGACGCGGCGATTAACTCCGGTAACTCTGGTGGCCCATTGATCAACATGGCAGGACAAGTAATCGGGATCAACTCGATGAAGTTGGCATCTGATACCCAGGGGTCGTCTGTTGAAGGGATTGGTTTTGCGATCCCAAGTAATGAAGTAGTGACGATTATCAACCAGTTAATCAAGGACGGCAAGATTTCCCGGCCATCACTAGGAATCAGCATGGTGGACTTGAGCAATGTTACCTCCGACCAACAGCAATCAGTGCTAAAGCTACCAACAAGTGTTACTAAGGGGGTCGTGGTCATGGATGTGAACGGCGGCTCTGTCGCTGACACTGCAGGCTTAAAGCAGTATGACGTGATTACCAAGCTGGGTGATACCACCATTACCGACACGGGTTCGTTGAAGGCCGCCTTGTACAAGTACAAGGTTGGTGACACGGCCAAGGTTACTTACTACCGTGACGGTCAACAGCAAACAGCAACCCTCCACCTAACCAAGAGTACTGATACAACAAATAACTCCACCCAAAATGATGGAGAATAAGCAAATAACGGCTGGCATTCGTGTCAGCCGTTATTTTGCTTTAAAGGGGTATAATGGAGGGAGTACTTTGAAAAGGATGGTGGACCAGATGAATAATCCACGTTTTAAGTATCCAGACACCAAGGCGTATAACTTTGTGGTTCAGCGTCTCCAAGACCGGGGCGTCAACTTGGACGACCTAGCGCAGATCGTTTATGACACCCAGAAGAAGTTTGAACCAGAATTGACTCTTGAGTTTTGTCAGACGGCGCTAGTGGACGCCCTGCACAAGCGGGAGCTATTAAACAATGCGATGGTGGCGTTAGAACTTGACCGCCTAACCCAGGAAGGGAAGGTCGAAGAGCCCCTAGCAAGTATTATTAAAAATGATGTTGGGGTCTTTGGGGTGGATGAAACCCTCGCCCTGCAGATCGCCAATATTTACGGGACAATTGGGACAACTAACTTTGGCTTTTTTGACCGGGAGAAGAACGGAATTATCGCCCGGTTTGACCGCGACGGAATCCATGTGAATACGTTCATTGATGACTTGCTAGCGGCAATTGTGGCCGCGGTTTGTGGGAAGATTGCCCATCAATATGCTTAAATTAGTTTTTTTTAATTTTTTAATTGACATCTAATTTTCTCCCTGGTACAATAATTGCAATTCATCAAGAGGAGTAAATGACAAATGAGAAACCAAACTTTACAATTTAATAATTGGCAAAGCCGGTGACTCAGGAGTAACCGTTGTACGGATACAACCTGGGTTGATTCACAGATTGTATCTGTACCGGCTTTTTAATTGAGTATTAAGGCCTGTACGGATTCACGTACGGGCTTTTCTTTATCTTTTTATTTAAGAAGGAGATTCCCGTTCGTGGAACTCCTTCTTATTTTTTATCCAGGTGAAAGGTGGTAATTATTATGAAGAAAATTATCAAGTATCTTGTTGTGACGATTATTATTGTCGGTGGGTATATGGGGCTTTTACAGCTTCATCGGCAGACAACGAAACCAGTTGTTGGTATTTTGACGATGATGCATCACCCGGCCCTTGACCAGATTCAAAAGGGGGTCGTTGCGGGATTAGCTGCTGAAGGTTACCATGATGGCAAAAATATTAAGATTGAATATCAAAATGCAAATGGTGACCAGAGCAACTTAAATACAATGGCAAGTAAACTCGTTAATGATAAGGCAAAAGTTACGGTAGGAATCACAACCCCAGCTTGTCAGGCACTTGCTAATGCAACTAAGGATATTCCTGTAGTGATGGGCGGCGTTGGTGACCCAATTGGTGCTGGTCTTGTTAAAGACGAAAAGCAGCCGGGAGGAAACGTCACAGGCGTTCACGGGATAAATCCTAGTGCGCAACAAATCGCCCTTGTGAAGAAATTTATCCCTAATCTAAAAACCCTTGGTGTAATCTATACGTCCAGTGATCCGTCTTCGGAAAGTCAATACAAAACAATGGTTAAGGCTGCTAAACAAATGCATGTAAATCTTAAAACCTACACGATTGCTAATAGCAATGAGCTCGATCAAGTTTCACAGACAATGTTGAACAAAGTTGATGCTGTGATAGTCCCTAGTGATAATACAATCGCCGGATCAATGGGGACGTTAGTAAAGAATGCGAATGCAGTTAACAAGCCGGTTTTTCCAAGTGCTGATACGATGGTAAAAGACGGTGGTGTAGCAACGATTGGTCTGAGTCAAGATGGGCAAGGATTTGAAGCTGGGAAGATGGCTGCACGAATTTTGAAGGGTGAAAAAGCAAGCACAATGCCAGTAAACGACTATAAACATGGTGAACCAGTGCTTAACTTAAAGCAGGCCCATAAATTAGGGTTAAAGATCCCAGCAGATTTCCAACAAGCAGCCGAACAAGACGGTAAGGTATTTAGGTAGTGGCTAATGGATAAGATTGAAAAATATATTACGGCAGAAAAATTACGGTTTGCGAAAATCCTTGGAGAATTTATTGAGCAAGCTGGCATTAGTGAGACTGGTGAAGGCATTCGGGCAAGCTATACTTTTATTATTCAACTGTTAGAAAAATTACTTCATGCGAAAGTTAAAGTCTATCCGACAACTACTTCCCCGGTAATTGTCGCTACTATTGAGCCGGGAAAGCAAAGAACTATCTTAATGTATGCGCACTATGATGTAATGGCAGCAGGAAATCTTGACGAATGGCAAAGTGATCCGTTTAAGCTGATTAAGCGTAAAGAAAAATTCTATGGCCGAGGAACGGGGGACGATAAAGGACAACTAATTGCCCAAATTTGTGGCCTCTATGTTTATCAACGACTATATGGGCATTTTCCTGTGACAATTAAATTATTTTATGAAGGACAGGAAGAAGCGGGAAGTATTGATTTACAAAAGATTGTGCATCAGTTACGAGATACTGACTTACGCGGGGTCAAAAATGTGGTTGTTAGTGATGGTGCTTATAATGGGCATCATATGATCTCGTTAGGTAATCGTGGTGGATTAGGATTTCGCTTAACCGTTAAAGAAAATGATAGTGATCTTCATTCGGGTAATTTTGGTAATGTTGCACCTAATGCAGCTTTAAAACTGGTTCAGCTTCTTAATCGGCTTGTTGATCCAACTACTGGAATAGCGCGGATTCCAGGTTTCTATGACGGGATTAAGCAGGCTAGTGATGAAGAGAAGAAAATAATTGCAGAATTACCCAAGCCATTGACCCACTATTATTCAGCAATGGAATATTACCAGCGATTGATGTTTTACCCGACAATTAATATTAATGGGATAAGTAGTGGCCATGTTGGCAAAAGAATAAAAACTATAATTCCCGGAAGAGCAACAGTCCAAATGGACATTCGGTTAGTGAAGGGACAATCAATAAAACAGATAAAGTGGGCGATTGAAAACCTCTTTATAAATGAAATGGCACGTGGGATTGTGAAAATTGAGTGGCTAGTCGAAACGCCGCCGAGCAAAGTTGATATAACTAGTTCATTTCTTCAACTACTGCAAGAAGCCGTTACTAGTGTCACAGGGAGATGTTTATTGCAACCAGTAATGCCAGGAACAGTGCCTAATTATGTATGGGAAAAGGAGTTAGGAGCTGATGTCTTCACGATTCCGTTAGCCAACAGTGACCATCATGCACATGCTGCTAATGAAAATATTGCTGTAAAAGATTTTTTTGATGGGATAGCGATATATGCGTATTTTTGTCAAAAACTTGGCGACCGATTTAGTTAGAGAATCCCTAATAAGTAATTTCCGAATACTTTAATTTTGTGATCACCGAATATTCGCAAGATAACAATCTGTTGCATCGGGGCCACACCCTGTGTTGTAATTCGTTAGAAATACGTTAAAATAAGACAGGGAAATCTCCTGTGGATAAGTCGGTGGATAACTTTCGTCCTCTTTAGGAATTTTTAAGAATTATTGATATAATAGGAATTCTAATTGTTAAAAAGTTATCCACAGGTAGGGCACTAAGATGTGGATAAGTGGATGTTTAAACGAATTTGTTTTGCTGAACGCTTGTGTACCAACGGATTCGGAAATCCACAGCGAACGATTGTTTTTGTTGATAACTGTGGATAAGTAATTTTTAAGAAAGCGTTTTTTCGCCAAAAAATTAGCCGAACATTCGGTAAACGTTAAACAATTCTCGTGAGCCTGTGGATAACTTTGTGGATAAGTTGTGGAAGGTAGTGGATATCTTGAATATAAAAATTATTGGTGTGGGAAAGCTAAAGGAAAAATATTTTAAAGCCGGAATTGCGGAATACGCGAAACGGCTCGGCCGCTTTTGCAAGTTTGAAATCGTGGAGGTACCAGATGAAAAGGCACCGGAATCACTAAGTCAGGCCGAAATGGACGAGGTGATGGCAAAGGAAGGAGAACGAATCCTCGCGAAGATTAAGGATCGGGAATACGTGTATGCTTTAGCGATTAAGGGGAAGGAACGGACGTCAGAAGAATTCGCCAAAGAAATTAATCAACTGACGACGTACGGGCATAGCGACATTACCTTTGTCATCGGTGGATCATTGGGACTCAGTCCGGCGGTGCTTAAGCGCGCGGATACGCAAATTTCGTTTGGCCGCTTCACACTTCCCCACCAACTGATGCGGTTAGTATTGACCGAGCAGATTTACCGGGCATTTACGATCATCAATGGCCTTCCTTATCACAAGTAATTAAGGATTTATTGGGATTGTTAATTTTCGTTATGGCTTTCGGCGGTTACCGTTTATCGCGTTAAGAAGATGGTATAGTTAGCTTGTACCCTTGTTTAACTGATGAATGGAGGATGCAACTATTTGATGGAAGCTGACGAATCGCAGCAATTACGGTTTAAAAAGATGCTGGTTATGATGCTGCTAACGGTGGGCTTGTCACTAGGCTTGATGACCACCCGGGTAGCGGCAAGGGAAGTTTTTGATGCCCAGCCACTAGTGTTGACGACCAGCGATGACCGGGGTGAAATGCCAGCGGGCAAGCGGCACCAGTTTCGGGCAAAGCTTTTGCGGAATTGGTGGCAGGTGCGACAACCAAAGTATGTAATTTATCGGCCGCTTTTTTACAAACGCTAATTAACTGCCTTGCAGGGGGAATCAATTGCCTTTGCAGGGCTTAAATTTTAAAATAAGGACAAAGGAGGGTTGACGAGTGCAAAAAGTAGGAATTGTTATCGGTAGTGTTCGTCCTAACCGACGGAGTATGCAAGTTGCGGCCTGGCTTAAGCGCCAGCTACAAAAAGAAACGAAGGTGCAATATGACCTAATTGATCTAAAGAAGGTTGACTTGCCAATGATGGCGGAACCACACCTTCCCGTCACCGGTCTGTATACCCAGCAAAAAACGCGGGCGTGGAGTGCACTGATCCAGCAATACGATGGCTTTATCTTCGTCTTTCCCCAATACAACTGGGGCTATCCAGCAGTGCTTAAAAACGCGATTGATTACCTGGCAAAGGAATGGCAAGGGAAGCCGGTTAGCTTGGTAACGTTTGGTGGTCATGGTGGTACGCAGGCCCAACTTGCGATGAAAATGGTTATTGCAGGGTTAAAGATGCAGGCGTTGCCAGTCAACTTACAAATTGACCTCTTGCCAGCAGACAGCTTAGCAGTCGCAGAGCGGAAATTAAATAGCTATAATTGGCAAGTAGAGTTATTAAGTGAATGTTTTGATAAATTTTTTAAGCAACAGAGGATAAAATAGTATTAATTTGTGATAGAAAGTGCAAAGTAGGGTACTTTGTAAAACATATTACTGTAAAATGTGGTTATTTTGCCCTAGATAATGAAAGAAGTCACAATTTTATCATTGCAAAAGGCCGCTACTTGGTTAATAATAGAAAGCGTATTCAGATACCATGAGGAGGGTATTTTTATGAACAGACAATTTGATTTCTTAATGCCAAGTGTTAACTTCTTTGGCCCAGGGGTTATTGAAAAGATTGGTGATCGTGCAAAGATGCTCAATATGAACAAGCCATTAATTGTTACAACTGATGGTTTGGCTGATATTGATAACGGTCCAGTAAAGCAAACGCTTGCTTCTTTAGACAAGGCGGGCGTTGACTATGCCGTATTTACTGGTGTAGAACCTAACCCAAAGATTCGTGACATCAAGGCCGGTAAGAAGATGTACGAAGAAGAACACTGTGACTCCATTATCACTGTTGGTGGGGGTTCAGCCCACGACTGTGGTAAGGGTATTGGGATCATCTTGACTAACGGCGATGACATCTCCAAGTTAGCCGGAATTGAAACCTTAGACAACGCTCTTCCACCACTGATGGCCGTTAACACGACTGCTGGGACTGGTTCAGAATTGACTCGTCACGCGGTTATTACTAACGAAGAAACACACTTGAAGTTCGTTGTTGTTTCATGGCGTAACATTCCATTGGTATCATTCAACGACCCAATGTTAATGCTTGATATTCCACAAGACATCACTGCTGCTACTGGTTGTGACGCCTTTGTTCAAGCAGTTGAACCATACGTTTCTGTTGACCACAACCCAATCACTGATAGCCAATGTAAGGAAGCTATCCAATTGATCCAAACTGCTTTACCAGAAGTAGTTGCTAATGGTCACAACGTTGAAGCACGGACAAAGATGGTTGAAGCTGAAATGCTTGCCGGAATGGCCTTCAACAACGCTAACCTTGGTTACGTTCACGCAATGGCTCACCAACTTGGTGGTCAATACGATGCTCCTCACGGTGTATGTTGTGCATTACTGCTCACTACTGTTGAAGAGTACAACTTGATTGCTTGCCCAGACCGTTTTGCTGAATTAGCAGAAATCATGGGTTACGACACGACTGGTTTGACGACGATGCAAGCCGGCCAAAAGGCAATCGAAGGAATGAAGGAATTGTGCAAGGCAATTGGTATTCCAGGCTCAATCAAGGAAATCGGTGCTAAGCCAGAAGACTTCGAATTGATGGCTGAAAATGCCCTCAAGGATGGTAATGCCTTCTCTAACCCACGTAAGGGAACGAAGGAAGAAATCGTTCAACTTTACCAAAAGGCTTACGATGGTATTTACTAATTAAAATAAGCATTAAGTATCAAGAGGATGGGAATAATTTATTTTCCATTCTCTTTTTTGCTTTCACCGGAAAACTAACTAGCACCCCAAATAAAAGGCTCTTCGTCAAGAAGTACTGATAGAAAAAATTAAATAACTTTTCAAGCAGCTCGTGCCAGACTTTTGGTATGGGCTGTTCTTTTGTTTTTCCAATTGATGGCAATGTATGAATTTGGTAAAGCGAGGAGAATACGTGCCCGAAAGTTGAAGAAGTTCCGGAAACCATAAGCAGTCCGCTTAATTACTTTGATTTTGTTGTTAGTTCCTTCAACTGGCCCGTTAGTATAGTTGTCATATTTGAAGCTAGTGATGATCTCTGCTTTGTGTATGCGCAAGGTCCGTTGAACTTTTTGAAGTGGTTGTGGCAGAAGGGTCCATTTAATAGCGAGAAGATGGTTGAGTTCTTTCTGATCGCGGTGGTTGATTGCGAGAATCAGGTCTTGGTAATAGCGATACGCCTGTCTTAGATCATCGTCGTAGGAAAGCAAGCGATGGACTACTTCAACGTCGGTTAATTGCGCATAGTGAAAGTTACGGCGCGACCAGTAATTATCGTATTTAAGGGAAGCTGATGGCGTTAAGATCAGTTTCCAGAAACGTTTTAAGGCCCGCCATTGATGAGTTCCTTTACCAGCACGATTCATTGCCTTGATTCTGATTTTGTTTAAGGCCCGGTATGCTTGTGCGACCACGTGAAAGTGGTCGGCGATAATTAACGCATGAGGGAAAAGCTCATGAATTAAATGACGATAGGGAGTATATAAATCAACAGTAACCGTTTGTACGGCCAAACGAGCGGAGCGATCATAGCGGAGAAAGTAGTTATATAAGTAACGGCTGCGTCGTGACAAAATAATGTCTAAGGTGCGTTTATTTTCAATATTCATTAAGATCATACTCATGTCACTGGGCGCAAATCGGCCAGATTTGAAGTCATCAAAGGCGATGTGGCGTGGTAACCAATGATAATTAGGCTTAAAGACTTGATCGAGGTTAGAAATGATGCGTCTGACAGTCCAATCAGAGACACCAAAAGATTTGGCAATATCAGTTTGCGATTCATTAGTTGATAATTGCATCATAATACGCTGTTTGACGGCTAAGGCGATGTGATGACGATATTTAAGATCAGTAACCTTGGCGAAATCAGTAACGGTCTTAGGACAATTTTCTGAAGGCTTACAGATATACTTCTGCTTGCGAATTGACCAAATGGTTGGCTTGTAGTGCAGCGATGGCCCTAAACTCCGCACAGTTTTAAAGCCATTCTTGCTCATTAATTGTCCGCAAAGAGGACAATGATGGGGATAACTTTGCGTAAGATGGACAACGATCAAGTTACCTTGATCCTCAATCGGGTTTTTGAAATGTTTGATATCAAGTTCAAGGTGGCGATCTTTAATTCCTAAAGCAATTTTGGTAGAATAATTCATGAAAGATGGTCCTTTCTTAAACGAAGACGGGGTCCAACCATCTTTCGTTTTTTTATTTTAAATTTTAAAACAAAATAAGCACCGATGTTAAATCCATCAGTACTTAAAATTGTAGACCCAAATAAAATGCCCCCAACAGCGGAAAACCGCCTGTTGGGGGCATTATCGTTGGTAAGCGGGTGACACCTACGCTTATTTGTTAGTGGTTAAGGCAAAGTTAATTTGTCCTAATGCTAGTTCTGCGACGCTTGTTGCACCGTTGAAGACTAGTTTGATCAGGCGATTTTCTGGACCGGGCTTAAAGATAAGTTGCCGGTCGCTGATGGTAATTACCTCGCCACTTTCTTCGTGAACGGGAGTAATCATTAACGCCTTTCCTAGTGCGGCGGCAGCCTGTTGGGGGTCCGTGACGTGGAAAATGGCCTGTTTAACATAGATATCGCCAGCGGGGTGCGGCTTGATTAAGCCTTTTTCTTTTAACGTCTGTTCTCGTTGCTGGTCTGCTTCTCCCCATTGAATAAAGAAGGGGAAGGGGAGGTTATTTGGCAATTTATCGTTGACGTAGAAGATTTGCCACTGGATTAGGTTGCCGTGCGGGTCGACCCGTTTTCCACTGGTAATCTCGCCGACGTCGACCCCGGCAGCAGCAAGGCGGCGGTGGGTTGCCTTAATATCGCTTGAACGAATTGCGATCGTCGTAAAGCGTTGGATGCCGTTAAAGTAGTCTTGCACTGCCTCGTAAATCCCTGAATTATTTTCATAGGGGAAGGCGGCCGCTTGCTTCTTATCGGCGACCGTTAAGAGTTCGAGATAGTTTATGCCAAAGTAGTCGAGGGCGTTTTTGGTTCCCCAGTATTGGTGGTTACCGCCGGGGGTAAATCCAAAGCCGTGGTCATTGAAATACTTAACCGCGGCGTCAAGGTCAGTGACCGCAACCATCGTGTGGTCCCAGTTTAAGGTTTCTGTCATTTTAATCACCTGCGTTTTGCTTGCCGAGTTCCTTTGTCCGTTTAACAGCTGCTACAACGGCGTTTTCGAGTCCTGATGCAAACGAACTCTTGTCTAATTCGTGCTGGGCAGTGATACCGACGCCCCCGGCGGAATTATTAATATCAAGCAATTCGGCGGGGTGTTTACCACTTTGTTCGACGAAAGCGGCTGCTGCCTTGAGGTTTTCCAGGGCAAGCTTGTTTGCCTGTTGCCGTGGCATTCCCGCGAGAACACCAGCGTTGGTAAAACTGATTAGGAAGTTATAGATGAAGTTTGGCCCGGTAACCCCGTAGCCAGTAAAGACATCGAGCAGGGATTCGGCGATATATTCTACCTTCCCGAAGCTATTGAGAAATTCTTCAACGTTCGCCTGGTTGGCCCGGTCGTTCTTGACCACCCCGCTATACCCCAGCGCGACATCGGTAAGGGTGTTGGGGATGATCCGGGTAACGGCAAACTGGTCGTCAGCGGATGTGAGCTGGTCGAGGGAAACCCCAGCGATGATGGAAATGACGTCGTGCTGGTAACCGTGTTCGACTAGGTTCTTCATAATCGCTGCCCAGTTATCTTGTGGCCGGACCCCTAAAATGACGATGTCTGCACTAGTAACTTCATCCCAGTCAGGTTCCCGGCTTGCTGAAAAGCCATACTGCTCTTGCAGGTACTTGATCCGGGAAGCTGCGATATCGACAATCCCGGTCTCGTTTGCATTAATTACGTCCTTCTTTAATGCTGCTCGTAACATTGCTTCAACCATTTGGCCACCACCAAATGAGTAGATTTTTACTGTCATTAAAGTTCACCTCTTAGTATTGTCCTAGTTTAATCCTAACTTATTTTGGGGATGAAGGCTAATCAAAAGTCATTGCCAAAAATTTAAATTCACGAATTGGTCTAGTTGAACTTGTTGAACAAGGCAGACCTCCTTGCCCTTAACGCTTTCTTTAATAAAAAGGGGCTAATTATCCATTTTTATGTTATAAAATGAACTTTACATTTGCCGATAGTCAAAATAAATATCAAGCAAATGGCTTGAATTGGTCTAGTGTTTAGTTATAAAATGTAAGCGCTTATAAAATAAGGAGGATATATTAATGGCATACCAAACGATTAATCCATACACAAATAAAGTCGAAAAGACATTTGAAAATACTAGTGATGAACAATTAGAAAAGACGATCGCCACTGCTCATGAATTATACAAGGACTGGCGCTTTAATGATAAGTTAGAAGAACGGAAGAACGTTATTCTCAACCTCGCGAAGAACTTACGCGAACACAAGACAGAATACGCTGCAATCATGACCAAGGACATGGGGAAGCTGATTGGGGAAGCAGAAGGCGAAGTTGAACTCTGTGCCTCATTTTGTGACTACTATGTTGCCCACGTTGACCAGTTCCTCCAACCGGAAGTAATTGCGACGACTTCTGGACGGGCAAAGGTCTTGAAGCAATCGCTTGGGGTCTTGGTTGCGGTCGAACCATGGAACTTCCCATTCTACCAAATCGCCCGGGTATTCATCCCTAACTTCCTCCTGGGGAACCCAATGATTTTAAAGGATGCTTCTAACTGTCCTGCTTCTGCCCAAGCCTTTGCGGATGCCGTTAAGGAAGCCGGCGCACCTGAAGGCAGTTTAACCAACCTCTTCTTGTCATACGACCAAGTTAACGCCGCAATCGCTGACAAGCGGATTGTCGGTGTCTGCTTGACTGGTTCTGAACGTGGTGGTGCAACGGTTGCTAAGGAAGCTGGCGCAAACCTTAAGAAGAGCACGATGGAACTTGGTGGGAACGATGCCTTCATCATCCTTGACGATGCTGACTGGGACCTCGTTGAAAAGGTTGCTCCCGCTGCCCGGCTATACAATGCTGGTCAAGTCTGCACCTCATCCAAGCGGTTCATCGTATTATCCAAGGATTACGACCGCTTCCTCAAGATTTTGCAGGACGCCTTTTCAAAGGTTAAGATGGGAGACCCACTGGATCGCACAACAACATTAGCACCACTTTCTTCTAAGAAGGCAAAGGAGAAGTTGCAAAGCCAGGTTGACTTGGCAGTTGAAAATGGCGCCAAGGTCTACTATGGTAACCAACCGGTAGACGACCTTGATGGTCAATTCTTCATGCCAACGATCTTGACGGACATTGCGCCGGACAACCCAATCTTTGATACTGAAATGTTTGGTCCAGTTGCATCTGTTTACAAGGTTGACACTGAAGAAGAAGCGATTGCCTTGGCTAACAACTCCAGCTATGGCCTAGGGAACACGATCTTTAGTAGTGACCGTGACCATGCTGAACGGGTCGCTGCGCAGATTGAAACGGGGATGACCTGGATCAACTCTGGTTATGCTTCCCTTCCAGAATTGCCGTTCGGGGGCGTTAAGAACTCCGGTTACGGTCGTGAATTGAGCAGCTACGGGATTGAAGAATTCATGGGCAAGCACTTGATTTACGAAGTACGGCAATAGGAAAATTAGTAACTTTTGAATAGCTAAAAATAAGCACTGATTGGTTAACGACCGACCAGTGCTTATTTTTTCATGCTAGTGATTGGCCGAAATTTGAATCCCGATGATGCTAATAATCAATAAGACCACAAAGAACCAGGTAACACCGGTGATGTGATTATGGAAGAACCAGGCACCGACAAGGACAGATCCGACCGCCCCAATCCCGGTCCAAATGGGATAGGCAATGCCAATCGGCAGGTGTTTAGTAGCAATTACTAACCCACCCATACTGATAATTAACCCGATAACAGTGAGGAGCGCAAAGAACCAGTTAGAAAAGCCGTTGCTTAACTTCATCATTGTTGCCCAGAAAGTTTCCATTAGTCCAGAAAATAATAGTATTAACCATGCCATGATTATTCCTCCTTCAAATAAAAAAGGATGGCTACTACTTTCTTCAAAGACCTAACGAAAGTAGCAGTCATCCTCATCCCCGGTGGGATTAATCTTTAGTTCTAATAAGTGTAACACAAAGTGAACGGGGCGGACAATTTTTCCTGCTTAGGACTTACGCTAAGCTGAACAGGAGGGTGATGTTATTATTACGGTCGTTTACTTAATAACTTTTATTATTTTGCCAAATGAGCGCTACAATAGAAATTGATTAATCAACGAAAGCACAATATGATAAGGAAAAAGGGGTATCCTAATTATTGTTATTAAATGGGGAAGTGCGGATGGAAGAGCAAAAAATTCAAAAAGAAATAAAAGATAAAATTTTTGACGGGGCGCGGTGGGTTTCGCTATGCTGGATATGGATGTTTATGTCATTGATCTTCAGTCCCTTGTTTAGAACGGATGACCACTTAGATGGTAAAAAACTTCCAATTGCGATTTTATACCTATCATTAATTTTTGCCCCACAGCTAGTTAAGCTAATTCCCCGCCTAGTTTTATTATTAGTTCAAGGGGGAATCTTAGTCGGGGTTTCGTTGCTGCTGACATATGGCACTAAGATCGTTTTCTTAATGGCGGGGCTACCAGTGCTATTATTTGAGGAATTAATCTTTATCGCTCCCCCAAAGAAGGTGCCACTAATCTCGCTGCTGTACGGGGCGTTTATCTTAGCTAATGCGAATAACTTAATGAGCTTTATCTTGCAACTTGAAGCATTCGCGATTGTTTTTGTCCTTGTGGTAATCGCATACCGGACGACTTATCGGCAGTTTATGCAGGCAGAAGAACTGCGGGTAGTAAACGAAAAGCTTAACCACGCGAACCAACGGATCGAAAAACTGACGGCGGAACGGGTCCATAAAGAAGTCGCCCGTGATTTACATGATACCTTAACCCAGGACTTTGTTGGGCTTAATATGCGGTTGACCGTTATTAAGCAGCTGGCAGAAAAACAGGAATATGCCAAATTATTGCCAATGGTTACGGAGACGCAGCAAATGGCGACGAATGCGATTGAACAGTCGCGAAGCATGATTAAGCAGTACCGGGACCTTGAATTTCCCCGGGAGAAGCAGTCATTAAAGCAGATGACGTTAGACACGATCGCACTATTGGAAGAGAATTATTCATTGAAGACCAAGTTGACGATCAATCAAGATGTGGCCATTTGGATGGGGGAACTGGTTGACATTGAACGGGTTGTTAGTGAAGCCTTGATGAACGTTGTTAAGCATGGTGAAACCGACCAGGCAGCGGTTAACATGGTCGTGGATGATAACCAGCTGACAATTGAGATCATTAATCACGGTAAAAACTGGCAGCCGACTAACCGGGATAACCACTACGGGATGACGAACATGAAAGAACGCGCTGCAAAGTATAATGGTGAGATTAAGTTTTCATCGCTAGCAAAGGGGTTGAAAGTAACCGCCACATTTGAACTAGGAGAAAATTAACGGGAGCATGGCTGAAGTTATTACGACTTCATGACCATGCTCCCGTTGTTTATCTAGTGAGAAAAACCTTTTTCTGGTTACTTTACGTTGACATACCCGTCTTGAACAAACTTTGTTCCGTAGATCAGGGTGTTTTCAACTGGACACTTTGCGGCAACGTCAGCAAGAAACTTCTTAATATCTTCGTCAGACTCATCGCTGCGTAGGTGTGGTTGGTAGTGGATTTCGGTGTACTTGCGGACGTTTTTGCCATCAGCAACATCTTCGCGGTCAAGCTCCCCTTCAACAGTTACCCAGAAGGCGCGGAGGTCGAAGTTCCGCTTCTTTGCCAGGGCAGTTGCGGTGATTGCTTGGCAGGCACCGAATGAGGTGAGCAGGATCTCAACCGGATTCATCCCGGTATCGGTACTACCCGGTTCATCAAAGGTGATTTCAAACCCGCGGGTTCCTGCTGATACTTGCATTCCAGTCGTTGTCTTTGTGGCGGTTACCTTGTACTTAGTCATTACGATCTCCTCCTAATCCTTACTACCGTTAGTGTAGTTGATTAATTAAGCTGGGGCAACGAAATTACTTCTTTATTATTTAATTTCGTGCGGGGATGACTTACCAGCAAGGATGAGGCGAACGTCATCGAGGGAGAAGTCAACCATGTTTTGCACGGCGCGGTTAGTGAAAAAGGCAATGTGGGGCGTTAAGATAACATTATCCATCTCGTGAAGTTCCTGAACTAACGGGACATCAGCGAGTCCTTTTTTGCGGCGGTCAGTCATGACAACCTGGTTTTCCCCTTCGAAGGTATCGAGGGCAGCGGCGGCAATTTCCTTATTCTTTAGTGCGGTGACTAAGTCGGCGGTAACCACCACCGGTCCCCGACTGGCATTAACTAGTCCCGCAGATGCTTTCATTAATGCAAAGTCATTAGCGGTGATTAGCCCTTCGGAGGTCGGGTTGAGGTCAACGTGGAGGCTAACCACGTCGGCGTGCTTAAGAAGTTCTTCCTTTGAAACAAACTTAACGATTCCATCGAGGTCATCCCGTGGTTTGATGTCATAACCAAGGACAGTTGCACCGAGAGAATGAAGGAGCTTAGCGAGGGTGCCACCAATTCGGCCGACCCCAATGATCCCAATCGTGGCGGTATGGATTTCAATCGCCTGCTCATTGCTAAACCACCGGTAGTCGTTATTAGCAACCTGCTGGTCAAACATGTAGGACTTCCGCAGCAGGCGGAATATCTGCATTAGGGCATGTTCAGCAACACTGCGGGGCGAGTAGGCGGGAACATTGGTGACGGTTAGGCCGTTTTCGTGGGCCTTCCTAATGTCGACCATGTCAAAGCCGGCAGTCCGGGTGGCAATTTGCGTTAATCCATTCGCTTTGAGTTTTGGGTAGATGTCAGCAGGAAGCTTGCTCCGTTGCTGGATGACTAGTCCATCGACGTCAGCAGTCATGTCAACTGCATCATCAATTAGTTTGGGTGTTGTGATGATTTCAACGTTATTTTTTTGCGCGTATTCCTTAATCGCCGCTTGCTCATCGTCGCGAACACTAGTCATTAAAATCTTCATCTAATCTGCCTCCTCCACAAAATTAGCAATTCTATTAACGGCAGTTTTGATATTGTCCATGCTTGTAGCGTAACTGATCCGTAAGTAGCCTTTACCACCAGCACCGAAGAATGAGCCGGGGATTACCGCAACTTGCCCGTTATTGGCAAGGTCAGTTGCAAATTTAACATCATCATCGCCAAACTTGGCCGGTAACTTAGCAAAGACGTAAAAAGCACCGTTCGGGCTGGTAATTTCAAAGCCCATTTTCCGTAAGGCACCAAGCAAGAAGTCACGCCGTTCACGGTAGGCTGCCTTCATTTCAAGGGTGGCTTGGCGGCCATCCTCGGTATTAAAGGCAGCAACCGCGGCGGCCATGGCTGGATCAGAAGCAGCGGTCACCATCATTGCGTGAATGGCGCTGACAGATTTCATCAAGTCAGCGGGACCAGCGATAAAGCCGATCCGGTAGCCGGTCATTGCATGAGACTTCGACGCCCCGTTTAAAATTAAGGTTTGTTCGGGGATAAATTCCGCAATCGATGTGTGCTGACCTTCGTAGACTAGTTCGGAGTAAATCTCGTCAGCGATAACAACCAGGTTTGTGTCCTTGATTGCTGCCGCTAATGCTTGAACTTGGTCGTGGGTGTAAGTTACCCCGGTTGGGTTAGATGGGTAGTTCAGGATGATACCCTTGGCGTTAGGGTGACTGGCAAGCACGGCTTTAAGGGTTTCTGGGGTAAGGATAAAGTCAGTCTTGCTGGTATCAATTTCAACTGGGTTACCGCCCAGGATATTCGTAACGGCCATGTAGAGGGGGAAAGTTGGCGTGGTGATGAGGATTTCGTCGCCGGGGTTAATGATCGCGGAGAGGGAGGCGTAAATCCCTTCCGTTGCGCCGACAGTGACGGCAATTTCGCTGTCAGGGTCATAAGTCAGGCCGTAGCGGTCACTCATGAAATGGGCGATTGCCTTCCGCAAAGCAACCGTCCCGGTTCCTGGAGCATAGTGGGAGTCGTTGGCATTAATGCTATCAATGGCGGCTTGTTTCATTGCGTCAGGGACGTTGAAGTCGGGTTCCCCTAATGTGAGTTTGACGATTCCAGGAATGGCACTGACCTGGTAGTCAAAGGCACGGATTCCGCCGGGGGAGAGACGGGCGAAGTTCTTATTTAAACGGGATAATAATTCTTTCTTTGTTGCTGGCATAATAAATTCCTCCTTATAAAGGTAAGTTTAAACTAAAAGGAGCCCTGAATGCTAACTGATTACATTCAGGGCTCCTTCAATTGGAATGAGTATAAAAGAGGATCCCGAATGTTTGGGTCATCCGGGAACGCCACAATGAAAAACACTGCTGGTTAGCGGACGACTGTGTCGCTAAACCAGAAGGCATACGCTTGGCTTAAATGAAGTAAAGCAGTGTTCATCATTGCATCCTCCTTTGATTAACTGATTGTTAATTATTCTAATCTGTTTTTAATAATTGTCAATACTTTACGCGTAAAAACTTCTGCTTTTGATTGAAAATGTTGATTTAATAGTGCTTTTGCCCGCCAATTTAATGTGGATTCCTTTAATTATTCGCCGGAAAAAAGTTTAAAAATATATCACAAATGTGTTGTATTAGTTCACAGATGTGGTATACTTATAAGTGTAAAGGAAGTGGAAAAGCGATGCGGATCGATATAAAACATTATTTGAAAGTGAATCACCTGACGATTTATCAGGTGTCGAAGCGTTCCGGTTACGGATACACGACTTTACATAAGTCATTTAACAAGCCACAGTCTAGTTCGACGTCCCTCAACTTGCGTGACCTTGATGCCCTTGCACAGGCGCAGGAAAAGACAATGTGGGAAGTGCTAAAGGAGCTAGAAGAGCACTACCTTGAATGAAGAAGCTGGTGGCAAAAGCAGTCACCAATAAGAAGGTCGGCCAGTGGATTGGGATGGCTTTGCGTTAACTTTGATTATTAATATAGAAAACAAAAAATAAGGATATAGGGAGGAATTCATCTATGGCACAAAATCCAATGAACCCATTTGACAACGACATGAACGACATTTTCAACCAATTGATGGGTGGCATGAACGGCTTTAATGCGGATAACCGTCGGTACCTCATCAATGGCCGGGAAGTAACACCAGAAGAATTTGCCCAATACCGCAAGACTGGTCAATTGCCAGGTGGAGCGAACCCGCAACAACCTGGTCGCCAGGCAAACAACGGCAAGAACAGTATCTTGCAAAAGTTGGGCCGCAACTTAACAGAAGAAGCACGGCAACACAAGCTTGACCCGGTCATTGGCCGGAACAAGGAAATTCAAGAAACCGCGGAAATCTTAAGCCGGCGGACGAAGAATAACCCCGTATTAGTCGGTGACGCCGGTGTTGGTAAGACCGCGGTAGTAGAAGGGTTGGCACAAGCAATTGTGTCCGGTGATGTTCCGGCAGCAATCAAGGACAAGGAAATCATTTCAATTGACATTTCCAGCCTTGAAGCGGGGACCCAGTACCGTGGTAGTTTTGAAGAAAACATGCAAAAGCTGATTGACGAGGTCAAGAAGGCGGGCAACATCATCCTCTTCTTCGATGAAATTCACCAAATCATCGGCGCCGGTTCTGCCGGTGACGCTGACGGCTCCAAGGGGATGTCTGACATCATCAAGCCAGCATTATCCCGTGGCGAAATCACGGTAATCGGTGCAACGACCCAGGATGAATACAGGAACACAATCATGAAGGACGCTGCCTTAGCACGGCGGTTTAACCCAGTAACGGTCAACGCGCCAAGCAAGGCTGATACATTAAAGATCCTGGAAGGAATTCGGGACCTTTATGAAAAGCACCACAATGTCCAATTACCAGATGACGTCTTAAAGGCGGCGGTCGACTACTCTGTTCAATACATGCCACAACGGTCATTACCAGACAAGGCGATTGACTTAGTTGACATGACGGCTGCCCACCTGGCTGCTAAGCACCCGGCACGTGATGCAAAGGCAATCGAAAAGGACATTGAAGAAGAAGAAAAGAAGCAAAAGGACGCTGCGAAGAACGAAGATTACAAGGCAGCTCAGGCTTCAAAGGAAAAGATTGCCGACTTGAAGAAGCAATTGAGCGATAACTCTGAGTCTGACAAGGTTACTGCTACTCCGGAAGATGTTGCCAAGGCAGTTGAACAAATGACTGGCATTCCGGTTTCTAAGATCGGGGCAAGTGACGTTGAACGGCTAAAGGACATGGATAAGCGGCTTGAAGGCAAGGTAATTGGTCAAGATGAAGCGGTTGAAGCAGTTGCCCGGGCCATCCGTCGTAACCGGGCTGGCTTTGATGAAGGCGAATCACCAATTGGTAGCTTCCTCTTCGTTGGCCCGACAGGTGTTGGTAAGACCGAATTGGCTAAGCAGTTAGCCTTAGACATGTTTGGCTCTAAGGACGACATCATCCGGTTAGATATGTCTGAATACTCCGACCGGACAGCTGTTTCTAAGATGATCGGGGCCACTGCTGGATACGTTGGTTACGAAGACAACGGGAACACCTTAACTGAAAAGGTTCGTCGTCACCCGTACTCCATCATCTTGCTTGATGAGATTGAGAAGGCTAACCCACAAGTTATCACGCTCTTACTCCAGGTTCTTGATGATGGTCGCTTAACTGACGGTCAGGGGAACACGGTTGACTTCAAGAACACCGTTATTATTGCAACATCAAACGCTGGCTACTCCAATGATGCGCCAGTTAAGGTGGGGGCAAGTGAAGATGAAGAAGACTTAATCAAGAAGTTAACGGCATACTTCCGCCCAGAATTCTTGAACCGGTTCAACGCAATCGTTGAATTCCACAGTTTGACCAAGGACGACCTGAAGAAGATTGTTGACTTGATGTTGGCTGACGTTAACAAGACCCTCGCTAAGAAGGGCATGGACGTTAAGGTTACCGATACTGCTAAGCAATACTTGATTGATCAAGGATACGATGAAGCAATGGGTGCCCGTCCACTCCGGCGGGTTATTGAACGGGAAATCCGTGATAAGGTAACGGATTACTACCTTGACCACCTTGATGTAAAGCACTTAGTTGCGGAGATGAAGGATGGCAAGTTAGTAATTATCGATGCAAAGGATGCTTCTACTGATGATCACAAGGAATACACCCCTGCTGATGACAAAAAGGATGACTCTGCAACAGAGGAACACAATTAATAAGGTAGATTAAGTTAACGGAAGTAGGAAAATGGTCATTAATGACCACGCTCCTGCTTCCGTTTTGTATTTTAAAAAGCTAACTTGCACGCAAATTATGCATAAAATTAGGAGCCATTTTAGTGGAAAAAAAGGGCCAAAAAAGCGCTTTTTTTCGCTTTTTTGGCTCTAAATCAGCCCCTTTTTCGCGGTTAACTTATCGCCTTATTCGATGAGCCGGATAAAAGATCTCACTTATTAAAAAGAAGCGCCTTGAAGCCCGGCATTATGGGAAACTTCGCCCTTACCAAGTGTTAAATAACGAGGTGAATCGGGGCCGTTTTACTGATAAATTAGCTGTTTTTAAGCGCTATATTTGTCGCTTAATAAGACAAATATGACGTTTTGTGAGCATTAACAAGGGGATTTTTGCTGTCATTTGCAAAGGAAAAGGAACTTATTTAGTACCTTATAATTATCGCAGGAACGGTTTTAAATTTTTTTAATTTTTTTCACAACTGTAATCCATGAATCAATAGTGGGAAAGTATAAATTTAAAAACTGTTGTTGACTGATTACATGATTAGCTAATAATCGTTGATATATAAGCATTTATTACACATAATAATTTTTATTCAAGTGATTAATGAACGTGATATTCGCTAATAATCTGCCCAATTTAACAGGTGAATAGCAAAAATAACGAATTGATCGTTTGAAAATTTGGGGCGCTTGTAATCCCCAGAAACCTTGATATCATAAGAATTGTTAAGTCATTAAGCAATAAACCTTGCATGAATAATTTATAATTCTTTTGAATATTTTTCATAAACGGGGGTTTATTAAAATGAGAAATTCGAATACAAATAATTGGCGTTCTACTGCTTTAATTGCGGGGGCAATTTTAACAGCAGGTGTCGTTACCACCACTTCAACGACTAATGCACACGCTGATGATAACCAAACTAATGCACAAGTAAGTACCAACCAAGCTACTTACCAACAAGTACAGGCAACTGCTGATCAGCAACTTGCACAATTGCAATCAGCTAATGATAGTAAAGAAGCTCAACAAGCCACGGCCAACGAGCAATCGAATGCGGCAGATCTTGCACAAACTAATGCCCAAATCGATCAATTAAAAGCTAGTCATGCTGCCTTACTAGATGAACAGGCTGATGCGATTGCACAAGCACAAGCCGCTACTGCTTCTTCTATTGAAGAACAAACTGAAGCTGCACAAGCTGAATACCAACAACAAATTAACGCACAACAACAAAATCAAGCCACTCAACAAGCTGCAAATGACCAAAAGTACGCACAAGCTGTAAGTCAAGCAGCTGAAAACCAATCTGCAGTTGCTAACATCCAAGCACAATACCAAAAGGCTGTTAGTGATGCTGCTGGTAACTTAGCTAGTCAAAACCAAACTGCTACTACTAATTACAATGACGCAGTTGCTAAGGAAAACGCTAAGTATGAAGCAAAAGTTTCTGCACAAAAGACGACTAACGAATCTAATGTTAACAACGCGCAAGTTGCTCTTGATAACGCAACAAAGGATGCACAACAACCAAAGACTGTTAACGTTACAAGTCAAAAGGATGTTTACGGGAAGGTAGCTCAAGGGCAAGCAAACCCTGAGATTTACCAAGTATACCAACAAAAGGGCTTCCCACTAGAAGTAGAAGGATACTGGAACGGTAAAACTTACTTCATCCCAGTGTCTGCCTACACTAACCCAGTTTTTGCTAACACTTACTACGGTGAATACCCAGATGCTGCGGCTATCTCTAGCAAGACAGAAGCTTCAACACCAACGAACATCAATGAAATGCCATTGGACTTCAAGCCAGGTCTCTTGAACTACGATGCTAAGAAGGACAACTCTGAAAAGGTTGCTGCTAGTGGTTTGTCTGCACAACAAATCCAAGTACTTCGGGCATTGGCAACTTCATGGACCAACGGTTTCCGGAACAACGTTTACCAAAACTACCGTGCCTTCTACAACACTGTTAACAGTAAGAACGGCTTTAAGGACGTTGCCCCAATGACAATGATGTCAACAAGCATCTTTGATGATGTTGCTAACCAAGTAGCTGCTAGCCGGGCAAAGCACAACATTGATAACAACACGCACTCTGTAAATGGTAGTGGCCTTCCAGCTGACCAGACTTACAGTGCTTACTTAATCAACAAGCTCAATGGCTTTGAAAAGCAGATTACTAACAATAACAGGGGTACGGAAATTTACTCATTGCGGAACGAAAACTTAACCACAATGCAAGCCGAAAATCCAACCCTCCTTAACTACGCAATTAACCTTTACAACTCAATGCAAGGGATGTACTACGGTGAATTAGTTAACGCTAATGATCCAAAGCAAATCGGTGGTCACGCACGGAACATCTTACGTGGGGACTTACGGGTTAACGGAATTGGTTTCCAAAAGTTAAGTGACGAAATTGCTCGCAAGCCAGGTTCTGGTATCAGTGATTTAAC
Source organism: Limosilactobacillus caccae (assembly GCF_900156885.1). Classification (GTDB taxonomy): domain Bacteria; phylum Bacillota; class Bacilli; order Lactobacillales; family Lactobacillaceae; genus Limosilactobacillus; species Limosilactobacillus caccae. The sequence goes on from NZ_FTOY01000010.1 coordinate 470,408, forward strand.
TAACGCTTACGCTGTAACCTTTAACAACGCCGGCTTTAACATTGGACATGATGCTAACCGGACTAAGGCAGTTCAAAATGACGCTGCCTGGGGAACTTCATCAGTTGAAGCACAATTAAACGACATTAAGCACGCACAACACCACAAGGTTGATGTAACGACGCAAAAGCAAGTTCAACCATCTGCTGAAGAAGTTCAACAAGCTACCGCTGGTGCACAACAAAACTTAGCTAATGTTAAGGCTCAAGCACAAAAGGACCTTGATGCATTAGCAAGTGCCCACCAAGCTAACTTAGCACAGCTTCAAAAGCAATACGACGCTACGAAGGGTCAATTAAAGGCTAACTACGACCAAGCAGTTGCCGCTGCTGCAACTGCTCGTGATAACGCCCTTAAGGCAACTGGGACGACTGACCTTGCTGCTTACAAGGCTCAATTAGACGCTGCTTACCAAGACTTAGTTAAGGCTGACCAAGCTGCTGCACAAAAGTTTGCTGCTGACCGCGATGCTAAGATTAACAATATCAAGGCTACTGAAAACGAAAAGCTCGCAGCAAAGATTGCTGAATTGGTACCAAGCGTAGAACCACAAATTCAAGAATTGCAACAAAAGCACCAAGCTGTAATTGCCCACGGTGACGAAGTTCTTGCCGCATTGAAGGCTGAAAACAAGGCTGCTTATGCTAAGCTTGAACAACAATTCAAGACGCAATTAGCACAGATTCAGGAACGTGAAGCTGCTAAGAACCAAAATGAGGTTCAACTTGGCAATGCGACTGTTGTTCTACCAACGACTAACGCTTCTGTTACAAACACAGTTGCAAGTCGTCCACAAGCAGCTGCTAACGTTACTGCTGGCCGGGTACAAACTGTTGCTAACCCAGTAATCGTTCGCCCTGCTACGCAAACAATGCTTGCTGCTGCACCGGTAGTTGCTACTAACCAAGCTGCAACTCCTGCTTCAGCAACCCCAGCACCAGCTGTTACAACAACTTCCGCTGTCGCTGCTACTACTGCTGCTAACACCAACGTAATTGCTACTCCAGCAACACCAACTCCTGCTGTTTCTGCTAATTCTCAAGCCACTAAGGCAGACAACAACAAGAAGTCAGCTCCAGCTAAGAAGACTGACACTACTGTTGCTAAGAAGCAAACAACTAAGAAGGCTTCACAAAAAGTTGACCAGTCTTCAATGTCAATTGTTGCTTTAGCCGCCACTGCATTGCTTGGAGCTGTTGGTATTACTTACAGCACAAAGAAGCACCACAACTAATCCGATCGGGTAAAATATAAGAAAAAAGACTGAGCAAATGCCCAGTCTTTTTTATGTTTAAAGATTATCAATTAAGGATTGCATGAAGTCGTTGTTGACGTGGTGCAGTTGGGGAGTGCTAGCCAGGTTTAGCTCGTAGGCAATTCGGTGGGGATCAAGCCGGTCATCAATGGTAATAATTCCCCGCCGCTGGAAGTTAAAACTTTCCGCAATGTGTTGCACGGCCTTATTTTGGGCGTGGGTATCGAGCCGGAAGTTCTTCATTCCTTGCATTTGGCCAACAGTTAAGAGGTTGGAGAAGAGGAAAGTACTCATGTGCTGGCCCCGGTACTTACTACTAATTGCAACCCGGTGGATTGTCGCATAGGGCTCATTTGGCTGTGCCCAGTGGCCTTGCTCAATGACCCGGTAGGCAGGATCAGGAGTTAGCTGCAAGCTAGCTGTACCGGCAATGTCGTTATCATGAACCAGCACCCAGTTGATTTGGGCCGCAATATCTTTGGCAAACATTTCCTGGTTAGGGTGCCCATCTTGCCACTGGGGACTTCCGCTTTGCTTCATAAATTCTTTGGCGTCATCGATGATTTTCATAATTGCGTCAAGATCTTGCTCTTGTGCGCGGCGTAAAAAGATTTTAGCCATTAAAATTCCTCCAATCTGAGTGAACGATAAGCTTTTAACATTCTTATTGTAGTGTAATCTGTCAATTCTGTCTTGAAAAAATAGCAGATAATGTTTCCCCGCATTATTGATTGAGTTAGAATGGAAATCAATGATATTTTACGGGGAGGATTAGCAATGGAATTAACATGGAAAATTATTTTGTGGACATTGCTAGCGGTAATCCTCATTAATGAAATTGCGGCAATTTTTACTGTCTTTCGGGAAAAACGAGATATTGCGGCAACCTGGGCATGGTTACTAGTCTTGACCCTGATCCCGGGCTTTGGCTTTATCATTTATGCGCTGTTAGGGCGGAAACTGCCCCACAAGCAGTTGGAACGGATTAAGTCACAGACGCAATTAAAGTTGCGCACGGCCCTGGAAGCACAGAAAAAGCAGTTCCTTAATATGCCCAAGCCAAAGGACCAGTCAGTCCAGACATACCGGCAGACAATCATGCTCTTCCAAAGCATTGATGACTCGTTCTTGACCCGGCATAACCACGTTGATGTTTATACTGATGGACAGCAGCTGTTTAAAAAGATGTTTAATGACATTGCGGCGGCTAAGCGGAGCATCCACGTTGAGTTTTATACGATTTATAATGACAAAATCGGTAATCAACTGCGGACGTTGCTTGAGCAAAAAGCAGCAGAAGGCGTTGAAGTCCGGGTCCTTTACGACTCCTGGGGTTCAATGGGGGTTTGGCCAAGCTTTTATGACCACTTGCGCGAAGCCGGTGGCTATGCTGCGCCATTTCTGATGTCCCATAGTAACTTTTTTGATTTCCGGATTAATTACCGTGACCACCGCAAAATTGTGGTAATTGATGGTGAAATTGGCTATATTGGGGGCTTTAATGTTGGGGACCAGTACTTCGGCCGGGTGCCGAAGTTTGGGCCATGGCGTGATACGCACTTACGAATTATCGGTGGGGGCGTGTATGGTTTGCAACGGCGCTTTATTAGCGACTGGAACGCCTCGATGAAGAAGGATAAGTGGCAGATTCGCCATTTCCATCCTTATTTCAAACCAATTAAAGTGATTAAGGGCAACGTTGCCTTACAGATGGTGGCGAGCGGGCCAGAAGCACCGTTAGAAAAGATTAAGATGGGCTACTTGCGGCTAATCAATGCCGCCCAGGACCATATCTGGATTCAAACGCCATACCTGATTCCTGATGATAGTATTTTAGACGCGTTGCGGGTTGCTGCCCGGTCAGGGATTGATGTGCGGATCATGATCCCTTCTAAGCCAGACCATGTCTTTGTTTATCGCGCTACCCAGTACTATGCGCGGGAGCTTGCTAATCAGGGAGTGACGATTTATTACTATCAAAAGGGCTTCCTGCATGCCAAGACAATGATGGTTGATGGACGGATGGCTTCCGTTGGCTCAGCAAACCTTGACTTCCGGAGCTTTAAGCTCAACTTTGAGATTAATGCCTTTATTTATAGCGAGGATACGGTTGACGACCTTGAAAAAATTTATGTTAATGACATTCGTGATTGCCGGGTGATCACGCCAGAAATGTTCGCTAACCAACCGCGGTGGCTTCGTTTCAAGCAGACCTTTTCCCGGCTGCTTTCACCAATTTTATAGGAAAAGGACTGACGATTTGCCAGTCCTTTTTTAGCAGAATATACGTTCGATATATGGTAAAATAAGGGAGCAATTACATGTTAGAAAGGAACGAATAACGTGGGAACACTGGGCTTTGTATTAGGGACCGCCGCGATGGATCACCAACAGGTATTGATTGACCAGCTGGCTGACCAACTTGAACACGCACCGGCGGAGGATAGTTTTTATTATTTAGTGCCAAACCACATTAAGTTTGAAACGGAAATTAACGTTTTGGCGGGTCTCCGGCAACGTCAGGGACATAAGACGACGGACAGGTTTGCTTCAGAACGGGTTCAGGTGCTCTCCTTTAGCCGGTTAGCCTGGTATCTGCTTCGTGACACGCCGGCATTTCAGGCCCCGCGGATTTCTAAGATTGGGATGGCGATGCTTACTTCCCAGGTTGTTCAAGAACAGGCAGCCGATTTGCGATTATACGCTAGTGAGGTAAAGCAGCCAGGTTTTATCCAAAAGATGACCGCCCAGCTGGAAGAGTTGAAGAGTGCCAACATCAGTGCCGACGACCTAAGTGCAATTATTGACCAGGTTAAGGAGGCAGCTGACCCAGGCGTTAGTCAGTCATGGTTGGCAAAGATGCATGATGTTGAGGTCATTTACCATGCCTATGAGCAACGGTTACAGGCACGGTTCTTGGGAAATAGCGAACTATACCAGCAACTCGTGACCTACTTAAACCAGTCACCAGCAACGGCCAAGATGCACTTCTTTATTGACCGCTTTGCGCAGTTTACAGCTAATGAGCAGCAAGTGGTCGACGCCCTAATTACTAACGCGGCATCGACAACCATTTCTTTGACCCTGGACCGGGGTTATCCTGATCAAAACCACCCGGACCCGCGTGAGTTGCCAGCGAAAAATGACCTATTCTATTCGTCAGCGATGCAATTTCACCGTTTGTGGAAGTTTGCCCAGGCCCATCTACAAACGGTCAAGGGATTAAAAAACGTAACGTTTGCGACCACCCCGCGGGTCAGTGAAGACTTGCAGCTAGTTGACGCTTACTTCAAACGGTATGCGAAAGAACCACTGGATCCAGCAGAACACCAGGCATTGCCGCACCCGCGAAATGTTCAGTTTATGCAAACGACGAACCGGCTGACGGAACTAAATAGTGTCGCTACCCAGATCCGCCACCTGGTTGCGAGTGGTAAGTACCGCTACCGGGATTTCTTAATCCTCAGTCGGCACCTTGATGGCTACCAGACGATGATTGAGCCAGTCTTCGCCGCGCATGGGATTCCGGCCTTCAATGACCACGAGCGGCTCATGGATGACCACCCGTTGGTTACCCTTTTATCAACGTTGATCGAATTGCCGCAACGAAACTGGCGGACGGCTGATATTATTCAGCTGCTGAAGACCTGGTTGCTGGTGCCGCGCAGCAGTAGTGGCGACTTGATGAGTGTCAGCGAGTTCCAGCGGGCAGTCTTTACGACGGAAAACTGGTGCTTAAAACAGGCAATTGACGGTAAAAAAGCCTGGACAACAACTGACCATGATGAGCTGGTGCAGTTATGGCAGGCGCCGGGAACTGATGAGAGCGACCCCAAGTACGCCAATTCACGACTAAAGAAGTTAAATGACCGCCTGGCACTAGTCAAAAACTATGTTGCAGGGGAAATCATCCCCTTCCTCGACCGCCTGCGACAAGCGCAGGATGGGCGTGAGCTTGCAACGTTGCTTTACCAGTTTTTGACCAGGATGGGCGTTACCGAACGGCTGTATGCTTGGCAGCAGTACCAGAGCACCCGTGACCTCGACCTGGCCCGGCAACCGCAACAGGTCTGGTCGACTTTCTGTCAAATTTTGCAAGAATATGTTGAGATTCTCGGACAGCAAGCATTTTTAACAACGGGAACGGCAGCCCTAGCAACTTTTAGTGAGCTGCTGCAGAGTGGCTTTGCTGCCGCCCAGTATTCGCAAATTCCAGCAACCCTGGACCAGGTAATGATCTCAGAAACCGGGATTGTCCAGAGTCAAGACCGGAAAGTTGTCTTTATGATTGGCTCCACCGACGATGTGATGCCGGAGATGCAGGAAAATGAAGGCCTGTTGACCGATCAAGATAAGGATATCCTCAGCGAATATTTGGATGCGGACTACCAATACTTGCCGGGCAGTGCGATTGACCAACTGGTTGATGAACCGTTTGTTCACTATACCGGGTTTATGAATGCCAAGGAACGACTTATCTTTACCGCCCCGCGGACAGATAGTGATGATAAAGAACTGGGAATCTCGCCATATATGCGCGATATGGCCGGGTACTTTAACCAACTGTGTCACGATTATCCGCTAGTCACAAGCAAGCAGGGGCAAGAACACGCGCTGGCATTCGTTAGTGCCCCGTTTGCGACAATTAACCGGCTGGTGGAAGTTGGTCGCCAGCGACGCGATGATCAGGGAGTGCCAGCTAACCAGCAACCGGTATTACCAGCTGGCTGGCAGTTTGTTGCTCAAGAGTTAGTCAAGCTTGCTAAGCAGTGGCAAAATAGTCCTGACGCCGAAATGCAACGGCAGGGAGTCGCGCTAGGCCAGCGGTTAGGCTTAGTTGCGGCTGGTTTCCACTACCAAAACAAGGTCGACGCGTTAGGCAATGAGCTAGCCCAGGCCCTTTACCTGCGGACAACACCGGATAAGGATGAGGGCCGGGTCTTGTATGCCTCAATTTCCCAGCTGCAAGACTTCTACATTAACCAGTACGAATACTTCTTGAAGTATGGCCTACGCTTGCAAAAACGCGATGAGCTAACCCTATCGACTGACCGGATTGGGACTTTCTTCCATAAGGCGATGGAGAGTTTTGTCAACGCAGTCCAGCAAAGCGGCACCCCGTTTGCCGACCTTGCTAAAGAAGACCACCAGGGACAACTAAATCAGCTAGTTGACCATGCCCTTGTCACTGCGCAGGAAAATCAACCATCCTTGCTGCGGTTGGTAAGTTCATCTAACCAGGCGCAGTTCCAATACCATCAGTTAACGGCGATTGTTAAGACCATGTTCACCACCCTCTGTCAGCAAGCGCGGTATAGTGGGGCGCAGCCAGTACGGACTGAGGTCCAATTTGGCCGGATCGGCAGTAAGCAAGACGGTGACCTTGGTTCCCTAGAGTACCCACTCAAGGATAACCACCACCTTTACCTGCGGGGGCGGATTGACCGGATTGATAACCTGAAGCAGGGGGACCATGACTTCTTAACGGTTGTTGACTACAAGTCGAGCAACCACCTGTTTGACCTTACGTCAGCGTACTACGGTATCTCATTGCAGCTTTTGACCTACCTAAACAGCCTCCAAGCCAACTTACGGGAACTTGACAGTAATGACCCACAGTTGGCCGGGGCACTCTACCTGCGCTTGAATAATCCAACAATCAAGGCGGCTGACTTACACAAGGGTTCACTCGATGAATTAAAGCTCAAGGAGCACCAGTACAAGGGAATCCTACTAAATGATCCGCAACTGTTGAAGAAGTTAGACAATAGTCTTGACCGCCAGTCGTTCCTCTACCCGCTTAAGGAGTATAAGAACGGCAATATCAAAGCAAACAAGGACGCCCTGCTCGTTACGCCACAGCAGTTAGAATGGCTCCAAGAGATGAACAAGCAGCTCATTATCAATGCCGGTAATCACATTTTGAGCGGGGACCTTAAATTAAACCCATACCGCTTGTTAACCGGGAGTATGCGGCGGACCGGGCTTGATTATAGTGACTACTTGGATGTCTTCCAGTTTGATAATATGCTTGACCAGCAAAATTACCGGGACCTTAATCCCAACCTAGCCCAGGATGCGTTTAACAATGTAGTGACAGATGACCACGAGGAGGATGAAGATAATGGCAACATTTAAGCCTACCCCTGCCCAGCAGCAGGCAATCAGTGACCGTCACCAGAATATTCTAGTCTCGGCTTCTGCTGGTTCGGGGAAGACAGCGGTCCTCGTCAACCGGACAATTGACCTTATCAAGGAAGGGCAAAGCATTGACCGGATGCTGTTAGTAACCTTTACGGATGCGGCCGCCAAAAATATGCGGGATAAGATTCGGGCTGAACTGCAAAAAATCGCCCAAGATTCCAGCAAGCCCAAAGACCTGCGTGACCGGATGAGTAACCAGATCAACTGCTTAGCCGCCGCAGACATTAGTACAATCCATGCCTTCTGTTTAAAACTTATCAAACGTTATTACTACTTAATTGACCTGGATCCGCAGTTTCGCTTGTTGACGGATGAGACCGAACGGTTATTGTTGCAAGAGGATGTTTGGCATGAAGTTAGTGAGCAGCTGTACCAACATGCGGCCGACCAGCAAGCTGGCGTTGCCTCCTTTGCGGACCTGGTAGTGAACTTTTCTAGCGACCGTGATGACCAGGGGCTAGACGACTTGGTTTTACGCCTATACGAAATTGCAAATGCCCAGCCAGCACCGGAAGAGTGGCTAACGCACTTAGCGGATAATTACGCCCTCGGTGATGGTGATCTGTTAGCATCGGATTTTTACCAGCAGCAGTTATTGCCACTAGTAACCGAGAAACTCCAGCAGTTTATCCAGGACTTTCATGAACTGGCGGTGCGGGCAGCAAATAATGGCCTAGATAAGGCCGCTGGGGTGTTGAATGGTGACCAGGAGCTGCTTAAGCAACTTTCGTCAGCACTAACCGGCATTAGCCCGCAAGAAATTGGTGGTGTCATGGCGGAACAAAAATTTGGGAGTTTGCGCGGTCGACCGAAAGCAGACGATGACCGCCTCGATGTCTTTAAGCAGCTACAAAAGCACCGGAACGAACTTAAGAAACAGTGGGAAGTTGTCGTTAAGGACTGCCTGGGAATGACTGCCAAAACAGCGGCCGAGTTTACCCAGGCAGTCGTGGAGAAGGTCACCCCCCTGCGTGATGCCTTGCTTGCGTTAACTGACGAGGCAAAGGCAGCGCAGTTAGACGAGAAGACGGTTGACTCCTTAGGAAAGGATCAGCAGATGGTCCAGGGAGTCTTAGACCTGTTAGCGCCACCGTCATGGGATAGTATTCGCCAGTTCTTTACCAGCGCAAAATTCGCCCGGATGGCGGGAAAACCTAAGGACGACGAGCTAGCAGAAGAGGTCTACCAGGAAGTTACGAGCTCCCGGACGGCGATTAAAAAGCAATATGACCAGCTAGTCAGCCGTTTCTTTGCTTATGATGAAGCGCAGTTTCGGGCAATTTCAGCAAACGCCCAGGCCCTGCTGCGGAAACTGAGTATGGTAACGATTGAATTTCGCCACCACTACCAACAGACGAAGCTGAACCGGCACGTTTTAGAATTTAGTGACCTCGAACACTATGCTTATCAAATTTTAACGCCACCAGCGGATGAGGATGACTGGCAGGACCTGGTTGCGGACCTCCGTAACCATTACCAGGAAATCATGATTGATGAGTACCAGGATACTAACCGCTTACAGGAAAGCATTTTGATGAAGCTGACGTCAGCGGACCGGAAGAACCTTTTTATGGTAGGGGATGTTAAGCAGTCAATCTACCGCTTCCGCCAGGCGGACCCGTCGCTGTTCTTAAATAAGTACCAGGATTATCGCGGTGATGGTAACGGGGAAGCAATTGTCCTCGGCGAAAACTTCCGGTCGATGAACAACGTGACTGGCTTTACCAACCTCTTATTTGAACAGCTGATGGATAAGGAAGTGGGGGAGATCGACTATGATGAAGATGCCCACTTGAAGTATGCCGCCCGCTACTATGAGGAAAACGAACACAATCGCGCCCAGCCAACGGAAATCCTTCTTTACGACGCAAATGCCGACAAGGCGACCGCTGAGGAGGAGACTGTCCACGAAGATGATAAACTTGCTGGGGAGCTCCGGATGGTCGGGATGCGGATTAAGCAAATGGTCGAGGGCCAGGAGCAAATTTACCACGCTGACGATCAGCAGATGCACCCCATCCAGTATGGCGATATTGTGTTGCTTGAACGAACGAAGGCGATTAACAATACTTTGATGGAGGAGTTTAACAAGCTCAATATTCCGTTGACCGTTCATGATGTTGAGAGCTACTTTCAAGCAACCGAAGTGCGGGTAATGATGTCATTGTTAAAACTAATCGATAATCCGCAACAAGACATTCCCCTGGCGGCAGTTTTACGGTCCCCAATCGTGGGGCTGACGAACCAAGAACTGGCCTTTATCCGCCTGCAGAACCGGTCGGCAGACTTCTACACTGCGCTGTTATCATTTGCCGGTAATTACCGGGAGAAGAAGCTGCAACGGGCGTCATTGATTACTGCTGACCAAGCTCGGACACTGTTTGATAAGGTTGATCATTTTCTTGACCAACTGGCCGTTTTTCGGCAGACAGCCCAGCAGCAATCGCTCGTTGACCTGATTTGGCAAATCTATGAAATGACGGGCTACCTCGACTATGTCGGTGCAATGCCGGGCGGTCACCAGCGGCAGGCCAACCTTCACGCCCTCTACCAGCGGGCCAATAGTTATGAGCAGAGTAGCTTCAAGGGCCTTTACCAGTTCATTCGCTTCATTGAAAAAATGCAGGATCATGATAAGGACCTTGGTGTTGCCCCGACCCAGTTAACGGCGAACACGGTTAACGTAATGACAATCCACGGTAGTAAGGGCCTGCAATTCCCGATTGTCTTCTTAATTGATGCTGGCCACGGCTTTAACCAGGGGGCAACCCGGGAGAACGCGGTTGTTGACGCAGTTGCTGGTGTTGGGATTCGTTACATGGATTCACAACGGGTTATTTATGACACCCCCCAGCGGCAGGCAGTGATTAGTGAAGTGCAGCGGGGAGAACGGGCAGAAGACTTGCGGGTCCTCTACGTTGCCTTGACACGGGCCGAACAGCGGTTAATCGTCACGGCGTCCTTTAACGAAGAAATGCGGACACAGAGCCTGCAAGGGTCGTGGCAGCGGTGGCAAAAAGCGTTCCAAAGTGACCAGCTCTTAGTCGGCCCCCAGCCGCGGATTAGTGCTAATTCCTTCATGGACTGGATCGGCCTGGCGCTAGCCCGCTACCCCGAATTTAGTGCCCAGCAACTGAGTGCGGCCGGGGTGACCTTAGAAGAGAGCGTTCTGGATACGGGAAAGAAACTGGCCCAGCTTGTTTCCCAGCCTAATTTCACTGCCCAGACTTACACGCGTAAAAAGGTCGCCGAACAACTGGCAAGCCTTCACCAGGAGGTCGCTGCTGAACAACCCCAAGGGGATCCGCTCGCTGCTCAGGAAAATATTTCCCGGGAAAAGATTGCGGATGTTTTACGTTACCGTTACCCCCATACTGTTGCAACGCAGACGACCGCTTACCAGTCTGTCACTGATGTAAAGCGGGTCTTTGAAGATCCTGATAACCGCAACATGGCCCGGTGGGATTATGAGCACCAGCGGAAGATGAAGACGCAGGGGATGTATTTAAACAATGACTTTGACGTTCCGGCCTTTATCCAGCAAGCTGACCACCAACCAGCGGCAACTGAGATTGGGACCGCGACGCACCTGGTCTTCCAAAAGATCCCCTTATCAGCAAAAATTGATGAAGCAGTCGTTGAAGAAGAGATCAACCGCCTAGTTGCCGACAAACTGATTAACCCTCGCGTGGCCGCAAAGATTAACCGGGCAGGTATTGCGGCCTTTTACCAGACTAGTGTTGGTCAGCAGATCTTAGCACGGCCAGCTGACTATCACCGGGAGGCGCCGTTCTCGATGATCATGAATGGTCATGAGCTGTTCCAGGGAGTTAATGCCAGCGATGACGAGCGAATTTTAATTCACGGAATTATTGATGGTTATCTGCAGACGGACGAGGGAATCATCCTAGTCGACTACAAGACTGACCACCTAGATCCCGACTTTAAGGATTTTGCGATTGCCAGAATTAAGGACCGCTACCGGGGCCAGCTAGCGCTTTACAAGGAAGCCCTTAATATGATGGCAGGGGTTCCGGTTGTTCAAATGGGCCTTTACCTGGTAGAATTGAAACAGTTTATACCATTACAAGGGGAAGGTGATTAGTTGGCAACCATCAAAGATATTGCAGAGCGAGCGGGAGTATCAGTCTCGACAACGTCACGGGCGTTAAATGATAACCCCCGGATTAGTGAAAAAACCCGTAAACGAATTAAGGAGATTGCCCAGGAGCTTGGCTACCAACCAAACTATAATGCCCGTAACTTAACACGGGGTGAATCAAACATGGTCGGGTTAATCTTCCCGGTGACTAGCGATACTGCGCCGGCTAACCCTTTCCATATTGACCTAATGCGGGGGATCAGTATGGCCCTAAAGCCGATTCACTACGAGATGGTAGTGGCAATCTCGCCGACTGCGCCTGATCTATTGGCGAGTGTCAAGTCGATGGTCACCCAGTCGAAGGTGCATAACTTCCTTGTTTTCTACACCCAAAAAGATGACCCGGTGACGGCCTACCTGCGGGAAAATAACCTTAATTTTGTTGTAATTGGGCATCCAACCTGCAACCACCGTGACCGTTATGTTGATAATGACAATGTAGCAGCAGGACGGGAAGCGACCGCTTACCTGATGAAACATCAGCAAGTCCGTCACCCGTTATTTATCCAGTCTGCTAATGACTGGGTATATGAACAAAACCGCTGTCATGGCTACCAGCAATGGATGGAAGAGCAACAGTTACCAGGGCTGGTCTGGCGTTACTCAGATGAAAATGCTTCAGTTGCGGACTTTATCCGCCAGCACCAAGAGATTGACTCAATCGTCTGCGCGGATGACTTAATCCTCGTGCGGTTGATCCGCCAGTTACAGGAATTTGACCTGCCGACTATCTGCTTTAACAATAGCCGGTTGATGGGGATGTTAATCAACCAGGAAGAGAAGGTTGACTTGCAGCCACGGAAATTAGGCCAACAGGCGGTTGAATTACTGTTTGAACCGCAAGAACGATCACGAATCGTTGACTTTAAAATTAATGCTTAAAAAGGGGCCACTAGCTGTTAGCGACAGGCCCCTATTGTTTCTGATGGAGGAATTACTAAATGGAGAAGGTTTATATTGTTGCTGCCCAACGGACGCCAATCGGTAAATTCAACGGTCAGCTAGCTTCAAAATCGGCAGTCGAATTAGGGGCGATTGCGATTAAAGCGGCCGTGGAAAAGGCAAAGTTGAGCGGTGATAAGGTTGACCAGGTATTGATGGGAAACGTTATTCAAGCAGGGACCGGCCAGAATCCAGCGCGCCAGGCGTCGATGAAGGCGGGCCTGGGTGAAGGGGTGCCAGCAATCACGATTAATGATGTCTGTGCTTCAGGCCTTTCTAGCATTAACCTTGCCGCGAGTTTAATCCGGGCTGGTCAGGGCCGGGTAATTGTTGCGGGGGGAATGGAAAGTATGTCCCAGGCCCCATATGTTCTGCCCAAGGCACGGAATGGTTACCGCTTTGGCAACGGCACCTTGCTGGATGCGATGCAAAGTGATGCCTTAAATGATGTATACGGCAACTACCCGATGGGAGTTACGGCGGAAAACATCAATGAGCGATACGACATTACTCGGGAGCAACAAGACCAGTTTGCCCTAACCAGTCACCAGCTGGCTGTTAAGGCCCAGGATGAAGGGCGCTTTACCGATGAGATTGTTCCGGTAACGGTGGCGAAGAAGGGCACAACGGTTATCGTTGACACTGATGAAGCTCCCCGGCGAGAGACCTCGTTAGCGGCATTGGCAAAACTCAAGCCAGTCTTTAAACCGGATGGCAGCGTCACGGCGGGGAATGCTTCCGGGATAAATGATGGCGGTGCGGCAGTTGTTTTAGCGGCCGCCAGCGCGGTTAAAGAATACGGCTTAACCCCGCTAGCAGAATGGCAGGCGTCTTCTGTTGTAGGAATTGACCCGGCAGTGATGGGGTTAGGGCCCTACTATGCGATTAGCAAGTTGGTTAATGAGCACCACATCAGTACAGATGAGATTGATACGTTTGAAATCAACGAGGCATTTGCAAGCCAGGCATTGGCTTGTATCGACTTACTCCACATTGATCCGGCAAAGGTGAACCCGTGGGGCGGGGCACTTGCGTTAGGGCACCCGGTTGGCTGTTCAGGCGCGCGGATTGTTGTCACGATGGTACACGAGATGATCGCTAATAAGCACACTAACGGGGTTGCCTCCCTTTGCGTTGGTGGCGGAATGGGTGAAGCAACATATCTTAAGTTAGTTTAGCCTGATAGTTTAAATAATTAATTTTATAGGGCAGGACCTGCAATAAGGCCTGCCCTGTTACTTTTTAAAATAAAAAATGCGAAACCGATTACAGAAATTTTGCGCAACCGGTTGCACAATCAATTTGAATCTGATATTATAATATTGCAATAAAAATTAAAGCGCTTACAGAAAGATGAGTACTTTTAGGACTTATTTTAGTTAAGGAGTTGTTAGCATGAGTCAAGAAAAGTCCGCTGGTGCTGGATTACCGACGCTCTCAAAGAGCACAATCTGGATGATTAACTTCGGATTCCTCGGTGTTCAGACTGCATTTACTTTACAAAGTTCTCAAATGAGTCGGATTTTCCAAACGATCGGGGCCGACCCTAACAACCTTGGCTGGTTCTTCATCTTACCACCGCTTGCTGGTTTGATTGTTCAACCAATCATTGGTTACTATTCTGATCGTACATGGGCACCAAAGCTTGGTGGCCGGCGTCTCCCTTACCTGTTGTTAGGGATGATCGTTGCGGTTATCGTGATGTTGCTGTTGCCAAACTCTGGTAGTTTTGGCTTTGGGTATGCATCACTTGCCGCCTTGTGGTTCGGGGCAATTACCGTTGCCTTGCTTGACCTTTCATCAAATGTTGCTATGCAGCCATTCAAGATGATGGTCGGTGACATGGTTAATGATGACCAAAAGAGTTACGCTTACGGGATTCAAAGTTTCTTATCAAACACCGGGGCGGTTTTAGCGGCCATCTTCCCATTCCTCTTAACCTGGTTTGGGGTTCGCAACACGGCGGCCAAGGGTGTTGTTCCTGATTCGGTTATCATTTCATTCTACGTTGGGGCAGCATTACTGGTTATCACTAGTCTGTTTACTGTTTTCCGGGTTCACGAATATGACCCCGCAACTTACGCAATGTACCACGGTATTTCTGAAGAAGATAACAAGGAAGGTGGAAACTGGCTTACATTATTGAAGCACGCGCCAAAGGCCTTCTGGACAGTAACCCTTGTCCAATTCTTCTGCTGGTTTGCATTCCAGTACCTCTGGACATACTCTGCAGGGGCAATCGCCAAGAACGTTTGGAACACCACCAACGCGACATCTGCTGGCTACCAGGCTGCTGGTAACTGGTACGGGGTTCTCGCGGCCGTTCAATCAATTGCGGCGGTTATCTGGTCATATGTCTTGGCAAAGGTTCCTAACAAGTACCACAAGTTAGGTTACGGTGGTAGTTTATTCCTCGGTGCCCTTGGTTTTCTCTCCATCTTCTTCATTCACAACCAATGGGCATTGATCGTCTCATACGCCCTTGTTGGGATTGCCTGGGCCGGAATGAACACCTACCCATTGACGATTGTTACAAACGCATTATCCGGTAAGCACATGGGTACTTACCTTGGACTCTTCAACGGGTCAATCTGTTTACCACAGATCGTTGCTTCATTGCTTAGTTTCGCATTATTCCCACTGCTTGGTGGCTCTCAAGTTAACATGTTTATCCTCGCCGGGATTGTAATGGTACTTGGTGCTATCTCAGTTGGAACAATTAAGGAAACATATGTTGAATAATTAGTAAATATTTTATAATGGGGGTAGCTGCAAAAGGTGCCCCTATTTCATGAAAGGATGAAATTCAATGAAACGTACATTTGATATCGCTCCATGGCATGTTGCTACTAAGACATGGGACCCAGCAGACAAGCGGCTCCAAGAGTCAATGACTAGTTTAGCTAACGAAAACCTCGGGATGCGTGGCTTCTTTGAAGAAGGCTACACCGGTGACCACATGCAAGGTGTTTACCTCGGTGGCGTTTGGTTCCCTGACAAGACTCGTGTTGGTTGGTGGAAGAATGGTTATCCAAAGTACTTCGGAAAGATGATCAACGCAGTTAACTTCTTGAAGATGGTTATCAAGGTTAACGGTGAACAACTGGACCTTGCTAAGCAAACACCAAAGGACTTCAAGCTCGACCTTGATATGAAGCGTGGTATCCTTACCCGTGAATTTACGGTTGAAATTGGTGGAACTGAAATGGCCTTCAACTTTGAACGGTTTGTTTCAGCAGTTCAAAAGGAATTAGTTGGTCAACGGCTCCACATCAAGAACAATGGTAACAGTGATGCCAAGGTTGAAATTACCAGCATGATTGATGCCGACGTTTACAACGAAGATGCTAACTACGACGAACAATTCTGGAACGTTTTGAAGAAGAGTGCTAATGGTGAACACGCCGAATTAACCTCCGAAACAAAGGAAAACGACTTTGGCACCCCCCAATTTACTGTTGGTATGCAAACAACAACGAAGACTGACCTTGACCACCAAGGCGACGGGACCGATGAAAAGGATGCTTACAACACCTTTGCCGGAACGGTTGCTGCTGGTAAGGAAATCAACGTTGAAAAGCGGACAGTTGTTGTAACTTCCCGTGACTTTGATTCTGAAGACGCCATTGAAAAGCGCCTTAACGAATTAAGTGACCAGTTTGACAGCCAAAGCTTTGACGACTTGCTTGACCCTCACGTTAAGGAATGGGCAGATCGGTGGACTAAGTCAGATGTTGAAATTGATGGTGACGAAGGGGCTCAACAAGGGATTCGTTTCAACCTCTTCCAACTCTTCTCCACTTACTACGGTGAAGACTACCGGCTCAACATTTCACCAAAGGGCTTCACTGGTGAAAAGTACGGTGGTGCTACTTACTGGGATACTGAAGCTTACTGTATTCCAGTTTACCTGGGGGTTGCCAACCCAGAAATCGCTCGTAACCTCTTAATGTACCGTTACAAGCAATTAGATGGTGCCTTTGTTAACGCTAAGGAACAAGGCCTTGACGGGGCATTATTCCCAATGGTTACCTTCAACGGGATTGAATGTCACAACGAATGGGAAATCACCTTCGAAGAAATTCACCGTAACGGGGACATCGCTTACGCCATCTACCTCTACACGAAGTACACTGGCGACAAGTCATACGTCCTTCACGAAGGGGCAGAAGTCCTTACTGAAATTTCACGCTTCTGGGCAGACCGGGTACACTACTCACAACGTCAAAACAAGTACATGTTACACGGGGTTACCGGTCCTGACGAATACGACAACAACGTTAACAACGACTGGTACACCAACCTCTTATGTAAGTGGACCTTACAATACACCCTTGAAATCCTGGATGAAGTTGATGACGAAGTTGCTAAGAAGCTCAACGTTTCTGAAGATGAAAAGCGTCGCTGGAAGGGAATTGCAGACAACATGTACCTTCCTTACGACAAGCAAAAGGATATCTTCCCAGAAAACGATGGCTTCTTAGACAAGGACCTTACGCCAGTTTCCGAAATTCCATCCGACCAATTACCATTGAACCAAAACTGGTCATGGGATAAGATCTTACGGTCACCATACGTAAAGCAGGGTGACGTTATCCAAGGTCTTTGGGACTTCATCGATGACTTTACCAAGGAAGAAAAGAAGAAGAACTTTGACTTCTACGAGCAATTCACGGTTCACGAATCAAGTCTTTCTGCTTCCGTTTACTCCATCATCGCTGCTGATATTGGCTACGAAGACAAGGCCGTTGAATTGTATGAACGGTCAGCACGGCTTGACCTTGATAACTACAACAACGATACTTCCGACGGTTTGCACATCACTTCGATGACTGGTTCATGGCTTGATATCGTGCAAGGGTTCGCCGGTATGCGGGTTCGTGACAACGAATTACACTACGCCCCATTCCTGCCAAAGAAGTGGAACTCTTACCAATTCCGTCAAATGTTCCGTGGCCGGATCTTGAAGGTTAAGGTTGACAAGAACGGTACTAAGATTGACTTAGTATCTGGTGACCCAATTACCATCGACCTTGACGGTAAGAAGCTTGAATTAAAGTAATTACTGGAGGCATTTGAGATGAAGTTTGCAGATTTGAAAGGTTTTGCTTTTGACCTCGACGGGGTGATCGCCGATACTGCCCGTTTTCACGGCCAAGCATGGCACCAATTAGCGGACAAGGTGGGCACTGAATGGACCCCTGAACTAGCTGACGCCTTAAAGGGGGTCAGCCGGATGGATTCACTCGAACTTATCCTCAAGGCTGGCGGTCACGAAAATGATTACAGCCATGATGAAAAGGTAGCCTTGGCGACCGAGAAGAACGATAACTACATCAAGTTAGTTGAAACCTTGACACCGGCTGATATTTTGCCGGGGATGAAGGACTTCTTGGATGAATTAAAGGCCAACAACTACCACATTGTGTTAGCCTCGGCATCAAAGAATGCGCCAAAGGTCTTGAAGTACTTACAACTTACTGATTACTTCGAAGGGATCGTTGATCCGGCGAAGTTGACCCACGGGAAGCCAGACCCAGAAATTTATAGCGAAGCAGCGAAGTTAATGGACTTGCCTGCTGACCAGGTTGCTGGGTTAGAAGATGCCCAAGCCGGGGTTGAATCAATCAACCGTGCCGGTGAATTATCAATCGGCTTCGGGGCTGACCTGAAGGATGCTGATGTTAAGTTTGCCCACACTGGTGACGTTTCATTAGCCGCCATTAAGGCCCAGATGGAAGATTAACCAAATTAACCTCATACGACAACAATAAAATATGTGAAGCAGCGAACGGAAAAGATGGGTTTCCGGCCGCTGCTTTTTCGTTAAAGAGAGGAATAACGGCTTTTTACGCTTTTGGAAGGCATAATTGTGTTTTTTGTAAGCGCAAACCTTTATAATTAAAGATAAAAGGAGTGGGTAAAAAATGATTGAATTGAATAATATTAACGATAAATTGAATTTAAACAACGGCGTCCAGATTCCATGTGTTGGTTATGGCACCTTCCGGACACCTGCTGATGTTGCCGAGAAGGCCGTCAGCGATGCCATTGCCAATGGTTACCGGCACATCGATACCGCGGCTGTTTATGGCAATGAAGAAGCGGTTGGGAAGGGGATTAAGGACTCTGGGATTGACCGGAAGGACCTCTTTGTTACCAGTAAGCTCTGGAACACGAACCGGGGTTACGATGCGACTAAGAAGGCTTTCCAAGAGACCCTTGATCGCCTGCAGATGGACTACCTTGACCTTTACTTGATCCACTGGCCAGCTAACCAGAAGCAATTCGGTGAAGATGCGGCGAAGATCAACGCCGAAACGTGGCGGGCGATGGAAGACCTGTACCATGACGGCAAGATCCGGGCAATCGGTCTCAGTAACTTCATGCCCCACCACATTGTGGACTTAATGCAGACCGCTAAGGTTGCCCCAGCGGTTGACCAGATCGAGGTTCACCCGGGCTGGCCACACACTGAAGAAGTTAAGTACCTGCAAGCACACAACATCTTAGTTGAAGCCTGGGCACCACTAGGCGGCCAGGGTGCGACGGTAATGACAAACCCAACGATCTTACAGATTGCTGACAAGTACGGCAAGTCCGCCGCCCAGGTTTGCTTGCGCTGGGTTATCCAACAGGGTGTCGTTCCATTGCCAAAGTCAGTTCATGAAGAACGGATGATTCAAAACAAGGACTTCTTTGACTTTGAATTAACTGATGAAGAAATGGAGAAAATCAGCATGTTACCAAACATGGGTGGCCAGTGTGCGGACCCTGATGATGTTGATTTCTAAATAATTAAATATGACCTCACTAACTATCAAGGCTAGTGAGGTCATTTTATATTATAATAGGTTTCAGCTAATTCTTATTTAGGGGCGCGAGTAACGTGAAGTTAATATGGGACGACTTACGGCAGTATTCACGGCAATTTTGGCAGCACTGGCTAGCGCTGATTGCCTTATTTGTTGGCATTGATGTACTTAATCAGTTGGTATTCATTCCACTATTGCGGTGGGGGACGACTTTTATCTTGCAGGCTGGGGGGATCCCATTTGTATCTTATCAAAACCTGCTAATCCTTATTACCCAGCACCAGTTTGTTGTTTTGGCCTTGCTGGGGGAGTTAATCATCTTGCTACTGCTAATTTACTGGCAGTTTGCCCTTTTGCTATCAGGGCTACGGCTAATTCTGCATGACCAGGCGACCTGGCGGTTAATGCTACAACAATCCTGGCAGGCTGTGCGGCAGATCCGGTGGGGGTCATTGCCCTTGATGCTCGGCTATTTCATCCTGGTAATCCCATTCGTTGACTTAGTCTTTCGCACCCCCTTATTATCAAAGGTCCAGATTCCCGAGTTTATCGTCGACTTCATGACCCGCAGCGGGGCACTTTTGACGACATTAATTGTGTTCTACACGATTATCACAGTCCTGGGCGTTCGGTTGATTTTAACCCTGCCGCTGATGATTTACGAGGGGCAACCGACCAAGACCGCTGTTACCAATAGCTGGCGGTTGACCGGGCATTTGCGCTGGTGGAGCTACCTTAAGCGGTTGATTGTCCTTGGCTTATTAGCGACACTTTTTCTGGGGGCCTTTTATGCAGTGATTTACGGGGTGCAGTGGGTAATGGATTTATTTCCCGGGAAATTTGCCTTCGTCACGGCAGTCATTAACCTGACCTTGATTCAGGCAGTTAGTGAACTGCTGACAATTTGGGCAGGAATTGTTGCCTTGCAAATTATCATTGCCCTGCTACCGGTTAAGGGAATTGTTTCCGCACCGCCAACAAAAGAGCCGTACCGGGGAGTGGGACTGGTCTTTGCGATCCTGATGCTAATGATCGCCGGTGTCGCGATTTTTAACAATATTTATTACTTACGCGGCGCACAGGTAAACCAACCAATTACGATTTCGCACCGGGGAGTGGCCGAGGAAAACGGGGTGCAAAATACGATCCCCGCCCTGCAAAAAACGCACCGGCTTCATCCAACCTATGTGGAAATGGATGTTCACGAGACGAAAGACCACCAGTTTGTTGTCCTTCATGATGAAAACTTAAAGGAGCTAACGGGAGTTGACAAGACGCCCCACCAACTGACCTTAAAGCAGCTTACTAAGCTGACCGCAAAGGAAAATGGCCACCAAGCTAAGATTGCCAGCTTTGACCAGTACTTAGCGGCGGCTGAACGGCTGCATCAAAAACTACTGGTGGAAGTTAAAACAACTCCCCAGGACTCAAAGGGGATGCTTCGTCGTTTTAACCAGCAATACGGGCAACGGCTTATCCGGGACCATGATCAGGCGCAATCGTTGGATTATTGGGCAGTGACGACGTTGAAGAAACTCAACCCGCAGTTAAAGGTACTGTATATCCAGCCCTATAACTTTTCTTACCCCCACAGTATTGCGGATGGTTATTCGATGGAATATTCGACATTAAATTTTGAGTTCATCCGCCAATCACACTACCAAGACCACCCGGTGTACTCCTGGACGGTAAATGAGCCAGGGGTGATGAAACAGATGATGTACAATCACGTTGACGGCATTATCACGGATAATCTTGGTGAACTTAACCGGACAATTGGCAGTTATACGGGGGCGATGAGTTACGCCAACCGGCTACTCAACTTTATCCTGGTCGTCCCAACCGGTGGCGGCTTAGAGCCGTAACGTTGGCTGATGGTGTTAGAGGCGCGACAATGATTTGCCGGGTAATAAAATAAGCGGTCGGGAAAGTTCCCCGGCCGCTTGTTTTTATAAATTAATATTTCTCTTCTTCAGTTGTTGAATGATGACGAGGGCGACAAGACCGCCGACCATTCCCTGGATGAAGTTTGACCCCAGGCTCATAAAGCCGGTAATGACGTGGTACATCACAGAGTTGCAGATAAAGTAGATGGCAATCATTACGATTGTGCCGGCGAGGACCGCTAACCACTTACCCCACCGGTACTGACCATACTTCTTGTAGATCCAACCGCTGATCAAGCCTTCCAGACCATGGGCGGCAAATGAGAAGAGGGCATCCTGAGGGAAACCGGAGATGAGGTCTAAAAATAATCCCCCGAAGCCGCCGACAACGGTCCCGGCACCAGGACCGAGTAACATGGCGGCAGTAAATACTCCTGCGTCGCAGAGGTTGACATTGCCGTGGGTCCACGGAATGGGAAAGAGGAAGAAGCGGCCGAGAACGAGGGTGAGGGCAAGCAGCATTGCCCCGATAATAGTTCGTGTAAACTTGCGATTTGTGCGCATGATAACTCCTTGCAAAGTGACTTGCTGATAATTGTACTTGATTTGTGTTACTGGAAAAGGTTTTTCCTCCCGGTGACTAGGTAGCTGACCATTAAACAAAAATAGAGGTCAGAGTCTACTCCCTGACCTCTAAAATAATCTTTAGTAGTCACCATTCATAATTGAGTTTTTAACAATCATGTAGTCGACCTTCCGGATGGCTTCAAGGTCCTTACCCCCGGCGTAGGAAATTGATGATTGTAAGTCTTCTTGCATTTCACGAAGGGTGTCTTCGATTGAACCGCGGTAAGGGACCAGCATCTGCTTCCCTTCGACGTTGCGGTAGGCGCCCTTTTGCACTTCAGAAGCAGACCCCCAGTATTGCTTATAGCGCTTGCCATCAATGTTGATGACGTGGCCTGGTGATTCGAGGTGGCCGGCGAGTAATGAACCAATCATTACCATTGATGCACCGAAACGTACAGACTTGGTAATATCCCCGTTATGGCGGATGCCACCGTCAGCGATGATTGGCTTGCGGGCTGCCTTAGCACACCAGCGGATGGCAGACAGCTGCCAGCCCCCGGTTCCAAAACCAGTCTTTAGCTTGGTGATGCAGGCCTTGCCGGGACCAACCCCGACTTTTGTCGCGTCAGCGCCGGCATTCTCAAGGTCGCGGACTGCTTCTGGCGTTGCGACATTTCCAGCAGTGACAAAGGCAGTTGGTAATTGCTCCTTGATGTATTGGATCATCTTAATGACGTAATCAGAGTGACCATGAGCGACATCAATGGTGATGTATTCAGGAACTAATTGTTCGGCTTTTAGTTGGTCGATGAAGTCATATTCACTATCCTTAATGCCGACTGAAATCGAAGCAAATAGCCCCTGGTCGTGCATTCGCTTAATAAAACCTGGCCGGTCAGCGGGCTGGAAGCGGTGCATGACATAGTAGTAATCATTTTGTGCTAACCACACAGCGAGCTCCTCGTTAATCACACTCTCCATGTTGGCAGGGACAACGGGAATCTTAAAGGTCCGGGGACCAAACTTGATGCTCGTATCAGCATCCTTGCGACTCTTAATAATGCATTTATTAGGTACCAGTTGGATGTCATCGTAATCGAATGTTTTCACAAAGATAGCTCCTTTTTTTATTAAAAATACCGTAAATTATTATGCACTTAAAGATTGGCAGCGTCAATAAAATAGCGTACATTTTTTGGGATGGTTTCTGAAAAAGTTCGAGAAACTGTTGACGATTGCGTTGAAATCCAGTAGGATAAGGAAGTAAAAACGTTAATTTAGAAACTAAACGATGAGGTGAAAATAAATGTCATCAGTAGTTATTGTTGGTAGTCAATGGGGCGATGAAGGAAAGGGGAAGATGACCGATTACCTTAGCCAGGAAGCGGACGTTGTTGTTCGTTCCCAGGGTGGGAACAACGCCGGTCACACCATTGCCTTTGACGGCAAAAAGTTCTCATTGCGCCTTGTTCCATCAGGAATCTTTGGTAAGGATAAGCTTGCGGTAATCGGTAACGGGGTTGTGATTAACCCACCGGCATTGCTTAAGGAACTGCATTACCTCCAAGATAACGGCATTGATATTTCTGGCCTGCGGATTTCAAGCCGGTCACACATTACCTTCCCGTACCACATCTTACTCGATAAGTGCCAGGAAGAAGCAAAGGGTGACCACAAGGTTGGAACGACGAAGAACGGCATTGGCCCAACCTACATGGATAAGGTTTCACGGATTGGGATCCGGATGTGTGACTTGCTTGAAAAGGATACGTTTAAGATCAAGCTTCAACGCAACCTGGCGGAAAAGAACGAGTTGTTCACGAAGCTCTACCACGTTGACCCGCTTAACTTTGACGACATTTTTGAGAGTTACTACGAATATGGGCAGGAACTGAAGCAATACGTTACTGATACTGCCCAAATCGTCAACGATGCCTTAGATGGCGGCAAGAAGGTTCTTTTTGAAGGGGCCCAAGGGGTAATGCTCGACGTTGACCAGGGGACCTACCCATACGTGACCGCTTCTAACCCAATTGCTGGTGGTGTCTGCACCGGGGTTGGGGTTGGCCCAAATAAGATCAATACCGTTGTTGGTATCTGCAAGGCCTACTCCACCCGGGTTGGTGCTGGCCCATTCCCAACTGAATTGACGAACGAAATCGGTGACCAGATTAGAGAAACCGGTCACGAATACGGGACGGTTACTGGCCGGCCACGGCGGGTTGGTTGGTTCGATAGTGTTGCCATGCGGCACGCCCGCCGGGTCTCCGGGATTTCTTGCCTGAGCTTAAACTTATTAGATGTCTTGACGGGCTTAAAGACTGTTAAGATTTGTACATCTTACAAGCTTGACGGCAAGCAAATTGACTACTACCCAGCAAGCTTAAAAGAACTCGAACGCTGCGAACCAGTTTACGAAGAATTACCAGGCTGGGACGAAGATATTACTGGTGCGAAGTCCTTCGACGACTTACCAATCAATGCCCAAAACTACTTGAAGCGGGTGAGCGAATTATCCGAATCACCACTTGCGACGGTTTCCGTTGGTGCTGACCGGATTCAAACGATCATCGTTAAGGACCCATGGGATTTAGAAAAGTAAATTACTAATAATTGTGAAAAGAGCGGTGAGATTTGCGATCACGGCTCTTTTTTATATTGTGCTATAATCAAGCAAGATAGACGATTGAAAATAGGGAGAAAAACGATGTCACAACCAACAATTACGGTTAGCCGCCATTACCTTGACTGGCCGCTTAACCAAACGATTAACCAGAATGACTTACTACAACAACTCGGTGTTCACGCCACTGGCAGCAACGGCCAGGACCTGACGAGTAAGGTCATCATTAACTTGACCCAGGTAAACATCAACCAGGTGGGGGAATACCCGCTAATGCTCAGCGTAATGGATGCTGACGGCCAAAGTAGCCAGGACAGTGTTACCCTAAACGTCCGGGTCATGGCTAACCAGGAACCGGCTAATCACCAGTCGTCCACGCCCGCCGCGACACCAACGGACCAAAAGTCGAAAAAGGGGTGGCTGTGGCTGATCTTAGCCCTCTTGATAATCGTTGGTGTGTGGTGGGCCATCAATAACCGTAACCGCCAAGCAGACCAAGCGGCCAATAACAACGAGCAGAGCAGTCAGATTAGCAATAACTCAAGCAACATTAACAAGCTCAGTGAGGACAACCAAAAGCTTGCCAACCAGGTTGCCCAGCTAAAAGGAGCCACCCAGCAGTACCAAAAGGACCACGACCAGCAGGCACTCCAGGAGCGGTTAGACACCATCCAAAACCAGAACCAGCAGCTCCAAAACCAGGTACAAGATAACGGGGTTAAGCAGGACTTCAACCAGGTCAACGACACAATTAACGAGATCCAGCAAAACCCCGATGACGGAACCCAGATAGTCAATAACCTCAAAAACGAGGGTGACTTTGCCGAAATCTGGAGTAATGTCTCACAACAAGTACAAAAATGGTTAAGTGAGTTCGCTAGCACGGATAATTGACAGGGGCATGCTAGACCCTTAAAATAAAACTAATAATTTACCTAATTCCCGGATGGCAGGTGGGTAGTCGCCGGGGAGACTGAAAAAGAAGCGGGAATGAAGGGGTTGCCCTTTATCACCACGTCCAATTAAAAATAATATAAGGAAGTGACACGATGGCTCATGAGATTGTAGATGGTTCCAGTATGCAGCGTGCGTTGACCCGGATTACTTATGAGATTATCGAACAAAATAAGGGTGTCGATAATCTGGTGTTTGTAGGTATTAAGACACGCGGGATTTACCTAGCTAAGCGGCTGGCTAAACGGCTTAACCAGCTGGAAGGTGTTGATGTTCCGGTTGCGGCGCTAGATGTTTCCTTGTATCGTGATGATCGTCATGTTCCCGATCACCACCAGGAGCCAACAGTAAAGACTGAGCAGTTAGATATTGATATCAACGATAAGCATGTTATCCTCGTCGATGATGTTTTATTCACCGGGCGGACGGTGCGGGCCGCACTCGATGCATTGATGGATATGGGGCGGCCAAAGCGCATCTCCCTGGCGGTCCTTGTTGATCGTGGTCACCGTGAGCTGCCGATCCGGCCAGATTTTGTTGGGAAGAACATTCCGACAGCGATGAATGAGACCGTCCACGTGGCGGTTGAAGAGTACGATGGTCACGAAGATGTGACAATCGAACATAATTAATAAAGTGGGGCTTCAGGACAATTAGTCTTGGAACCCCACTTTATTAATGGCTAAATTTTATTTACTTATTTTTTATAAACGTTTAATATAGGGAACGTGAAAACGGCGAGAGGAGAAGAGACAATGGGAAAACCGATTATTGGAATTTCAGGCTCACGAATTATTAATAATAGCGGGGCCTTGCCGGGATATTACCGGAGCTACGTTAACGAGGACTATGTTGACTCGGTGATCAAAAATGGTGGGATCCCGTATATCATTCCGTTTAATGAGGACCCGGATGTCACCGCGGCACAAATTGCCAATGTCGATGGCTTGATCTTGTCCGGGGGGCACGACATTGATCCCCGCTTATATGGGGAGGAATCGCAACAAAAGATTGGGATGATCTGGCCGGAACGCGACCGCTTTGACATCCGCCTGCTGACCGGTGCTGAGCAACGGCACTTGCCCGTTCTAGGGATTTGCCGCGGTGCCCAGCTGATCAACGTGGCGCATGGTGGCTCGCTTTACCAGGACCTTAGCTACCGGCAGGAGCGGACGTTAAAGCATGACCAGGGACACACCCCGACATTGGCGACCCAGACCGCCGAGCTTATCGACGGTAGTTACTTGGCAAAGTTATTTGCGGAAAAGGAAATCTCAATCAATAGCTTCCACCACCAGCTGATCAAGAACATGGGGAAGGGCTTAGCAATCTCAGCCCAGGCCAAGGACGGCGTGGTTGAAGCCTTTGAAAATGAGGATGGCTCAATTATTGGGGTGCAGTGGCATCCAGAAATGCTCCACGGTAACGTCCAAATTATGAATAAGCTGTTTACTGACTTAATCAATAAAACGAGAAAAGAGGGCTAAGCAGATGACAAAAACAAAGTTAGGCTTTTGGTCAATTGTCCTGCTGGCAATTAATTCCATCATTGGTTCCGGGATCTTTCTTACGCCCGGCTCAGTTGTTTCAATGGTCGGCACGAAGGCTCCGCTGGCTTACTTCCTCGCGGCCATCTTTGCCGCTGTCTTAGCGATTACCTTTGCTGCGGCGGCAAAGTATGTCAGTAAGAGTGGGGCGGCCTATTCCTACGCAAAGGCCGCTTATGGCGAAAACATGGGCTTTTACATGGGGGTCGTCCGTTTCTTCTCGGCCTCCGTTGCCTGGGGAGTAATGGCCGTCGGCGTCATCCGGACGACGTTCTCCATCTTTGGTTGGCACCAGTCATTTGAAAATATTACTCTTGGTTTCATCGTATTAATGCTAATTATCATGGCAATTAACATGATGGGGCGGCGGGTCTTTACAGTTATCAATGACCTATCGACGGTCGGAAAACTGGCGGCCTTAGCGCTGATTATTGTGGCCGGGGTGGTCGTCCTCTTAAAGACGGGGGACAACCACTTTAACGAACTTGATCAGATGGTCTCACCGACTGGTAAACCCCTGATCCCCGCCTTTACGACTTCGGGCTTTGTGATGGCGGTCATTTCGGCCTTTTATGCCTTCACCGGTTTTGAAGCAGTCGCAACCGGGTCGGAAGACATGAAAGAACCGGAAAAGAACCTGCCACGGGCGATCCCGCTGGCGATTTTGATTATCGCCCTTGTTTACATCGGGACGATCGCGGTCGCAATGATGGTCGACCCGGGGGCAATGGTGACGACCAAGCAGACGGTCGCCATCGTCGCCATTTTCCATAACCGGGTACTGCAAGACTTTATCCTCGTCGGCGCTTTGATTTCAATGTTTGGGATTAACGTGGCGGCATCGTTCCATACCCCGCGGGTGCTCGAAGCGATGGCAAATGAAAACCAGGTTCCCCAGTTCATTGCGCGGCGGACAAAGCGGAATTTCCCGTTAGTTTCGTTTATCATTACCCTGGTCCTTGCGGTTGGGATTCCAATGGCCTTTCAATACAGTTTGCCAACGATTATCGTGGTCAGTGCAACGGTCCGCTTCTTTGAGTTTATCGTGATTCCGCTGGGGGTCATCCGCTTTTACCGCGGGACGAATAAGGAACCGGTTCTTAACGCCGAAAAGAATGTCGTTACCGATGCGATTTTGCCAGCTCTTTCAGTTGTCATTACGATTTTCTTGCTGATCCGGTATGATTGGGTGAGTGAGTTTAGCATCGTTAAGGCCGGTCAGTTGGTGCCAAACTGGTATGCCATCTTTGGAATGATCTTTGGCTTCGTGATTTTGCCGGTAATCTTGTTTGCCCTTACCCGTCGTGAACGCGCGCAGAATAAAGTTGATTAGTTTTAGCGACCCGAAAAAATAAGCGTCCCACTTGAAAATAGCTGGGACGCTTTTCTTATATTATTTTTCTTTCCAGTATTTTGCGCGCGTCAGGATTTCTTTTGAACGTTCATCCGCGGGCCGGTAACCCTTATTAAAGAGGTGCCGGAAGTACATCATGTTGTAGAAGAAACAAAAGAAGAGTGATGGCCACGGGAATTCTAATAAGAAATTTAGGCCAAAAAACATTGCGACTAACGCATAGTCCATGTCTAAGACAATCATCAAGATAAAGTTGTAGTAGTCGCCACGGAATAGGGCCGGCAGTGGGCCAAACCAGAGAGTAGTCCACGAAAAGCCGACTTTGGCAATGCGGATATCCCCCTGATCATTAACGATTTTGGCGTAGTTTGGTGGGAGGGGGAGATTGTTTAAATTAAACGGATTTTGGTTGTTGTTATTGTTGTTACCAAATGGGTTTTGCATATCTCGTCCACTTCTTTCTATAAGTATTAATATTAACACAATGTCGCCGTGATAGAAAACGATCGCAACCTTTCAAGGAATATTAACAATTATATGGTAAACTCGAATTGATAACCATGAAAGGGGACCTAGGGGATGCTTTTCTTCCTAAATGATAATATTCAGCGAAATAAATCAGGGATTGAGCATGCGCAGATTAAGCGCCTGCACCTCTTTGAAAAATATGACCAGCCAGCGAAGATCGTTACCCGCCAGTACTCAAACGAGTTGCACCTGGTAACGGCGGAGGCGGGGATTGATGACCATGATTTTATTAACCTATTTGACTACTTCCAAGATGCTTGCAATGTACCACAAAAGGATATCGGAATCAAAGATGTTAAGGTCAACCCCCGGTGGGAACGGCGTGCTGACGGGATTAACTATAACTACTACCAAAATGGTAAGCGGGTTTTGTACATCCGGCGGCGGAGTGAGACTGACCGGCGGGTGATTAATATCCAGTCTTTTGACCACTTTGGCAAGTTGTTAAAGGTCAGCTGGTTTGATAGTCGCGGCTTTATTTCGGTTGAGCAGTTATACGACTGGGAAGGAAAGATGGCCACCGAAAATTACTTCCGTCCTGACGGTTCCCTTGCAATGCAGCTGGCTCACCAGCAAAATAAGCGGGGCAAGGAGGTCAAGACCTACCACCTCTTTAACTATCGGGGGCATGACTACCATTTTAGCGACTTCGATGAGTTGACCCGCTTCTTCCTTGATGAATTAGTTTGCGACAAGCAAGTCTGCGGCGAAGGCCCTGTTGGCTTTGTCGTTGACCGGGTTTATGAGCTTGGCTGGGCGGTCCTCCACATGAAGCACCGCGTCTTCCGTGCTCTCCAGTTACATAATGACCACGTTAATAACCCGGCCGATATGCTCCACTCCCCACTCAACTATAACTACGACTGGGGACTAAAGCACCTGACCGCTTGGGACGGTGTAATCACCTTAACACCACAACAGCAAGCAGATGTTGAAGAGCGCTTCGGTGGTCAGGGCGTTAAGATTTACCGGATCCCTGGACCGATTGTGCCGGCCGCCGTTATTGATAAGCAGCCGGTTCCCTTCAATAAGCGGACGGTTAACCAGGTAGTAATGGTTGCCCGGCTGTCCCCAGAAAAGCAGCAGGACCACCTGTTAAAGGCATGGCCCCGGGTTCGCCAAGCGGTTCCGACCGCGAAATTGGACTTTTGGGGATACGCGAACGATAACTTCGATAAGACCCTTGAAAAGCTGGTGAAAGAAGAGCAGATTGGTAATTCTGTCACATTCCACGGCTATACTGATGATGTCAATGCGGTTTATGAAGATGCCCAGCTGTTGATCTTGCCAAGTCGGGCGGAAGGCTTACCCCTATCGCTGGTGGAGGCGCAATCACACGGGTTGCCGATCGTGGCAAATGATATTAAGTATGGCCCGGCAGACGTTGTTATTGACCACCAGGATGGCTTGTTGACGGAAAACGGTGATATTGATGGCCTAGCAGCGGCGATTATTAGCCTGCTAACCGACCAAAAACGGCTGGCGGAGATGAGTGCTAACGCATACGAGGACAGTAAGCGCTATTCGGAGCCAAACGTAATGAAATTATGGCAAGAACTTGTTGATGATATGCAAACAAAGGAGGTTAAGTAACAGTGTACTTTTTTGTAAACCAGTACCTGCTTAGCAGTAATTCAAGCGTTGAACATGCTGAGATGAAGCGGGTGAAACTGTTTCGCCAACACGATACACCGGCGAAAATAGTGACGCGTGACTTTGACCCTGTTTTGCATGAAACAATTACCAAGTTTGACTTGGCCGATGATGACGTCGTTAACATGTTTGACTTCTTTGCTGATACAACGGATTATCAGGGGAAAAAGTTGCGGACAGAAGACCTCCACTTACCCGTTGATTACCAGGTCGGGACGGGGAATAATTACCGCGAGGCTAAGGATGGGCAACGGTTGGTCTGTGAAGTCCACTTTGCGGCCGGGACAGTCGGGCAGGTTAACCACGTTGATTACTATGACCTGGCTGGCAACATGACCCTGCGGCAAAAGTATGACATCCGGGGCTTTAAAGCCGTCGATGAGTTCTTTGGAGAAGACGGGCAGCTTTTTTATGCCCGCTACTATCGCCCTGACCAGCAAGTATACCTGGAACGCTACTATGTTAAATCGGTCAAGAATACCCCGATTAACTCATTGAATGTCTTGCACTACCAGGGAGAGGACCGCTTCTTCGATTCGCTAGAAGACCTTTTTGTGTTCTTCTTGGATGAGCTTAACCGGACGAACGGGGAAGGAAATACCTTCATTGCCGACCGGCCAGCAGTGGCGATTACCCCGGTGCAAAATATGCAGAGTGCGGCGAAGAAGTTCTTATGGCTGCCGATGAACCAAGTAAACGATGGGCAGGACCTAGTCCGGGGGCCGTTAAATTCGATGCTTACCCAACCGTTAGGGGCGGATGCTGGTAAGTGGGATGGCGTTATCGTCATGACGACGAAGCAGGCAGCGATGTTGCGCCAGCAGGTTGGCGACCGGTTGCCAATTATTGTCATTAACGGGGTGCCGGTCAATGCCCAGCCCCGGCGTGCAGAAAGCGACCGCCAAGCTGGGCAGCTGATTTATGTTGGCCGGCTTGGTGAAGATAAACAAATTGGGCAACTAATTGATATCTTTACACGCATCCACCAAGCGGTACCAGCAAGTAAGCTGACCTTGTATGGTTACGGCACGCCCCAGGATGTTAATAACTATAAGCAGCGAGTGAAGGATAACGGCCTCGAGGATGCAGTTGTTTTTGCGGGTTACCAGGTCCACCTCGCTGAAGCCTATGACCAGGCTCAATTATTGGTCGATGCAAGCCGGATCGATGCCCAGCCCCTTGCGATGGGCGAGGCCTTGAGCCATGGGGTGCCGGTTGTTAGCTATGATTACCTGTATGGGCCAGCAGAAATGATTACATCAGGCGTGAACGGGGAATTAATCCCGCTGAATGATGAGCAAGCCTTTATCGATACAGTGATCGGTTTGCTTCAAGATGATGATGCCCGCCAGCAACTTAGTGACGGAGCATATGATAAGCTAAATGCCATTGGTGAAGAAAAAACTTGGGAACAATGGCAACAGCTATCATCACGGTAAGAATTTTTGAGTATAATATAATAAAGGGCTGAACATAAAAAGAAGAATTATTTTTCGGGCCCTTTAGCGTTATCTGGTGATAACTTAATGATGAAGGGTGAGGGCAGAAAAAATGGATAATTACGAAGCAATGAACTTTTATTATGGACTTCTTAATTTACACGCAGGCGTCTTTAAGCCCAACCTGTGTGAAATTTTAATGCTCGTTGCACAGAGTGTGCCGGAAACGAGCCAACCAGCCGCCGCGTACCAACCACGAGAAGAAGCCACCCCAACAACTGGTCATGAAGATGCCGCACAATTAACGTTTGGCTCATTTTATGACGATGGTCATATCTTGCATAACGTTAAGATTGACACACAGTCGGACTTCTTCCTTGATCCAACCCGGGGTGATACGGTAAAGTGGCACGTTAGCTTTACCGTCGCCAAGGATGTTCGCCCGGCTGACCAATTTATCGTCCAGTTGTCTGATAACTTGATTGTGGCCGCCAACGGGCATCCGCGGCACCCGATTGCTGACTACGTTGACCAGGACGGCGTGGTCATTGCGATGGGTGACTACCAGCCGGACAAGCACCAATTAGTTTATACGTTTACTAATTATGTTACCGATCACCGGCAAATTGTTGGGAAAATTAATGGTGAATTGAGCATTGACCCCGTGACGGTGCCAGAAAATGAATTTGGGATGCGGTGTTACATTGAAATTGATAAGTACCGCCGCGATTTTACGATTGATGTTGACTACCCTGATTTAAGCAATGATACCTTCTTAGGGATCTCCAGTCGGATGATGAGCTTTGACCAGGACCGGCAGCTCTTTACTGATTTGCTTTACGTTAATGCAGCGGAAAAGAAACTTGACCACGGTTACCTCATCTTCAATACCAGTGAGATGGTTGAGGAATTATCAAATGCAATTGTGTCCCCCACGACAATGCGGATTGAGGTCTTCCAAAACGCACGCCACTTAAAGCTGCCACAATCCTACGGCGTTGACTTGCGGCGCTTGCGCAACGTCACCAACCGCTTCCCAATTGTGAAGGGTGACCACTTGGTAGCGACACCGTGGACGATTTCATTTGCTGACAATAAGATGCGGTTAAATCTGGGGGCTGATGATAGTAATGACTCGTACGTAATTAAGATTGTCGGCCAGTATAATGACGAGCTTGACGGGGCAGTGCGCTTGCGGGCCCGGTTGTTTGGTGTTGATGATAACAACGTCTACATGAGCAACTCCACCGATGCGGCCGCCAGCGAAACGCTGATGACGGTGACTGGCAGTGCGGTTGCCAAGGAAGGCCGCCATGCTGAAATGACTGATGATGTAAATGAAGGGGACTTTTCAGCAGCGACGGTTGACCCGGATGCGCCTTACGACGAACTTGCCCCTGGCGCAGTGGACCAGGAGAACGGTTGGGAAGACACTTCACTGGCCGGTGAAGCGATCGATGCCGACACCACTGGGGATGCAGCGGCAGCAGATCCTGAATCATCCGCGTACATTATTTCGTTTGACGATGAAACGGCAGGGCCTGCAGAACAAGAAGCAGCAACGCCAGCGCATGACGGTGAGGAAGCAGAAAGTAACGGGATTGATGTGACTGACTTAGAAGATGAAGCAGCCACGGACTATGACCGGCGTTTTGCTAAACTCCTGAAGAAGAACATGGCTAAAGCGGCCAATAGCGACGCCGAAGTTGCTGCCACACCAACACCGGTCCCACCAGCAGAAACAGGGCACGAGGTCGTTGCGATGCAACCAACGGAGGTATTCTTGCCAAAGACAAGCACGGCCCCAGCTAGCGATCAACCAATCGTAACGGCCAGTGAAGAGGGAGAAGACAAAGCCGTCGAAGTTGCTGAGGAGCAACCACAAGCGGCAACCGTCGCGACCGAAGATACCACGCCAACGCCAGTGGTAGTGGTAACCGAAGACCCAATTTCCGATGAGGACTTGGCGCGGACCGCGGTTGAAGTAAGTGAGGAGCCGGTTGCTGATAAGCCAGCCGAAGAAGAACCAGCGGTTAAGCAAAGTGCCGCTCCACTGCCGATGCCATCAAGGCGACCACCGCGCCGGGTTGGCCGGTTTGAACGCTACCAGCGCGGTTCGTCACTGCGCCATTTGCGGCGGCGATAGAAAAATCAAAGGAGAAAAATTGCTGGAAGAGCAGATTTCTCCTTTTTTATTTTACTAAAATTGTAATCGTTTACATAAAACCCTTGCAATTTAAAAATGAGGTGTTAGTATTTAATTGAAAGTTGAGTAAACGTTTACATTGATTACGAAGCTATTATTTAACAATTTTACTAAAAGAGGTTTTGACTCATGGAAAATAATCATTGGTGGAATAATTCAGTTGTTTATCAAATTTACCCAAAGAGCTACCAAGACACGAACCACGATGGTGTCGGTGACTTACGTGGGATCATCAACCACCTTGACTACATCAAGAAGTTAGGCGTGGACATTATTTGGCTAAACCCAATCTACGAGTCACCACAAGTTGATAATGGTTACGACATCAGTAACTACGAAGCAATCAACCCGACACTTGGCAGCATGGATGACTTCCAAGAATTAATTGATGGCATTCATGACCGGGGGATGAAGCTGGTGATGGACCTGGTTGTTAACCACACATCAGACCAGCATAACTGGTTTAAGGAATCCCGGAAGGGGAAGGATAACCCTTACCGTGACTACTACATCTGGCGTGATGGTAAGGACGGCAAGGAACCAAATAACTGGGGATCATACTTCTCCGGGGCAGCCTGGAAGTACGATGAAGAATCTAGTCAGTACTACTTACACCTCTTCGCCCCAGAACAACCTGACTTGAACTGGGAAAACCCAGATGTCCGGCACACCGTTTATGACATGATGAACTGGTGGGCAGCCAAGGGGGTTGATGGTTTCCGGATGGACGTTATCAACCTAATCTCTAAGCCAGAGGGACTGCCAGATGCACCACAAAGCGGCGATGAAAAGTACGGTAACGTTGAACCGCTTGTTTCTAACGGTCACCGGATCCACGAATTCTTGCAAGAGATGAACCAGAACGTCATGAGCAAGCACAAGATGGTCACCGTGGGGGAAACGCCAGGGGCAACGCCAGCTGACGCGGAAAAGTATGCCAACCTTGATAACAAGGAATTGAACATGGTCTTCCAATTCGAACACATGAGCCTTGATGGCAACCCTAACCCCGCCTTAGGTAAGTGGTATGACCAAAAGACCAGCCTCAAGGACTTACGGGCAAACTTGACGAAGTGGCAAGAAAAGCTCTACGGCAAGGCCTGGAACTCACTTTACTGGAACAACCACGACCAGCCACGGGTAGTATCACGGTTTGGAAATGACACGACGGAAGACTACCGGGTAAAGTCGGCGAAGATGTTAGCAACGATGATGCACATGATGCAGGGGACACCATACATCTACGAAGGGGAAGAAATCGGGATGACCAATGCTTACTTCCCAAAGCTCGAAGACTATGTTGACCTTGAATCAATCAACGCTTACCACCAGCTAGTAGATGATCAGCACCTTCTTGATGGTAAGACGATGATGAAGTACATCGCTATTCACTCTCGGGACAATGCCCGGACGCCAATGCAATGGGACGACAGTGAATACGCAGGCTTCTCTGACCATACTCCATGGGAAAAGGTAAATCCAAATTACAAGGAAATCAACGTTAAGAATGCCTTGGCCGACAAGAACTCGGTCTTCTACTACTACCAAAAGTTGATTGAACTCCGGCACACGATGCCAGTCATCACGAATGGTAAGTATGCGTTAGTCGCTGGTAACGAAGACGATAACGAGATCTTTGCCTACACCCGGAAGGATGATCAGACAACCTTATTAGTTATCTTGAACTACACTGATCAGACTGTTGAAAGAAATTACGATGTGCCTGCTGATGCTAAGCTTTTGATTAGCAACTATGAGGATGACCAGCATGACACAATCCGGCCATACGAAGCCAAAGTTTACCAATTCTAAGGGATGAAAAATTATGGATAAAGCAAAAAAGACTGAAACACAACAAGTGGACCTGGATACCGGGATGCCGGATTTGCCGAAAAAGGAACTGTTTGCGATAACCTTCGCCTTTCTCGGGATCAACATGGCATTCTCCCTGCAGAGTTCACAAATGAGTCGAATCTGTCAGACAATTGGTGCTAACCCTAACAACCTCGGTTTCTTCTTTATCTTCCCACCACTGATGGGGATGATCGTTCAACCATTGCTCGGGAAGATGTCTGACCGGACCTGGAACCGGTTTGGTCGGCGGCTGCCGTACCTGTTATTTGGGACGCCGATTGCGGCCTTAGTTTTGATCATGCTGCCATTCTCCGGCTCAATGGGCTTTGGTTATGGTTCATTGGCAGCGATGATTTACGCGGCCGTGGCGGTCTGCTTGATGGATTTATTTAGCAACATCTGTATGCAACCATCACGGATGATTGTCGGTGACATGGTTAACAACAAGCAGAAGAACTTCGCATGGTCCTGGCAACAGGTCTTCTCAAACGGTGGGGGGATTTTGGCAACCATCTTGCCATTTATCTTCACCATGTTTGGGATGTCGAACACTGCTAAGAAAGGGGTTGTCCCGAACACCGTTATTTGGTCATACCTCTGTGCAGCGGCAGTCCTGCTGATCACCGGTCTCTGGACGGTCTTCAACGTTAAGGAATACGATCCAGAAACATACGCTAAGTACCACCACATTGACCCGCAAGCAAAAGATGAGTCAGTTAGCCTTTGGGAATTAGTTAAGAAGGCACCAAAGGCATTCTGGGAAATCAACCTGGTGCAATTATTCTCCTGGTTCGCCATCATGTATGTATGGACATACACGACAGGAACTTGTGCTCGGAACATCTGGCATACGTCTGATGTTTCCTCAGCCGGCTACCAAGCTGCCGGTAACTGGTACGGAATTTTAACCGCCGTTTACAGTATTGCCGGAATTGTGTGGGGCTTAATCTACGCCCACGCCAAGGCTGGTTCGCGGAAGAAGTGGTACACGTTCGGGATGATCATCGGTGGGATCGGATTGATTTGGATGACTTTTGTTACCACCAAGACGACCTCAATCATCGCGATGATTATGTTTGGGATTGGTAACTTTAGTATCAACACCATCCCATTCACGATGCTGACATCATCGCTAAACGGGAAGAACGAAGGTGCCTACCTTGGGTTATTCAACGTTGGTATCTGTGTTCCCCAAATTGTTGCCTCACTTTGCAGTTTCTTCATCTTCCCATTAGTTGGCCACAACCAACCAATGATGTTGATGATCGGTGGGATTTCACTGTTATTCGGTGCCCTCGCCGTTCAAGGAATTCACGAAGGGGTTACTGTTAAGAAGGCATAACTAGACTAGACAACTCTCCTCAATACTAAAAATATCTCTGTAATGCGCCAAAGGGCTCACGACATTAGAATGTGTCGTGAGCCCTTTGTAGTTATTAGGGAGAATCAATGAATATCTGCAGCTGGTTAAGTGTAATCCGGTCTAATCTATTATGGGGGATGCAAAGTCCTTAGGGGGCACCCACAGCGAAAGGGGGAAGAAATTGTCCTAGTGTTGCTAGCCAAAGCAAAAGCAGGATCACCATTAAGGCAATCCTGCTTTTGTGATAGAAGAAAATTTTGGTAAATCCCTGTGCCAAAAACTGGCACGTGGACTATTCTTGGTAAGTTTCCTTGATGAAGAGAACGGCGATTGCCCCAAGAAGAGCAGAAATCCCAGTGACTAACATCATGTTAACTTGGGAACTACCAAGGAGTGGGAAGAGACCGAAACTAAGCAATGATGCAACCATTTGTGGAACACAGATTGAACCATTGAAGAGTCCCAGGTAAGTTCCCATGTGCTTACCAGACAAGGCGTTCGTAACCATTGTCAGTGGGTAAGTGTTCATTGACGCCCATGCAATCCCGATCAGGATGAATGAGAAGACAAGGGCATTTTGTGAGTGGATAAAGAAGATGGAAGTGTAACCAATTGCCCCGAGCAAAAGACTAATTGAGTAACCAGCCTTGTGCCGGTTGTTTGGTACTTTCGCAAGGACGTATGACCAAACAACGGCGGCGATTGATTGGACGGCGGTCATAACCCCGTACCAGTTACCAGCGGACTGGTAAGCGGCAGATGAGGCAACGGTCGTGTGCCAAACGTTCTTGGCAATTGCCCCGACAGCATAGGTTGAGAGGTACTGGAAGGAGAACCAGCAGAAGAATTGAACCAGTGCAACGTTCCAGAATACCTTTGGTGCATGCTTTAAGAGGGTAAGCCAGTTGCCACCTTCCTTGTTATCGTCTTCGGAAATTCCGTGGTACATGGCGTACGTTGCTGGATCATATTCATGAACCCGGAAAATCGTGAAGAGGCAGGTGATGACGAGGATGATTGCCCCAACGTAGAAGGAAACAACAACTGATTGTGGGACAACCCCCTTCTTGGCGGTGTTTGATACCCCCCACCAGGTTAGCAGGAATGGGAAGATGGCGGCTAAAACAGCCCCAACGTTGCAGATCAGACTCTGAATCCCATAAGCGTAACTCTTCTGGTCGTCATTAACCATGTCACCGACCATCATCTTAAATGGCTGCATGGCCATGTTCGATGACAAGTCGAGAAAGGCAACAGTAATTGCCCCGAAAAGCAGGGCGGCTAGTGACCCGTAACCAAAGCCAAAACTACCAGAGTTTGGCAAGAGGATCATGACGATCACTGCGATAATCATTCCGAGTAACAGGTACGGCAACCGCCGGCCACCAAGTTTTGGTGCCCATGTGCGGTCAGAATAATAACCGATGATTGGTTGAACAATCAGCCCCGCAAGAGGTGGTAGTAAGAAGAACCATCCCAAGTTGTTGGGGTCGGCGCCAATCGTCTGGAAAATCCGGCTCATTTGTGAACCTTGTAAAGTAAAGGCAATTTGGACCCCGAGGAAACCAAAGTTAATCATCCAAATGGTGCTCTTTGGGAGGGTCGGCAGTCCCGTCTTTGCAGACGCTTCTTGACTCATTACAAAACAACTCCTAACGAATAAAAATAATTGCAGTCGAGCGATGTAAGCTCTTACAAACGATAGTATAGTTACTTTGCTCTTATTGTGCAACCGTTTGCTCAAAGAAAATTATAAAAGTTTGCTGATAAACGTTAGGCAAAATTCGCGTGACGATTGCTGAATTTTATTATTTAAGTAGCCCCATGATAAAAATAAAAAGATCCGGAAAACATGCTTCCGGATCTTATGCAAAAGGTGAGAATTAAAGTGTTTAGAGTTTTAATTGATTGTATGATTCAACTTCAACGCCGTGCCCACTCAGCTTGAATTTTGCCATTGCCCCGTTCATCAGGCTGCCGTAGGTTTTATGACCGTACAGACTGGCAATGTACTGGATAAATGAACCATGGGAAACGACAACAACGGTACTGTTATCCGGCAATTGTTGCAGGAGGTTGATAACCTCGTGACTTCGCGTCGTCAACTGCTTACTATCTTCTGCTAGGTGGGCGGGGTCAGCTTCCTTGAGCATGTCATGCGACTTTTCGATTCCAAATGCGTCGATGACTTCGCCAATTCGCCGGAGCCGCTTTTTCCCGAGGTGACTTGCCCAGATCGCTCCTTCTTCGTTACTGTGGCCCTCAAATGAACCGTAGAAGGTTTCCCGGAAACACTTCTCCTGTGTCGGTGCCGTCATTTTCGCGCCGGGTACCTGGGTGATGAGCAAGCGGGCAGTATCGACCGCTCGCTTGAGGTCACTAGAAAATAAGTAGTCAATTTTTAACGGGGCGAGCGTCCGGCCCACCCTGATGGCGTCCTCTTCCCCCTTCTTGGTGAGGGGGGTGTCTGACCAACCCTGTAACCGTGCAAAGCAGTTAAAGTAGGTTTCACCATGTCGTACAAAGTAAACTGTTGTTGCCATTAAATCGTCCTCGCTATCTATGCAATTGCTGGGGTTCCCAGCCAATCAATCATTTCTTTCATCCGTTCCGTAATTGCCTCAGTTCCGGGCAAAAGGAGCTTCCGTGGGTCGTAACCCTTCTTATCCTTGTTTAAGTCTTGTTGCTCTTCAATGTAGCGGCGGGTTGCTTCCTGGAAGGCTAATTGGAACTCAGTGTTGATGTTCACCTTCGCCACGCCCATTGAAATGGCCTTCTTGACTTGGTCTTGTGGAATGCCTGAACCACCGTGGAGAACCAGCGGGATATCAATTGCATAGGCAATCTCTTGGAGGCGGGGGAAGTTCAAGCCCTGCCAGTTTTCCGGATAAATGCCGTGAATGTTACCAATCCCGCAGGCTAGCTTGTCAACGCCCAGGGCGGCAAAGGCCTTGGCATCTTCCACATCTGCCAGTTCACCACTACCGGTATCCTGGTTTTCACCGATCTTGCCGATTTCGGCCTCAACGGAGATTCCCCGGGAGTGGGCAAGGTCAACAACCTTCTTTGTCTTAGCATAGTTTTCCTCGATTGGCAACTTGTGGCCGTCGAACATTACTGAGGAGTAACCTAAATTAATGCATTCGATTGCGGCATCGTAGTCCCCATGGTCAAGGTGGAGAACGACCGGAACAGTAATGTCCATTGCGTCCATCTGGTCGGCAACCATGTCCTTGACGAACTTATAGCCCCCCATGTACTTTGCGGCGCCCATTGAGACCTGTACTAAAACAGGGGTGTTCGTTTCGGCGGCCGCCCGGAGAATGGCCCGTGTCCATTCAAGGTTGTTGATGTTATATGCCCCGATTGCGTAGTGATTCTTCCGTGCATCTGCAAAAAGTGCGTTACCGTTGTCAAAATAAGCCATTGTTGTTATCCCTTCCTTGTTAAATTGCTTGTGCAGCTTGAAGTTGTGCTTGCTGCTGGTAGTTGATCATCTGTAAGAAATTGTTGACGTCCAGGCTGGCGCGGCCGATTAAGGCACCGTCAACGTTTGGTTTTGCCATAATCTCCTGGATGTTTTGCGGGTTAACGCTACCCCCGTAAAGGATCCGGACTTGGTCTGCGACATCGTAGTTATAACTATCGGCGAGACTCTGCCGGATTTGCCGACAACCAGCCTCAGCAATATCCGGGTTGGCGGTATGCTTGCTGCCGACTGCCCAACTTGGTTCGTATGAAATGACGATATCCTTGAGTTGGTCAGGGCTGACCCCGTTTAAGACCGTCTTGAGTTGCTGGAAAACGTAGTGGATTTCCCCGTTAATTTCGGTTTGGACCATCTCTTCATCGGTACAGATGATCGGGGTGATTCCGGCGTCAAGGGCGGCCAGTACCTTTTCGTTGATGACCAGGTTACTCTCGTTGAAAAGGCGGCGCCGTTCCAAGTGACCGAGCATCACGTAGGTTGCGCCCGCGTCAACGAGGGTGCGGAGACTGATCTCACCAGTGTATGGGCCGTCTGCCTGGGCAGAGGCATTTTGGGCGATAATCTGGAGGTTTGAGTTACCCGCGGTCAACTTCATGTTGTAAAGGGAAACTGCCTGGGGAGCAATCCCGATTTCTTGGTCGACTGGCAGCTTGTTCTTGATTGCTTCGACGAACCGCATCGATTCGTGGACGTCCTTATTCATTTTCCAGTTAGCAATAATAAATGGTTTTCGCATTGTGGTTACTCCTTTTTATAAAAATAGCTTAAATAGGCATTTTTGGTATTCGTGTTTGTGGTCAAATGGGCCAGCAGTTACGCGGACCCCTTCGCGCTGGTGGCCGAGGAAGTCAGTGTTAAAGGCAGTGGCGCCATTAGCGGACTTCCCCATTGAAATTGCGTGGCCCGTGTCTTCTGCAAGTAAACTGTCGAGGTTACTGTCGATGAAGACCCCTTTACCAGTCGTTTTGATGGTAATGTCAACGTTTTGGAGCTGGTCGTCGAGGTAGACGTTGCCGAGCTTATTGTGGTTGATTTCGTTATGCTGGTTAGCCGTCTGGGCAGCAAAGAAGTGGTTGCCGTCAGCAGTAAATTGGTCGGCCGTTGCGGCGTTTGCGGTTTGTTCTTCGGCGATGGCGATCAGCTT
Source organism: Limosilactobacillus caccae (assembly GCF_900156885.1). Lineage (GTDB taxonomy): Bacteria > Bacillota > Bacilli > Lactobacillales > Lactobacillaceae > Limosilactobacillus > Limosilactobacillus caccae. The sequence goes on from NZ_FTOY01000010.1 coordinate 512,436, forward strand.
CTTCATCTCATCACGAAGGCTCTTGCGGATGAAGATATTGTTGAAGAAGTATGATGAGTTGTCACCGTCCGCCTTGCTGCTTGGTTGGTAGATCCGGTGGTAGTAAGCATCGCTGCCAGCACTGGCATTGCTGCTGAGCCATTCGGTACTCCCGTTGATGAGGTTGTGCAGCAGGAGGATTCCCTTGCTTTCTAACTTGAGTGCCCGGTCGGAGAGGAGGAGGTTATTTTCGATCACCGTGAAACCAGCCGACTTTTGAATGTGGATATCTTCACCTAAACCGATCAAGAGGGCCTGCTTATTCGCCTTGGTAATCTTGAAGTCGTGTGGCAGGGAGTTGTTGTAGAAGACGTTCCGGGAAATCCGTGTCCGGGCAACCTTCCCGCCAAGCCAGAGGCCACGCGTACAGTCGTGGATGCAGTTGCGGGCGATGATTGCGCCGATTGATGGGAAGAGGTTGATCGCACTGACTTCTTCCCCGACAAGGTTTTGCCGAATGTTGATATTAAAAATACTGTTATGTTCAATCAACGGTGACGAGTTCCCGTCGACCCCGATAATCCCGGTCTGACCACAGTCGTGAATCGTGTTGTTCCGTAGCCGGTGACGGAGTGGCTTGCTTGCTTCAAGGTCGCCTGTTGGCACTTTGGCATAACGGCCAAGGGAGATCCCGGAACACTTGGCATGGGAGACGTCACAGTTGGTGATCTTCCAGCCCGCACCGCAGTTAGTGCTGATAAGTCCCTTGTTGTAGCTAGCTGATGCCCACTGACAGGCTGCCTTAGTCATTGAAAAACTTGAAATGACGATGTTATCAACGCCGGGGCGAACAGGGGAGAAACAAGTTTCCCGGAAGGTCAGTTCGACATTTTCGCTGTTCGGGTCTTTCCCCTGGAAGTTGGCATAGATAACGGTGGCATCCTTGCCAGTCAGCTGCTGAGTGTACCAAGTGTAAGTCGTGAAGGACTTGTCCCGGGAAAGTTCATTCTTTACCGGTGTGTCAACCTTGGCTCGGCTGTCAACTTCGTACATGGCCTTATTGTTGAGAAATACTTCGCCCGCGTGGTCAAAGGTGTGGTCCGCAAGTGTCGTGTAGGGATTGTAGTGCCCGAAACGACTGTTAGGAATAGTGACTGTCCACACGTGATCACTGACCTGTTGCCAGTCCGTGATCCGCTCTGCCCCGGTAATGATGGCCGCGTTTTGCACTGCCGATGAGTAGATGATTGGTTTATCGGTAGTCCCGGAGTGGCGGGGGTGGACTTCTTCACGGTAGGTACCAGGGAGCACGCTGATGTAGTCGCCAGGCATCGCGATGTCCGCCGCTTCTTGGATGTGTTTGAATGGGCGTGCCTGGGTTCCGTTACCATCATTTGCAGCATTAATATCAACAAAAATTTGCATTATTACAGTCCTTTCTTGTGTAACTACCAGTTATATTGCTCGCTTGCTTGCCGCCCTTTGCCAGTTGCGTAGTCAAGCAGGAGCCGTTGTTCGTAGTGGGCGACGTTGCGCTTAGTTTCCTTAACCATGTCAGGGTTAACGGAAACGTAGTCGATGCCCTGTTGAATTAAGAAATTAGTGAATTCTGGGTATTCTGATGGTGCCTGACCACAGATCGAAACGGTCTTGTCGTCCTTGTGGGCGGTCTTGATCAAGTGGCTGATTGCCCGCTTGACCGCTGCGTTTCGTTCATCAAAGAGGTGAGCAACCGTGTCATTGTTCCGGTCACAACCAAGGATGAGCATTGCGAGGTCATTTGAACCGATCGAGTAACCATCGATGTATGGGTTAAACTGGTCGGCGAGGATGATGTTGCTTGGAATTTCTGCCATCATGTAGACCTTGAAGTCTGCGCTCCGTTGTAGTCCTTCTGCCGCCATGATTGCAGTAACCTTTTGAATCTCGTCGACGGTCCGCACAAACGGGATCATCACGTTAAGGTTCTTTAGGCCAAATTCATTCCGGACCTTCTTGATGGCCGCCAGTTCAAGCTTAAATGCTTCGACATACTTTGGGTCGTAGTACCGGGAAGCGCCCCGCCAGCCGAGTAAGTCGGCCGGTTCGTGTGGTTCGTATTTTTCACCACCCGTCAGGTTCCGGTACTCGCTTGACTTGAAGTCGGAGAGGCGGAGGACGATTGGGCGCGGACTAATTGCCCGGGCTGCTTTTGCAATCCCGTCCGCCAACATATCAACGACTGTTTCTGGGTGGCCGGTTTCGATTAGGTAAAGGGGGTGCTGGTGGATATAGGTCGTCCAGAGGAATTCCTCCCGCATTAGCCCAATTCCATCAGCAGGAAGGCTAGCGTATTTATCAGCAAGGTCAGGGTCACCGAGGTTCATCATGACCTTCGTCCCGGTTGGGGCAAAGTATTCGGCGACCGCTTGGCCGGTATTGTCGGCAGCCGGCTTAGCGGTGGAGAGCTGGTCCATGATGTCGCCTTCGTAGACGACCCCGTTCTTCGAGTCGACCGTGACGGTGTCGCCGTCGTGGAGGGTTGCCATTACGGCCTTCCCGCAACTCTTGGTCCCGACAATACATGGAATTTGCATTTCCCGGGAAACAATGGCGGCGTGGCAGGTCATTCCCCCGTTGTCCGTGATGATGGCCGCTGCCTTCTTCATTGCGGGTACCCAGTCTGGTGAAGTCATCAGGGTAACGAGAATTTCGCCATCCTTGAACTTGTCGATGTCCTTTGGATCCGCAATCACGTGGACTTTACCACTGGCGAGACCAGGACTAGCCGGGAGACCCTTGACGATTGCCTTCGCACTTGTTGTTTTCTTGTTATCGTTTGTCATTTGCGGACCTTTCTTGTTCTTATTGGACCAAACAGTTTCGGGGCGGGCTTGGACTAACCAGAGGCGGTCGGTTACTGAATCGAGGGCAAATTCCATGTCCATGTAGCAACCATAATGCTCTTCAATCTGCTTGGCATAACCGGCAAGTTCTTGGACCTGTTCTGGTGTCAAGGCTGGCTGACTAGCGCGCTCAGCTGGCACCGTGCTTTCGAAAACACCGCCACCAGGCTTGCGGAGAAGTTCGACCGGCTTATTGACGATTGCCTTATCCACCACCTGGAGGGTTTGCTTATCAATGACGAAGTGGTCCGGGGTAACTTTCCCGAGAACGATGTATTCGCCAAGCCCCCAAATGCTGTCAATGACCATCTGGGAGTCATCACCGTTGGCAACGTTGATGGAGAACATCACCCCCGAAGCCTTGGAGAAGACCATCATCTGGACTGCGGCGGAGAGGGCGACTTTTTCGTGGGGGAAGTTTTGCTTGTGCCGGTAGTAGGTTGCCCGGTCCGTAAACAGAGATGCAAAGCATTCCTGAACCTTCTTTAGGACCATCTCGGCGCCACGAATGTTGAGGTAAGATTCTTGCTGGCCGGCGAAGGAGGCGTTTGGCAGGTCCTCTGCCGTCGCACTCGACCTGATTGCCACAAATGGTTCGTCTTGCCCAACTTTGTCTGCCAGGGCCGCGTATGCTTGTTTGATTTCCGCGGCAACTTCGGCGGGCATTTGCGCTTCCGTGATCAGCTGACGAATCTTCACACATGTACTGTGCAATTTGTCGGCATCCTCATAGTCGTCTAAGCCGGCGAGGAGGTCATTGATCTGATCGTTAAGACCAGTCGCGGCCATGAATTGCCGGTAGGCATGAGTAGTAGTTGCAAAACCGTAAGGGACAGGGACATTCATTGCGGATGTCATTTCCCCTAGTGACGAGGATTTACCACCGACTAAATTGACATCAGTGCGGTGCAGTTCATCAAACCAAAGAATATTCTTCTCTTCACGTTTTACCATTTCTGCATCTCCTTTAAGTTTTTACATGACTTTTCGTAAGCGCTTTCCTAAGATTTGTCAATAAAAGTTTTTTAAAAATAAAAAAAGCAACCGTTAGCATTGTTGGTTGCTTGCTATAAAATTTTTTTAGGAAAAACAGCTTTTTCGGATCCTTGTGATGGCCTAAATTTGTAACGGATTCCAAAAGACGATCGATTTTCGGGCTTTTGGGAGTAATTTGCTTATTTCTTGTTAGTGAATATTAGGCAAATAAATCCGCATGCGCCGGTCATTTTTGTCCTGAGGCATGCGGATATTTACTGATAATTAAGAATTTATTCAATTGTTACCGCGGCAAATGATTGGCTTTCCTTTACCTGTAAAAGGGCACGGACGGTATCGAGGGCGGTCATTAATGGAACATTTTGGGCGATGGCGTCTTGGCGAATTTGGAAGCCGGTTGAGCCTTGTTGGTAGTCATGGCGCATCGTGTTAACGACCAGGTCAATTTTTCCTGCCTTGAGCAATTGGTTGATTTCGTCAACGTTGTGGACCGTCGTCGCAACATGGATCCCGTGCGCTTTAAGAAAGGCGGCTGTTGCGGGGGTCGTCAGTACTTGGTAGCCGATCTTTGCGAAGCGGCGGACAATTGGCAAGGTCACTTCTTGGTCATTTTCTTCAATTGTAAAGAGGACCCTCCCGTAGTTTGGCACCTGGATGTGGGCACCAGCAAATGCCTTATCGAGGGCCTTTTCGTAAGTCCGGTCGCTGCCCATTACTTCCCCAGTCGACTTCATCTCGGGACCGAGGTAGGCGTCAACATCGGCAAGCTTATTAAAGGAGAAGACCGGTGCCTTGACGTGGATCATCGCTGGCTCGGGGTAAAGGCCATCCTGGTATCCTTGCTCCTTTAATGACTGGCCAAGAATAACGCGGGTTGCGACCTGGGCCATTTCAATGCCAGTGATTTTGCTGAGAAATGGGACGGTCCGGCTTGCCCGTGGGTTGACTTCCAGCACGTAGACTTCATGGTCGTGGACGATGAACTGGATATTCATAATGCCGACACATTTGAGGGCAACTGCCAACTTCTTGGTGGCATCCACAATCTGTTGCTTGACCTGCTGATCGAAGTGTTGCGGTGGGTAGACGGCCATTGAGTCACCGGAGTGGACCCCCGCGTGCTCAATGTGTTCCATAATGCCAGGTAAGAGGACGTCGTGACCATCGCAAATTGCATCGACTTCACATTCCTTCCCTTCAAGGTAGGCATCAATCAGGATTGGGTGGTCAGCGGTGACTGTAGCGTTTTGCTTGAGGTATTGCCCTAGCTCATCTTGGTTGTAGACAATTTCCATCGCCTTGCCCCCGAGGACGTAGCTGGGCCGGACGAGAACTGGGTAGCCGATTTCAGCAGCGGCCTTGATCACGTCCTGGTGGTTAGTGGCGGTCAAGCCCCGTGGCTGCTTTAACTGAAGGTCGTTGATTACCTTATCGAAGGCTTCCCGGTCCTCAGCAGCGTCCAGGTCCTTGACGGTTGTCCCGAGGATTTTGACCCCGTGTGCTGCTAGTCCGGCGGCAAGGTTGATGGCCGTTTGCCCACCGAATTGGACGATGACCCCCACTGGTTGCTCGAGGTCGATGACGTTGAGGACGTCTTCTAATGTTAATGGTTCAAAGTAGAGCTTATCCGAGACGGAAAAGTCAGTTGAGACCGTTTCGGGGTTGGAATTCATCACAATCGCTTCGTAGCCAGCGCGTTGAATGGCCTTGACACTGTGGACGGTCGCGTAGTCAAATTCAACCCCCTGACCGATCCTGATTGGGCCGGAACCGATAACGAGGATTGATGGCTTCTTCGTCCGCTGACTTTCGTTTTCGTGGTCGTACGAGCTGTAAAAGTAAGGGGTCGTGGAAGCAAACTCCGCTGCGCAGGTGTCAATCATCTTGTAGGTTGGCAGGATTTGCTTGGCCTTGCGGATGGCCCGCACATCGTCAGCGGTCGTTTGCCAGAGTGTGGCGATGGTGGTGTCGCTAAACCCGTATTTTTTGGCGACAGCGAGGGTGTTAACATCGCTTGGCTTCTCCTTGAGGGCTGTTTCCAGTTCCACCAGGTGCTTAACGATGTCGAGGAAGTAGTGGTTGATCTTAGTGAAATTATGGACCTGGTCAAGGGTGTAGCCACGGCGGAATGCTTCTGCAAGGTAGAAGAGGCGGTCATCCTGGGCGTGAATCAGCTTATTTTGCAGCTGGTCGTCACTAGCGGTGTGTGCTTCGGCGGAGAAGAGGTCATGCTGGTCAATCTCAAGGGAGCGGACTGCTTTTTGTAAGGCTTCTTCCGCGGTCCGGCCAATCGCCATGACCTCCCCGGTGGCCTTCATCTGACTACCGAGTTGGCGGTCAGCGTGGGTAAACTTATCAAATGGCCAGCGGGGGATCTTGCAGACGACATAGTCCAAGGCGGGTTCGAATTCGGCATAGGTGGTCTTAGTGACCGGGTTTTTGATCTCATCGAGGGTCAAGCCAACCGCAATTTTGGCCGCCATCTTCGCGATCGGGTAACCGGTCGCCTTGGATGCTAGCGCGGAAGACCGGGAGACCCGCGGGTTAACTTCAATCACGTCGTAATGGTAGCTGTTAGGGTCGAGGGCCAGTTGGACGTTGCACCCACCTTCGATTTTTAGCGCCCGGATAAGTTTGAGGGCACAATCCCGTAGCAGCTGGTATTCCCGGTCGGTCAGCGTTTGGTTCGGGGCAAAGACAATTGAGTCCCCGGTGTGGATGCCGACCGGGTCGAAGTTTTCCATGCAGCAAACGACCATCACGTTATCGGCGGCGTCCCGCATCACTTCAAATTCAACTTCCTTATAGCCCGCAATCGACTTTTCAATTAGGCACTGGGTTGCGGGGGAAAGCTCCAGCCCGTTTTTAGCGATCGCTTGAAGTTCTTTTTCGTTAGCGCAGATCCCGCCCCCGGTTCCGCCCATCGTAAATGCTGGCCGGACAATGACCGGGTAACCGATCTGCTTGGCAAATGCCAGGGCCTCGTCAATGGTTGAAACGGTCTGTGATGCGGGGACAGGCTCACCGAGGCGGTTCATCAGTTCCTTGAACTTTTCCCGGTCTTCAGCTTCATCGATTGAAGCCAGCTTTGTCCCGAGGAGTTCGATCCCTAATTCGTCGAGAATCCCGGTCTTCGAGAGGGCGACAGCGAGGTTTAACCCGATCTGACCGCCCAGGGTCGGCAAGATTGCGTCTGGATATTCCTTCCGGATGATCCGGGAAACGGCAGCAACAGTCAGCGGTTCGATGTAGACATGGTCAGCAATTTCCGTGTCGGTCATGATCGTTGCGGGGTTAGAATTGACGAGGACGGTCTCATAGCCCTCCTCTCGTAATGCGAGGCAGGCCTGGGTGCCGGAGTAGTCAAATTCCGCAGCTTGTCCAATGATGATTGGCCCTGAACCGATTACTAAAATTTTGTGGATATCATTACGCTTCGGCATAAGTTTGTACCTCCTTGTGGTCATCAATCATCTTCATGAACTTGTCGAATAACGCTGCGGCATCATGGGGACCCGGTGCGGCGTCAGGGTGAAACTGGACGGAAAATGCCGGGTACTTGATATGTACTAACCCCTCGACAGTCCCATCGTTGATTTCGATATGGGTAATCCGCAGGTCTGAATCGACGATTGACGACGGGTCGACCGCAAAGCCGTGGTTCTGGGAGGTGAAGGCAATTTTGCTGGTGGCGAGGTCCCGGACGGGGTGGTTAAAGCCCCGGTGGCCGAACTTCATCTTGTAAGTCTTCGCACCATTGGCTAGGGCAAAGACCTGGTGGCCCATGCAGATGCCAAAGACGGGGACCTGCTGTTCGATTTTGGCGACCATTGCCGCGGCGCTAGTCATCTCACTCGGGTCACCAGGACCGTTGGAGAGGAGGACGCCGTCAGGGTGGAGGTCCATTACTTGGCGAGCGGTAACGTTGGCCGGGAGGACGGTAACATTGCAGTCGCGCTTATTTAGCTCGCGGAGAATGCTGGTTTTCATCCCGAAGTCGATGACGACCACGTTGCGTTGCAGGCCAGGGTTAACATAGGCCTGCTTTGTCGAGACCTTGCTAATGATCCCCTTGGTCGGGATCGCCTGCTTTAGTTCTTCAACGACCTTGCTAACATTAGCGGCACTATCGGTGATGGTGCCACGGAGGGTGCCGTGTTGCCGGATCTTTTGAACGAGTTCCCGGGTATCGATTCCCTGGATACCGGGAATGTGGTGCTTTGTTAAAAAGGATGGGAGTGCTTCCGTCATTCGCCAGTTGCTCGGTACCCGGGCAACTTGGTGGCAGATAACCCCTTTGATTTGCGGCTGGAGGGTTTCGTTATCCTCGCTGTTAATGCCGTAGTTGCCGATTAAGGGGTTGGTGAATACAAGGATTTGGTTGGCGTAGGATTGGTCGGTGATTGCCTCTTGGTAGCCGACCATCCCGGTAGTGAAGACGACCTCACCAACGGTCAGGGTGTCGGCACCAAAACCTTCACCAGGGTAAACAGTACCGTCTTCTAGAATTAAATATCGTTTCATGAGTTTCATCCTTTCTTACAAAACCCTTCCACTGATCGTAAAAACTAGCTCGGCGTTGAAAAAAGTTTAATAAAAAACGCTTAATCCATGAGTGATGGGCTAAGCGTATACAAAGAAATTAAATATATATTAATATTTTCAATATAGTATAACAACGCTGACCTTGTTAGCCTCACGGGACCAAATTAAAGGATTGATTGATACTAAAGTACTGTATTTTTATTCCTGTGTCAAGAATAATTTGTATTTTTATGCATGACATTCACCTGGTTTGGCATATTCCTGCATAAATGTTTTTTAGTATTATAGCAGATTAAATAGAGATTTAAAGGACCTAAATAAAAAACGCTGATCGCAGAACTACGACTGGCACGGATATATTAATGCCCTTGGAGATATGCTAAGATTGAGGCAGGGGAATTATAAAGAAATGAGGAGTATTTATGACACGAGCAGAATTAAAAAATAAGGCGAAGCAAAACTTGCGTGGTAACTGGGGCTGGTCCGTGGGGATTGCCCTTGTATACGAAGCACTGGCAATTATGCTACACTTTGCTGAAGATAATGGTACCGGGCTGATTATCGTAGCGATTTATTCAATTATCGTGGGAATGATATCGATTAGTTGGGAGTATACCTCCCTGGCCCTCGCGGACGGTGATACCGATAATGCTAATTTTGCTGGAATCTTAGCGTCCGTTCGCGCTGACCGGTTTAAAGTATCATTTATCATGATGGTTTTAATGTGGGTTTACTTAACCCTCTGGACCCTTTTGCTGATTATTCCCGGGATTATTAAGATTTTCTCCTATTCCCAGACGTCTTTTATTATTAAAGACAAACTCGATAGTGGTCAGCAGATTTCTGCTAACGAGGCGATTACTGAGAGCCGGAAGTTGATGGATGGTCATAAGGCCGAGTACTTTATCCTTCAGCTGAGCTTCTTGGGGTGGGTGCTTCTTGGAATACTAACAATTGGAATTGCAAACTTATGGGTCTTTCCATATATTTACACGACCAATGCTAATTATTACCGCCAGTTAGCTGGTGACCGTTACCGGGGCGGTGATGCTGAGGATGACAATCAGCAAGATGACGTAACGGCAACATTTGAAGAAAAATAATTAAAAAGTGTCAATGACGCGACGACGGTCATTGACACTTTTTAATTTAAATTTTTTGCACACTGGCTCGTTCGGTCACCTGCACCGGGATGAATTGTGATTCGTGGTCCTCAAGTAGGCTAGTCGCCGCAACAAGGCCCATTTGGTAGAAATTCTGGGTCACGCTGGTGATGGTCGGAACGGTGATGTCACAGAGGAAGGTCCCGTCGATGCTGACTAAGGAGAGGTCAGCGGGAACTTCAATCCCTAAGAGGTGGGCCTCCTTAATGATCCCAACTGCCACCATGTCACTGGCAGTAATGACCGCGTCAATTTGCAGGTCCTGGTAGGCCTTGAGGATGCTTTGTTGGGGACCGTAGCTATAGTCACCGTACTGGACAAGGGCAGGATCAAACGGTAGCCCGTGTTTAGCGAGGGCCTTTTGGTAGCCAGCTAGCCGTTGCTGGCCGGTACACGAATGGTCGATGCCGGCAAGGCCAATTCGCTGGTGCCCATGGTCGATGAGGTAACTTGCCGCCAGGTAACCAATGCGCTCGTTGTTAGAGCTAATGAACTTAAAGGCGGCGTAGCGGGGGTTCGTCTGGTCGTAAATCGAAACTAGGCGGCACGGGACGTTCGCTTCGCGGAGGGTCGTCGCCGCTTGTTCATCAAGGGAGGTGGCGAGCAGGAGGATCCCCGCAACATGGCGTTCCAGGGCAACACTAATCGCCTGGTTGAGCAGGCGGGCGTTGTGGTTGCCGGCATAGAGGATGAACATTTGGTAGCCAGCTTTATCGGTCGTTTCCTGGATAGCGTCAATGATTTCGTTGGAAAAATTAGTCTGGGTGTTATTGAGGATGACCGCGATAAGCTTGCTACTCTTCGCGGCGAGTTCTGCCGCAGCAATATTTTTGGTATAGCCGAGTTCCTTGGCGATTGCCCTAATCTTTTCCGCTGTTTCCGGGCGGTACGAACTTTTCTTTTTCGATAAGACACGGGAGACGGTGGCGGTGGAAACATTTGCCCGTTCCGCGATGTCCTTAATTGTTGGTTTCATGATGGGCCCCTTTTACTAGTGATTATTGTCTCTATTATAGATTATTTTTCAGATTGTGTAAACGTTTACAAGAAAAGGACGAATAGTTGTGGTGTGTGCCTTTGTTTGAATCTTATGTTATCGTTTGATAACGAATATTCCTAAATTATATATTGATTTATTTAAAATAATCATTATACTTAATTGTGAATTTGATAACAAAAATGAGGTGGAATAAAGAATGAAGGTTATTATTGTTGGTTGTACACACGCCGGGACAATTACCGCGACGCAGATCTTAAAGAACCATCCAGAGGCTGAAGTAACGATTTATGAACGGAATGACAACGTTTCGTTCCTTTCCTGTGGGATTGCGGTCTACTTGAGTGGGGATGTTGGTGACCCCGACGCAATGTTTTACTCCAGTCCAAAACAGTTAGCGGATCTAGGGGCGACTGTTAAGATGCAACATAATGTTACCAATATTGATCCGCAGACGAAGACGGTCGAGGTGACGGACTTGGTAACCGGCGAGACGACAACTGACCATTACGATAAGCTTGTTGACACAACTGGCTCATGGCCGGTGATTCCACCGATTCCTGGTGTCGATGGTCCGCATGTCTACCTTTGTAAGAACTACCACCATGCAAAGGAGCTCTTTAATGTTGCTAAGAAGGCAGAGCGGATCGTTGTCATCGGTGGGGGTTATATCGGAGTTGAATTAGTAGAAGCATACACGCGGCAAAATAAGGACGTTACCCTTGTTGACGGTTCACCACGGATGTTGCACAAGTATTTTGATCAAGAGTACACGAGCCGAATTCAAAAACAATTTGAAGACCACGGTGCCCACTTCGCGTTCGATCAACGAGTGACCGGTTTTGAAGATCATGGTGATGCCGGGGTAACGGTTAAGACAGATAAGGGAAGTTACGATGCTGACATTGCAATCTTATGTGTCGGCTTCCGGCCAAACACGGACCTTCTTAAGGGAAAGGTCAAGATGCATGATAATGGCGCAATCGTCACTAATGAGTACATGCAATCCTCTGACCCAGATATTTATGCGGCTGGTGATTCCACGGCTGTTCACTACAACCCAACCGGCAAGGATGCCTATATCCCCTTGGCTACTAACGCAATTCGCCAGGGAACAATCGTGGGGGTTAACTTGTTTGGTAACACGATGAAGGATATGGGGACCCAGTCTAGTTCAGGGTTGAACCTTTACGGAACCACAATGGTGTCATCAGGACTAACCCTGGAAAACGCAAAGGACGCTGGCTTTGATGCCGAGGCAGTCACGATCGAAGATAACTACCGGCCAGAGTTTATGCCAACGACGACGCCAGTCTTGATGACGCTGGTATGGGATAAGAAGACCCGGCAGATCCTTGGTGGCCAGTTAATGAGTAAGCACGATGTCTCCCAGTCAGCGAACGTATTGTCACTGTGCATCCAGGACAAGCACACGATTGATTACCTCGCCTTCGTTGATATGCTGTTCCAGCCACACTTTGACCGGCCATTTAACTACTTAAACATCCTCGGCCAAGCTGCGGTCGCAAAAGCAAGATAAAAGAAAAATGACGCCGGGAAAATCTTCCGAGCGTCATTTTTTACTTCCGTAATGATAACTTCACCACGGCTTCACAGCGGGCAGTTTGGGGCATCATGTCGATTGGTTGAATGTAGTCAACGTGGTAGACACTGGTCAACCGCCGGAGGTTCCGTGCCAGCGATGCCATTCCACATGAAACATAGGCAAACTTCCGCGGCTTAACCTTGAGGATTTGCTTGATTAGCTGGTCATCAAGGCCAGTCCGCGGTGGGTCGACGACGAGGGCATCGAACTTGAGCCCTTCCTTTTGCCAGCGGGGAAGGACTTCTTCCGCCTTGCCGACCTCGTACTTGGCGTTAGTAATGCCGTTTATCTTCGCGTTTTCGTTGGCGTCGTCAACGGCTTCGGAGATAATTTCCATCCCCCGGACCTCCTTGACCCGCGGCGCCAGGGAAAGGCCAATCGTCCCAATCCCAGCATAGGCATCGATGAGGGTGTCGTCCTTGTCGAGGTCCAAAGCCGCCGCGGCTTGTTCGTAAAGGACCTCGGTCTGCTCAGGGTTTAGCTGGAGAAATGACCGGGCAGAGAGCTTGAAGTCAAGCCCCATCAGGCTTTCGTAAATGGCATCTTCGCCAGCAAGGTGGATCATCTTCTCACCCCAGACAAGGGGAGTGTCACCAGGATTGACGTTTTGCATCACGGAGACGACTTCTGGTAGCTCTTTTTCAATCCGTGCTAACAGGTCGCGCTTGTGTGGGAGCTTAGCCGAGTTCGTGATGAAGGTCAGCTGCACTTCGCCGGTTGACCAGGATTCACGGACGGCAAGGGTCTTAATAATCCCGCTGTTGTGCTTTTCTTCGTAAACGGGAATTTGGAGGTCAGCGATCATTTTCACGACCGCCCGGACCACCTTCATCGTTCGTGGCATTTGGACGGCACAAGTCTCCATATCGACGAGGGTGTGGCTGTTTGGCTGGTATAGTCCCGCGGCGACCTTCCCGTTCACCATCCGTACCTGGAACTGGGCCTTGTTCCGGTAGCCGTATTGTTCCGGAGCCGCGATGGTTGGGCGAACATCATAGTTGCGGAAACCATATGGCTGGAACTTTTCGAGGCTGTCGAGGACAACTTGCCGCTTGAACTTTAGTTGTTGTTGGTAGGCGAGATTTTCAAGCTCAAAGCCCCCGGCAATGTCGGCGTAGGCATCACGGGGCGTTACCCGGTAGCGGCTCTTTTTCCGAATCCGGTGGATCTTTGCTTCGAGGTAGCGGGGGAGGACCCGCGTAACTTCTGCGACAATCACTTCGTCGGGAAGGGCTCCCGGGACAAAGCAGACCTTATGCTTAAAGTAGCCAATCCCGTGCCCATTTACTCCTAGACGACGGATGGTAAGGGGGAAGCGTTTGCCGACCCAGACATCAACGTCTTGTTCGCGTTCTTTAGATTGCGTCATGTTATTTCTCCGTTCTTAATATGATAGTGCTTATATTTTAGCATAACAAAAGCGAGGGCGGGGCTGCTTACTGCTAATCTGATACCCGACAAATCTGCTAAATTGGTCGGGTGGCAAATTAGCCCAGTAGCGCAACTTTGCTAACTCGTTTTATGCTAATAATTGTGTTATTCCGCCCTTAATTCTACGACAAACTCAGCGGCGGACTCAACTTGGCGGTCACAATATTAATACTATAGAAGTAAACGGGATATTGCTCGACCGATCTACCACTAATTTCATAACCAAAACTTTTAAAATCGTCCAATAAGTTAACGTTTTGCTAATAACCTATTTTTTGCGGCGCCAAAATATAGTAGAATAACAATGTGAAATGTTGCATAAATTAATTATAAGGAAGTGACACTTTTGAAAATTGCTGCAATTGCTGGGTCAAATGCTAACCATTCCTATAATCGAATGTTGCTAAAATTTGTTGCCCGTCATTTTAGCGATGATGATGTTGATGTTATTGATATCCGTCCAGTGCCAATGTTCAACGAAAACTTCAAGGGTAAAATTCCGGAAGTCGTTGCTGACATTGACCGCCGTGTTGCCGGGGCGGACGCTGTTATTATTGCTAGTCCAGAATACAACCACTCAATCACTTCTGCATTAAAGAGTCTGGTTGAATGGCTATCATACGAAGTTCATCCCCTCCAGGATAAGCCGGTAATGATCATCGGGGCTTCTACCCATGACCAGGGTTCATCCCGTTCCCAAGTTCAGCTACGGGATATTTTGATTTCTCCCGGGGTGAATGCTTACATCTTCCAAAATGAAGAGTTCTTCATGTCAAATGTGAAGAGCATCATGACTGAAGATGGCGAGATTACTGATGAACGGACGATCCAATTCCTTGAAAAGTGTGTTCGCGAATTTAAGCGTTATGCCAAGGCAATTGATCGGATGGTCCAAGAGAAGAAAGGGGCGGAAGCGTAATGAAAATTCTTGCACTTGTGGGGACTAATGCTGATTTCTCCTATAACCGGATTTTGCTGAAGTTCATGAAGAAGCACTTCCGCCAAATGGCTGAGATTGAAGTTAGTGAAATCAGCCAGCTGCCCGCCTTTGGGGTTGATGTTCCCCTAGAGGAGCAAACGGAAGTCTGGAAGTTAAAGCAAAAGGTTAAGGAAGCCGACGGGGTCATCTTTTCCACGCCGGAATACGATCACGGTGTCCCAGCAGCACTGAAGAGTGCGGTTGAATGGTTGTCATACCACACCAAGGTCTTGGAGCACAAGCCTGCAATGGTTGTCGGGGTATCCTATGGTCGCCAAGCATCTGCCCGTTCCCAAGTCCAAATGCGGCAGATCTTGATTTCACCAGACTGTGACACCAACTTGCTTCCGGGAAATGAAGTGTTGATTGGGAATGCTAGCCATTCCTTCTCCAAGGATGGTCGCTTGATTGATCCGGAAATGCGCGATAACTTGGAAAAGTGTTTTACGAACTTTGTCGAATACATCCAAATTTTTGAAAATGTTAATAAGGAGGGACTGAACATGTCCGTTAAACAACTATCAATTAGTGATGCGTACATTAACTTCCCGACAGGCCGGCTGAGCTTGAAGGAAGTTCAACAAATCTTCAGTACAATTCCATTTGAAATTGACTTAATCGACAGCACTGACCACTTTGCATGGTACTCTGACAAGCCAAACAGAGAACACGTCCGGAACGTGGCTTCCCTTGGCGAAACGGTCCAAGAATGTCACCCACCTTTTGCGGTTCCAACAGTGATGAAGATCATCAACAGCTTCCGGAATGGTGAAAAAGACGTTGTTACCCGGCCATTATGGATGAAGGGTCACCGTTCATTGATCCAGTACTACGCATTACGGGACGTTGATGGTCACTACCTGGGCACGATTGAATTTACTGGTAGTGTCGAATACATCTTGAACCTCTTTGAAAATGGGGCATGGGATACTGACGGCACGACGGGCGCTTCCAAGCATGATGATGCCCCGGCTGCACCTGCTGAAGATGCCGTTGATGCGTCAACCGGTGCTTCTGAATCTGGGGATGACAGTGCGGACGCTACTAGCTCTGCAGCCGCAACGGTTGCTCCAGCAGCACCAGTAGAAGATGATGATACTGATGGCACGACCGGTGCGTCTGATTCCGGTAGTGTCGACGCCAATGATGAAGAGGCTGATGCCACGACTGGTGCATCAGAAAACTAATTATGGATAGTGAATTGATGGCGCAGCGCCACGTCATGACCCATCATGCACTTGGCACCCGGATTACCCTCACAATTTATGGCAATCAGTATTTTGGCCTCCTAAAGCAGTCGATGGACCTCATCGACCACTTTGAAGACCAGCTGACAGTCAACCGTGACCAGTCGGAAGTGATGTCGGTTAACCAGGGGGCGGGAAGAACGCCCAAGATGGTTTCGCCAACGACCTATGACCTGATTAAGCTAGCAGTTAAGTATAGCCGGGAAAACTTCGGCTTCAATGCCTTGATCGGACCGCTAGTTAAGTTGTGGAAAATCGGGTTTGCCGGTGCCCATGTCCCTAGCGATCGGGAGATTAAGCAACGCCTGCAGTTGATTGACCCGTACAAGGTCTTGCTCGATGATACCGCTCGGACAGTCTACCTGGAAGAGGCGGGGATGGAGCTTGACCTCGGGGGGATTGCAAAGGGCTATATCGCTGACCGGATCAAGGACCTGTGGGAAGAAAACGGGGTACCAGCCGGGATTATCGACCTGGGTGGCAACCTCCTCTTTGTCGGCAAGTCACCGCGCCGTGATGATGGGCAGTGGATTATCGGTGTTCAAGACCCCCAACTTCACCGGGGCGAAAATTTAGCGACGGTGCGGGAGCCAGCTTGTTCGGCGGTGACGTCGGGGATTTATGAGCGTTTCCTGATTAAAAATGGTCGTCGTTACCACCACCTGCTTGACCCGCGGACGGGCTATCCGCTGGAGACAGACCTTAGTAGTGTGACGGTTTTTACCGACCAGTCGGTAATGGGCGAGATTGAGGCTAAGCGGTTATTCTTTAACGGGGAGCCGCTTGCGGATTGGGAGAAACAGCCAGGCAATCGCGGC
Source organism: Limosilactobacillus caccae (assembly GCF_900156885.1). Classification (GTDB taxonomy): domain Bacteria; phylum Bacillota; class Bacilli; order Lactobacillales; family Lactobacillaceae; genus Limosilactobacillus; species Limosilactobacillus caccae. The sequence continues at coordinate 529,082 of NZ_FTOY01000010.1, forward strand.
GCTATCTTTATTCATAATGACGAATCCATGATAAACGTTGGTTTTTAAACTTGAATTGATGAGGTTGAGCAGTGACTCAACCTCTTTGTTGTTTAAAGATATTTTGGGATGCTCCGTACTTTCCTAATTGAAAAAATTTTAGTGCATTTTGCGTCTTTTTACGTATATATCTATTAGGAGGTGCAAAATGCCAAATTCAAAATTATTAGCACAGGCGCGTCGCAGCTGGGAAGAAGCCGGGTTAGCCAACGACTTTGTTTTCAATAAGGTGATGTTGGATAAGCGGATTACCCTGGAAGTGTTGCGGCGAGTTTTACCTGCTTTAAATATCAAGCGAGTTAAGCAGGTGGTTAGCCAGCAGGAGTTCACCAGTAGCCACGACGCTAAAGGAGTGCGACTGGATATCTATGTTGAAGATGACCAGCGGAACCGTTACGACATTGAGATGCAAGTAGTCGATAAACATAATTTGCCGCAGCGAATCCGCTTTTACCACGCGAACCTTGCGATGGACTGTTATGAAAAGGGGCAAAATTACGCAACGGCGGATAATTCTTACGTGATCTTCTTCTGTTGTTTTGACCCCTTTGGCTTCGGTGACCAAGAGTATCAGATTGAACGACGAATTAAAGACCACCCTGACGCCGTATACGCTGATGGGGAACAAACGCTAGTGTTTGACGTGACTAGCTTGCGCCAGGAAGTGAACCCTAAGTTGCAACAATTTCTCGACGTGATTGCGAACCGCCAAGTTGGTGACGACGACGATTTTATCGTACAATTAGAGAAGAGAATCACCTTCGTTAAGCAAAACCGGAAATGGAGGAGAGAATATATGCAACGATCATTGTACGAAATGGATATTGAAAACAGTATTGCGTTGGCTAGGGAACAAGGTTTAGAAAAGGGGCTGAGTCAAGGAAAGGCAGCTGGAATTAAAGAAGGATTGAGTCAAGGAAAGGCAGCTGGAATTAAAGAAGGGTTGAGTCAAGGAAAGGCTGCCGGGATTAAAGAAGGCCGAGCAGTCGGGATCGAAGAAGGCTTAAGTCAAGGTGAAGCCAAAAAAGAACGGCAAATAATTCAAAAGCTAATCAATGGCGGGAAGTCCCGAGAAGAAGTAATTAACTTTATGGAACAAATTCTGGATCTTCCACCAGCCCAAGCTGAGAAATACTACCAAGAATTAACCCGGTAACTTCTCCTTTCGTTAAGCAAAACAGGAAATGGAGGAGAGAATATATGCAACGATCATTGTACGAGATGGATATTGAAAATAGTATTGCGTTGGCAAAGGAGCAAGGGTTAGAACAAGGGTTGAGTCAAGGATTAGAAAAGGGGCTGAGTCAAGGCAAAGCTGCCGGTATTAAAGAAGGTCGAGCAGTCGGTATCGAAGAAGGCTTGAGTCAAGGTAAAGCAGAAGAAAGAACGCGCGGGATCCATAACCTAATCTATTCTCTTGAGCGGCTTGGAACACCCAAAGCGACTATTAAGCAAAATCTGATGGAACTGTATCAACTTTCCAGTAAAGAAGCCGAATCTTTTCTCGCTGATAAGTAACAAAGCCTTCATTACAAGCAAAATCGGAAATGGAGGAGAGAATATATGCAACGGTCATTGTACGAAATGGATATCGAAAATAGTATTGCGTTGGCTAAGGAACAAGGGCTGAGTCAAGGTAAGGCTGCTGGGATTAAAGAAGGTCGAGCAGCCGGTATCGAAGAAGGCTTGAACCGGGGACTAAAAAAAGGGTTGAACCAAGGTAAAGCAGCAGCGGAATATGAAGAACGGGTAGCGATGGTTCGTGGTCTGCTTGACATAGGGCAGCAACACGACCAGATAATCAATTTTCTTGTTAAGACTCGTAACCTTACAACTAAACAAGCAGAAAGTTATTATCAAGCTGCAATAAAGTAACCTCTTCGAAATGGAGGAGAGAATATATGCAACGGTCATTGTACGAGATGGATATTGAGAATAGCATTGCGCTGGCTAAGGAGCAAGGGTTAAGCCAAGGATTAGAAAAAGGATTAAGTCAAGGTAAGGCTGCTGGAATTAAAGAAGGTCGAGCAGCCGGTATCGAAGAAGGCTTAAGCCAAGGCAAACCTAAGACTGAACGACAAATAATCCAAAAGCTAATCAATGGCGGAAAGTCTCGCGAAGAAGTCATTAACTTTATGGAACAAATCCTCGAGCTTTCACCAGCCCAAGCTGAGAAATACTATCAAAAGTTAACCCGATAACGCCCCGCTTGGTTGATTAAGGCCAGCAATATGTGTACGAGATGGATATTAAAACAGCATCGTGCCGGCAACGAATCAGGGATTAAAGAGGATTCGTAATCTGGCGCAAGCCTTAACTGGAAATAGGCTGCCCGCTGCGACCATTCACCAAGACCCGCTACCAGCCTTCCAGCGAAGTCGCTGCATCATATATCCACATTAACTAGGAAGCAATTCCAGCTTCCCGTTCATAAAACAGAATCTTACCCAATAAGCCTTCCCTTTTGCCACGCGTAGTGTTCAAAAAGGGAAGGCTTTTATCGAGTCATTAATCAAATTTAGCAATCAGCGCCAATTCCGCTCGGGAAAGCGAGATATAAATTAACTAATAGAAACGCTGCGAAAGCCTAGCGAACCGTGCTTAGCCACCATAAATACCCGTTTGATAGGAGCTTGGTTAATGAATAAGGTGATACAACTTTTGCGCTAACTCATTTGATTACGGCAAGTCAGGTTAGCAAAATTAATCACTCTCTAAAGTAGCTTTAAATGCCGTCAAAGCGCGGTGTAGGCAGAGTTATGCTTGTCCGCGGTTTACAATTATTCCGCCGTGATTCATTAATCAGTAGTTATCCTTTTACATACATATGAAAAAAGTTTCATGTGAAATAAAAAAATTAATACCAGCGAAATGCTGGTGTAACAGTACTTTGCGACTTTTCTTGTTATTAACCAATTGTAAGTGCCAACCGATGGGGGTATCCTTTCTCTTGTAAGATATAAATCTATTTTTATAGTGCAATGCACTAAAGGGGGACAATTTAATATGTTATCGAAAAACAATCGGCAAGAACAGTTTCGGAAGCAAGAGCCTAAGAAACAACGTTTTGCCATCAAGAAGTTAACTGTAGGGGTCGCTTCTGTATTAATCGGATTCACGTTTATGGGATTGAACGCATCCGCAAGTGCTGATGAAACACCGTCTGCTCCAGCTGAAACAGCTACGGGTAATGGCACAGCTAATAGTGAAAACAAGGCTGTTTTGCCAAGTACTAATGATGCTAATGCTAATCAGCAAACTCCTCAAACGGGGGCTGCTGATGCTAATAAGCAAGCTGATGTTGCATCACCAGCAAGTGACAAGTACATCGCGATGAACGAAAACGGTGGACAGACAGATGGTGTTAAGCAAGACGAAACACCATCTGTTGATGCGGTAAATAACCAGGCACCAGCTAGTTCAGAAAATCAAAAGGCAACTGAACCAGCTGTCTCAGATCAAAGTGCTGCAGAACAAGTAACACTTGATCAGGTTACCAAAGATATTCAAGATCTTGAGGCTAAAGCAAACACAATGACTGATGCTGATCGTGAAGCAGCGATGAGCGCACTTCAAGATAAAATGAGCAAGCTTAGTCCTGATGCTCAGGCAATGTTAAGTCATGTTAATTTATTAGCAGGTGAGCCAGCAACTCAAGCGGGTATTGGTGGCAATCTGTATAATGTTGAAAATGGTGTTGCTACTATTGATGGCTATTATGGGTTAAGTAAAGCTATTGTTAATAAGGATGTTAATAAGATTGTTTTAACTAGTGATATTGATTTGGCTAATATGACTAGTGAGCAAGCTGATGCACCTAAGGGCCTTTGGACCGGTGGTACAACGGGTAACTTTAAAGGTTCAGGATTAGCACAATGGGAACTCGGAGCTGGTAATCATAAAGCTCTAGAAAGTAATTATAAATGGTCTGAGGGACTAGCACGGACTTTAACAATTGATGGACAAAACCATAAATTGAATATGGGTAATTGGTATATTGGATTGTATAATCCTAATTATACGAATGCCAAGGGTCCATGGAATATTACTTTTGAAAACTTTGATGAAATAGTATCGAAAGGGACTTCACCAGTATACTTAGCCGGTGGAATTAACGGTGTTAGTTCTGAAAATGCAGCTAAGAGTTCTATTGCCTTTAATAACATTAAAAACATTAATATTACTGATGGATCTTTAGCAGAGAGTGGAATGAATGTAACGCTCGGGTCTAACAATGGTACAGTAGTTACATTGAGTGGCAATGGATCGTTTATCAAGAATGCAAACACCGTTAATGTAGCAAATATTCTTAAAGGCTCACAGGTGGCAAAGGGCGACTTTGTTTCTGGTGTTGCTAACGGCTTAACTGTAAATGACGTTAACGTTGATGTTCCTGAAGGTAATTTTGCTATTAACGTAAATGGTGACGTTATTGTAGATGGCTCTACTATTAATGCTAAGGCTGGGATTGCTAATGTAAAAGGAGCAACTTCAGCAAAACCAGGTGAACAACAGACTGGTAATGTTACTATTAATCAGTCCAACGTTACTACGACTAATGGTGACTTTGCTACTAATATTTCTGGTATAACAAATATTAACAGCGTTGATGCTACAATCAATAACGGTAGCTTAGTTGATACACAAAATAAAGTTAACTTCAGTGGAAATAACACTATCAATAATATTAATAATAGTATTGAGTATGAGACGGTTCGTGCAGGTCATGTTGCCTTTGAGGAAGGTTCAACTACTACAATCAGTATGACTAATACTGGTAAAACGGCAGGAAGCCAAAAGGGTAATATGATTAAGACAACCCAGGAAGACACTGATACTGAAAAGGCTGTTAATATTGCCAAAGGTGCTACTGTTAATTTGAATGGTAAAAGTACCGATGTTCGTGGTATTGTCACTAAATTAACAACAGGTGGTACTCCAAAGCAAGCTACTTATGGCTCAGTAAATGTTGACGGTACTTTAAATGAAGATTTAGCTGATGGTAATTCAAGTGCTATCCAAGCTGAAAACCTATACATCAATAAATCCGGTAAGGTAAATATTAAAACAGCACAGGATAACCAAGGCGATGGAAACGGTGAATGGGCATGGACTAATGCAACTTATACTACCCAAGGTTGGCACTTTGCTCCGATTACTTTAGGTGCAGGTCGGAGTTATCAACTTGCTTCAGGTGCAAATAATATCCCATCAACCTTAAAAGTTGATGGTTCGCTAGTTGTAAACCGTCAAGTTACTAACAAGGATAAAAGAGCGTTCTCACCATTAATCTCTTATGGTAATGCATCTGCTGGTAGTGAGAAGAATGTTTTTACTTTTGAAGTTGGTGACGGTGCTGTCTTAGACCTCCAAGATAATTCGCAAAACTCATTTGTTAATGCAAATATTACTAATGTTAACAACTCAATTGCGTGGGTTGGGCCTCGTAATGAAGTAAGTATTTTTGGTTTAATTCAGATGAATGGTACCAGTACTAAGAACCAAATTATTTTTACTAACCCAGCATATGTGAACTTACAACGTACAGGTTCACAAAGAGGTTCCTTGATTCGTGAAGAAGGTATAAAGCAAAACCAAGTTATAATTAACGGTATTCCACAAAATGGTACTCCATTGGCACAGTGGAATGGTCAGAATGCAACTGAAAAGCCAGATGAAGCTTGGTTTATTAAGAGTTTACAAACTCAATCAGCTGGTGGTGACTACTACAGTAATTTCTTACCAGCAGGTGCTACCTTAGGTGACAAGAATACTATATACTTTAATGGCGATGGCTTCTTAAAGTCGGATTATTGGAATAAACCATTGTCGCAAGCTAACGCGGAAGCACAACTTGCTCCATTCGAAGGTAAAGACTACGAATACAAGAATGGGTCATACACTGGTGACTCAATGGGTGGTGTAAAGGCTAGTCGTTTAGCTCAATTTACTAATGACTTTAGTTGGTCCGCACCGCGCCGTGTATCATTTGGTCAAAAGGTTACAGACCATGGTGTTCAATTAGAAGAATCAACTCTTTACAATCCAAACGCTAAGACTATTAAAACTACAGTTGATAAGCGAGTAACCGACTTTACGCCAAAAGATGGTATTGAAAACTTATCTAAGTTTGATGGTACAACTGTTGATAATGATGCTATAGATAGTAATGGTAAGAAGATTGTTAATTGGAGCAAGTCTTCATGGGGGATTGACTGGGATACTACGGACTTTAATAAAGACGGTAAGGCTAAATCAGTTGATGCACAAGGCAATGTAACTTATGTTGATCCAACGGAAGCTCAAACCAATGTTTACAATCAACTTAAGTATATGGATGGGCTCCAACCTAAGTTAAATGCCGATGGTACCTTAGCAGAATCACCTGCAAGCTATGAAGTTACAAGTGCTGACGGTAAGAAGACTACTGTGATGAACGGACGCGTGGCTACTATTGTTTACAACGATGGCTCAGCTGATTATGTTGTAATTCCATTTAACGTTGTAGATCATTTCCAAAATGAAGAACATGAACCAAGCTACAAGCAAGTTGACGCCACTGTTGGTGAACCCGTTCCTGATCCAGTAACTTGGACTAACTCAGAAGGTGCAACAGATCCAACTGGTCTTAAGGATGTTTCAACTACTGTAAATTGGATTACTCCTAATAAAGATGATAATGGCAACTTCAATGGTGACCTTACCGTTACACCAACTACAGATGTAACACCTGGTACGTACACTGTTCCGGTAACAATTACTTACGCAGATGGTTCAAAGGATACTACGCAAGCAACAGTAGTTGTAACAGGGGATACAAATGGTGAAAGTCATCACACTTACTACGGAGACCAATCCACTGTAAGTTTTGTTGGTGATCCGCGGACTCTCCATAAGACTACTAACGACAGTTACCCAACAGCTGCTGCTCACCACTTTGATACTATTACTTACCAAGATGGTTACAACCACGAAACTAAGCAATATGAAGGTGCTAAGGTAGTTTATACTTGGAACGAAGCAAATCAGGATTATGAAGCTAAAACTGATAATGGTGTAAAGACGCTTAAGAGTACTGACATCACTTATGTATGGCAAACCAATGACAATGGTGTTGAAGTGCCAAATACTAATTGGAATACCATTCAGAGTGATGGTCACCCAGCTACTACCGCTTCAACTGATCACAATAGTGAACTAGAGAAGACTCAAACTAATCAAAGCTTGCCAGGTAACTCCAGATACCGTATCAACTTCAGCTTGACTGATGCTGCTGCTAGTGCACTTGGCTTAACACCTAACTACAAGTCATGGGTCAACGCATTCTACGACTTCATGGGTGCCGAAGCTCAAAAGGATGCTAAAGTCACAGTTAATGGTCAAAATGGTATTGATAACTTTAGTCAAGACCAGTTCAAGTCCATCATTAACCACACTCACTTAGACAGCTTGCCAGCTGACCAAGAGGTTACTGGTTACAGTTGGGCAACTAAACCAACACCTGAAAATGGTGCTTTGAAGGCTGATAAGGATGGTAATGTTGCTGTTGTTAAGATTACCTTTAAGGATAAGACAAATGGTGAAAACAACTACTTGAACATTGCCATTCCAGCCAATGCTAATGTAATTGATTACCACAACGATGCGAGCCAGTACAACGCACAATACGCTGGTACTGATGTAAAGCAAGGCGAAACTAAGACAGTTTCACCTACGTTGGTTGACGGTAAGGGTAATGCAGCTCCAACTGATGTAACTGCCACTTACAAGGCAACTAACGATACTCCAACATGGGTAACTGTTGCTAACGACGGTACCCTTACATTGAAGCCAACAACGGATACCGAGGTTGGTGCTTACAACATCCCAGTTGAAGTAACTTACAAGGACGGTAGCGTGGAAACTGTTACAGCTCCAGTATTTGTTACTGACGCAAACGGTGACCAAACCGTAACTTGGGGTGACAACGGTGCTATCGTAACTACTGTTGATGGTTCAAAGGCTAAGGCTCACGAAACTTCAGACGTTACGCAAACTGTTCCGGTTAGTGATGTTACTGTAACTGCTAATGCATACTCATTCGACAAGGATGGCAAGCTCTCAACTACAGCAACACCTGTAACTGTTGATCCTGCAACTGTATCTTGGAAGACTGCGCCAGACACGGTTGTTCCAACTGCAACTGCTGCTGGTAAGACGATTGACAATAATCAAGTTGTCGTTGACTTCACCAACAATGACGCTGCTAAGAATGTCCTTGGTTCGAAGAATGGTAAGGTAACTACTAACTCATTCACGATTACCGCAAAGGGTGCCGGTGCGAAGGCTGATGTTAAGACTCCAGCTACGGTTATCGAAGGCAGCACCACTGTTACTGACGAACAATTTGCTCAATTAGTAGATAACAACATCCCAACTGAACAAATTGCTTCTAAGACTTGGGCAACTGCACCTGAAAACGGCAAGGACGCAATGATCGTTATCACCTTCAAGGACCAAACTAATGGCAAGCCAACTTACTTGAACATCGAAATTGCTGGTAAGAACATTAATGTTGTTCCAGCAGACCAAGCTAAGGATGCCGACAAGTACACGCCAACTTACAAGACTGTTGATGGTAAGCCAGGTCAAACTATCACTATTCCAGCACCAACATTTACTGATAACAATGGTAAGCCAGCAACTGCGCCAGAAGGCACTACTTACGTTGCAGGTCCAAAGGCTCCAGAAGGCGTAACAGTAAACCCAACAACTGGTGAGATTACTTACACTGTCCCAGCCGATGCAACTCCAGGTCAATCAATTGCAATCCCAGTAACGGTAAACTACCCAGACAAGAGTAGTGAACCGGCAACTGCAACTGTGAAGGTCACTGCGCCAGAAGAAACTAAGACTGATGCCGAGGCATACACACCAGCTTATCCATCAGTATCAACTACTGTAAATCACTCAGCAACCTCAACACCTACATTCACTGGCGAGGATGGCAAGCCTGCTACTAATGTTCCTGTTAAGAGTTATGAGTTAGGTGATGTTAAGCCTGAGGTTGCTGCATCAATTGATCCAACAACTGGTGTAATAACAGTAAACCCAACTGCTAAGGGTGACTATGAAGTTCCTGTAACAATTACTTACAATGACGGCAGTCAAGATAATGTTGTTGTTAGTGTTCATGTTACTAACGGTACACGGGTAATCAACCCAGGTGACAAAGACGCAACTGATGACATGTTTACTAACCCAACGCGGACAATCACTCGGAACATACCAGGCGCTAAAGCTGTCACTGATACGCAAACTGTTCACTTTGTTCGGACAAAGACAGTTGATGCTGTAACGGGTGAAACTATTAGCTTTGGTAACTGGACGTTGCAAAGTGGTTCTCCAGCTGATTGGCCACAATACGACATTCCGCAAATTGACAACTATGTTTCTGAGATTGCGGGGGTTAAGACAACCCAAATTCCTGCTCAAGAAGGAATTACGGCCGATACTGAAAACGTAACCTACGTCGTAAACTACACTGACGTCATCAAGACGATCACGCCAGGGACAACTAACCCAACTGAAAACCCTGACATGTTTGCTAACCCAACACGGACAATCCATGTAACTAACCCTGATGGTACTACTAAGGATATTAAGCAAACAGTTAACTTCGTACGGACGAAGACGATTGATGCAGCTACTAACCAAGTAATTTCTTATGGTAAATGGCAATTAGCTGACGGTTCAGATGCTAACTGGGCAGAATACGATGTTCCACAACTTGCTAACTACGAGTCTGAAGTTGATGGTGTAAAGGCAACAAGTGTTGCTGCTAATAACGCAGTTAATGCTGAAACTGCTGATACAACGGTTAACGTAACCTACGTTGATGGTGTAAAGACGATCAACCCAGGTGACAAGGACGCAACTGATGACATGGCTAAGACAGTTAGTCGGACAATCATCGTTGTTAACCCATTGACTGGTAAGAGTGATAGCACTGTCCAAAGCGTATCATTCGTTCGGTCTAAGACGGTTGATGCTGTCACTAACGAAACGTTAAGCTACGGTGCTTGGGAACTTGCTAAGGGTTCTGCAGACTCATGGGCAGAATTCACTGCTCCAGAATTTGCCGGCTACGTTGCAAGTCAAGCCAAGGTTGATGCACAAGCTGTTACTGCGGACACGAAGGACGCAACTGTAACGATCAACTACGCACCAACTGATGCTACCCAGTATGCTCCATCATACCCAGAAGTAGTAACAACTCCAGGTAAGACAACTACTACCGATGTTACTTACAATGGTGACAAGCCTGCTGCCGGTGATGTAACTTACAAGATTACTGACGGTGCAAATGTACCAAGTTGGGTAAATGTTGACCCATCAACTGGTACCATCACTACAACGGTTCCAGCAGATTCTACTACCCAAGTAATCACAGTTCCTGTAACTGTAACTTACACGGATGGTACTACTGATCAAACCACAGCAACCATTGTTGTGGTTGCCCCTAAGGACCACGTTGATAGCCCAACTGATCCAAAGGATACGATCAAGGATCCAGAAAACTTGCCAGATGGCACTACCGTAACGTGGAAGCCAGGTGAAGAACCAGATCCAACTAAGAAGGGTGATCAACCAACAACTGTTGTAGTCACTGTTCCAGGTCAAGATCCAATCGAAGTGCCTACTACTGTTAACTACGGTGACCCAACCGACGCTGACAAGTACACTCCAGAAGGTCAACCAGTAAAGACTGTTGAAGGAAATGTTCCAGATGCTAAGGAAGGTATCAAGAACATGGACGACCTTCCAGCCGGCACGACTGCAACTTGGACTAACCCAGACCAAGTTAAGGATGACGTCAATAAGCCAGGTACTTACACTGAAACGATTACGGTTAACTACCCAGACGGTTCTAAGGACAAGGTTGATGTTCAGGTAATTGTCACTACCAAAGTTACTCCAGGTAACACTGACGCTGACAAGTTCAACCCACAAGCACAACCGGTAACTGTTCCAGAAGGCGGTCAACCAAACGCTGCTGATGGGATTAAGAACAAGGGTGACCTTCCAGAAGGTACTAGTTACGACTGGAAGACACCAGTTGACACAACGACGCCAGGTGACAAGACTGCAACGATTGTGGTTACCTACCCAGATGGTTCCAAGGATGAAGTTGAAACGACTGTCCACGTAACCAGCCAGGCAGAAGCTAACGAACCACAAGGTCAAGACATCACTGTTGACAAGGGTGCCAAGGTTCCTGATGCAGCAACTGCAATCAAGAACAAGGGCGACCTTCCAAAGGGTACTAAGTACGAATGGAAGACTGCTCCTGACACGAACAAGGTTGGTAAGCAAACTGCTACGGTTGTGGTAACCTACCCAGACGGCTCACAAGATACTGTTGATGTCACAATCACTGTAACTTCAGACGCTGACAAGTACGAACCACAAACACAACCGATTACTGAACCTACTGGTAAGGTTCCTGAACCTTCTCAAGGTATCAAGAACTTAGATGACTTGCCAGAAGGTACCAAGGTTGACTGGCTCGATCCTGCTAAGGTTGCCCAAGACGTTCAAAACGCTGGCGAACATGAAGAAGATGTTGTGGTAACTTACCCAGACGGTTCAAAGGATATCGTTAAGGTAACCATCAACTCCGTAACGCCAAAGGGCCAAGACATTACGACCACTGAAGGTGTATTGCCTGACGCCGGTGACGCAATCGCCAACAAGGATCAGATGCCAACTGGTACGACCTACGAATGGTTACAAGAACCAGATGTAAATACCCCAGGTGACCACACTGGAATCGTTCAAGTAACATTCCCAGATGGTTCAACCTACAACGTTACTGTCACTGTCCATGTTGAAGCTCCAGCTAACAACAAGGGTGAAGAAAACAGTAACCAAAACACTGGTGCGGTAGCTAACACCAACACTAACGCTAACGTAAAGGCTCCTGCTACTAACAACGGTAGCCAAGCTAGTGCTAAGAAGTTGCCACAAACTGGTAACAACGCTTCTAAGGAAACTGCTGTATTAGGCTTAGGCCTTGCTTCATTAGCAAGTCTCTTCGGCCTCGGTGGTTTGAAGAAGCGTGACACAGACAAATAATTCTTATCCCCCTTTGAATTATTAACTTTCGATACCTGTGTCAAACGAGAAAAGCGTGAATGCTCAATGAGTGTTGAAGTGCAAGACAAAAGTTAGACAAAATTAAATTATTAAGCTACTAAGGTGTGATTCCGGTATTCAACTGGAGTCATGCCTTTTGTTTTTAAGGTTATTCTGACATTGTTAAAATACTCTACATATTTTTGCGCAAGCTCGGTTAATTCCGCGATGTCTTTACATGGTGGGAAACCAGCCAGTAATTCAGTCTTGAATAAGTGAAAGAAACTTTCAACTGGTGCGTTATCTAAGCAGTTTCCTTTGCGCGACATGCTTTGAATAAACTGATGCTCGGCTAATTTTTGGGTATAGTAACCTAACTGATAGTGCCACCCTTGATCTGAATGAATGATTGGGTGAGCGGCATCAGGTAAATTGTTAATTAATTCTTTTAGTGTTCGTGTAATTAGATCCTTATTCGGGCTATTGCTAATCTGAAGGGCCAGAATTTCTTGACTAGCTTCATCAATCATTACTGAGATGTAAGCCCATTGACGATCTGCTAAGCGAACCTGTGTTACATCAGTATGGATAACACGGTAAGGTCGTTTCTCATTGAATTTTTGTTTCAATTTATTATCCGCAATTTTACCAATCGTACCCTGATAAGATGAATATTTACCATTACGATGGCGATTATATAAACTTACTTGAATGTTTAATTCGTGCATTAACTTGCGAATCGTATCACCAGACAAGTGTATTCCTAATTTATCTAGTTCCATTTGAATACGACGATAGCCCGCGATCCAACGCCCGCGAAACTGAAATCGCTGCGCGATTTGAAGAATCACTTTCTTTACTTCAGTATATTTATCATGATGATTAGCGATTCGGTTACGTTCATCATGATAGGTTGCCTTGGGCAGTTCGATAGCTTTGAGAATATCGCCAACCTTATAACGTTGTTTCTTTGGGCGTTGCGATTGATCGTCCCTGATCTGATCCACTATTTGGGTTTTCTTTCTGGCTTTGAGGGTCCGAACAGGGACAGCGATTTTTTTAAGATATCCCGCTCCAACTTGGTATCGTAAAGTTCTTGATTTTTCTTCGCTAATTCTTCCTTCAATCGTTCTAACTCACTTTTATTGGCGAGTTGACGAACCTGCTTCTTAGTATGTTTCACTTTAGACGGCCTACCTTTCGGGTGAGGCTTCAAGGCTGTAATGCCGTCTCGCGCAAATTGTGAGCGCCAAGTAGAGATTTGAGCTACTAAAATATCAAATCGAGACGCTACTTCAGCCATTGATTCCTCATGAGTTTGGTAGTAGTCTATCACATTTAATTTAAAATCAGTGGTGAATGTTCGTTTGTGTTGACGTTTTTTAAGTGCGTCGACACCGCTCAGCTGGTATCTTTGTACCCATTCAGCGATACGTCGTTCACTAATTTTATATTTTTTACTTAAATCATAAGTACTTTGAGAGGTTGAAAGGTATTCATGGACGATTTGGGCTTTCAGTTCCGCTTTATATTTGGTCATACAAAAAAGTGCCTCCACAATCATTAGACTTTTGTCTAACAATTGTAGGGCACTTCAGTGTTCACGCTTTTTTCGTTTGTTATTAAAGGCTCTTCATCGTGAGGGGCCGTTTTTCGTGGAAATCGTTAATGGTAGATAGCCGAAATTGCAGAAATGAGTGGTGATATTTTTAAATTCATTACCCTGATGTTTCCTGGATAACGTTTCTTGCCGATAGCAACTGATAAGATAATATTTTTTACATATGATATATTTTTCATGTGTTTTCTAAAATAAAAAAATTGTTATTATTTGTGCCACCTTCGTTGAAAGCCGTAACCGCAATATATCAACCTTCTTTGAGGGAATTACGAAAGCGCATTTCAGATGATAAGCGAATTGATATTTTAGCCAAAAGTTATATATTAAAAGGGTATAGATAATTTATTTTGTAAATTTTGTGTGTTTATTTATCTTATATACTCTAGTTTGATTGTGAGGGGAAATTAAATTATGTTATCACATAATAATTGGCGTGCCCGTATCGATAAGTATGAACCGAAGAAACAACGGTTCACACTGAAGAAGTTGACGATAGGGGTAGCTTCTGTATTACTTGGTTTTGCCTTTGCCGGCACCAGCACCGCTTCTGCGGACGACGGCAACCAACAAGGGGTAAAGCCTGAAGAAGGGGCCGCCAACCAAGACAATAACGCGACGGTCGCAACTGCCAGTCAGGCAACCTTGACGACTACTGCCGCATCAGCATCTACTGCATCGACGACACCAGCTGCTAGTCAAGCTTCTGCTGATGACATCAAGCAGGATCAAGCAAACTCGTACGAACAACGGGTTGCGGCGGCGCTTAACCAGTCATTAGTCCAGGCCAACGCAAGTTCAACTGCCACACCGAGTTCCGCACCGGCTGCTAATAGTGCTGCGACTGACCAGGATGCCACCCAAATCGTGCGCTACGTGAACAACGCGAACACGAATGAAGTTGTCGGCACCCAGCCATTCACTGGCAAGGTGGGGACAGTCGTTGACATTTACAATAACTTACACGCTCCTGCAAACTGGCAATTAGTCGGTGGGCAAAGTGTGCAAACAACGGCGGTCCTCCAAGCCAACGCCAACCCAATTGATGTATTAGTTGAACACCAAAAGGAAGTTGAATACGGCTTCCAACACAAGGAAGACCGTGACGTCTACCGCAAGATCACCCGTGAGATCACCTATAACTTCCCTGGTGAAGCACCACAAAAGTACAGCCAGGCGGTCACCTACTACCGGAACAAGACTACGGACAAGGTTTCCAATACCGCGACGTACAGCGACTGGGAAGCTAACACTGTTGACGAACACCAAAACAAGGTTACTTCCTTTGGTCAATTTGAAGTGCCTGCTGTTCCTGGCTACCAGGCGGCAGCTTCTGGTGCCCACATCATCAGCCAAAATGGCAAGCAATACTTAGCAGCCGTTGACGTAACCGCAGATACGCCATCAGTCTCCGTAACGGTTAACTACGCTCCGGAAACCCACCAGCTGGTTATCAACTATGTCGACCAAGCTGACCACAATAAGGTTGTCGCTAGCCAAACCGTTACTGGCTACACCGGCCAACACGTCGCAATTGAATTGCATACGCCAGCTAACTGGAAGATTGTTAGCGGCCAACAAGTGCTGAACGGAATGACATTTGGTTCGAGCGATCCCGCTGCCCAAACGGTCTACGTCGAACACGCCAACACGGATGTCACTAACGACCCAAGTATCGCTGACCAACTGCAAAAGACGGTTGTTTACACAGTTAAAGGGGTAATGGGCGACCAGGATTACATGATTTCCCAGCACCAGCTGACCTTCCACCGGACGGCGACGAAGGATAGTGTTACCGGGGCGGTCATTTACGGCAAGTGGAGCAATGATCGCCAAGTGCCAGCGGTTAAGGTTGCCCAAGACGGCTACAGTGCGAAGGCTTACGACCAAAATGGTCAAGAAGTAGCGATTGTTAACGGGCAATTGCCTGCAATGACGGTTACGCCTGATACGCCAGATACAACCATTACGGTTATTTACAACAAGGACAATGAACAACCATCACAAGGCAACCAGGACGAACAAGGCGACCGGGTTGTTCGGTTTAACGTCTTTGATAATGTCAACGGTCAATTGCTCAGCACGACTACCGTGACGGGGAAGACTGGTGAGACCGTTCCTGTCCACGTCGATATTCCATACGGCTGGGTAGTTGCTCCCGGCACAACATTGCCAACTTCATACACTTTCCCGGCTACGGCCACGGTTGACCAGCAGATCTACGTTATGCGGGATAAGACCAACAACGACCTTAACCGGACCGTTACGCGGCAAATCCTCGCAAACGTTCAAGGAACCGGTGAACAAGGTACGCAAATCGGCCTCCAGCGGGTCGACTTCATGCGTAGCGGGATGAAGGACAGTGTTACCGGTCAAATGACTTACGGCGACTGGAAGCAAGAGGGGACGATTGACGCCTTCCAAATTCCACAACGGGCGGGTTACACGACCCAGGTTGACGGGCAAAACGTGACTGAGTTGCCAGCCGAAAACGTCAACGCGGATAGCAAGAGTTCCGTTGTAACGGTCGTTTACGTTCCAACCAAGGGCAATCAGACGAACCCAGCCCAAGAGCAAACAATCCACATTAACTTTGTGGAAAAGGCTACGGGTAAGATCATCGGCTCGACCCCGTTAAGCGGTAAGGCAGGACAAACTGTTGCCATCATGGACATCATCGACCAACAGATGCCAACTAACTGGGAAAAGGCAATTGATGAACCAGTTCAAAATGACGTTACCTTTAATCAAACGGTGACCCCGGACGTTACTGTCTACATCGAACACGGCCGTGAATACCAAGCAAACCGGACCGTCAACGTTGGTAACCGGATCTTAGCGCACTACGATGATGGACGGGTTGTCCAACTCGGTGGTGTTACCACTGATGCACCAGTTCGGGTATACAAGGACCTTGTTACCGGACAATTGGTTGACGAGGACTTTGCCGGGACGGTCAATATCCCTGCCTTCACGATTCCTGAAAAGCCGGGCTACACCATCGAACGGGTGGAAGGTCCTGACATCACCAACGACCAAACCCGGACGATTCCGGCAATGACGGCCAGCCACACTACTGATGGCGTGCGGACTTACACCGTTTACTACGTTTCAAATAAGCAGACGGCCAAGATCAATTACGTTGACAGCAAGGACCACAGTAAAGTGGTTGCGACCCAGACGGTAACTGGCAAGACTAACCAGGCCGTTGACATCACCCTCGATGTTCCAGCTGGCTGGGAAATTGTCGGTGGCCAAAACGTGCCATCATCAATCACCTTCGGGACGACCGGCAGTGTTCCGGACTCCACCGTCTACGTCCAACACAAGTTTGTTAACCAGGAGCCAGAAGTCAAGGAAGTTAAGCAAACAATCAATGGCGTTAACCCCGTAACTGGTGTGAGTCAACCGCTACGGGAGATGACGGTGAAGTTTAGTCGCCCCGTTGCCAAGGACATGGTGACAAACGAACTGGTCAAGGGCGACTGGAACCGGGAGAGCTACACCTTTGATGGTTACAACGTTCACCAGCTTGCGGGCTACACCGCGCAATTGAACGGGCAAAACGTCGTGCTAATCCCAGCAGAAACGGTTACGCCAGATAGTCAAAACACGGTCTACACCGTTACCTACCGGGCAAACACGCAACAAGTCCACATTAACTTTGTTGACGCAAATGACCACAGTAATACCGTTGCAACCCAAACGGTCACCGGGAAGACTGCCGAAACGGTTAACGTTAACCTCCAAGTTCCTGCTGGCTGGCAAGTAACTGGTGGGCAAAACGTGCCAACCGCATTTACCTTTGGCTCAACCCCACTTCGGGATGCGACAGTTTACATTGAACATAAGACAACGCCGGTAAACCCAACCGATAAGGGTGAATTGTCCAAGACCGTTACCCGGACGGTCCACGCTAAGTACCCTGATGGTCAAGAAGGGATTGCCCACCAAGACATGGTTACCTTCACCCGGACAGGCTCAACCGACCTTGTTACCGGACAAACCACTTACAGCAAGTGGAATGAAGAAAGCCACCACTTTGGGGATGTAGCGGTTCAACAGATTCCAGGATACACGAGCTACGTTAACGGTACCGCCGCAACGACGATTCCTGGCGAAGATGTTACCCCAACTAGTGCTAGCCAGACTGATGAAGTCACCTACAAGGCTAACGAGCAAAGTACCGAGATTAAGTACGTCGATGCGGCTGACCACCGCAATGTCGTTGCCGTTCAAAACGTCGCGGGGAAGACTGGCGAGACAGTTAACGTTACCCTCCAAGTGCCTGCTAACTGGCAATTAGTCGGCGGGCAACAAGTACCATCAAGCTTTACCTTTGGTGGCACACCATTTGCTGACACGACGGTTTACGTTGAACACCAGACGGCCGACACTACTGATACTACTGATAAGGCGGCGACCCACCGGACCGTTAGCCGGGTAGTAAAGGCCAACATCAACGGAACGACAACGGTGCTTTCAAGCATCAACGCTGAATTTAGCCGGACGGCGACGAAGGACCTCGTCACGGGTGAAACGACTTACGGCCCATGGACGAAGAACTTTACCGCCCCGGCAGTTAAGGTTGCCCAAGCAGGCTACACCGCCCAAGCAGTGGACCAACACGGCCAGCAAGTCGCCATTGTTGACGGTCAAATTCCAGCAACGACGCTTACACCAGACACTGCTGATGAGCTGATTACGGTTAACTACACGGCTAACGACCAGGTTACCCACATCAACTATGTCGACAGCCAGACGAAGAAGACGGTCGGCAGCCAAACGATTACCGGGAAGACTGGTGAATCAGTTGGCGTTAAGCTCGACGTGCCAGCTAACTACCAAATCGTTAGCGGCCAACAGGTACCAGCCTCATTTACCTTTGGTGCTAACCCAATTGCGGACACGACGGTTTACGTTGAACCTGCTAAGACCCCGGTAAACCCTGGCCAACCAGGTGACCCGAACCACGCAGATACCAACCGGACGGTTACCCGGACGATCTACGCCACCGGTGCTGGTTACAACCACGGTGTCCTTCACCAAGACATGGCAAACTTCACCCGTGGAGGGATGTACGACCCAATTAACCACACCATCACTTACAATCCATGGAACGAGGCTAATGAAACCTTTGCGGCCTTTGAAATCCCTGTTCGTGATGGCTACCAAGCCCTAGTTGACGGTAAGGTGGTTACTGAAATTCCGGCCACAACGGTTAACCCAGACAGCAAGTCAACAACGGTTGAAGTTACCTATGAACCGGTTGAACAAAGCATGAAGATCAACTTTGTCAACAAGGATAACCACAGTGAAGTCATTGGCAGCCAAACCGTTGCTGGGAAGACTGGCGAAACGGTGCCGGTTACCTTGCAAGTTCCTGCGGGTTGGCGGATGGTCGGCGGCCAGAGCGTGCCATCAGGCATTGGCTTTGGTTCTAAGCCTCACGCGGACGTCACAATTTACGTGGAACACGCTACCCAAGACGTAACGAATGACCAAGATCAAGCTGCCCAGACCCACCGGACGATCCGGCACGTGGTTAATGAAGTAATCAACGGTCAAACGGTTACTGTGGCGAGCGTTAACGCCGAATTCTACCGGACAGCAACGAAGGACCTCACTACGGGGAAGGTTGTTTACGGTGACTGGACGAAGAACGTTGAATTCCCAGCAGTTAATGTTGCTCGAACAGGCTACACCGCAACTGCGAAGACGCATGACGGCCAAAATGTTGAATTAATCAACGGTCAAGTTCCGGCAACGGTGATCACGCCAGCTAGCCAGGACGAGACAATTACCGTTACCTACACGGCTAACGACCAGTCAACGAAGATCAACTACGTCAATGTAGAAAACAACCAACCAGTCGGCAGCCAAACGATCACTGGGAAGACTGGCGAAACAGTCAGCGTCAACCTGGAAGTTCCCGCCGGTTACGAAGTAGTTAGCGGCCAACAAGTGCCAGCCTCAATTACCTTTGGTTCCAACCAGGTTGCGGATTCAACGGTTTACGTTCAAACCAAGAAGAACCCAGTCAACCCTGACCAACCAGGTGACCAGCCAGGTAAGCCAAGCACCCCAAGTACGATTGATAACCAACGGGTTGTTAAGCGGGCGATCAACGCAACCGACCCAACCGGCCGGCACATTCTCTTGAACCAGGCAATCGCCAACTTCACCCGGCCAGCAAGCATTGACTCTGTGACTGGTAAAGTGATCTACGGCCCATGGAATGAAACTAGCCATGTCTTCCCTGAGTTCCAGTTGAAGCAAGCTTACGGTTACGAAACCCAAATCGATGGCAAGACGGTGACGAGCGTTCCAGCTGAGACGGTTGGCCTCGACAGCAAGGACCAAACCATTGAAGTGGTTTACGTACCAGTAGAACAAACGGCGAAGATCAACTACGTCAACAAGGACAACCAGCAAGTGATCAGTACGCAAACCGTTACTGGGAAGACTGGTGAAACGGTGCCGGTTAGCCTGGATGTCCCAGCTGGTTGGCAAGTAGTAAATGGCCAGACCTACCCAACGGCAATTGGCTTCGGTGGCAAGGCGCAAACTGACTGGAACATCCTTGTTGAACCAAAGGCAAACCCAACTAGCCAGAGCACTGAAAAGCGGACGGTTAGCCGGGTGGTAAATGCCGTTGTGGATGGCCAGACGAGCCAGCTTGCTAGCGCTACGGTTGAATTTAGTCGGACTGTTACGACGGATACTGTCACTGGCAAGAAGACTTACGGCGAATGGTCAAAGGGGACTAGCTTCCCAGCAGTAAACGTCAACCGGGCTGGCTATACCGCAGTGGTGACTGACCAAAATGGCCACGCGGTCGAAGTAGTCAACGGTCAAATTCCGGCAGAAACAGTTACCGCTGACACGCCAAGTCAAACCATTACGGTTAACTACACCGCTGATGGGCAGACGACGCACATCAATTATGTTGACAGCCAGACCAAGCAGACGGTCGGCAGCCAAACGATTACCGGGAAGACTGGCGAGACGGTCAATGTTAGCTTGAACGTGCCTGCTAACTACCAAGTCGTTAGTGGTCAACAGGTCCCATCATCGTTCACCTTCGGCTCCACCCCAATCGCGGATACG
Organism: Limosilactobacillus caccae; assembly: GCF_900156885.1. GTDB lineage: Bacteria > Bacillota > Bacilli > Lactobacillales > Lactobacillaceae > Limosilactobacillus > Limosilactobacillus caccae. Next base: position 549,966 of record NZ_FTOY01000010.1, read on the forward strand.
ACGGTTTACGTTGAACCAGCCGCAACGCCAGTAAACCCTGGTCAACCAGGTGATCCAAACCACGCGGACACCAACCGGACCGTTACCCGGACGATCTACGCTACTGGCGCTGGTTATAACCACGGTGTCCTCCACCAAGACATGGCGAACTTCACCCGTGGGGGGATGTACGACCCAATTAACCACACCATCACTTACAACCCATGGGACAAGGCTAACGAAACTTTTGCGGCCTTTGAAATTCCTGTTCGTGACGGCTACCAGGCCTTAGTTGACGGTAAGGTGGTCACTGCAATCCCTGCCGTAACTGTCAACCCAGATAGCCAAAGTACAACGGTTGAGGTCACCTACGAACCAGTTGAGCAAAGCATGAAGATCAACTTTGTTAACAAGGATAACCATAGCGAAATCGTCGGCAGTCAAACCGTGACTGGCAAGACCGGTGAAACGGTGCCAGTTAACCTGCAAGTTCCTGCTGGCTGGCGGATGGTCGGCGGCCAGAGCGTGCCATCAGGCATTGGCTTTGGTTCCAAGCCCCACGCGGACGTCACGGTTTACGTGGAACACGACAGCCAAGACTTGACCAATGACCCAAGTCAGGCTAGCCAGACCCACCGGGTAGTCAACCACGTAATTAACGAAGTCTTTAACGGCAAGACCACCACGGTTGCCAGCGTGAAGGCTGAGTTTAACCGGACGGCGACGAAGGACCTCGCTACTGGCAAGGTTATTTACGGCGACTGGACGAAGAACGTTGACTTCCCAGCTGTTAGTGTTGTCCGGGGCGGGTACACCGCAACGGCCAACAACCAGGCTGGTCAAGCGGTTGACTTAGTAAACGGCCAGGTACCAGCAACCGTGATTACGCCAGATAGTCAAGACGAGACGATCACCGTTACCTACACGGCCAATGACCAATCAACGACGATTACGTACGTTAATGCTAAGACGAAGCAACCAGTCGGCAGCCAAACCGTTACTGGGAAGACTGGCGAGACGGTCAACGTTAACCTGGAAGTTCCAGCTGGTTATGAAGTAGTCGGTGGTCAACAAGTGCCATCATCCATTACCTTTGGTGCTAACCAAGTTCCAGGCGCAACGGTTTATGTTCAAGCCAAGGCGACGACGCCAACCACGCCTGACCAACCGGGCGACCAGGGTAATCACGGCGATCACGGCAGTCAACCAACTAAGCCAACGGACCCAAGTACGATTGATAACCAACGCATCGTTAAGCGGACCATCAATGCGACCGACCCAACTGGCCGGCACATCCTCTTGCACCAGGACGTTGCTAACTTTACCCGGACGGCCCAAGTCGATTCCGTTACCGGGGAAGTTACTTACGGCCCATGGAACCAGACTAGTCAAGAATTTGCGGCCTTCAAGCTCCAACAAGAATACGGCTACGTAACCCAGGTTAATGGTCAGACCGTTACTGAAGTTCCAGCCGCAACGGTGGGCCTTGATAGTCACGATCAGACAGTTGAAGTCGTTTATGTTCCGGTCGAACAAACGGCGAAGATCAACTACATTAACAAGGACCAGCAAGTAGTTGGCAGTCAGACGATCACTGGCAAGACTGGTGAGAACGTAAAGGTTAACCTGAACGTTCCTGCTGGTTGGCAAATTGCTAATGGGCAGACTTACCCAACGACAATTGGTTTTGGTGGGCAACCACAAACTGATTGGAACATCCTTGTTGAACCAACGAGTGCTGACCAAGGTAATCATGGAAATGATGACCAGCCAGCACAAACGCAAAGGACGACGATCAACTTTGTTAACAAGGCTAATGGTGAAGTCGTCGGCAGCCAGACCGTTACCGGGAAGGCTGGCGAAACGGTTAATGTTAGTCTGCAGATTCCGGAAGGCTATGAAGTTTCTGATGGCCAACAAGTACCATCTTCATACACCTTTGGGACAAAGCCAATCGCTGATGCTACGGTTTATGTTCAAGCGAAGACTACGCCAGTTAACCCTGGTCAACCAGGTGACCCGAACCATGCGGATACCAACCGGACCGTTACGCGGACGATTTACGCCACCGGTGCCGGCTACAAGCACGGTGTCCTCCACCAAGACATGGCAAACTTCATGCGTGGCGGTACTTACGACCCAACCACGGGCTTGATTAGCTACCAGCCATGGAATAAGGAAAGTGAAGACTTCGCTGCCTTTACGATTCCTGTTCGCGATGGGTACCAAGCAATGGTTGACGGCAAGGTGGTAACGGCCATTCCTGCTGTAACGGTTAACCCGGACAGTAAGTCAACGACGATCGAAGTCACTTACGAACCGGTTGAGCAAAGCATGACGATCAACTTTGTCAACAAGGACAACCATGGTGAGGTCGTTGCTAGCCAAACCGTTACTGGCAAGACTGGTGAGACCGTCCCAGTTAACCTGCAAGTTCCTGCGGGTTGGCGGATGGTTGGCAGCCAAAGTGTACCATCAGGTATCGGCTTTGGTTCCAAGCCCCACGCTGACATCACGGTTTACGTGGAACACGCTAGCCAAGACGTAACGAACGACCAGGATCAGGCCAACCAGACCCACCGGGTAATCAACCACGTAATTAACGAAGTCTTCAACGGCAAGACCACCACGGTTGCTAGTGTGAAGGCCGAGTTCAACCGGACAGCAACGAAGGACCTCGCTACTGGCAAGGTTGTTTATGGCGACTGGACAAAGAACGTCGACTTCCCGGCAGTGGCAGTCACTCGCGGTGGCTACACGGCAACGGCGAAGGACCAGGACGGTCAAGTGGTTGAACTAGTTGATGGCAAAGTACCGGCAACGACGATTACGCCGGACAGTAAGGACATGACCATTACGGTTAACTACACCGCTGATGACCAGACGATGACGATCAACTTCGTCAACAAGGGCAATAACCAGGTCGTTGCTAGTCAGCCGGTTAATGGGAAAACTGGCGAAACGGTTAACATCAACCTTGAGGTTCCTGCTGGCTGGCAAGTAGTTGGCGGTCAACAAGTACCAGCAACGATTACCTTTGGTGCTAAGCCGGTTGCGGATGCGACTGTTTACATCGAACCCGCTGCCGGTAGTGACGCAACGAAGCCGGGCAGTTCCGCAGCGTCAGGTAACAGTAGTGCAGCTGAACCAGGCAGTTCTGCAGCCTCGGACAACAGCAGTGCGGCCAAGCCGGGTAGCTCCGCATCCTCAAACAACAGTAGTACGGCTGAACCGGGCAGTTCTGCAGCATCGGACAACAGCAGTGCGGCTGAACCAGGCAGTTCTGCAGCGTCAGGTAACAGTAGCGCAGCTGAACCAGGGAGTTCTGCAACGTCAGGTAACAGTAGCGCAGCTGAACCAGGGAGTTCTGCAACGTCAGGTAACAGTAATGCGGCTAAGCCAAGTAGTTCCGCAACGTCGGATAACAGCGGTGCGGCCGAACCAGGGAGTTCTGCATCCTCAAACAACAGTAGTACGGCTGAACCAGGCAGTTCCGCAGCATCGGACAACAGCAGTGCCGCTAAGCCGGGTAGCACCGCAACGTCAGGCAACAGCAGTACAGCTGAACCAGGGAGTTCTGCAGCGTCAGGTAACAGTAGCGCAACTGAATCAGGCAGTTCCGCAACGTCAGGCAACAGCAGTACAGCTGAACCAGGTAGCACCGCAACGTCAGGTAACAGTAGCGCGGCTGAACCAGGTAGTTCCACTGCCTCGGACAACAGCAGTGCCGCTAAGCCAGGCAGTTCCGCAACATCGGATAACAGCAGTACTGCCGAACCAGGCAGCACCGCAACGTCAGACGACAGCGGTGCCGTCAAGCCAGGCACCAAGAATCCGGTAAACCCACATGGGGACGGTGAGGTGGCTGAACCAGGCAATGGCAATTCCGCTGCAACAAACAATAGCAGTGCGGCTGACAACGGCGACAATGCTGTGCAAAACAACGGCAGTGCCGCACAAGCAAATGATTCCACTGCTACTGGGGATGACGCTACCCAACCAGGTAACTCCGCTGGCGACAACGGTAATGGCAACAATTCGACCATCCAACCAGGGAGCGATGCTTCACAAACTGACGATGGGGTGGCCGAAAACGCTAGTCAGAACGGTAACGCAGCCGGAATGAATACCGCTAACCAGACCGCTGCTAATACCGCAGCAGCTAGTGACAACCCTGCTCAGCAACCTGTCCAACCAGTAGTTCCACATGCTAATGGCGGCGAAACCCAAAGCCACAGCAAGGGGACGAATACCCAGTCTATCAATGCTGTTCCTAATAGCGGTCAGAGCCAAGCTGCCGCAACAAGTTCCAACAACGCTCAACGCTTACCACAAACTGGTAATGCGAATGCGGCGGAATTGGCAATGGCTGGCTTAGGACTAGCTGGCTTTGCTGGGGTCCTTGGGGCAACCAGTCGGAAGAAGAAGCGCCAATAAAGATTAATAAACACCACAAAAAGGACAACAAACGCTCAAAAACGAGTGTCTGTTGTCCTTTTTTGTAGTTCACTAATAGGAAGATAAGAAAGCTAGGTGGATAATTTGAAAGAACTGTGATTGTTTCAAAGCGCTGAAATATCACATGCTTAATTTATAAAATGATAAATATACCTAAAATGGGATAGGTGAATACAAATAGTAGAGTGCATTTTTGCAACGAAAAATAGAAAACGGCAAACGTGAAAACGCTTGTGTAAGTAAGAACGGCTTATGGTTTCTAAAACTATAACAATGATAAGCGAAAATTGGTTATTGATACATGAAGAGTTTTTCATTTGTTCATAAAAAATCAAAAAAATTTGCAAAAATGTGACCATTGATAAACCCTTGCCATTACTGGCATTTATCACTGTTTAAGCCAAAACGATAAAAAGACCGAAAAAATAACTGCCACAAATGTGTTGCCTTTTGGGCTAGAACCTTTATATTAGTAAGTATAAACAAGTCATATGTGCATTGTTTTTTATTTGTGTTTATTTATTTAATTAAACTAGCCTAAAAAGGGGGACACAGGAATGTTATCGAATAATAACTGGGAAGAACAGATTAAGAAATATGAACCCAAAAAACAGCGATTCACCATTAAGAAATTATCAATTGGTGTAGCTTCTGTTTTACTTGGATTCACATTTGCAGCAGGGACTGCTTCTGCAGATTCTACTGTTAACGCAAATGCTTCTTCCTCAGATACTGATGCCAAACAAACTGATCACAATTTAACATTAAATTCAGCAAATGCTTCAACGCTGAAGGGGGCTACTACTGAAAACCAAAGCAACAGTACTTCTGCTGCTTCACAAGCCACTGCAGGTGATGTTAAGACACCAACTGCTAATGACTACGAAGCTGCGGTTAGTGCTGCTGTTGCAGCTCAAGACGAATCAGCAGACACCCAGACCTTTAATGTTAAGGATAATGGCCGGCAAGCAATGCCAGTCAGAGCCCTAGCAAGTAGTAAGATCGACTGGTCCGGTGTTGCTAATAGTCTTGGTGGCTTTGCAAACCAATTATTAGGCAATTCTACTAACCAAAATGCAGCTAAGCCAACTGCTGCACCTACAACGCCTGATTACAGCCAGTACCGTGATGTTTCTAGCTTTAACGAATTGCAAGCTGCTGCAAACAACTTCAGCGTTCGTGGTGTAAATGTTCACGGTAATATTAATGGCTTTGGTGACCTTAATGTAAACCATAACTTCACCATCCACGGGGTTGACGGGGCGGTATTAAACCTTGGTCAAAACTCTGCGCTTACTAACAATGCTATCTTGACCCTTGACGATGTTACCGTTAACGGTAGCGTAATGGGCGGGACAGTTAACATTCGCGGAGAAGTTAACTCAAATGTTAATGCCGGCAACGCGAAGACCTTAACTAATGACCAACTCACTGCACAAATTGGTAATACTTGGCGTGGTGCTAACACCAATAACTGGAAGAGTGCGAACATCTTTGCGCAACGGGTTAATGTCTTACAAGGGGCAACCTTAAACATTAACCGTGCCATCACTGGTGACGGGATCGCCTTAACTGGTGGGGCCGCAGCCTTTAACTACGATGGCTCAACTTTCGGTTCAACTCGTCCAACTAATGACTTAGGAACCGTTAATGTTGGTATTAACGGTAAGTTGAACATTAACTTGAAAGAAGCGGGCAATGCTACCCGGGCTAATGAACAGGGATCAAGCCTTGATAACGCTTCTTCAGCAGTACGTGCTGTTGACAATGGTCACTTCATTACTGGTGATAGTGCCCAAGTAAATATTGATGCTGGCCACGGGCGGGCAATTAACTTCGGTGAGCCATTTGGTGGTAATATTACTGTTCAACCGGGCTCTAACCCGATGACCACTTGGTACAACAACCGGAATGTAAGACGGACACAAAGCGACTACCAAAATGTTAATAACTCAGTAGTCCTTGGTGATTCTACCCAAATGAACATTAAGAGTCGTGACGGGATCCTTATCGGTAACCGTGGTAACTTTACTACTGGTAACCACAGTGTCATTCACATTGATAGTAAGGGTAACGGTGCTGGCCTCTTAGGGGATGCATTTAGTTCGGTTAATGTTTCACCACAATCACAATTACTCCTTACCTCTGATGGGAAGGACCGCTCTGGTATGTTCGCTGGTGGTAACTTCATCGGTTTAGGTGAAAATGGTCAATTCAGGGTAGAACACGATGCTGTTTTCCGTTACCAGTTAGTTAACCGGCACGGTTCAGGAAATGTCTACGATGATAACATGAACATCATCTCCATTAACTCGAATGCCCAGCCGGAAGTTTACGTTGGGAACAACGCCACCTTTGATGGTCAATCTGACTACAATGACTTCTACGGGGAGATCTTCTCCTTCCCATTGGGTAACCCTCACACCGTTTTCCAGATTGACGGTGCTAAGTACGTTAACTGGGAAAAGAACGCTACTGTTGTCGGTCACCAACATGCTGGTAACCTTTACTACTCAATGGGTGATGGCTTAATCGATGCTACTGGTCAGTCATACTACATCTTCAAGTGGAACAACAACAACTTGAACGATGGTAACATTACCTTCAATGACAACACCCCAGCAAACATTAAGCAATCAATCCAAGGCTTTATTAATTCTTCTGACAAGTGGTGGTCAGGCATCACTGGCTTAGCAACTCAGTACAGTCATAGTGGTAACCTTTCCGAATGGCCAGGACACGTTGTCTCTGGTAGTGATATTCAAGGGGTTGACACTGTTGACCATAAGACTGGTACTCCTGCAAATAAGTATGCTAGTGGTCCTTCTAATAAGGATACTGGGTTTGACCCACTGAACTCACAACGGTTAGTCTTAGTTGCAACGACAATTCCAGCGCAAAAGGATAAGACTACCCAAGAAGTTGATCCATACCAAGTGATTATTCGCAAGAACGATAACCTGAAGCCAGGAGAGGTACGGATTGTTCAAAAAGGGGTTGACGGCCTTAAGCGGACAACCACTACTACTTACTACACGGTTGACCCATACACTGGTAAGGAAACATTAGACACTAGCAAGGGCAACAACGGGACAGTAACAACGACAACCGTTCTTAACACTAAGAAAGACGAAATTATCGAAGTTGGTCCACAAATTGCCCACGTTAAGTACGTTGACCAAAATGGTAAGCAACTTGGAGCAATTGATGACATCAAGGGCATGCCATTGAAGACTGACGCAAAGGGTAATGTTGTCTTTGATCAAGACGGCAAAGCAATTGCTAGTCCAATCACTGGTTACTCAACTACTAACCGGATCGACGGCTATAAACAAAATGGCTACCGTCTTGTTTCTGATGATTACACCAACACACCAAACAAGGTTTACGATGTAAAGGGCGTAACTAAGGCAACCTTAACTGCTGGTCAACCAGTTCCTGCAGAAGGTCCAACCTACGTTGTTACCTTGACCAATGCGCCAATCTACAGTCAGGGCAAGAATGAAGTTCAGACTGTTACCCGGACGATTAACTACTTGGATGGCGTAACAAACGAGAAGATTCCAGCTAAGTTAATCAAGGATAACCCGGTAACGCAAACTGCTTCAATGCACCGTGGCGTGATCGTTGATGAAAAGGGTAACTTTGTTGCCTACGGGACGATGAACAATGACGGTACTTACACGGAAAATGATAACTGGGTAATTGATGGCAACTGGGGTGCAGTTAAATCACCAGACTTGTCAGGTAATGGATACAAGGCACCACGCTTTGACGATCAGAGGCCTGCAGCGGTAGTTGCTGGTCAAGACGTAACTGCTGCCACAAAGGATACGGTGGTTAACGTTTACTACGACCACAACCATATTCCAGTAACGCCAGATAACCCACACGGTGTAAGTCCGGACGAACTTGTAAAGAACGTTAAGGAAACCGTTCATTATGTGGGTGCCGGTGACAAGACCCCTAAGGATAATGTTCAAAATGCTACTTGGACTCGTAACTTAACGAAGGACGCGGTTACTGGTAAACTAGTTCCAAACGGTGAGTATGATACTGATTGGACGCCAAGCAAGACGGACTACGCTGAAGTTAAGTCTCCGGTAGTTGAAGGTTACCACCCAGATCAGGAAACTGTTGGTGCAACTAAGGTTACTCAAGACGATATTAATGTTACTGTCAAGTACTCACCAAATGGTCAAGAAACTAAGGGTGAAAAGGACATTCCTGCAAGTCAAACGACTAAGTTTGTTGACGAAAATGGTAAGGAACTTGCCAAGTCAGTTGTTCAAAACGGCAACTTCCACTACTCAGGTGACACCTATGACAAGGTAACTAATCAGAAGATTAAAGACGGTTCATGGGACAAGGAAAGTATTAATTTTGACCCTGTTACTGCCAAGTTAATTCCTGGTTACGTTGCAATGTCAAAGACTGCTCCTGGTTTAACAGCAACTGTTGATAATCCAGATGTTAATAACGAGATTGTTTACAAGCCAGTTGGTAACATTGTACCGGTTGATGAACAAGGTAACCCAATTCCTGACCCAGCAAATCCTGGTAAGGATGTACCAAACACGCCTTACACCAACGATCAAACTGATCCAACCAAGGTAGAACCTAACGAACCAACTCCTAAGATTACAGGTTGGCACTTACAAGATCCTAAGCAAGAGACGATCACGCCAGAGGACCCAACCAAGGATACTAAAGTTGTTTACGTTAAGGATGCAATTCCTGCCACTGGTAAGGTTGTTTACATTGACGATACTACTGGTGAGACACTAAAGGCTGACGACCTTAAGGGTAACGTTGGCGAGAAGATTGATTACACAACTGCTGACAAGATTGCTGAGTACAAAAACAAAGGCTACAAGCTCGTATCCAACAATTTCGAGGATGGTAAGGAAACTTACAAGGCAGATGGTAATAACTTTGCCGTTCACTTGGTACACACCGTTGTTCCAGTAACACCAGATACGCCACCAACAGATGTTCCAGAGACGCCAGATAGTAAGCGGTTAGTTGACCCAGCCAACTTAACTAAGGACGTAACCTTAACGGTAACTTACAAGAATTCAGACGACACTGAATTCAAGGGCGAAGCTCCAAGCAACGCAACACAAAAGGTAAGATTCACTGGTTCAACCTATGTTGACGCGGTTACTGGTCAATTAGCAAATGCTAAGCAAGACAAGGATGGCGCCTGGGTTGTTGATAAGAGCAATACCGCTACACCATCAATTAAGTGGACTCCAGAAAGTGGTTCGTTTGATAAGGTTATTTCACCAGCTGAAACTGGTTACCACGTAACTAATGTTTCAAGTCACGCCGATGGTAATGATGTTGCAGCTATCAATGGGATTACGCAGAATAGTCAAAACATTGACGTTACTGTAACTTACGAATCAAATGGTCAAGAAGTTAAGAATGCTCGGGACCTTCCTGCAAGTCAAACGACTACGTTTGAGGATGAACAGGGTAATGAACTTGCTAAGCCAGTTGTCCAACACAGTAGCTTCCATTACAGTGGTGACACTTACGACAAGTTTACTGGTCAGAAGATTAAAGATGGTTCATGGGATGAAGAAAGCCACAAGTTTAACGCCGTTGACGCTCCAGTAATTAAGGGTTACGTTGCTGAAGTTAAGACTGCGGATGGCTTGACTGCAACGATCAAGGATCCAAATGTTAAAAACAAGGTTGTTTACCACAAGATTGGTAAGATCATCCCGGTTGACAACATCACCAAGAAGCCAATTCCTGGTGCAAAGCAACCACAATACCAAAATGATCAAACTGACCCAACCAAGGTTGTTCCAAACGAACCAATTCCAGACGTTAATGATTACTTCCCAGTTAACCCTGGTCAACAGGTAACGCCAGCAGACCCAACCGTGGATACGCCAGTTCCTTACAAGCAAGTTATCCACGGTACAATCAAGTACATTGATGACACGACTGGCGGGACATTAAAGACTGATAAGTTCCAAGGCTTTATCGGTGACAAGATTAACTACACGACTGCTGAGATAATCAAGGGTTACGAAGACAGTGGTTACAAGTTAGTATCTAACGACTTTAGCGATGGCAAGGAAGTCTACAAGCAAGATGGTAACGACTTTGTAGTTCACCTTGTACACACTTACACTCCAGTAACTCCTAATGACCCACACGGCATGGATCCACGGAATCTTATTAAGGATGTTAAGGAAACAGTTCACTACACGGGAGCCGGTGACCAGACTCCTAAGGATGTTGTTCAAACTTCCCAATGGACTCTTCAGTTGACTTACGATAATGTTGACAAGAAGATTGTTCCAGGTGGCAAGCTTGATAAGCCATGGGCAATTGCACCAGGTCAAAAGACAAGCTACGACGAAGTGAAGACTCCTGAACTTGAAGGCTACCACGCTGATAAGGAAACTGTTCCAACAACTAAGGTTACTCAAGATGACATTTATGTTACTGTAACTTACGCACCAAACGGTCAAGAAGTTAAGGATCAAAAGGACGTTCCAGCAACACAAACAACTAAGTTCGTTGACGAAAACGGTAAGGAACTCGCTACTAGCGTTGTTCAAAACAGCAACTTCCACTTCTCTGGTAACACCTACGACAAGTTTACTGGTAAGCAGATCAAGGCTGGTTCATGGAATGAAGAAAGCCACCAGTTTAACGCCGTTGATGCGCCAGTAATTAATGGTTATGTAGCAGAAACTAAGACTGCGGATGGCTTGACTGCAACGATTGATAATCCAAACGTTACAAACGAGGTTGTTTACCACAAGGTTGGTAAGATTGTTCCAGTTGACCCAGAAGGAAACCCAATTCCAGACGCACCAACACCGGTATACCAAAACGATCCAAAGGACCCAACCAAGGTAACACCAAACGAACCAACGCCTAATGTGCCAGGTTGGACGACTGATACGCCAACGGTAACGCCAACTAAGCCGACAGAGGATACCCCAGTTGTCTACAAGCAGGCTGTTCAAGGGACTGTTAAGTACATCGATGACACTACCAAGACAACCTTAGACACGGTTGCCTTACCAGGTGGTTACGTCGGCGACAAGATTAACTACTCAACAGCAGATCGGATTGCGGAATACGAAAAGCAGGGTTACAAGTTAGTTTCAAACGGCTTTAAAGACGGTAATGAAACTTACGCTAAGACTGGTAACGACTTTGAAGTTCACTTTGTCCACAACCTTATTCCAGTAACACCTAATAATCCTCATGGTGTCGATCCATCATTAGTTCAAAAGGATGTTAAGGAAACTGTTAAGTACGTTGGTGCCGGTGACAAGACTCCAAAGGACAATGTTCAAACTTCCCAATGGACTCGTACCTTAACAATGGATCAAGTTACTGGTCAAATTATTCCAAACGGTAAGTTAGACACTGATTGGGCAATTGCACCAGGTCAAAAGACGAGCTACGACGAAGTTAAGACGCCAGTTGTTGAAGGCTACCACGCTGATAAGGAAACAATTCCAGCAACGAAGGTAACCCAACAAGATATCACGGAAATCGTAACTTACGCACCAAATGGTCAGGAAGTTCGTGATGTCAAGGATGTTCCAGCAAGTCAAACGACTAAGTTTGTTGATGATGATGGTGTTGAAATTGCGGATGCAGTTGTTCAAAACAGCAACTTCCACTTCTCTGGTAACACCTACGACAAGGTAACTGGTGATAAGATTGCTGATGGTTCATGGGATGCGCAAAGCCATGAGTTTAACTCAGTTAACGCGCCGGTAATTATTGGTTACGTTGCTGAAAAGAAGACGGCTCCTGGTTTAACTGCAACGATCGACAATCCAAACGTGGAAAACCAGATCGTTTACCACAAGATTGGTAAGATTATCCCAGTTGATCCAGATCACAACCCAATTCCAGACGCCCCAACACCTGACTACCAAAACGATCCAAAGGACCCAACGAAGGTAACACCAAATGAACCAGTTCCAGAAGTTCCTGGCTACGAGCCAACTGTTCCAACGGTAACGCCAGAGGATCCAACCCAGAACAAGCAAGTTGTTTACAACCAAGTGGTTGATGGGACGGTTACCTACTACGATGACACTACTCATCAAATCTTAGGCGCTGTTGACTCAATTAAGGGTTACGTTGGCGAAAAGATCAACTACTCCACCCAGGGACGGATCGACAATTACCTTTCAAAGGGCTACAAGCTAGTATCTGATGGTTTCACTACTAGTGACCAAGTCTTCAAGAAGGCTCACAACATCTTTGAAGTTCACTTTGTTCACAGCTACTCACCTGTTAACCCACAGAATCCAAATCCAAAGGTTAATAAGGATGAATACAGCAGGGACTACACTTCAACTGTTCACTACGAAGGTGCCGGCAGTCAAACACCAAAGGACAATGTCCAAACTTCAACTTGGACAAGAACCCTTACGATTGACAACGTAACTGGTGCGATTATTCCAGGCGGTCAATACGACACTGATTGGGCTCCAGACAAGGATAGTTACGATGCTGTGCCAACGCCTGAAATTCCGGACTTTGCTCCTAACAAGACGGAAGTTCCAGCTAAGCCAACTGAGCAAAAGGACCTTAATGAGACCGTTGTCTACTCCCCAGTAGCCAAGGATCAACACGCGAAGGTTCAATACATTGACTTAGATGAAAACAATAAGGTGATTGAAGAATCACCACAATTGACTGGTAAGGCCGGTGACAAGATCAACTACAGTACTGCTGACGTAATTAAGCAGCTTACTGACAAGGGTTATGTTCTTGTTAACAACGGCTTCCCAGAAGGGGCTGCCTTCGATAACGTTGAAGGTAACGAACAAGTCTTCACTGTTACATTCAATCACGGTCATCAACCGGTCAACCCACAAACCCCAGGTAAGCCGGGCGAACCAATCAACCCTAACGATCCAGAAGGGCCAAAGTACCCAGCTGAATCTGATGAGGTAACTAAGGATGTTACCCGGACAATCCAATACCTTGATGCAAGTGGTAACAAGGTAAGCAGTGATGTTGAACAACCAACTCACTTTACTGCCGAAGGTGTTCTTGACAAGGTAACTGGTAAGTGGATTACGCCATTGACTTGGAGCGGTGCCCAAACTGTTCCAGCCGTTAAGAGTCCATTTGTTGAAGGTTCACACATTACTGGTGTAAGTGGCGATAGCAAGGACAAGGTTAATGTTGATGCGGCAACGCTTGATCACACGAAGGATAACTACACTGTTACTGTAAATTACGCACCAAACGGTAAGATTATCCCAGTTGATCCATCTGGTAACCCAATTCCAGACGCACCAACACCACAATACCCAACTGATCCAAGCGATCCAACGAATGTAACACCAAACGAACCGGTACCATCAATCCCTGGTTACACGCCTGACGAACCAACGGTAACGCCAGAAAACCCAGGTACGGACACCACTGTTGTCTACCGGGCAACGATTGATGCAACGGTAACTTACATCGATGACACTACTAAGGAAACATTGAAGACTGATTCATTCAGTGGTGCCGAAGGTAAGAAGAGTGATTACTCAACGAAGACATCCATCGATGACTACCTTGCTAAGGGTTACGAATTAGTAAGCGATGACTTCCCAGCAGCTGGTTACACATTTGCTAAGGATGGTTCACACAGCTTTACTGTTCACTTGAAGCACGGTACGCAACCGGTTAACCCTAACAACCCAGGCGGTGGTTACACCCCAACTGACTTGCAAAAGGATGTTACCCGGACGATCAACTACATCAACGCTGAAAATGGTGCTCAAGTAGCTGCACCAGTTAGCCAAGAAGTTCACTTTGAAGCTAACGGAACCCTTGATAAGGTTACTAACCAACTTGTTTCCGTTGATAAGAACGGTAACATCACTGGTGCTGGTGAATTATCATGGACGCCAGCCCAAAGTGTTGATGGTGTTAAGTCACCAGTTGTTGATGGGATGCACGTAACGACGGTTAGTCGTGATGCTGACGGAATCAACGTTGCTGGCGTAACGCTTAACCACGATAGCAACAGTTACGATGTTACTGTTACTTACTTGAAGAACGGTACCAAGGATGAGAACGGTGAAAACATTCCAGCTAGTCAAACAATCAAGTTTGTTGACGAAAATGGTAACCCATTGCGTGACAACAATGTTCAAACTAGCGAATTTACCCGGACACCAGATGTAATTGATGCCGAAACTGGTAAGACCCTTACTGAAGGTTCATGGAACGAAACTAGCCACAAGTTTGGCGAAATCAACGTCCCAGTAATTCCTGGTTACGTTGCGGAAGTCAAGACTGCTGGTGGATTAACGGCAACGACTGACAAGCCAAATGTTGAAACAACGGTTGTTTACCACAAGGTTGGTAACATTATCCCAGTTGATCCATCTGGCAAGCCAATTCCAGGTGCCCCAACGCCTGCTTACCCTAACGATCCAACTGATCCAACAACGGTAACGCCAGACGAACCAACACCTTCAATTCCTGGTTACACGCCAGATGAACCAACGGTAACACCACAAGATCCAACTAAGGACACGAATGTTGTTTACCGTCAGGATGTTCAAGTAACTGTCACATACGTTGACGATGTTACTGGTGGAACCTTGAAGGTTGACCGCTTGAACGGTCTTGAAGGCAAGGCAAGTGACTACTCAACGAAGAGTTCCATTGATGGTTACGTTGCGAAGGGCTACAAGTTAGTAAGCGATGACTTCCCAGCAGCTGGTTACACATTTGCTGTTGACGGTCAACACGCATTTACTGTTCACTTGACGCACACCACGAGTCCGGTAAACCCTAACAACCCAGGTGGTGGCTACACCCCAACTGACTTGCAAAAGGATGTAACGCGGACAATCAACTTTGTTAACAGTCAAGACGGTAAGCCAGTGGCTGCACCAGTTGAACAAACTGTTCACTTTGAAGCTAACGGAACGGTTGATAACGTTACTGGTAAGTTAGTAACGGTTGATGGCGACAAGATTATCCCAGATGGTCAACTTAGCTGGACACCAGCCCAAAGCGTTGACGGGGTAACTTCACCGACAGTTGATAGCATGCACGTAACTTACGTCAGCCAAGATGCTGATGGGACAAACGTTGCTGGCGTAACCCTTAACCACGACAGCAATAGCTACACTGTTACTGTTAACTACGCACCAAACGGCCAAGTTAACAAGAACGGCGAAAACATCCCAGCTAGTCAAACAATCAAGTTTGTCGACGAAAATGGTAACCCATTGCGTGACAACAATGTTCAAACTAGTGAATTTACGCGGACACCAGACGTTGTCGATGAAGTAACTGGCAAGATCATCACTGAAGGTTCATGGAATGAAACTAGCCACAAGTTTGGCGAAGTTAACGTCCCAGTAATTCCTGGTTACGTTGCCGAAGTGAAGACTGCCGGTGGCTTGACCGCAACGACTGACAAGCCAAACGTTGAAACGACGGTTGTTTACCACAAGGTTGGTAAGATTATTCCAGTTGACCCATCTGGTAACCCAATTCCAGGTGCGCCAACACCGGCTTACCCTAATGATCCAGCTGATCCAACTGGGGTAACACCAAATGAACCAGTACCAACTATTCCTGGTTACACACCTTCCGTACCAACCGTAACGCCAGAAAACCCAACTAAGGATACGACGGTTGTCTACAACCCAATCGTAAACGATCAAAATGCGGTTGTTGTATATGTTGACCAAGATAACAACAACGCTCAAATCGCAACTTCTGGTAACTTAACTGGTAAGCCAGGGGACAAGATCAACTACAGCACTGCTGATGAGATCAAGGCTCTTGAAAACCAAGGTTACGAATTGGTAAGCGATGGCTTCACTGCCGGGGCAACATTTGATGACGACGACAACACTACCCAAACATTTACGGTAGTATTGAAGCACGGTCACCAACCAGTTAACCCACAAAACCCAGGTAAGCCAGGCGAACCAATCAACCCGAACGACCCAGAAGGTCCGAAGTACCCAGCTGATTCTGATCAGGTTTCAACTGATGTAACCCGGACGATCGAATACGTTGACGAAAATGGCAACAAGTTATCAAACCCAATTGATCAAACTGCCCACTTCGAAGGTAACGGGGTACTTGATAAGGTAACTGGTGAATGGATTACGCCAATTACTTGGACTGGTGATGGTAACTTAGCTGGTGCTAAGACGCCAGTAGTTGACGGCTACCACGTAACGCGGGTAAGTCGTGACAGCAGTGATAACGTAAACGTTGATGCCACAACTGTTAACCACAAGACTGATAGCTACACCGTTACGGTAAGTTACGCTCACAACGGTAAGATCATTCCAGTTGACCCATCTGGTAACCCAATTCCAGGTGCACCAACACCAACTTACCCAACTGATCCAAGTGATCCTGCAAAGGTAACGCCAAACGAACCAGTACCATCAGTTCCTGGCTTTACCCCATCAACGCCAACTGTAACGCCACAAAACCCTGGCGTTGATACTCCGGTTATCTACAACCCAATTATCAACGACCAGCACGCAACGGTAACTTACATTGACGATGATACTAACAAGACCCTTGATATCGCTAAGTTGACTGGTAAGCCTGGTTCAACCAGTGACTACCGGACAGCTGACACGATCAAGAACTTTATCAACCAAGGTTACAAGTTAGTAAGCAATGATTACCCAGCAAACGGGGTTGTCTTCGATGATGATGACAGTGTTGACCAAAACTTCACGGTCCACTTCACACACACGACAACGGACTTCAATCCGAACAACCCAGGTAAGCCGGGCGAACCATTGAACCCTAACTACCCAGAAGGTCCAAAGGTAACCAATGATGACGTTGATTACCAACGGGATGTAACGGCAACGGTTCACTACGTTGGTGCCGGCAACAACAACCCAGCTGACAACGTCCAAAATGCTCAATGGACGCGGACAATCACCGTTGATAACGTAACTGGTGAGATCGTTAAGAGCACGGAATGGCTCAGCAACAAGGACAGCTATGATGCCGTTAAGACCCCAGTTGTCGACGGCTACTACGCTGACCGGGCACAAGTGGACGGCCACAAGGTAACAATGGATAACCTCGAATCAACTGTAACGTACGCACCAAACGGTAAGATCGTGCCAGTTGACCCACAAGGTAACCCAATTCCGAATGCGCCAACACCACAGTACCCAACTGATCCAAGTGACCCAACAAACGTAACACCAAACGAACCGGTACCATCAATTCCTGGTTACACTCCTTCCGTACCAACGGTAACACCACAAAACCCTGGTGTTGACACTCCGGTTGTTTACACGAAGGACACGGTTGTACCAAAGCCAGCAAACGATCAAACAGCTGTTGTTAACTACATCGACCAAGATAATAACAACGCTCAGATCGCAACTTCTGGTAACTTAGTTGGTAAGCCAGGGGAGAAGATCAACTACAGCACCGATGATGAGATCAAGGCCCTTGAAAACCAAGGTTACGAATTAGTAACGGATGGCTTCCCAGCAGACGCAACTTATGACCACGATGATGATGTAAACCAAGTCTTCACCGTTGTCTTGAAGCACGGTCACGCTCCAGTTGGCCCTAACAATCCACACACTCCAGGTACGCCAATCAACCCTGGCGAACCGAACGGACCAAAGTGGCCATCAGAGGACAACTACCAGAAGGAATACACTTCAACAGTTCACTTCGTTGACAACAACGGTAACAAGTTGAGCAAGGATGATGTTCAAACTTCAACTTGGGGCCGGACATTGATCATCGACAAGGTTACTGGTGAAATCACTAACCCAGATGAAAACTGGACTTCTGACATTACTGATTATGACGCTGTTAAGGTACCAGTAGTTGATGGCTACGTAGCCGACAAGGCGGTAGTTCCAGCCAAGAAGGCGGTTCAAGAAAACCTTGAAGAAACGGTTACCTACAGCAAGATTGGTAACATCGTCCCAGTTGACCCTAGTGGCAACCGGATCCCTGGTGTTCCAGTTAAGCCATACGTAAATGATCCAGAAGACCCAACGAAGGTTGTACCAAACGAAAGTGTTCCAGAAATCCCTGGCATGACACCAAGTGTAACGACGGTAACGCCAGTTAACCCAACTGAAGATACGCCAGTTGTTTACACGATGCCAACGCCAGTAACGCCACAGACGCCAAGCAAGCCAGCTGAACCGGCTAAGCCTGCACCAAAGGCACCGGTAACGCCACACGCAGATGCTCCGGCTCCTGCACCGGCTGCTCAACCAGCTGCCAAGACATTGCCACAAACTGGTAATGAAACTGGCGACTCTGCTGCCGCCTTAGGTCTCGCAGCCCTTGGATTATCTGGCATGTTAGTTGCTGGTAAGAAGCGCCGCAAGGAAGACTAAGTTGATGTTGAACGGATGAAAGATATGCGGAGAGTTGTGGTTAATTGATGAAGGTTTATTGCAAAGACTTAACAACGATGCAATGGATATAGTGGCTTAACAGATTCATAGCAACAAACTCGACGCATAGAGAGACCCACGGCTCAGATTGAGCTGTGGGTCTTTTTGCGTGAACGGAAAAGTTTGTGCGCTTTTGTGAGAAGCTAATCAAACGATAAAGAGTTTTGAGAACAACGATAATCATATGAAAAAAGCTTCATTTATATAAAATGAATTTCACAATTAATAAATTTATATTCACCTGTTAAAACGTTGATATAAAAGCAAAGAGAAAATTAATAACTAGTTAAATATTGATTTTCTAGCGATAAACCAGTTGCAAATATTAATAACACGGGTAAAATAATAGGTGAAAGTTGAGATAGGTAAATACCAGCTTGATTGTGAGTATTTACCTACCGAATAGCCAGTTTTGCCACCTGCTCGTTGCAGGTTACGGTGAGGCTTGCCAACAGGCAACGACACCCATTCAACTGACAACCTTGAATGAGGCGCAACCTGGTAGTGATCATGTGCAGTTCACTACTTATCTTGAAGAACTTTTTACCTTTTATTTATGATACAAGTGATTATTGCATGACTTAATAGGTTCTGATAGATAGTGACAAGTATGCGCCGGTTGGCTTGGGACTAGTTCCCTTATAACTGGCGGATAGGTTATTGTGGTCCTTGCTACTTTAGGCGACCCCCGATGCCTATTGAGGATGGGGTACAATAGCGGTTGTCGCTTAACTCAATGGTGGTAACAGTTAAGTAGTTAAATAGAAAGTAACAGTTTTTTGTGCATTGCCTGTTACTTACCACCGCTCCCTAACAGTGTGTAAGGTACTTAACCTTACAACCAGGGTATCATTTATATAGCGAACGCTACGGCGATGGGATGTCAGACGGTTAATAATGCTTATAAGAAACCCCCGAATACTTAACTTTAAGCAACTAAACAGTAGCTTTACCTCCCCCAGATAGTTAGGAATGTAAGCTTACTGTCTTCGCCAACAGCGGTAAGCAGTTGTTATGTTTCTCCAAGCTTATCAAGTAAGTGTAAATGACTACTGTAATACTGTTAATGACAACTATTAAAGAAGCGGTCCGACGGTACACATACATGTTTAAATACAAAATGATACCCGCAAAAGTCGGCACAGAAATGCAGTGATTGAGCTAATGTGCTAAGCCTAATCACATGCGGCCGCTTGGTAGTAAGTTTAATGTTGAATGGTGCTTACTATCAAAGTTAGTTGTGCGTAAACTAACCAAAAAAGAGACTGATATTAACGCAGTCTCTTTTTTGTTTTTAAATTAAAATTCGATTGATAAATTAACCGAAGTGTAATAAGATAGGTGCAGATAAAAAACACGGTTGCATTTCAAGTAGGTCATCTAGAGAAGCAGCGGGTGGTGGAAGCTGCTGACCGAAACTCCGGTGCAAGAGTATGTGGGCGGGTAATGCCGCACGGTTAGTAGCCGTTATCTACTACGAGGGTGACATTTGTCAAACTTGGGTGGTACCGCGGAACCAGAGCCATTTCGTCCCAAAATATTGAGGATGAAGTGGCTCTTTTTATATAGGAGGAAATACGATGTTAGATATTAAAAAGATCCGGCAAGAACCAGACTTCTTTAAGGAAAAGTTAGCGACGCGTGGTGTTAAGGCCGAAGAGATTGATGAAGTGCTTGCCCTTGATAAGAAGCGGCGGGACTTGCTTCAACAAACTGAAACAATGAAGGCCCAGCGAAACGAAGCGTCAAAGAAGATTGGGGAAGCTAAGCGTAACGGTGAAGCTGCTGACGATGCGATTAAGGAGACCCGTGAACTTGGCGATAAGATTAAGGAATTAGATGAACAAGTCGAGGCCAATGACAAGGAATTGCATGATAAGATGGCCCACTTGCCAAACATTCCCCATGATGGTGTGCCAGTTAGCCTGACTGAAGATGGCGCCGTTGAACTGCGGAAGGTGGGAAAGGTTCGTGACTTCAACTTTGAACCTAAGCACCACTGGGACGTTGGTGAAAACCTGGGGATCCTTGACTTTGACCGGGCCGGCAAGGTTTCTGGTGCCCGTTTTGTCTACTACCTTGGCCTTGGTGCGCAATTAGAGCGGGCCGTTTACAACTTCATGCTTGATGAACACATGAAGGATGGCTACACCGAAGTATTACCACCATACATTGTTAATGCTGCTTCAATGTACGGTACGGGGCAATTCCCGAAGTTTAAGGAAGGGGTTTACCAAGTTAATGGTGAAGATATGACCCTGATCCCAACGGCGGAAGTACCGTTGACCAACTACTACCGGGGTGAAGTGATTCCTAGTGAAGAATTGCCAGTATACGTTACTGCATTAACGCCGTGCTTCCGTTCTGAAGCCGGGGCTGCTGGTCGTGATACCCGGGGATTGATCCGGATGCACCAGTTCAATAAGGTAGAAATGGTTAAGTATACGAAGCCAGAAAACTCATGGGATGAACTCGAAAAGATGACTGCCAACGCAGAAAACATCTTGAAGAAGCTCGACATTCCATACCACGTGATCACTTTGACCACTGGTGATATGAGTTTCACTGCTTCTGAGACCCACGATATCGAATTGTGGATGCCAGCCCAAAACAAGTACCGTGAAGTATCATCATGCTCAAACTGCCTGGACTTCCAGGCCCGGCGGATGCACACCCAGTACCGGGATGAAGATGGCAAGCTCCAGTACGTTCACACCTTGAATGGTTCGGGCCTTGCTGTTGGTCGGACGGTTGCCGCAATTCTTGAAAACTACCAAAACGAAGATGGCTCTGTAACAATCCCAGAAGTCTTAGTGCCATACATGCATGGGGTAACTAAGATTACGAAGGAAAATGCCGTGCCATTCCGTAACAAGCTTAATAAGTAGGAGCGCAGAATCCTAATATAACCATAAAGAGGCTGAATTTAACTTCGCCTCTTTTTATTTTTAAATTTCGGGGAATATTTCCCGGGAAATGTCGCTTTTAAAATAAGAAAAATCTCATCGAAGATAAAATTTAAACTTAATAAAGTTAAGAAAAGCTTGGCGAATTCTTGTTAATCAATTGCTCGACTAGTTGACTTGCTTAGTTAAACACACGCTTTTGGCGATGATGTTCACATTAGCGAGTGGCAATGATAAGGTATTATCAACGTTAAAATTTGATTAAAAGGAGTCGGTATAGATGCAGCGCAACAATTGGAAAAAACTAATCGCAGCCTTTGTTGCAATTCTTGGAATTGTAGTAGGGTGGCAGGTGGTTGAACCCCAGCGGGTATCTGCTGCCGACGAACCAACTTACACCTTTGCGACTAATAATACCTTTGAACCATTTGAAATTCAGGATAGCAAGGGTGGTTATTCCGGTAAAAACCCGGGGATTGAAATTGAAATCCTAAAGAAGATTGCTAAGCATGAACACTTTAAGTATAAGTTTAAGCCAATGAGCTTCAACGGGGACCTGCAGGCGTTGGAATCAGGCCAGGTTGACGCGGTCATTGCCGGGATGAGTGTAACTGATGAGCGGAAAGAAAAGTATGATTTCTCAACGCCTTACTACACGGACGGGGTTGTGATGGCGGTTGCTAAGGATAGCAACATCAAGTCAATGAAGCAACTGCGAGGCAAGACGGTTTCTGCTAAGGCGGGGACGAGTGCAGCAATCTACTTAAAGGATAACCAGAAAAAGTATGGTTACAAGATTCGCTACTTCGACTCGTCAAACACGATGTGGAACGATGTAAAGACTGGTAATACCGCCGCCACCTTTGATGATGGTCCTGTTCTTGAATACGGGATTAAAAATGGGGTGCCGCTAAAGATCCTTACTAAGAAGCCAATCAACGCCCAACCGATTGCCGTTGGTTTCCAAAAAGGGAAAAATCTTGCCCTGCAAAAGAAGATCAATGATGGGATTAAGTGGTTAAATGACACTGGCCAAATGAAGCAGATCATTGACAAGTACACTAAGGATACGAAGGCAAGCAAGACGAGTATTGATCGGACATTCATGGGCTTATTAGAAGCCAACCGGGGAGCACTACTTCGTGGTTTATGGATGACAATTGAATTAACGGTTATCGGAATTATCTTTGCGATGATCTTTGGGATTATCCTGGGTGTTTTGGGAATTGTTAATAACAAGTTTGCTAATGCAATTTCCAGTACCTTGATCTATATTTTCCGGGGAATCCCAATGATTGTTTTAGCATTCTTCATTTACATGGGATTGCCAAACGTGATTGGTCATAAGGTGCCGCTATTTCTTGCCGGAATCATTACCCTGGCCTTAGACGAAGGTGCCTATATCGGGGCAATCGTCAAGGGGGGCTTTGAATCCGTTAACGTCGGGCAGTGGGAGGCCGCCAGAAGTCTCGGGCTGCCTTACAGCAAGGCTTTGATTAAGGTTATCGCTCCCCAGGGCTTCAAGCTGATGGTTCCTTCACTGGTTAACCAGTTCATTATTACCTTGAAAGATACCTCGATTCTTTCCGCAATCGGTGTGATGGAGCTGACCCAGACCGGGACGGTGATTATTTCCCAAAATATGGAAGGCTTTAAGATGTGGACAATTATTGCAGTGATCTACATCATCATCATTACCTTGTTGACATGGTTATCGAATTACGTACAGAAGAGGATGGCTTAAGATGGATAAACGGTATAAAGTTCAGGTTAAAGACCTGCATAAGAGTTATGGGAGTAACGAAGTGTTAAAGGGGATCAACCTCAACGTTAAGCCCAATGAAGTAGTCTGCATGATTGGGCCTTCCGGTTCGGGGAAGAGTACCTTCTTGCGTTGTATCAACAAGCTGGAGGAGCCCAATAGTGGGCACGTCTATGTTGATGGCTATGATATTGCTGATCCCCAGGTTAATATTAATAAGGTCCGGGAAAATATCGGGATGGTGTTCCAACACTTTAACCTTTTCCCCAACATGAGCGTGCTGGACAATATTACCCTGGCCCCCGTCCAACTAGGGAAGATGGATAAGGATGAAGCACAGCAAGCGGCAATGCACTACCTCGACTTAGTTGGTTTGCAGGATAAGGCGAACGCAAACCCTACTAAGCTCTCTGGGGGTCAGCAACAGCGGGTCGCAATTGCCCGGGCGCTGGCAATGAAGCCAGATGTGATGCTGTTTGATGAGCCGACGAGTGCGCTTGACCCGGAAATGGTCGGTGATGTCTTAGAGGTGATGAAGCGCCTGGCTCAGCAGGGGATGACGATGATTGTTGTTACCCACGAAATGGGGTTTGCTAAGCAGGTGGCCGACCGGGTGGTCTTCTTCCATGATGGTGATATTCGTGAACAAGGAACGCCGGAAGATATCTTTGATCACCCGCAACAGGCCGATACCAAGAACTTCTTGGATAAGGTGTTGAATGTGTAGTGAATTATCGTGCGAACGCGGAAGCGTCTGATTTGACAAATGAAGGATAAGCTTTATAATAATGAGTAACTTCTAATAATTGGTAAACAGAGAGTCCTGCCTACGCTGAAAGCAGGAACCAATTAAATGGCACGAACGTTTGAATGGGGTGGTTTCCTTATCGACTGAGAGGTAGTCATTATGGCTATAAAGATGGGTGGAACCGCGTTAAAAGACGTCCCTGGTATTAACCAGGAACGTCTTTTATTTATTTAGAAAGCGTTTTTACAAAGTAAATCTGAAGGAGGCATATTATGGACGAAAAACAACAACAGAAGTTAGAACGGTCGCTAAAGAGTCGCCATGTGACGATGATTGCTATTGGTGGGGCGATTGGGACCGGACTCTTTCTTGGGTCAGGAACGGCGATTCACCAGGCAGGGCCATCAATCATTCTTTCGTACTTAATCGTCGGCATCTTTTGCTTCTTTATGATGCGTGCGCTGGGAGAACTGATTTTAGCTGATACTTCTAAACATTCCTTTATCGATTCGGTCAAAGAATACCTTGGTGACCGGATGGAATTTGTTGCCGGTTGGATGTATTGGGCCTGCTGGCTAACCCTCGCTATGGCTGATTTAACGGCAACGGGTATTTATCTCAAGTACTGGTTTCCCAACCTTCCACAGTGGGTGGGGCCGCTGGTAATTGTTATTTTACTGATGCTGGTTAACATGGTGAACGTTGGTTTGTTTGGGGAACTGGAAAGCTGGTTTTCCATGATTAAGGTAATTGCGATTTTGGCATTAATTGTTGTCGGGCTCGTCTTAGTGGTGATGCATAGCCATGTTGACGGCCGGGCGGTAACTTTGGGTAACCTGGTCCACCAGGGCGGCTTCTTTGCAACTGGTCCACTAGGCTTTCTGATGTCTTTTCAGATGGTTGTCTTTGCCTTTGTGGGGATTGAAATGGTAGGACTGACTGCTGGTGAGACCAAAAACCCGCAAAAAGATATTCCAAAGGCGATCAACGCTTTGCCAGTGCGAATCGGGCTCTTCTACATTGGGTCGATGATTGCGATGATGGCAATTTACCCCTGGTCACAGATCAAGACGACCTCAAGCCCGTTCGTCCAAGTCTTTGCAGCAATCGGTGTGCCCGGGGCTGCGGCAATCCTAAACTTTGTTGTATTAACGGCAGCGATGTCTGCGACAAACAGTGCGATCTTTAGTACTAGTCGTTCACTGTACGCCCTGGCGCACAGTGGTAATGCACCACAACGGTTTGGTGAGTTAAGTGCCAAGGCCGTTCCTAACAATGCCCTAACTTTCTCATCATTGATTTTGTTTATCACCGTTATTTTGAACTACATTATGCCGGCAGGGATTTTTGACGTGATCGCGGGAATCTCAACGATTACCTTTATCTTTACCTGGATTATTATTCTGGCGGCCCACATTAAGTACCGTCAGCAAAATCCAAAGGGGATCAACGGCTTTGGGATGCCAGGCTACCCAGTTACCAGCTGGCTAACGATCATCTTCTTCCTGGCAGTCCTCGTAATCTTGCTCTTTATTGATTCGACAAGGATTCCACTGATTCTCTCGGTAATCATCTTTGCCTTGCTAGCGTATGGCTACGGCTTTTTGAAGAAGAATAAATAATAAAAAAGATTGGCAAGAACGCCAATCTTTTTTATTAGCATTTACCAAGTAATGGTTCAGCAGTGGACTGATAAGTAATAAAAGCGTCCTTTTTGTCTATTAATGATAAGCGCTTTCTTTCTTGCTGTTGAGCGATTAAATTGATAAATAGCGGTGGAAAAGTTATAATAAAGATGTGAAAGGGCAGGCAGCTGAATTTAACAAACATCTTCTCATAATAAATTGTTTTGAAAATAAGTTAATTAGATTTTTGCATAAATAATTAACAACACCCCACTCCACATGAAACACTTTGCTTTCCGTCAAAAGAATGTTAGCTGAAAATAATTAGTGGCCATATCTACAGCAAACTAAGCTTAAGTTCCTCGTATTAAGCAGAAACAAAGTTACCATAACGAATCTTGAAATAATGAATCAGCTGTGCTTTTTCACGTGAGATTTGAGGATGGGAAAGGATCTCATCCTCTTTTATTGTTTAAAACTTTCGGGAAAGTTTGTGAAGGCGCACGTATTTCCAAAAATATCGCGAAAAATTGCTCAAAAAATAAGAAACGAGTATAATAAAAAATCCTTGGCAGGGGCGAAAAGAGACACGTCACAATAGCGATTAAGTGACGGCATGTCTCTTTTTCTTTTTGTTATTACATGACAACGCTTTCATATATTTTTTAAAAAGTTTGTGAAATAAGTAAAATGGTTTATGGGGTTTTGGTTTTTACGAGTTACTTGGTTTTTAGTTAATTTTCATTTCTTTATAGTAAGTAAAAAGACGGAAATTCACAAAGTGGATATTAGATAGCGCTTTACATAGCGCTCGTTTAAAGATATTCTTAAAGTGTTAATTAGCCACCAATGCTATTATATTTACGATATCTTATTTGGAACGGCGGTTAATAAATTTTTTTAAGGGAGGGTACATAGCCATGTCTATGTATTTGATTATTAACATTATTGGTCTAGTCGTCTTCCTCGCGATTGGCTGGTTGTTCTCAAAGAACCGCAAAGCCATCAACTGGAAGACCGTTGGGATCATGATTGTATTAAACCTTATTCTTGCATGGTTCTTGGTTGGTTCTTCCGCTGGACGTGCAGGTGTTAAGGCTGCCGCAGACGGATTCGTTTGGATTGTCGATGTCTCCGCACAAGGGACTGTCTTTGCATTAGGTGATTGGTACAACACTAAGAGCCTGAACTTTATTTGTTCTGCTTTGATGCCAATCCTGATGATTGTTCCACTGTTCGACATCTTGACGTACATCGGCCTCTTGCCATGGATTATCAAGTGGGTCGGACGTGGACTTTCATTCATCACTGGTCAGCCTAAGTTCGAATCATTCTTTGCTGTAGAAATGATGTTCTTAGGTAACACTGAAGTTTTGGCCGTTTCTGGTATGCAAATCCGTAAGATGGGTAAGGAACGTAACTTGACTTTGGCCATGATGTCGATGTCTTGTATTACTGCTTCGATTCTGGGTGCATATATTGAAATGATGCCTGGGCAATTTATTTTAACTGCTGTTCCAATCAACATTATTAACTCATTAATTGCCACTAGTATGTTGAACCCTGTTACCGTTGCTCCAGAAGACGACACCATCGAAAAGGTTGGTGCTTCTGATAACGGTAAGAAGGAACCATTCTTCAGCTTCTTGGGTGACTCAATCCTTGGCGCTGGTAAGTTAATCCTTATCATCATCGCTAACGTTGTTGCCTTCGTTGCTTTAGCTGCCTTGATCGACAAGGTCTTAGCATTGTTCTGGAAGCCACTTTCACTCGAAAGTATCTTGGGTGTCTGCATGTTCCCATTCTCATGGTTACTGGGTCTCCCAGTCGACCAAGCATGGCAACTTGCACAAGACATGGGGATGAAGCTTGTTACTAACGAATTCGTTGTTATGGGTAAGGTTACCGGCGAAATCGCCCACTACCCAGAACACTTAAAGGCTTGCTTGACTGTCTTCGTAACTTCATTTGCTAACTTCGGTACTTTAGGTATGGTTATCGGTGCCTTCAAGGGATTAGCAAGCAAGGAAGATAACGACTACATCGCATCTAACATTGGTTACCTCTTACTTTCTGGTATCTTGGTATCACTGTTATCTGCAGCCTTTGTTGGTTTATTCGTTTGGTAAAATTGAAAAGCAGCTGTAAAGGCTGCTTTTTTTAACCCTAATTTCGTAAACGCTTGCAATTTATCTGATAAGGAGAGATTACAATGACAACTAAAATTATTATGGATACTGATCCAGGAATTGATGACGCAGCTGCTTTAACGATGGCCATTAACGACCCCGAAATTGACTTGCAGTTGGTTACGTCAGTTGCTGGTAATGTTAGTGCTGATAAGACAACTGCTAACGCCTTGAAGATTATCCACTTCTTTGGCAAGGATATTCCGGTTGCTGCTGGTGCAGAACAACCACTGATCAAGCCATTTGAAGATGCTGCCCGCATCCACGGTGAATCAGGGATGCCCGGTTACGACTTTGGCGATGACTATGGTAAGCCAATGGATAAGACAGCGGTTGAAGCACTTCATGATGCTATCATGGCAGAAGACGAAGTGATCTTAGTACCAACTGGTTCATACACTAACATCGCATTGCTATTCAGCCAATACCCAGAAGTAAAGAGCCACATTAAGAAGATTGTTGCAATGGGTGGCTCATTCTCTGGTGGTAACATGACGAGTGTTGCTGAATTCAACGTCTTTACTGATCCAGATGCAGCAAAGATCATGTACAATTCTGGTGTGCCAATTGTAACCGTTGGCCTTGACGTTACCTTGAAAGCCTTATTAACTGCTGACACAATTGAAAAATTAGGTAGCATGAACAAGGCCGGGGAAATGCTCCACGCATTGATCACCCACTACAATGATGGTAGTGACCAGGGACGGCCAATGCACGATGTTAACACCATCTTCTACCTGCTTCACCCAGAAGCATTTACCACGAAGGAGATGTGGGTAGATGTTCAAACTGATGGTCCTGCAATCGGTGCCCTTGTTGGTGACATTCGTGGTGCCTACCACGATGGTAAGACCAACGCTACTGTTTGCTTAGATATCGATGCTGACTACTTTAACAAGTGGTTCCTCGATGAAGTAAGCAAGATCAAGATGTAAAATTACTGGAAAAGGACTTGGCTGCTAAGCTGCCAAGTCCTTTTTTATATCGCTATCGAAAGCGCTTTCTGTTATGATGGTAGTAACAAAGTAAAGGAGATGGCGGAAGATGACTTTTAAGAAGATAATGATTGCTGGTGCGGGTGTTCTTGGTAGTCAAATTGCTTACCAAACAGCGCTGTCAGGCTTTGAAGTAACGGTATATAACCACCATATTGATACCGCAACACGGCGGATCAATGCCTTAAAAGAAGATTACCAGCGTGACCTTCACTTAAGCGATGAAGACTTCCAAAAGGGACTGGACAACATTACGCTTATTACTGATGATATCGGTGCGGCGGTAGAAGATGCTGACCTGATGATTGAAGCACTCCCCGAGTCCTTGGAACTCAAGAAAGACTTCTACCAGAAGGTATCAGCATTAGCCCCGGCCAAGACGATTTTTGCAAGCAACTCATCAACCTTTATTCCGAGTCAACTTGCCCCATTCACGGACCGGCCAACGAAGTTCTTGAATTTACACTTTGCTAATCGTATTTGGCTCTTTAACGTTGTTGAAGTAATGAGGACAAGTGATACAGCGGCGGAAATCACTAGCCAAGCAATCGACTTTTCCCGGGAAATAAAAATGGTTCCGATTGAGTTACACAAGGAACAGCATGGCTACATCTTAAACTCCTTGCTGATTCCGTTACTATCTGCCGGCCTCGGCCTCTGGGCAAAGGGGGTTGCGGAACCGCAAATAATTGACAAGGATTGGATGATTTCAACCGGCGCACCGATGGGGCCGTTTGCGATCCTCGACATGGTTGGTTTACGGACCGCGGCGCAAATTGAAATGAACACTTATGCCGCAACTAAGGACGAGAGTCATAAAGCAGTTGCTGATAAGATGAAGAAAATGATTGCAGAAGGTCATGATGGAAAAGAAGCCGGGCAAGGGTTCTACCATTACCCACATCCGGAATTTGCTGACCCTGAATTCCTAAAGAAATAACCAGTTTAAGCAGGAAAAAGAAAGCATGTTTGCTTTTTAATTATCCTGCTTTTTTATTATTTAAAATAGGCGGAGAAAAGCCCGTTCCGGTTGCAAGCAGGGATGATTTACGGTACAGTAATAGGGAACGTGAAACACAAAATGTTTCACGAAAGGAGTATTAATACATGAATCCTGAACAATTTCACCGTGCATTAGCAGATCACGGAATTGACCTCTCACCAGTGCAAATGCAGCAATTTGCAAGTTACTATCAGATGTTGGTCAAAACAAATGAACATGTTAACCTAACACGGATTACGGAAGAAAATGAAGTATACCTTAAACACTTCTATGATTCGTTAACCGGGGCGCTAGCAGAACCACGGTTGCAGAGTGCAAGCCTTACCCTTTGCGATATTGGTGCTGGCGCTGGTTTCCCATCGCTGCCCTTAAAGATTGCTTTCCCACAGTTAAAGGTAACGATTGTTGATTCGTTGAATAAGCGGATTGCCTTTCTTGAAGAGTTAGTAGCCAAGCTTGGCCTGCAAGATGTTAGTTTGGTCCATGATCGTGCCGAGACCTTTAGTGCTAAGAAGAGTTCACACCGGGAACAGTATGATGTCGTTACCGCACGGGCAGTTGCCCGCCTGTCAGTCCTTAGTGAACTATGCCTTCCAGCGGCAAAGGTCGGGGGCGAATTTATTGCTTACAAGGCGAGCGCGGCCCCAACAGAACTCCAACAGGGTGGTGCGGCCATCAAGAAACTCGGTGGAGAAGTCAGCAAAAAAGTTGCCTTAACTTTACCCGTGATTGATGAAGAGCGAAACATCATTGTGATTGATAAGGTTAAGCCAACTCCGGGGAAGTATCCGCGGCGTCCAGGGCTACCAAACAAGAAACCAATTCAATAGAGTAAGGAGTGGATAGCATGGCTTTTTCATTATTTGGCATCGGTAAAAATAATTCTGACAGTACAAAAAACAAGGTGGTTGAAGTAAAACTTGATCAAATCATCCCGAACCGTTACCAACCACGGAAGGTGTTTGACCAAGATGGTATTCGTGAACTAGCTCAAACAATTGACGAACACGGTTTATTGCAACCAATTGTCCTGCGTGAATATGAACCGGCAAAATTCGAAATTATCGCTGGTGAACGACGTTACCGGGCAATGAAGCTGTTGAAGTGGGAAAAGGCCCCAGCAATTATCGAAAAGATGAGCGACCAGGAGACGGCCTCCCTAGCCTTAATTGAAAACCTGCAACGGTCACAATTAAGCTCGGTCGAAGAAGCCCAGGCTTATCGTCAACTGATGGACTTAAACCACCTTACGCAGTCCCAACTGGCAAAGGGGATGGGGAAGAGTCAATCATTTGTTGCGAACAAGCTCCGGTTGCTGCGGCTAATTACCCCTGTTCAGACTGCCATTCTTGACCACCGGATTTCTGAACGTCATGGGCGGGCCCTATTAGACCTTGACGAGAAGCAGCAGCGCGAAATGTTGATGCGGATTGTTAATGAACGGCTGACAGTTCGCCAGACGGAAGATGAAGTAGCCCGCTTGTTAGGACGGCCACTGCCTTCAGAGATTGCTGAACAAAAAGCAGCGGCAAAGCGCAAGGAATTGGCCTCGCTCGAATCAAGCCCAGAGGACCAATACGAAGAAGCGGTTGAAGCGAAGGTGACAACAGCAGCAAGTGCGACAGCAAAGAAGCAGCCCGCAAAGCGTAAGACTAGCCGCAAGAAAAAGCCGACTAAGACTAGTCAGGCTAACGATGCCCGGCTTGCGCTTAACACGATTAAAAAATCAATCAAGCTGGCAACAAGTAATGGCTTTGCGATTAAAACACACGAAAAAGATAACGATGATGTTTACCAATTAACGATTGAAATTCCGAAGCACCAATAGGGACAGTGAGTCGCTTAAACCAGTCGTTATTTAGTGGCGTTAACAGGCCACATTATAGGATTGCAAAAACACAATTCGAATAATTAATAAAGGAAGTGCTGGCCGACCATGGCAAAAAACAAAAAGAGTGGCTTGAAAAGCAGTGTTAAGGCGCTTTTTGCGGAAAATGCGGCAACTGAGCCAGCGGCAGATGAAACTGTTCATGAAATTAGCCTTGCGCTGATCCATCCGAACCCGTACCAGCCACGGCGGACGTTTGACCAGGAAGCATTAAAGGAGCTAGCCGCTTCAATTAAGAAGTCCGGCGTGTTTCAACCGGTCATCTTACGGCAGTCGGACCCCCACTTAAAACGGTATGAACTCATCGCTGGTGAACGGCGCTTTAGGGCATCTAAACTGGCGGGGCAGGAGACAATCCCGGCAATTGTCCGCAATATGAGTAATGAACAGATGATGGAGGTTGCGGTTTTAGAAAATCTCCAGCGGGAAGACTTGACACCGCTAGAAGAAGCCCAAGCCTACCAGATGCTAATGGACAAATTGTCATTAACCCAGGCCCAGGTAGCAACGCGTCTGGGTAAGAGTCGTCCATATATTGCTAACTACTTGCGCTTGTTAGGATTACCGCCGATGATTAAGGACTTCTTAAATGAAGGTCAACTATCGATGGGGCAGGCGCGGACCATTTTGGGCCTGAAAGATAAGACCAAGCTAGTACCGCTTGCTAAGCGGGCGGTAGAGAGTAACCTCACCGTGCGGCAACTCGAAGAAATTGTTGCGCAGATAAACGGCACCGCCAAAAAGAAGGCCCAGCGGCGAAACCAACGAAAGCCCGTCTATATCCGTGCTGCCGAGTCCCAACTACAAAGTAAGTTTGGGACCAAAGTTGCGGTGGCTCAGAGCCGGAAGAAGGGGAGCGGAAAGATTGAGATCCCTTATAGTTCAAATGATGACCTTACCCGGATCCTTGAACTATTAGACATCACGTTAGATTGAGGAGGAATTATTCATGGCAACTTATGATAAAGGCGATATCGTAATGATGAAAAAGGCCCACCCATGTGGTACTAACCGGTGGAAGATTACCCGGGTCGGGGCAGATATTAAAATCGAATGTCAGGGCTGTGGGCACATTGTCATGATGACTCGCCAAAAGTTCGACAAGGGTCTGAAAAAGGTGTTAGAAAAAGCTGGCCAGCAAGGGGAATAAATTCACTATTGATGGTCACAAATCGGCCAAAGTAGCTTAAAATAATAAATGATTAATTGAAAAGGAAAGTGAACAACTTATGTCATTAACTGCAGGTATCGTTGGCTTGCCCAACGTTGGTAAATCAACCTTATTTAACGCCATTACAAAAGCGGGAGCCGAAATGGCAAACTACCCATTCGCAACCATTGACCCGAATGTGGGGATGGTGGAAGTACCAGATAGTCGTTTGGACCGGATTCAAGAATTAATTCCGGCAAAGAAGATTGTCCCAACAACCTTTGAGTTTACGGATATCGCCGGGATCGTTAAGGGTGCCAGTAAAGGGGAAGGGCTTGGTAACAAGTTCTTGGAAAACATCCGGCAGACCGATGCGATTGTCCATGTTGTCCGGGCATTTGATGATAGTGATATTACCAGTGTTTCAGGAAAGGTTGACCCAATCGAAGATATCGATACCATCAACTTGGAATTGGTAATGGCTGACCTTGATGCGGTTAACAAGCGCTTAGCGAAGGTTCAACGGGCAGCAAAGGGCCGTGACAAGGATGCCCTGGCAGAATTGGATGTCCTAAACAAGATCAAGCCCGTCCTTGAAGATGGCAAGAGTGTGCGGTCAATTGACTTTAGTGATGACGAGTTAAAGATTGTTAAGGGACTCTTCTTACTGACAAGCAAGCCCGTCCTCTACGTTGCAAACATTGCGGAAGAAGACATGGCTGACCCTGATAGCAACAAGTACATGGACGCAATCAAGGAACACGTTAAGGATGATGGTGAAGTCATCGGGGTTGCTGCTGCTGCGGAAGAGCAGATTGCCGAAATGGATGAGGCAGACAAGGCTGACTTCTTAGAGATGGAAGGGGTAACTGAACCAGGGTTGAACCGGTTGATCCGGGCAGCTTATAAGCTCCTTGGCCTCGAAACCTTCTTTACTGCTGGTGGCCCAGAGACTCGTGCCTGGACCTTTAAGAAGGGGACTAAGGCACCACAAGCGGCCGGCATTATCCACTCTGACTTTGAACGGGGATTTATCCGGGCTGAAGTAATGAGTTACGATGACCTTGACCAATTAGGCTCAGCTGCCGCCGTTAAGGAAGCAGGGAAGCTCCGCCTGGAGGGGAAGGACTACGTAATGCAAGACGGTGACATCGTTGAGTTCCGCTTTAATGTCTAATAATAAGCAACTACGGAAGAGTAAGAGAGGAGTTTCGTTGTGAGCGAAGAACAGCCACGGAATGCGCAAGCTGGGCAACGGCAAAAGCAGCTAGAAAAGCAACGCCGGCAAGCTAGCGGGAGCGCACTGAGCAAGTACGGGTTGACCCGTAAAAATGAAGAATTTATGTACCAACTGAATAAGCAGTTGGACCGGCTAGGGGTGCCTTCGGATAAGAAAGAAGAGATGACCCGGGAGACGATTGATAAACTACTCGCTGGGCAAAAGAAGGGCCAGACCGCCCGGACGCTATTTGGGACCCCCACTGAATATGCAAAAGAACTAAAGAACCCCAAGCCGAGTGAAGCACAGGTAACTAAACAATCAATTAAGCTATTGGCAATTGATAACATGTTAATTTTCTTGAGTATCTTCACGTTCATGTTTGGGCTGATGTACTGGCTATCACCAGCAGCGATGCAAACAAAGAATGCTGGGACCAGTGGGATTACCGCCATCTTGATTATTGCAATTACTGGGGGTGCGATCTTCGGCTATGTTGCAATGCAGGTCCAACCAAAACGCGATGCTGATGGGAAGGGGACCACGAAGAAGCCATTGTGGCTCCGGATCCTGACCATTGTTGCCGGGCTAGCAATCTGGTTGTTTATCTACATGCTGGTCAGCTTATTGCCAGATGCAATTAACCCGCGGCTTAATGCATGGGTATACATCATCATTGGGGTTGTTACCTTTATCGGTGACATGTACTTCCGCTCGAAGTTCCACGTTACTGGTTCGCTATACGGTGCTAGCCGCCCTGCTAACCGTAAATAGGAAAAAGACTGAGAAATTTGTTTTTTCTCAGTCTTTTTAATTTAAACTTTTTAAAAGCAATAAAGGATTTTATAATTGGCAAGCTCGAGCTACCGTGGCTTGGTATAATTAAGACAAGAACAACGAAAGGAGACTGCTACTATGATGAAACAATTACGAAATGGCCTTTCTTTCGCTGCCCACGGGGTATTGATTGGAATGGCAATTTCGATTTTCTTTAGCTACCTCAGTGGGACCAATAACTATTATCCGTCGGCGCCAGCTTTTATGGCGCAGTTTGCTAGCCCGCTGAACGCATTAGTCGTATCCATCGTCTTATGGGCGGTGATGGGGCTATTATTTGGCTATGGCGCCCTGATTTTTGAACGAAAAAGGTGGTCGCTCCGCAAGCAGACAGCGGTTAATTTTCTGGTCTACTATTGCGGCTTCTCACCGTTAGCCATTGCTGCGGGCTGGTTCTCGCTGACGATTACTAACTTTGTGATTTTCACCGCAATCTTTATTGCGATTTACGCAATTTGCTGGGTGATTGGTTGGTTCATTGGGCGGAAAACGCCGCCAACACAACTTGTTGAAGATTAAAAATATTTTTCCTGCTTCTTAGAGGCTGTAGCAACATCGCTGCAGCCTCCTTTTTGTTAGTAAATGAAAAAATGTTCTAAAAAATAGTGGACATTTTTTCAAAACCTTGTTATGATGTAAACGTAGATTTGATGAAAGCGTATTCACGTATGTGAGAGGAGATCATAAATTATGAAGTTAACACAAGCACAATTAGCAAAGTACATGGATCACACGATGCTCAAGCCAGAGGCTACTCCCGAAATGATTGACAAGGCAATTGCCGAAGCACGGAAGTACAATACGGCTTCTGTATGTATCAACCCTTACTGGGTAAAGCGGGTTCACGAAGGCTTGGCTGGTACTGATGTTAACACTTGTACTGTTATCGGCTTCCCTCTCGGGGCTACTTCAACAGAAAGCAAGGTTTTCGAGACAAAGCAAGCAATCAAAGACGGTGCTGATGAAGTTGATATGGTTATCAACATCGGTGAATTAAAGGCTGGTAACGACGATGCGGTAGTTGCTGATATCAAGGCCGTTGCTGATGCTACTCATGAAGAAGGCAAGCTCCTTAAGGTTATCATTGAAAACGCCCTCCTTACTGATGAAGAAAAGGCCCGTGCAAGCAAGCTTACGGTAAAGGGTGACGCTGACTTCGTTAAGACTTCCACTGGATTCTCAACTTCTGGTGCAAAGGTAGAAGACGTTAAGATTATGCGTGAAGCTGTTGGCCCAGACTTCAAGATCAAGGCTGCTGGTGGTATCCACAGCTTACAAGAAGCTTACGACATGATCGAAGCTGGTGCTAACCGTCTTGGGGTATCTGCTTCAGTTCAAATCTTAGAAGAAGCTGCCCAACAATAAGCACAACGCAAAGTTAACTAATCTCACTTTTGAAATAGGAGGAAACAATAATGTCATATAAACGTGTATTTGTTATTGTAATGGACTCAGTAGGTACTGGTGCAGCACATGATGCTGATAAATTTGATGATGTTGGTTCAGACACACTTGGCCACGTCGGCAAGTTTTATGCGGGTGCCTTAAAGTTACCAAACCTTGGAAAGATGGGTATTAGTAATTTGCGTGACACACCAATCGAAGGGGTGCCAGTTGCTGATCCAGCAATTGGTGACTTCGGTAAGATGGAAGAAATTTCCGCTGGTAAGGATAGTATGGACGGTCACTGGGAAATGATGGGCTTGCCAGTAACAAAACCATTATCAACGTTCCCTAACGGTTTCCCACAAGAAATCGTTGACAAACTTGAAAAGTTCTCCGGCCGGAAGGTAATTGTTAACAAGCCTTACTCCGGGACGGAAGTAATTCATGATTACGGTGAACGTCAAATGGAGACTGGCGAATTAATTCTTTACACTTCTGGTGACTCCGTAATGCAAATTGCCGCTCACGAAGATGTTATCCCAGTCGAAGAATTATACAAGATTTGTGAATACGCACGGACATTAGTAAACGGCCCAGAATACACCGTTGGGCGGATCATTGCTCGTCCATACGTTGGCCCAGACAAGGACCACTTTACCCGGACCGCTAACCGTCATGACTTCAGCTTGAAGCCAACTGGCAAGACTGACATGGACCGCTTGCGTGAAGCTGGTTACGATGTAATCGGAATTGGTAAGATCAATGACATCTTCTCTGGTCAAGGAATTGACAAGGGTTACCACAACGAAAGCAACATGGACGGGATGGACCACGTTGATGAAGTGATGAAGCAAGACTTCAACGGGTTCTGCTTCACTAACTTGGTGGACTTCGATGCAATGTACGGTCACCGTCGTAACCAAAAGGGCTTCGGTCAAGCATTGATGGACTTTGATAAGCGCTTAGGCACGGTTCTTGACGAGATGAAGCCAGACGACTTACTGATGATCACTGCCGACCACGGTAACGACCCTGGTTTCCGCGGAACTGACCACACCCGGGAAAATGTTCCACTGCTCGTTTACTCACCATCAATGAAGAAGGCTAACCAATCACTTGGTGTACGGAAGACATTCTCTGACCTAGGGGCAACAATTCTTGAAAACTTCAACGTTGATCCTGTTCGTGGAACAAGTTTCTACAAGGAAATCAGCAACGATTAACTTATCCTAACTGAGAGGGGCGATTAAATTATGCGAATGGTAGACATCATCGATACGAAGCGGAATGGTGGCACGCTTAGTGACGAACAATTGCAGTTTTTCGTCGACGGCGTGGTAAATGGCACGATTCCTGACTATCAAATTAGTGCGCTATTGATGGCCATTTATTTCCAAAAAATGACTAAGGAAGAGCAAACTAGTTTGACGATGAAGATGATGGAGTCTGGTGAACGGCTTGACTTGAGCCGGATTCCGGGAATCAAAGTCGATAAGCACTCCACAGGTGGTGTTGGTGACAAGGTAAGTCTGCCACTTGCAGCAATGGTTGCCGCAACTGGTATTCCTGTGCCAATGATTTCTGGCCGGGGGCTTGGTCACACTGGTGGTACCTTGGATAAGCTCGAAGCAATTCCGGGCTACCGGGTTGAGCTATCAGAGGATGAGTTTATTGACCAAGTTGCAAAGGAGAAGTTAGCAATTGTGGGGGCCACTGGTGAAGTTGCTCCTGCCGATAAGAAGATCTACGGCTTGCGGGATGTTACGGATACGGTTGACTCAATTCCGTTGATTGCGAGTTCGATCATGAGTAAGAAGATCGCTTCCGGGACCGATGCGCTTGTCATCGATGTAAAGACTGGTGCGGGGGCCTTTATGAAGACCATCGACCAGTCACGGGCACTTGCCAAGGCGCTGGTAGGAATCGGTAAGCAAGCTGGCTTGAAGTGCATGGCGGTAATTTCTGACATGAACCAGCCACTTGGTGACAAGATCGGTAACTCGCTTGAAATCGAAGAGTCATTAGATGTTCTTAAGGGCAAGGGACCCAAAGACCTTACCGAGTTAGTATTAACGCTGGGGAGCTACATGGTTGTCATGGGTGAGAAGGCCCAGACACCTGAAGAAGCCCGGAAATTACTAGAAAAGACGATTGAAGATGGCTCTGCACTGGAC
The DNA here is from genome assembly GCF_900156885.1 of Limosilactobacillus caccae. Lineage (GTDB taxonomy): Bacteria > Bacillota > Bacilli > Lactobacillales > Lactobacillaceae > Limosilactobacillus > Limosilactobacillus caccae. The sequence goes on from NZ_FTOY01000010.1 coordinate 588,729, forward strand.
CGCTTTAAGGCAATGATTATTGCTCAGGGTGGCGACCCAGCAGTAGTTGATGACTATACGGTCATGCCACAGGCAAAGTACAAGATTCCATTTAATGCTGACCGTGATGGTGTATTGACCAAGTTATCTGCTGATGAAGTCGGGACCGCAAGTATGCTCCTTGGTGGTGGCCGGCAAAAGGCAGATGACCAACTCGATTATAGTGTCGGGATTGAACTTCACCATAAGCTTGGCGACCAGGTTAAAGCGGGAGAAGCACTCTTAACGATTTACAGTAATCGGGAAGACGTTAACGATGTTGAACAGTTACTGCGGGAAAGCATTGAAATTAGTGATCATGGTGAAGTACCAACACTAATTCACGAAATTATTGAATAATCGACTTGAGGAGGAAATATCAATGAGTACACATATTAATGCTAAAAAGGGCGATTACGCTGACGTTGTTTTACTTCCAGGGGACCCATTACGTGCTAAGTACATTGCAGAAAACTTCTTGGAAAATGTTAAGCAAGTTAACTCTGTTCGGAACGCCTTTGGTTACACTGGTGAATACAAGGGTCACCGGGTTTCTGTCCAAGGTTCTGGGATGGGGATTCCATCAATGTCAATTTACATCAACGAATTAGTTCGTGAATTCGGGGTTAAGACGATTATCCGGGTTGGTTCATGTGGTGCCATTGCTCCAGGTGTTCACCTTCGTGACGTTATCTTGGCACAAGGTTCTTCAACTGACTCTGCGGTTACTGCCAATACCTTTGGTGCTGGCTTCCACTACGCACCATTAGCTGACTTCAAGCTTTTAGATACTGCTTACCACGTAGCTGAAAAGCTTGGTGTTAATGCTAAGGTTGGGGATATCTTCGCTGCTGACCGGTTCTACAACGATGAACTTGACATGAACAAGTTACGTGACTACGGTATCCTTGGTACTGAAATGGAATCTGCTGGATTATACCTCTTAGGTGCTAAGCTGCACTTCCGCGCACTTTCAGTATTAACAGTAAGTGACTTGATCTTTGGTGAAGAAAAGACAACTGCTGAAGAACGTGAGAAGACATTCAACGACATGATTAACATTTCACTGGAAACAGCAATTGCTGACAAGTAAAAAGTTAATAAAAGAAAGCATTAACCATGCTAGAATAGCAAAGGAGCGGGGCAGCACATGCTCAGTTCCTTTGCTTTTTTATAAAAACAAAGAAGCTGGAGGAGAACAATGGACGATAAAAAGCGAATCATACTGGCGCTCAAGACGGCGACCCTATATTACCGCGATGGGCTGAATCAAAATGATATTGCCGCCGAGTTAGATATTTCCCGGGCAACGGTATCACGGTTGCTCCAGTTTTGTCGTGAACGGGGACTTGTGACAATTAAAATTAATAACCCAATTGCCCCCCTACACCAATTAGAGGTTGATCTACTAGCAAAATATCCCGCCTTACGGAAATTAATTATTGTTCCGGGGGAAAATGACCCGCTTGAAGAAGTAGGTCAAGCAGGGGCCAACTACATTGAAAGAATTGTGCAAAATGGTGACATCATCGGCCTTGGTTGGGGGAAGACGGTCTACCAGGTTGGCCTGCATCTCAACCCCAAGGATGTTTCCGATATTACCGTTGTGCAGATGAAGGGGAGCATGTCAAATACTGACACCCGCAATTACGCATTTGAGACGGTCAACACCTTTGCAAATGCCTTTAATACGATTCCCCAATACTTACCACTACCCGTAATCTTTGACCATGCTAAGACGCGGGAACTGGTTGCCAATGATACTCACATCAAGCATATTATGAAGTTGGGGGTTAAGTCGAACATTGCGGTCTTTACGGTAGGGACAGTTCGTGATTCGGCACTGTTATTTAAATTGGGCTACTTCACTAAACAGGAGCAACAAACATTGCAAGAAGAAGCAGTGGGGGATGTCTTTTCTCGTTTTATTGATAGCAAGGGCCGGATTGTTAACCAGCAGATTAACGAGCGCACGATTGGCATTGCGCTACCGGAGCTGCGGAAGAAGAAGCACAGTATCTTGGTAGCAGCAAACGTGGCAAAGGTGCCAGCAGTCCACGGGGTGCTCACGGCTGGCTATGCGAACACATTAGTGATTGATCAGGAAAGTGCGAACAATTTGGTTGCTTTTTCAGATTAAATTACTAAAATTAATTGACCTGTAGGAAAAATCCTAGTAGAGTATACCTAACCAAAATCAAAGGAGTTGCACTACAGATGTCAAATTGGGACACAAAATTTGCCAAGAAGGGCTTAACCTTCGATGATGTTTTACTTATTCCAGCAGAGAGTCACGTCTTACCAAATGAAGTTGACCTGAGCACCCAGCTGGCAAAGAATATCAAGCTACACATTCCGTTGATCAGTGCCGGGATGGACACGGTAACGGAAGGACCGATGGCAATCGCGATGGCACTACAAGGTGGCCTGGGGGTTGTTCACAAGAACATGTCAATCCAGGCGCAAGCCGGTGAAGTAGCCAATGTTAAGAGTGTTGTTGTGCCTGCTGGGGCAACTAAGGCTGCGGTTGATGACCAAAACCGCCTGCTCGTTGCCGCCGCAGTAGGGGTTACCAGTGATACTTTTGAACGGGCAGAAGCCTTATTAAAAGCCGGTGCGGATGCAATCGTAATTGATACCGCCCACGGGCATTCTGCTGGTGTTTTACGGAAGATTGCCGAAATTCGTGACCACTTCCCTGAAGCAACCTTGATTGCCGGAAACGTTGCGACTGGTGAAGCCACGAAGGCCCTTTTTGATGCCGGAGTGGATGTTGTGAAGGTCGGGATTGGCCCTGGCTCAATTTGTACGACCCGGGTAGTTGCCGGTGTCGGTGTCCCACAAATTACCGCAATTTATGATGCTGCTAGTGTTGCTCGTGAATACCACAAGCCAATCATTGCTGACGGGGGAATTAAGTACTCCGGTGACGTTGTTAAGGCATTAGCTGCCGGTGGGAGTGCAGTCATGCTCGGTAGTATGCTTTCCGGGACGACTGAAGCCCCTGGTGAAGTATTCGAAGACAACGGTCGAAAGTACAAGGCCTACCGGGGAATGGGTTCTGTTGGTGCAATGGCGCAAGCGCACGGTTCATCTGACCGCTACTTCCAGGGTGGAGTCAATGAAGCCAACAAGTTAGTTCCTGAAGGTATCGAAGCCCGAGTCGAATACAAGGGTGACCTGTCTGACATCGTCTTCCAAATCGACGGGGGCCTTCGTTCCGGGATGGGCTATGTCGGCGCGCCAGATATCCCAACGTTGATTGAAAATGCGCAATTCGTGCAAATTACCAATGCTGGCTTACGTGAATCACACCCTCACGATGTGCAAATCACGCGGGCTGCACCGAACTACAAATAATTTATCTGCTGAGGCTGGGGAAGTATTTCCGCAGCTTCTTTTTTATTTCCTGGGAAATATTGCCGAGAGTAAACTTTTTATTAAGCCTAACCGGAGGTCGTTCGTTTTTCACAGGGAGTCAGCTATAATGTTTAGTGGTGAATTTAAAATAGGAAAAAGTAGAAAAAGGGGAGTAGCACTAATGAAAATCCTAGTTGTTGATGATGATAAAGAGATTGTTCAACTACTTGAAATTTACATTCGTAATGAAGGGTACGAGCCAGTCTCTGCTTATGACGGTAAAGAAGCATTGACCAAGTTAAACACGAACCCGGACATTGGCTTGATCATCCTGGACTTGATGATGCCAGAGATTGACGGCATGGATGTTATCAAGCGGGTGCGGAAGGATTCTGATATTCCAATCCTCGTCCTTTCAGCAAAAACCGCAGATATGGATAAGATCCAGGGATTAATTACCGGGGCGGATGACTACGTGACCAAGCCGTTCAACCCACTGGAAGTGATGGCGCGGGTAAAGTCTCTATTGCGGCGTAGTCAGGGTGAAGTCACTAATGACCAACCGGATATCTTAAATGTTGGTCCGCTGACGATCAATAAGGATTCACATGAGGTTAAGACGATTAAGGGTGACGTGATCCAGTTAACGGCCCTTGAATTCGGCATCTTGTACCTGCTAGCGAGTCACCCGAACCGGGTATTTTCAGCGGATGATATCTTTGAGCGGGTATGGCAACAAGAAAGCGTTGTTTCAGCTAAGACAGTAATGGTCCATGTTAGCCACTTGCGGGATAAGATTGAAGAAGCAACGAACGGGGAAAAGGTCATTCAAACCGTTTGGGGCGTTGGCTACAAGGTTGAAAATCATTAATTAGTTAAGTTCGTGGAGGAATAATTGTGAAGTTAACGGCGCGTGAAAAGAGTTCGTTGATCCTAGAAGGGGTCATTACGGTTATTTTACTGTTGCTCCTTAATATGGCGATTGTGGTCATCATTCAAGACGTTATCCAGTCCAATCCCGGCGTGACTAGCGGGATCTTTATGATCAAGCAGTCGTTGCGTGTGGGCCCGCTGCAAGCGCAGATTTGGAGTTACCAGCGAATCCTGATTGCCTTCTTGTTGGCGATTGACGTCTGGGTTGTCTGGTGGCGGCTCCGGCGGCGGTATCACCTTTACCAAATGAACCATATTATTGCGGAACTCCACTATATCGCCCAGGGGCACCTTGACCACCGAATCCCATTCCGGCTAAAGGGTAATCAGCAACACGTAATTACTAGTGTTAACGCCCTGGTTGACAGTGCGGTCCAGTCAATGGATGACGAGCGCAAGATTGAAAAGTCAAAGGATGAGTTAATCACCAATGTCAGTCATGACTTACGGACGCCGTTAACCAGCATTATTGGCTACTTGGGTTTGATTGAGGATAAACAGTACCGTAATGAAGAAGATATTCTCAAGTACACCCACACGGCTTATGAGAAGGCCAAGCAGATGCAAAACCTGGTTGACGACCTATTTGAGTACACAAAGGTTCAACAACACGGGACCCCGGTTAATATCATGCAGATTGACCTTAACCAGCTTCTTGAACAGCTAACGGCAAGCTTTGAACTAGAAGCTCAGCACCGCGGCATTGAGATTACTTCATCGGTTGTTCCCAACCCCCTGATGATTGCGGCCGATCCCGAAAAGCTGGGCCGGATGTTTAATAACTTGGTCGCAAACGCCTTTAAGTATGGTAATGGCGCCAGTTACATCAAGGTTGATGCCCGCCAGGAAAACGACCAGGTGGTGGTCACCGTTGCTAACGATGGTACACCGATTCCCGAGCAGTCGATTGACCACCTCTTTGAACGCTTTTACCGGGCAGAGGCGTCTCGTTCCAGAGAAACCGGGGGAACCGGCTTAGGGTTGGCAATTGTCAAAAGTATTGTTGACCTGCACCACGGGACGGTCAAGGTGACTTCCAATGAAGATGAGACGGCCTTCATCGTCACCCTCCCACTGACCCAAAAAGATCAATAATTACCCTTACCAAAAGAGGCTGGGAAAAAAGTCCTAGTCTAAAACTAAAAGCCGGACGATGAGCCATTTTTTGGTTCATCGTCCGGCTTTGTGTATACACAGGCTCTTCGTCAAGAAGTACTGATAGAAAAAATTAAATAACTTTTCAAGCAGCTCGTGCCAGACTTTTGGTATGGGCTGTTCTTTTGTTTTTCCAATTGATGGCAATGTATGAATTTGGTAAAGCGAGGAGAATACGTGCCCGAAAGTTGAAGAAGTTCCGGAAACCATAAGCAGTCCGCTTAATTACTTTGATTTTGTTGTTAGTTCCTTCAACTGGCCCGTTAGTATAGTTGTCATATTTGAAGCTAGTGATGATCTCTGCTTTGTGTATGCGCAAGGTCCGTTGAACTTTTTGAAGTGGTTGTGGCAGAAGGGTCCATTTAATAGCGAGAAGATGGTTGAGTTCTTTCTGATCGCGGTGGTTGATTGCGAGAATCAGGTCTTGGTAATAGCGATACGCCTGTCTTAGATCATCGTCGTAGGAAAGCAAGCGATGGACTACTTCAACGTCGGTTAATTGCGCATAGTGAAAGTTACGGCGCGACCAGTAATTATCGTATTTAAGGGAAGCTGATGGCGTTAAGATCAGTTTCCAGAAACGTTTTAAGGCCCGCCATTGATGAGTTCCTTTACCAGCACGATTCATTGCCTTGATTCTGATTTTGTTTAAGGCCCGGTATGCTTGTGCGACCACGTGAAAGTGGTCGGCGATAATTAACGCATGAGGGAAAAGCTCATGAATTAAATGACGATAGGGAGTATATAAATCAACAGTAACCGTTTGTACGGCCAAACGAGCGGAGCGATCATAGCGGAGAAAGTAGTTATATAAGTAACGGCTGCGTCGTGACAAAATAATGTCTAAGGTGCGTTTATTTTCAATATTCATTAAGATCATACTCATGTCACTGGGCGCAAATCGGCCAGATTTGAAGTCATCAAAGGCGATGTGGCGTGGTAACCAATGATAATTAGGCTTAAAGACTTGATCGAGGTTAGAAATGATGCGTCTGACAGTCCAATCAGAGACACCAAAAGATTTGGCAATATCAGTTTGCGATTCATTAGTTGATAATTGCATCATAATACGCTGTTTGACGGCTAAGGCGATGTGATGACGATATTTAAGATCAGTAACCTTGGCGAAATCAGTAACGGTCTTAGGACAATTTTCTGAAGGCTTACAGATATACTTCTGCTTGCGAATTGACCAAATGGTTGGCTTGTAGTGCAGCGATGGCCCTAAACTCCGCACAGTTTTAAAGCCATTCTTGCTCATTAATTGTCCGCAAAGAGGACAATGATGGGGATAACTTTGCGTAAGATGGACAACGATCAAGTTACCTTGATCCTCAATCGGGTTTTTGAAATGTTTGATATCAAGTTCAAGGTGGCGATCTTTAATTCCTAAAGCAATTTTGGTAGAATAATTCATGAAAGATGGTCCTTTCTTAAACGAAGACGGGGTCCAACCATCTTTCGTTTTTTTATTTTAAATTTTAAAACAAAATAAGCACCGATGTTAAATCCATCAGTACTTAAAATTGTAGACCCTATACACAGAAAATCGTTCCTGATATTATGTAATTACCACAAAACAAAAATAAAGGAATGATTTTCATGTATCAAAATTATATCACAGGACAAACTGAATTCGTATTAAACTTTGATTTTAACGTCCCTAAAACGCATTTAGTTCGGTTGATCGATGCCTTTGTCGACTCGATCCCGGCGGAAGTTTTATTATCAGAAAAAGTGGCGACTACCGGTCGCCCACTTTCACATCCGGCAATTATGCTGAAAATTTTATTATTTGCCTATGCTCGTCAAACATATTCGGGACGCAAGATTGAAACTATGCTGGTCGAAAACTTACCAATGCGGTGGTTAGCTCGCGATCATACCTATAGTTACCATACCATCAATAACTTCAGAAGTAGTCAACACGCTGCTAACTTGATCAAGCGTGCGTTTGTTTACTTCACGATGTCCCTAACTGATCATGGCTTGGTCAAAAAAGATGCTTTGTTTATTGATGGAACTAAGGTTCAAGCAGACGCTAATAAGTATTCCTTTACTTGGCGGAAATCAGTTGAGAAATATCATGCTAAGTTAAAGCAAGACATAAACGCAATGTATGATGAATTGATCGAGAAAAAGGTTATTCAGGCAATGAAACCAGAACTCATTGAATCATCAGAAGGCTTGGAAACGATGACTGATCAATTAGAAAAACAGATTGGGCAGCTCAACGAAGAAATAAAAAAAGAACCGAAAGTGATCAAGGGTGGTTCAGTTAAGAAACAACGACGTCGTTTCTTAAAAAAACTACATCGAAAACTTAAGCAAGATATGGTCCCGCGGGCAAAAAAATATGAGGAAGCTGAGACAGTCTTTCAGGGCCGTAATAGTTTCTCTAAAACTGATCACGATGCGACTTTCATGTGTATGAAAGAAGATTCAATGAAAAACCGCGAACTAAAGCCCGGCTATAACCTTCAGATTGCCACTCATAATCAATTTGTCCTTGATTATGCCTTGTTTAGTAATCCAACCGATACAAGGACATTAGTTCCCTTCCTCAAGCAATTCCATTGTTTAAATTTCTTTGAACACATTGTAGCTGACGCTGGCTACGGAAGTGAGTACAATTACACGACGATTATTGATCAATTTGAAAAACAACCAATTATTCCTTATACAACTTACCAGAAAGAACAGAAGCGCAAGTTCAAAAATGATTCAACTAAGCCACAAAATTGGCAGTACAACGCTAAAGATGACTATTATATAGACCATTTAGGCGTGCGTTTTGGTTTTGCTCGTTACAGTCAACGAACCGATCGGTACGGTTTTACGCGTGATCTTAAACTTTACCGTGCTGATAAACATCAATTATCGGCAGAGTTAGATCAACTAGCGAAGACTCCTAGTGGTCGTTTGCGTTACATCCAGGTCAATCCTACTTGGAACTATTTTAAAGCACAAGTCAAAGAAACCCTCTCTAGTGACGAAGGACAAGCAATTTATCGTCGACGCAAGTTCGACGTTGAACCTGTTTTTGGTCGCATGAAGAGGGATTTTGGCGTACGCCGAACCCACCTTCGCGGCCAACAGACAGTGGAAAACGATATTGGATTGGTCTTAATGGCCATGAATTTAACCAAGTTAGGCAAAATGATTACCAATTATCCGGCAATTTTAAAGAAACAAGTAAAAATCCGAACCACAATTTTTGTCAAAACAAAAATCATGGTTCGGATTTTCATATTTAGAGGCTTGAGGAATTTAGTTTTTTCCCGGCCTCTTTTATATTCAACTAATTTTTTATGTGGTAGACTAAAGTAGCATTGTGTCACTTATTATTAATTAAAAGATACAAATTATTGGAGGAAATTCTGTGGCTAAAGCGCAAATAAATCCAGAAAAAGCACGCTGGCTTGAGGTGCTTGGTGTCTCAATGCCACTTTGTCTTAGCTATATTCCAATTGGATTAGCTTGTGGTATTTTGCTGCACGCGGCGGGTTTTAACTTTATCATGACCTTGCTGGTGTCAGTACTGGTCTTCTCTGGTGGAGCTCAGTTTATCTTGGCATCATTATTAACGGTCAACGCACCGCTAGGGACAATCTTTATGTCATTGTTCTTCTTAGAATTGCGGTATGCCTTACTGGGTTCAAGCTTATCAAAGTATATTAAGGACGAGTCAGCTCGTTTTATCTTTTTATTTTCTGCATCCATGAATGATGAAAACTATGCCGTTAACTACATGAAGTTTGCGACAGATAAGAAGTGGACGCCGGACGATGGTTTACTAGTGGAGCATTATTCACTATTAGCCTGGTCGGTGTCCAACATGGTGGGGGGCTTGATCGGCAGTACGATCAACATTAACTTGGAGGTCGTCGACTTTGCTCTGACTGCATTATTCCTGTACATGATCGTTATGCAGGTTCAGAACCACTTAACTTTAATCATTTGTTTCTTGGCCGGGGTACTGGGGATCTTTTTCCTGTGCCTTACCAAGAGTACCTTAGGACTGATTATTGCTACGCTGCTGGCCTCTTTTGTCGGTTTTGCGATTGAAAACACCGTCCGGCGGCGGAGTGAGAACCCGGAAGCAAACTGGTTCTTAACTAAGTTGTTCCGGCCAAAGGTTACCCGGATGACGCTTGAAGATAAGAAAGCGCAACGGCAGAAACAAGAAGCGGCCAAGCAGGGCAAAGCAGTTGCCAAGCCGCAACAGGCAGTGGAAAATGAAGATCGACACAGCGATGAGGACTAGACATGGAACAATTGTTAAATAATAAGGTCTTTTACCATAGTATTGTAATTATTTTAGCAGCGATTGCGGCATTTATTCCGCGGTATCTGCCGGTACTCTTCTTTTCAACCCGGAAGATTCCCGAATGGTTTAATGAGTGGATGAAGTATGTCCCGGTGAGTCTGTTTACGACCCTTGTTGTCCGGGGGATTTTTGTTAATGGGACTACCTATAAATTTATTCCCTTTGGTCACCCCGAAATGATTATTGCAGCATTGTTGGTAATTGTTGTTGCTTATTTCACGCGGTCAATGTCAATTTCAGTTATCTCTGGATTAGTGGCTGTGTGGTTATTGAGTTTAGCGTTTTAGCCTGACCTTTGTTATAATAGGAATGAGCTTTTAAACAGTGGACTGGTTCCCATCTGGTGGAGAAGCCGGTCTTTTTTATTACCTAAGGAAGTGAGTGCGTTGGATTTTAAGAAAATAGTTGCGATCGTTAGCCTAGCTGATAGCTTAGATTATCAGCAAGCAGCCGCCGCAGCGGGGATGACGGTCGATGAATTGACGGGGGCAGTCAGCGATCTTGAAGAAGAGCTGGCGTTATCCTTAATCGATGAACGAGCAGGGGGCGTGCAATTAACCGCCGCTGCTAAGACGCTTCTGCCACAGCTCAAGCGGGTTAACGATGACTGGCAAGCTCTCCAGGAGGCCGCAAGTACATATCGGCAACAAGAAGAGCAACAAGCCATTAAGGTAGCTGTTTTACCAGCATACACTAATTGCGAATCAGTTAGCATCGTTGATTCATTGGGTGATAAACAAAAATACACAATCAGCGAAGAAAATGACCCTTACCAGACATTATTCGCTGGTGAGGATGATATTGCCTTCGTTCGTTGTGATAATGACAATGTTGACGAGCGGGTTGACTTGCTACCAGTTGGGACTGACAAGCTGGTTGCCTATATTCCTGCCCGCAACCCGCTTTCGCAAAACGAAGAACTTGCTTTGCCAGATTTGCAAGCAGAAAAATTCTTGACACTAAACCACCAGTCCCCACTGGCATCCTTTATCCAAGAAGTCTGCGAAGACGCTGGCCTTTATATTTACTCGGTCTTTGAAGGTGAACGGGCCAAGACCTTAGTTAACATGGTTGCCCTGGGGATGGGGGTAACGATTCTTCCAGAGAAGTCAATTGGTGACGACTATGATCACGCAAAGGTGGTCAAGGTTGCCCTTAAACCAGAAGTGACTTTCCAACTAGCCTTTGCCCGGGTTAAAGGAGCTAACCGTACGCCGGCCCAGGAGGACTTTTGGCAGGGCCTAAAGGGCGTTGTCCAAAACTAAAAAAGAATTGACAAATACAACTAATGCGCTTATTATCTTAAATAACAAAAATACCTTTAAGTTAGTCCCGTGAGGCTAAGAAGGATTTAATTGCGCGTTTTTAAGTCGACCTTCTTAGCCACCGCTAAGGAGGTTTTTCTTTTGCGGTGGTTAAAGGAGATGCGCCAGTGAAATCAAATAGGTATTTTGAAACGACCAGCCATTTAATTGTTTCCCGAGAGGACATAACGGTGTGTTGTTTTTAGCTACCATCAATACCCTAAGAACAATAACAGCGATGACTTTCCGGAACAGTGGCGAGTCACCGCTGTTTTATTACTACAGGAGTTAAAAAGGAGCGCTATTTGATGATTAGTACTGAACGAATTCAACCTAACCTGGTTACTGTGGCCGATATGGATGCAGAAGACGCAATTGATTTGATTCACGAGGCGCAGGCCTACAAGGCGGGGAAGCAGGCATTCTTAAAGGCGCCGGCTTACGCGGTCAACCTCTTCTTTGAAAACTCAACCCGGACAAAGACGAGTTTCCAAATGGCGGAACACAAGCTGGGAATGCAGGTTCTAGAATTTGAGGCGAAAACCAGCTCGACGCAAAAAGGGGAGACCCTCTACGACACGGTCAAGACGATGGAGTCGATTGGCGTTAATGTTGCCGTTATCCGCCACCCGGAAAATGAATACTACGACCAGCTGCTAGATCACCAGCTCCATACGGGAATCGTTAACGCCGGCGATGGGAGCGGCCAACATCCGTCACAGTGCTTGCTCGATATGATGACCATCGATGAAGAATTTGGTGGCTTTGCGGGCTTAAAGGTGCTGATTGTGGGTGACCTTACTCATTCGCGGGTAGCCCACTCTAACGCCATGATGTTAAGCCGGCTGGGCGCCCAGGTGTACTTTGCGGGTCCCCAGGACTGGTATGACCCACTGCTGGAAAAATACGGGACCTACGGCGACCTTGATGAACTGTTGCCCCACATGGACGTGGTCAACCTCCTCCGCGTCCAAAATGAACGGCTGACTTCGGCGGCTAATGAGGCCTTTGATGCGCAGGGTTACCACCAACGCTACGGACTGACGATGGCCCGGGCAGCCATGATGAAGCCGGGGGCCATTATCATGCACCCCGCACCAGTTAACCGCGGGGTCGAAATTGACAGCGACCTTGTTGAAGCTCCTAATTCACGGATCTTTACGCAAATGCAAAATGGGGTCTACACCCGGATGGCAATTCTCAGCCGGGTACTGCGCTATCAGGGCTTGATGTAGGAGGGCGGCTAAATGAGTGACAAGATTTTACTAGTAAATGGCCGGCGCGTGCAAAATGATCGGCTCACCAGGTGTGAACTATTAATTGACGACGGAAAGATTGCGGCAATCGGTGAACAAGTAACTGGCGGTGAAGGTGTCCACCGGGTTGACCTGCACGGGAACCTGGTAACGCCGGGCCTGGTTGATGTCCATGTCCACCTCCGGGAGCCTGGCTTTACGAATAAGGAAACGATTGCGACTGGGAGTGCGGCAGCTGTCCACGGGGGCTTTACCACGATTGCGGCAATGGCGAACCTTAACCCTACCTGTGATACGCCTGCCCGCTTTGCTGACCAGGTGGAGCGAAACAAACGTGCCGGTCAGGTTAAGATAATTCAATATTCTCCGGTGACAGTTGGCCGCAAAGGAAAGCAGGCAGTCGATGTTGAACAGCAGTACCAGGCCGGCGCCCGGCTCTTTAGTGACGATGGTGCTGGGATTCAGGATGCTGGGGTTGTCTATGATGCAATGAAGCAGCTTGCTAAGCGTAACCTTCCCCTGTGTGATCACGCCCAAGATGACCAGTTATCAATGGGCGGGGTGATTAATGCCGGGCCAGTAGCCGCAAAATTTTCTCTTCCGGGGATGCCAGCAATTAGTGAAACTGCCCAGATTGCCCGCAACCTGGTAATTGCGCAAGCAACGGGGGCCCATTACCATGTCTGCCACGTTTCAACGAAGGAAAGTATTGACCTGATCCGCCACGCAAAGCAAATGGGGGTCAACGTAACTTGTGAAGTGACACCCCACCACCTCCTTTTGGCAGACACTGATATTGCAAAAGATGATGCAGAATTTAAGATGAACCCGCCACTGCGCCGGCGAATTGACCAGGAAGCTTGTTTGGTGGGCCTCCTTGACGGGACGATTGACTGCATTGCGACTGACCACGCCCCGCATACGGACAAGGAGAAGCAGCAAGGATTTTTGAAGTCCCCCAACGGGATCGTCGGGTCAGAAACAGCCTTTGCGCTCCTGTACACACGCTTTGTGAAGGCAAAGATTTTTACCCTCCAACAGTTGGTCGATTGGCTGAGCGTCAAGCCGCAACAAATCTTTAACCTGCCAAACGTCGGCCTCTTGCGGGTTGGCGATCCCGCAGACATTGCCGTTTTTGACCTTGCCCAGCCGACAAAGATTAAGGTAGACCAATTCTTTTCTAAGGGGCATAATAGTCCTTTTGTGGGTGATGTGGTTTACGGAAGCACGAGTAGGACGTATGTTGACGGTCGATTGGTATATTCAAAGGAGAATTGAGAATGCAAGAAAGACTAGCAGTAGAACTACCCGGCCTTTCACTAAAGAACCCGGTGATTGCCGCCAGCGGTACCTGTGGCTATGGGCAGGAAGCGGCACGAAAATACAACCTTAACCTGTTGGGGTCGTTAGTATTAAAGTCGACGACCCTCCATGCCCGCGCAGGAAATCCACGTCCGCGGGTATGCGAGACAACCGCGGGCTGGTTAAACGCCAATGGTTTACAAAATGTCGGCATCACGGCTGCCACGCGGGAAAAGATTCCCTGGCTCCAATACCACTTCCCAAAGTTGCCAATTATTGCCAGCGCTGCGGGCTTTTCCAATGACGAATACGTTAAGGTCGCTGACCAATTTGCCAAGACGCCCGGCGTTAGGGCAATTGAATTAAACGTTTCCTGCCCCAATGTTAAGCATGGTGGCTTAGCGATGGGGACCGATCCACGGGTGCTTGAAGAGTTGACCAGCCAAGTCGTCGCGGTCCTTCACGGAATTCCCCTGTACGTAAAACTGACCCCTAACGTGACTGATATTGTTCCCCTTGCTAAGGCAGCCGAACGTGGAGGGGCTAATGGGCTGACAATGATCAACACCTTAACGGGCTTGAGCATTGACTTAAAGACCCGGCGGCCGCACCTGGCTAATGTGACAGGCGGCCTGTCAGGGCCAGCATTGAAACCAATGGCCTTACGGATGATTCACCAGGTCCGGCAAGTATCATCATTGCCGATTATTGGTGTCGGGGGGATTGAGAGTGCCGAAGACGTATTAGAGTTTATGATGGCGGGGGCGAATGCGGTTGAAGTTGGCGCTGCCAGCTTCCATGACCCCCTGGCCTGCCCCAAGATTGTCGCTGACTTACCGTTAGTGATGGACCGTTACGGAATCAAGAAGCTAACAGACTTATGGGAGGTAAAATTTTGAAGCGATTTGTCCCAATGGTTGCGATCGATGTTGCAACCACCGAAGAAGCGAGTGCCTTATTTGCGGCGCTTACGGTTGAGCCCCGCCCAATTGTTAAGATTGGGATGGAATTATATTACGGACGGGGACAAGCAGTTGTTAAAGAAGCAAAGCGCCGCGGTTTCAAAGTCTTTTTGGACCTCAAACTGTACGATATCCCCAATACAGTTCACCGGGCGATGGCCGCAATTGGTCTCCTGGGGGTTGATTTTACAACAATCCATGCTGCTGGTGGTAGTGAGATGCTTGCTGCCGGGTTAGCGGGGATTCAAGAAGGAGCGGAAATGGCGGGGGTTGCCCCGGCAAAGCTACTGGCAATTACCCAGCTGACGTCGATTGACGAGCAGATTCTCCATGACCAGCAACATGTTGCATGTTCGCTGATTGAGTCCGTTCAAAGTTATGCGCAGTTAGCAGAACAAGTCGGTCTTGCAGGGGTAGTTTGCTCAGCACAAGAAATTGGCGCCATTCGCCAGGTGACGGGACCGGAGTTTCTCTGTGTGACGCCTGGCATTCGGCCGGCAAACGCAGTCAGGGATGACCAAAAGCGGGTCGTCACTCCTCGACAGGCGCGGGACTTAGGGAGTAACGGGATCGTTGTCGGCCGGCCAATCACCCAGAGTGCTGACCCGGCGGCATCTTACCAGAAAATCCAGCAAGCATTTTTAAAGGAGGCAACCCAATGACATACGCAAAAAAAGTTGCAAAAGCTTTATTAGACATTCATGCAGTGACGCTCCGCCCAGATAAGCCTTTTACATGGGCGAGTGGCTTGAAGGCGCCGATTTACACTGACAATCGGCTGACGATCTCGTACCCGGAAGTTCGTCAGGCAATCTTCAATGGGATGGTGGAACAAATCAAACTCCACTTTGCTGATGCTGACGTGATTGCGGGAACAGCGACGGCGGGAATTCCCCACGCAGCCTGGGTGGCCCAGGTGCTTGGCTTACCGCTGATCTATGTTCGATCTAAGCCCAAAGACCATGGGCAAGGGCGGCAGATTGAAGGGGTCCTAAAAAAGGGGCAGAAGGTGGTCGTAATCGATGACCTCATTTCAACTGGCGGGAGCGTCCTTAATGCTGTGCGGGCGGTTGCCAATGCTGGCGGGGAAGTTGCTGGTGTTGTTGCCGTCTTTACTTATGCTTTACCGGTTGCTGAGCAAAACTTTCATGCTCACGGGTTGAAGTACTATGCAGTTACTGACTACCCGACCTTGATCCAGGTAGCAACGGAAAACGATGAGATCAGCAGTGACCACATAGCATCATTGCAGCAGTGGCGACAAGACCCACTGCAGTGGAGTGAGGGACATAAGTAATAAAAAAAGACTGGCGAAAAATTTTTCGCCAGTCTTTTAACGTTAATATAGAATAAACGATTATGCGTTAACCGTTGCTAGTTGTGCTGCGTAGTCAATTCCTTTTTCGTCCATGTAGCTAATGATCTGATTAATGGTAATAAATGGAACATTTGCACGGTGGGCGAGTTCGAATAAGCTGTCGCGCCGGGCCATCTTGCCGTCTTCTTTGAGGACCTCAATGATTACGGTCACTGGTGCTTTACCAGCCAGGTAGGCAAGGTCAATGGATGCTTCCGTATGACCGTTCCGATCACGTAACCCTCGTTCCTGTGCGGATAGTGGCTGGATGTGGCCAGGGTGGTTAAAGTCAGTGGCCGTAGCTGTTGACTTTGCAATTTGGCGGATTGTGGCGGCACGGTCAAAGGCGGAAACACCGGTAGTGACACCAGTTGCTTCATAAGTGCCATCAGTGGTGATTGTAAAGGGAGTTTGGTTAGGGTCAGTACTGTGTTCAACCATCGGTGTAAAGCCAAGGCGGTCAGCAATTTTCTTGCTGACTGGAACGCACATCAGCCCATTTGCTTCGTTAAGCATTTCGTAAACGGTTGAGGCGGTAATGTCTTGGCCAAGCGCAACAAGGTCGCCCTCGTTTTCCCGACTCTCGTCATCGGCAAGGATAATGTAGCCGCCATTCATTAAATGAGTTAATGCTTCTTCGACAGTTGAAAAGTGGTTTTGCATAATTAGAGTTTCTCCTTTGCGGTTCTAATGGTAACAGTGCGACAACATTCGAATGTGCTATCATAATAACGAACTATTTCGTTTAAATCAACTGATTTTTAAATAAAATTCGAATTATATAGCGCGTTAAATTACATAAACCAATTTAAAAACGAACAATAAAAAACGGGCTGAGAAAAATTACTCAGCCCGTTTAATTTTTAAAAGCGGATTCCTATTTCGTCATGTAATCACGGGTCATTGGCAAGTTCTTGCCTGAAGGACCCTTGGTAATAAGGTATTGGATAACATCAATGTTTCCCGATTCAAATGATGCAGCACATGCTTGCAAGTAGAGGTCCCACATCCGGGTGAACCGTTCGCCCATCATGTCAGTAATCTGTGCCCGGTGTTCGTTAAAGTTGGCATCCCAGATTTCCAGAGTGTGTTGGTAGTGCCGCCGGAGCATTTCGATATCGGCGATTTGCATGTGATTTTCTTCGATGTGGCCGATCATTTCTTCTAGTCCAGGAACATAGCCGCCAGGGAAGATGTACTTGTTGATCCAGCCGTTGAAGGCTCCCCCCTGTTGGCGGGTGATTCCGTGAATCAATGCTACTCCATCGTTAGCAAGGTAGCGGTTAACGTCCTTGAAGTATAAGCCCAGGTTTTCCTTGCCAACGTGCTCAAACATCCCGACAGAGGTGATGTAGTCCCATTGTTGGTCGCCCAGCTCACGGTAATCAGTGAGTTTAACGTCCGCAACGTCTTGTAAACCTTCGTCTTCAATCTTGTTTTTGACAAGGCGGTATTGTTCTTCACTTAGGGTAACACCGGTAACCTTAAGCCCATATTCCTTGGCGGCGGTTAACATCAGCGTTCCCCAACCACAGCCAATGTCAAGTAAGGTCTTGCCAGGCTTTGGATCAAGTTTCTTTAAGATATGGTGGACCTTGTCAACCTGGGCCTTTGTCAAGTCATCACGGTTGCCAGCAGTAAAGTAGGCACAGGAGTATGTCAGCGTATCATCAAGCCAGAGCTTATAGAAGTCATTACCGACGTCGTAGTGACTTTGAACGTCGTTTTCACTTTCCTTTTCAGAGTGCCCTTGCTTAGGCAAAAACTTACGGAACTTCGCATTCCGCATGAAACTGTCGGCACTTTCATATGCTGATTCGATTAACTTTTGAATGCTACCCTGGATCTCAATTTTCTTATCCATGTAGGCTTCCCCGAGAGCGATCGAGGCGTTCTTAGTAATATCACGCACCGGAATTTTTTCCTTGAAGGTGATGGTTACTTCCGGCGTACCGTCACCATAGACGACACTCGACCCATCCCAGAAAACAATCTTAACCGGAATATTAAATGAGTGTTTCAATAGTGACTTGTAGAACGTCTTTTCTAACATTAAACGTATCCTTCTTTCTCTAATAATAGTATTAATTATAACACCCGCCTTATAAAAGTGTTCTAGGACGATTTATGAAATATGTTTCGTAAAACAAAAACAAATTCTTGGCGAACGATCGGCTTAGTATTATCCTATTAGTTAGTAAAAACGAGAGGAAGATGGCCAAATGATAGATGCATGGCATCGTTTTATCGCAAACGTAAAGTTACGTCGCTTTACCGTGTTGCTGCTGATCGTGATCGTGTTGTGGCTAATGCGGTCAATGATGAACTTAATCTTATTTACCTTTATCCTTACCTACCTGGTAGTAAGCTGGGTTCGCCTTGTTCAGCGGTGGTTGCCCAAATTATCGACGACGATCACCGTGATCGCAACCTATGTAATTTTAATTTTTGCCCTTTATCTAGGGGTGACCAGGTACCTGCCAGTGTTGACCCGGCAGGTTGTTAAGATGGTCAATTCGGTCGTGAAATTTTACAGTACCCGGCAGGCCAGCATTATCTACAATTACATTAACCACTATGTCAGCACGGCGACAATAATGGCCCAGGTGCGGCATGGGATTACGATTGCGGTTAGCACGCTCACGAGTATCGGGGCAATTACCGTTACCTTTGTAATGTCATTGATCCTTAGTTTCTTCTACACCCTGGAGTTAAGGCAGATGAATGAGTTTTCCAACCGTTTCTTGGACAGTGACTTTGGCTGGTTCTTCCAGGACATTGATTATTTTGGGAAGAAATTTGTGAATACCTTCGGGGTGGTATTAGAAGCCCAGTTCTTTATTGCCATCTGTAATACCGTGATTACGACCCTTTGCTTGATATTCATGAAGATGCCCCAGATCTTTGCCCTATCACTGATTGTCTTTATCTTTAGCCTGGTACCGGTTGCGGGGGTTATCATTTCAACAATCCCGCTAGCGATGGTCGGTTATTCTGTCGGCGGGATCCGGGATGTTATCTACATCATTATTATGATTATTGTTATCCACACCCTGGAGGCGTACGTTCTCAACCCGAAATTTATGTCGAGCCGGACAGACTTGCCAATCTTTTACACGTTTATTGTCCTACTGATTAGTGAGCACATCTTCGGTACCTGGGGGCTAATCGTAGGGGTACCAGTATTTACCTTCTTGCTGGATATCCTTGGCGTAAAACCAATCCGGAGCGGAAACAAGGGCGTTAAACTAACCAAGAATTAGGGAAGCCAGTGAAAACTTCACGGCTTCTTTTTTATATCTCCGAACTTTGTTTGTGCACTATGATATAATTGTTAATTAATAGCGAACTAAAAAGTGCTAGCTGCTGAAAAAGTTTTCGTTTAGTGTATAATGTTTGTTAACAGGAGCAAAGAAAGGAAGTTGATATCCATGACAGATATTGAAATTGCAGATCAAGCGACCCTTGAACCAATTAATAAGATTGCGGCGAAGCTCGGCCTTGGTGATGACCAGGTTGAACAATACGGTAAAAACAAGGCGAAGCTTAGCCTTGATATAAAGCCCGTCGCGGGCAAAAAACACAAGCTCGTTCTCGTTACGTCAATTAACCCCACTCCAGCTGGGGAAGGGAAGTCGACTGTTTTGATCGGCCTTGGGGATGCCCTCAACCAGTTAAACCACCAGACGACAATTGCGATGCGGGAACCATCAATGGGGCCAGTTTTCGGCATCAAGGGTGGGGCAACCGGTGGTGGCTACAGCCAGGTTGTACCGATGGAGGATATCAACTTAAACTTCACCGGGGACCTTCATGCGTTGACCAGTGCTAACAATACCTTAGCAGCCTTGATCGATAACTACATCATGCGGGATAATGCCCTTAACCTTGATCCGCGGCAGGTTATCTGGAAACGGGTTGAAGATGTTAACGACCGTGCCCTACGGAATGTCATCACTGGCCTCGGTGGGTTGATGGCCGGCGTTCCACGTGAAACAGGTTTTGATATTACAGCTGCCTCTGAATTAATGGCAATCCTCTGTCTGGCAGATAGCCTGCATGACTTAAAGCAACGGATTAGCCGGATTGTGGTTGGCTATACATTTGATAAGGAACCGGTCACTGTTGGTCAACTGGGCTTTGAAGATGCCATTACGATTATCTTAAAAGATGCCATCAAGCCTAACCTTGTCCAGACCCTTGACCACACACCAACGATCGTTCACGGGGGACCATTTGCTAATATTGCACACGGGTGTAACAGTGTGTTAGCTACCCAGACAGCCTTAAACCTTTCGGACTATACTGTTACCGAAGCAGGCTTTGGGGCAGACCTGGGTGCGGAAAAGTTTCTTGATATTAAGCAGCGAGTTTTAGGGAAGAGTCCCGATACAATTGTGATTGTTGCGACTGTCCGGGCGCTTGAATACAATGGTGGTGCTAAATTAGCAGACCTCAATGACGAACAGCTGCCAGCCTTGAAGACGGGGATGGCTAACCTTAACCGCCATATTAAGAATATGAAGAGCTTTGGCGTCCCGTTGGTCGTTGCCATCAACCACTTTACTGCCGACAGCGAAGCGGAGATCCAAATGATCAAGGACAACTGTCAACAACTAGGGGTTGATGCGGTTGAAGTCGATGCCTGGGCCAAGGGTGGTGCAGGTACCCATGACCTGGCCAAGAGGGTTGTGGAATTAGCAGATCAGCCAAGTAACTTTACCCCCGCATACGATGTCCAGCTTGATGACCTGCAAACGAAGGTTGAAAAGATTGCCAAGAATATTTATGGTGCGAAGGAAGTATCCTTGAGTCGGAAGGCGCAAAACCAGCTGAAGCGTTTTGCGGAATACGGCTGGAACGACCTGCCGGTATGTATTGCCAAGACCCAGTACTCCTTTACCGATGACCAGAAGCAGTTAGGCGCACCGACAGACTTTACTTTCCACATCCGTGGCTTTGTTCCGAAAATCGGGGCGGGCTTTATCGTTGCCCTTGCTGGAAACATGATGACAATGCCCGGATTACCTAAAGTACCGGCAGCTGTTAACATGACGATTGATGACCAGGGCAAGATTACTGGCTTGTTCTAACAATTGAATTAATAAAGCGTCGATTGTGCAATTTTCTACATCGGCGCTTTTTTTCACAAACTTTGTGGAAAAAGAACGGCAAGATTCGCGCATTGATCGCCATGTGAAGGATCCCGCTATCTTGTGAAATGGGAAATAGCGAACTAAACTATAAACATATTATGATGATAAATCTTTTTAAGAGGTGAAGGTTAATGGAGAAGAAGTTGTATGGCGCAGATATTGTTGTTGACAGTTTGCGCAAGCACGGGATTGATTTAGTTTTTGGAATTCCAGGGGCGAAAATTGACCGTCTGTTTGAAATGCTTGATGGTAAGGACAGTGCAGATGCTCCCAAATTAGTCGTCACTCGTCATGAGCAAAACGCTATTTTTATGGCACAGGCATATGGCCGGTTGACGGGGAAGACCGGGGTTGCTGTTGCAACTTCCGGTCCGGGAGTTGGTAACTTAACGACCGGGATAATGACGGCCAATGCTGAGGGCGACCCTGTGCTTGCCGTCGGCGGACAAGTACAAAGAAAGGACCTTCACCGGGCAACCCACCAAAGCACCCCTTCAACCGAAATTATGGCCCCAATTACCCAGTACAGTGCTGAAATTCAGGACCCTAATAATATTTCGGAAATCATGGCAAATGCCTTTGAGGCAAGCCAAGGAACGCGCAAGGGAGCAGCCTTTGTTAGTTTGCCACAGGATGTCGATGATGCACAGGTGACGGAAAAACCGTTGCCAATTTATGAAAAGCCAAAGATGGGTCCGGCTGACCCGGCCGACTTGGCAAAGCTAGTTGAGCTGATTAAGCACAGCAAGATGCCGGTAATCTTAATCGGCCAACGTGGTGCTGATGAAAATATTACGCGGGCGTTGCAGCGATTACTCCATGACTATGCCTTCCCGGTTGTTGAGACCTACCAGGCGGCAGGGGTTGTTTCTCGTGACCTTGAAGAACAGTCCTACTTTGGGCGGATTGGTTTGTTTAGAAACCAAGTCGGTGACCAGCTGTTGCAACAAAGTGACCTAGTAATCACGGTTGGCTATGACCCAATTGAATATGAACCGCGTAACTGGAACAAGGAAGGACAACTGCGGATTGTTAACCTAGATACCCTTCCGGCCCAGATTGATAACCACTTTACCCCAATTATGCAACTAGTTGGCAACCTGGCGACTAGTCTTGACCAACTCGACCACTTGTTAAAGGGGTATGAGTATCCTGCCGCTGCCCAAGATCAACTGGCCACCTACAAGCAGCAATTAGACCAGGATAAGAAATTGCAAGCGCCGGCAAGTAATGGGGTTAGTCACCCACTAGCGGTGGTTCAAGCAATCCAAGAAAACGTTACGGATGATATGTACGTAACCCTTGATGTCGGTTCCCACTATATTTGGATGGCCCGCCACTTCCGCTGTTACCAACCACGGCACCTCATGATCAGTAACGGGATGCAGACGTTGGGTGTCGGCCTACCATGGGCAATGGTTGCCGCAATGCTTCACCCGGAACACAAGGCGGTCGCCGTATGTGGTGACGGGGGCTTCCTCTTCTCTGGGGCGGAACTTGCGACAGCAGTCCAACACCACTTAAACGTTGTTACGATCGTATGGAATGACGGTGGCCACTATGACATGGTTAAGTTCCAAGAGGAAATGAAGTACCCGCAAGCAGCTGGTGTTAAGTTTGGCGATGTCGATATCGTTAAGTATGCGGAAAGCTTTGGGGCAGCGGGACTCCGGGTTGAGCAGCCAGAAGATTTAACTGCCGTATTAAAGAAGGCATTTAGCATGGACGGTCCAGTTGTCGTTGATGTTCCTGTTGACTACTCGAATAATAAGGACCTGGCCGCCAACCTAATTGATTCACAACTTGGCTAATTGATGGAAGGACTTGATACTATCACAACACTATATGAACACGGAACGTTAGCTTCCTTGATGGCCGGCAACTTTGCCGGGACTGTCAAGGTGGGTGACCTCCTAAAGCACGGTTCGACAGGCATCGGGACTTTTGACGGGCTTGATGGGGAGGTGATCATCATTAATAACGATGTTTACCAAGCTGTTTCAAGTGGAAAGGTCAACCACATTACGGATATGAACGCGATGATGCCATTTGCCTCGGTTCATTTCCCCCAAGACTTACAGGCGTTATCGCTAACGGACGTTGATTTTGCCCAGCTTAATGGTAATTTTGTTCAGGAGCATAAGTTGGGAAACGTTTTTGCCTTCCTCCAATTAAGCGGGCAATTTGACCACGTTAAGATTCGCATTGCGCCAAAGCAGGCGAAACCTTACCCTAGCTTGCTAGAAGTTGCCCAACAGCAGCCAGAGTTTACTAAGGACCATGTAACTGGAACGATCCTCGGTTATTATGCGCCAGAAATCTTTGGGACGATTACTGCTGCGGGATGGCACCTTCACTTCATCAGTGATGATCGCCAGTTTGCTGGACACTTATTATCCTTTACAGCGCCAAAATTAGCCGGAAATTTTGAAATTTTCGATAATCTTGAGCAGCACCTTCCAGTTGAAGACCAGGAGTTCCGTGATAGTACGGTTGACATGAGTACCCTCAGGGAGGGAATCGCAAAGTCAGAAGGAAACGCGGATTAATAACAGCGAAAAACAGACGATAGTTAAAAAGATTGGTGAATACAATGTCGCCAATCTTTTTATTTTCGAACTATTATTTGATTTTAAAATTTAAAGTTCGGAATTTTGTTGTTTTAAACATTGTGATTTGTTATCCTTAAAGCAGATTTAAGGAGGCAATTTTATGAGTGATATTAGTGTTGTGATGGGCAGTAAATCGGACTGGCCAACCGTTAAAGAAGCCTGTAATATTTTAGATCGGTTTGGTGTTGCGTATGATAAACAGGTGATTTCCGCTCACCGGATGCCCAATGAAATGTTCGCATTTTCGCAAGGAGCAGTTGAAAAGGGGACAAAGGTAATTATTGCCTGTGCTGGTGGTGCGGCCCACTTACCCGGGATGGTTGCGGCCAATACGCCGCTCCCCGTTATCGGCATTCCTGGTCAGACAAGGGCGCTAGGCGGGCTCGACTCCCTTCTTTCAATAGTGCAAATGCCTGCGGGAATTCCTGTTGCGACAACTGCAATTGGAACAGCAGGGGCAAAAAATGCTGCCCTGCTGGCTCTCCAAATTTTAGGGATCACTGATAAGCAAATCCAACAACAGATTGTGGCTTTCAGAAAGGAAATGCACGATCAAGCACTAGAAAGTGGGGACCATCTTGACTAATTTTATCCAACAGGGAAAGACGATTGGCATTATCGGTGGTGGCCAGCTTGGACAAATGATGGCCCTTGATGCAAAACAGACAGGGATGAAGGTCATTATCTTAGACCCCACTCCTAATTGTCCGGCGGGGCAGGTCGCTGATGAGCAAATAGTTGCACCATATGCGGATAGTAATGCGATTGCGGCGTTAGCGCAAAAAGCGGACGTTTTGACTTATGAATTTGAAAACGTTGACCTTCAAGCCCTGGAGAAGGTGGTGGATAAGGTCTACTTGCCTCAGGGGACCAACTTGCTTTATACCACTAAAAATCGCATCCGCGAAAAGACCTTTTTACGTGATGCAGGCTTAAAGACGGCCCCGTTTATGGCGGTCAAAAGTGCGGCGGACTTAAAAGTGGCGGTCAATAAAATTGGCTACCCCTGTGTTTTGAAGACCTGTGAAGGTGGCTATGATGGGCACGGTCAAGAAGTTTTACGCCGTGATGAAGACTTGGCGAAGTGTCATGATCTTTTAGCAACACGTGACTGCATTCTTGAAGGGTGGGTACCGTTTGACCTTGAATGTTCCGTCATGGTTGGTCGCAACGAGCGCGGTGAGGTTACGACATTTCCTGTTGCAGAAAATATTCACCGTAATGAAATCCTCCATACCAGCATTGTACCTGCCCGGATTTCCCCCGCTCTTCAGGAAAAAGCAACAAAGATGGCGGTCCAGATTGCAGAGGCAATTAACCTGCGGGGAATTCTCGGGGTCGAAATGTTTGTTGCCCATCGCGGGGAAATCTACATTAACGAGCTGGCTCCCCGCCCGCATAATTCGGGGCATTACTCGATTGAGGCTTGCAACTTCTCCCAGTTTGCCATCCATAACCGGGCGATTTGCAACTGGCCCCTGCCAAAAATTGAGTTGCTCAAGTCAGCAGTGATGGTCAATGTCTTGGGGCAACATGTAGCGGGCGTGCGTAACCAGATCGCCCAGCAACCTAGCTGGCATTTTCATGATTACGGCAAGGCCACCCGTCGGCATAACCGGAAGATGGGGCACGTAACAATCTTGACAGATGATCTTGTGCAAACACTAGCAGAAGTTGACAATACCGGAATGTGGAATGAATAAAGTTCGGCTTTACGTTGACTAGCGATCTGTGCGATAATGTTCCTTAGAAAAAGATAGAGAGGATTTTTAACTGATGATTGATCGTTATACTAGTCCAGAAATGGCAAAGATTTGGAGCCTTGAGACCCAATATCAATGCTGGCTTGATGTTGAAATTGCCGCTGACGAAGCCTGGAACAAGCTTGGTCATATTCCGGCTGAAGATGTTGAAAAGATCAAGAAAAATGCTAAGTTTACGGTTGATGGAATTGCGGAGATTGAAGCAGTAACCCACCATGACGTAATTGCCTTTACCCGAGATGTGTCTAAGTCCCTTGGTCCCGAACGAAAGTGGGTTCATTACGGGATGACTAGTACTGATGTTGTCGATACTGCCCAAGGGTTGCGGTTGAAGAAGGCGAACGATATCATCCGCAAAGACATCGACGACTTTATGGCTGTTTTAAAGGGAGTTGCGGAGAAATATAAGTATACTGTCTGCATGGGGCGGACCCACGGTGTTCATGCTGAACCAACTACGTTTGGCTTGAAGGTTGCCCGGTGGTACTCTGAGATGAAGCGGAATAAAGAACGCTTTGAGCACGCGGCACGCGGAGTAGAAGCGGGTAAGATTTCTGGTGCTGTTGGGACTTTTGCTGAGATTGACCCCTTTGTGGAAAAGTATGTCTGTGACAAGCTTGGTTTACGCGCCCAGGAAATTTCGACGCAGATTTTGCCGCGGGATCTTCACGCTGAATACATTTCTGCAATTGCCTTAATGGGTACCAGCCTTGAAAACATGGCAACGGAAATCCGGTCGCTCCAGCGGACGGAAATTCACGAAGTAGAAGAACACTTTGCCAAGGGGCAAAAGGGCTCCTCTGCAATGCCGCATAAACGGAACCCAATTGGCTCAGAAAACATTTCTGGTTGTGCCCGGGTCTTAAGAGGGAATGTCGTCACTGCCATGGAAGACGTTACCCTCTGGCATGAACGGGATATTTCTCACTCTAGTGCTGAGCGGATGATTCTTCCAGATTCGACTTCCCTAATTGACTACATGTTACGTCGCTTTGGCCGGATCATGAAGAACCTCGATGTCTTCCCAGAAACGATGAAGAAGAATATGGACAAGACACTGGGCCTGATCTACTCTGGCCGGGTGCTCTTGAAGCTGGTTAACTCAGGGATGACCCGGGAGGCCGCTTATGACTTGATCCAACCATATACTGCTAAGTGCTGGGCGGAACAGATCCCGTTCCGGCCACTGCTTGAAGCCGACCCAACAATCCAAAAACAGTTAACCAAAGAGGACCTCGATGATGCCTTCGACTACCACTGGCACCTTCGCCACGTCGATGATATCTTTGAGCGGGTTGGCTTAGACTAGCTGTTAATTAAATACCAAATATCAACCACCCCTTATCAGCATGCTCGTTGTGTGCTGGTAAGGGGTGGCTTTTTGTTTTTGACGAACATTGACAAAGAAAATGATTTAAATAATCGTGTTTTTATTGACAAACAATGTTAGTGGATAGTATATTTATTCCAAGAAATAGCGAATTATATATTCCTATCATTGATTAATGTTCGTATTTTTTGAAAAGGAGTCCCTCATCGATGGAAAAGTTGTTGTATACCGGAAAGGCAAAGCAGATGTGGCAGACAGATGATCCAGATGTTTTGCGGGTCGTTTATTTGGATCAGGCAACCGCATTTAATGGGAAAAAGAAGGAGCACTTTGCCGGGAAGGGCGAAGCGGCTAATGCGATTTCTAGCCTGGTTTTTCAGTACTTAATTAAGCATGGGATTAAGACCCACTTTATAAAAAAACTATCGCCAACTGAAGACCTGGTAAAGAGATGTACGATGTATCCCCTTGAATTTGTGACCCGCAATGTCATTGCTGGCCACTTTGCAGGTCGT
Source organism: Limosilactobacillus caccae (assembly GCF_900156885.1). Lineage (GTDB taxonomy): Bacteria > Bacillota > Bacilli > Lactobacillales > Lactobacillaceae > Limosilactobacillus > Limosilactobacillus caccae. Next base: position 616,082 of record NZ_FTOY01000010.1, read on the forward strand.
TACGGCTTGGCGGAAGGAGCAGCCCTTAGCGAACCTGTTGAGGAAACTTTTTATAAGAGTGACCGCCTTGATGACCCCTTTATCAATGAGTCGGCGACAGTTGCATTAGATATCGCTGATCATGAAGCGTTAGCGCAAATGTGGGCGATTTGTCGGCAGGTTAATGACTTGCTTAAGCCACTTTTTGCTCGTGCGGGGATGCAACTGGTTGACTTTAAGCTTGAGTTTGGCCGGTTAAGTACTGGTGAGATTGTGTTGGCGGACGAATTTTCGCCAGACAACTGCCGGTTATGGGATATCAAGACCGACCAACACCTTGATAAGGATGTTTACCGGCGCAAGCTTGCTGATTTAACACAAACATATGATGAAGTGTTGGCCCGCTTACAGGCGGTCGTTAAGGAGGAAGGGTAAATGACTAAAGTTCGGATTTTCGTTAGCTATAAACAGTCAGTTTTTGATCCCCAGGGAGAGACGATTAAGGATGCAATTCATGCTCTGGGTCATGATGAGGTCACTGCTGTGCAAGTCGGTAAGTTCTTTGACGTAACACTTGATGCGGCTGGCGACAAATTAACAGCAGCGGTTAAGGAGATTGCAGACCAGCTTCTCGTTAATTTCAACATGGAAACTTACACTTACCGAGTACTGGAGGAAGCCTAAATGAGAATTGCCGTTGTTGTTTTTCCAGGCTCAAACTGTGATATTGACCTGTACGAAGCACTGCATTCGGTTTGCCAGGCAGATGTTGAATATGTTTCTCATCATGAAAAAAGCCTTGCCGGTTTTGATGCAGTGATGCTTCCTGGTGGCTTTTCCTATGGTGATTATCTCCGGGCAGGTGCGATTGCCCGTTTCACTAACATTATGCCAGCGATTATTAAGATGGCTAATGAAGGCAAACCCGTCTTTGGCACCTGCAATGGTTTCCAGATTTTGACTGAGGCAGGGTTACTTCCGGGGGCGTTGAAACGTAATGATTGCCAACGCTTTGTCTGCAAAACAATCCCGTTGGAAGTTGTTAACAATGAGACGGTGTTCACCCGCCAATACCAAAAACACGAACGAATCGCCCTGCCGATTGCTCATGCTGATGGGAGTTATTACGCCGACCAAAAGACACTCGACCAGTTAGAGGAAAACCACCAGGTTGTCTTCCGGTATGCGGAGGAAAATCCGAATGGTAGCCTGCATAACATTGCTGGAATCGTCAACGAGCGGGGAAACGTCCTTGGGATGATGCCACACCCCGAACGGGCAGTTGAAGCGCTCCTTGGCAGTAGCGATGGGCTGCGGTTATTCAAGTCGTTATTAGCAAACGGGACAGCGAAAGTGGAGGCATAAGGAATGAAGCAAGCAATGACCCCAGAAGAAATTAAAGAAAAAAAGCCCTACTTAGACTGGAGCTTAAGTGAAGCAGAGTACAACTACATTAGTGAAACCTTGCTTGGCCGCCTTCCTAACTACACGGAAACGGGTCTCTTTTCTGCAATGTGGAGTGAGCACTGCTCTTACAAGAAGTCAAAGCCGGTCTTACGCCTTTTTCCCAATAAAAACAGCCGCGTTCTTCAGGGACCTGGTGAAGGCGCGGGAGTTGTTGATATTGATGATGGCCAGGCAGTTGTGTTTAAAGCAGAAAGCCATAACCACCCAACAACAGTTGAACCATATCAGGGAGCGGCAACCGGAATTGGGGGGATCTTACGTGACATTTTTAGCATGGGTGCCCGACCGATTGCGTCACTTGATTCCTTACATTTTGGCGAAATAAAAAATGACTCCCAGATGCAAATGAAGGTTGAAAACACAGTCCGTGGAATCGGTGACTATGGCAATTGCATGGGGATTCCGACCGTTGCGGGGGAAACGACCTTTGACCCTTGCTACCAAGGAAATATCCTCTGCAATGCCATGAGTGTTGGCCTGATGGAGCAAAAGGACATTCAAAAAGGAACCGCCACCGGGATTGGCAATGCCGTAATGTACGTTGGTGCGAAGACCGGTCGGGATGGAATACACGGGGCAACCTTTGCTTCTGCCGATTTCAGTGATGAGAACGCCACGCAGCGGTCAGCGGTCCAAGTTGGTGATCCCTTTATGGAAAAACTATTACTGGAAGCTTGCTTAGAGTTAATTACTGAACACCCTGACTGGCTAGTTGGAATTCAAGACATGGGGGCGGCGGGAATTGTCTCCTCTAGTGCCGAGATGGCGGCTGAAGGAAAGAGCGGGATGACACTCAACCTTGACCTTGTGCCGCAGCGCGAGCCCGAGATGTCGGCTTATGAAATTATGCTGAGCGAATCGCAAGAGCGGATGCTCCTGTGTGTAAATAAGGGGCATGAAGATGATGTACAGAAAATCTTCGCCTTTTATGGCTTGGAAGCAGTAACGATTGGCCGGATTACTGCGGGACATGACTATGTGCTGTTTCATGATGGACAAGAGGTTTGCCACATTCCGGTAACCAGCCTGACCGATGACGTTCTTGAGGAAGAAAGTGCGGAGAAAATGCCTGCCCGGATTGAAAAGGCAGCGGCAATGCCTGCTTGGCAACCCCAGATTATTGATGCTGGAGAAACGCTCCGGCAACTTCTGCAACAAAGCACCATTGCTGATAAGAGTAGCCTTTACCAGCAGTATGATTCGCAGGTACGGACGAATACCGTGGTGGGCCCCGGTAGTGATGCAGGGGTAATCCGCATTCGGGGAACGCGCAAGGGCCTAGCGATGACGACTGATGGCAATGGCCGGTTTGTTTACCTTAATCCAGAAGTAGGGGGCAAAATCGCTCTTGTTGAAGCGGCTGCCAACATCATGGCAAGTGGGGCAGAACCGCTAGCGATTACTGACTGTCTCAACTACGGGGACCCACATGATCCAGAAATCTTTTGGGAACTTCACCATTCAGTTCAAGGAATGGCGGCTGCCTGCCGGGAGTTTGATACACCGGTTATTTCGGGGAACGTTTCCCTTTATAACGAAAATAATGGGCAGGCAATCCACCCGACACCAATGGTTGGCATGGTCGGTCTCGTCAAGGATATTGACCATGTCATCCCGTCATTTGCCCAGCACGCTGGTGACCAAGTCTTTATCGTTGGGAAGACGGGGGATGATTATGCCGGATCAGAGCTGCAAAAGATGTTAACGGGCAATATTAGTGGGGTCGTCAATGACTTTGACCTTCACCACGTTCATGAATACATGCGCCGCTTGCTAGCAGAAATGCAGACCGGCCGTGTTGCTAGTGCCCATGATCTTAGTGAAGGTGGCTTGGGAGTAGCCCTTGCCGAGACGCTCTTTAAGACAGACCTGGGGTTAGACCTTAACCTGGGCCACATGACGACGGCCCAGCTATTTAGTGAAACCCCAGGACGGTTTATCGTGACAGTCCCGGCTGACCAGGCAGAAAGCTTTGCCCAGTCCCTTGGTGATGACGCGGTTTGTGTTGGGGAAGTGACTAATAGCCACTGGTTGGCCCTCCGCTTAGCGAACGGGGAAGTTTATCAAAATGTTTCTGAATTGCAACAACGATGGGAGGAGGCCCTACCTTGCCAGCTGAAATCAAGGGATTAAATGAAGAATGTGGAATTTTTGGTGTCTTTGGCGCCCCGGATGCCAGCCAATTGACATACTATGGCTTGCATACCCTCCAACACCGGGGACAAGAAGGTGCCGGGATTGTTTCAACTGATGGCAAGACCTTGTACCAACACCGTGACCGGGGACTCCTTGCGAAGGTTTTTGAAAATCCGGCAGAGCTAAAGCGATTGGTTGGCGATGCCGCAATCGGGCATGTTCGTTACGGAACCAGCGGGCACAACTCAATTGCTAACGTCCAACCGTTTCTCTTCCGTTTTCACGATGGGGACGTTGCCTTAGCCCACAATGGTAACTTAACCAATGCCGTCACCCTGCGTCGCCAACTAGAAGATGCGGGCGCCGTATTCCAGTCAGATTCGGATACTGAAATCCTTATCCACTTAATCCGCCAGCACATTAAGGATGGATTTATTCCAGCGTTAAAGCAAAGTCTTAACCAGGTCCACGGTGGGTTTGCCTACCTATTGTTAGAAAAGGACCGGATGATTGCTGCTCTTGACCCCAACGGCATCCGCCCGTTATGCATCGGTCAGTTGGCCACCGGGGCGTACGTCATTGCCAGCGAAACCTGTGCCCTGGATATCGTCAATGCGCACTTTATCCGCGATGTCCAACCGGGCGAATTGGTCATTGTTGATCGCGATGGCCTGCATATTGACCATTACACTACTAATACTCAGCTAGCGATTTGTTCAATGGAGTATATTTACTTCGCTCGTCCAGACTCAATTATCCACGGGGTGACCGTCCATAATGCTCGTAAACGGATGGGAAAGCTTCTCGCAAAGGAGCACCCCGTCGATGCCGAGATGGTAATCGGGGTGCCGAATTCATCACTTTCTGCGGCGAGTGGCTATGCAGAAGCGGCTGGCTTGCCCTATGAGATGGGGCTAATCAAAAGCCAGTATGTTGCGCGGACATTTATCCAGCCAACCCAGGAACTACGGGAGCGCGGCGTCCACATGAAGTTATCCGCGGTGCGCGGGGTTGTCAGTGGCAAAAAGGTTGCGGTGGTCGATGATTCGATTGTCCGGGGCACCACCTCAAAACAGCTTGTACAGATGCTGCGCAATGCTGGTGCGAAGGAAGTCCACCTGCTAATTGCCTCCCCGCCGTTTAAGTTTCCCTGCTTTTACGGGATTGATATTTCCACCCGGGCAGAGCTCCTCGCCGCCCATTACACGGTTGCGGAAATGCGGGAAAAGATCGGGGCGGATACGTTGAACTTTTTGAGCGTTGATAGCCTTGTGAAGGCAATTGCCGTGCCTGATGCTGGGGATGCTCCGTTTGGTGGGCTGACCGTTGCCTATTTCAATGGGCAATACCCAACGCCCTTATATGACTACGAAGCAGGTTACCTAAAATCGTTAAGTGAACAGGAGAAATTAATCCAAAGGGGGACGGAAAAATGAACCGGTATCGAGAAGCGGGCGTTGATGTTAATGCTGGCTATGAAATGGTGACACGGATTAAAGCGGCCGTTAATTCCACCGCCCGTCCGGGGGTCCTTGGCGAAATTGGTAGCTTTGGCGGGATGTTTGACTTAGGAGAATTGAATCTTGTCCACCCGGTACTGGTATCGGGGACGGATGGCGTCGGGACCAAGCTGCTAATTGCCCAGGCAATGGATAAACATGACACCATTGGCATTGATGTTGTTGCGATGTGTGTCAACGATGTCCTTGCCCAGGGGGCAGAACCGCTAACCTTCCTGGACTACATTGCGACCGGCCATAACGACCCGGCAAAGATGGCGGCAATTGTTAGCGGGGTGGCAAACGGGTGCCGCGATGCAGGCGCAGCCCTAATTGGTGGTGAAACGGCGGAAATGCCCGATATGTACAGCCGAGACGAGTATGACCTTGCGGGAACGGTCACCGGGGTGGTGGAAAAAGATGAGCTGCTCACCGCAAATATCCCCCAGGCAAATGATATATTGATTGGCCTGCCTGCGAGCGGGTTACATTCCAATGGCTTTTCCCTTGTCCGCCAAATCCTGTTTAAAGACCATGATGTTAAATTGACTGATACTCCCAGCCAGTTAAATGGTCAAACTGTTGGCGAAGTTTTGCTGACGCCGACGCGGATTTATGTCAAGGCGGTGTTACCACTAATTCGGCAAAAGTTGGTTCATGGGATCAGTCACATCACTGGTGGGGGCTTAATTGAAAACGTCCCACGAATGTTTGCTGATGGTCTCCAGGCGGTGATTAACTTGTCGCACTGGCCCTCTTTACCAGTGTTTGAATACTTGCAGGAAGTAGGCAGCCTTAGCAAGGAGGATTGTTTGCAAACCTTCAATATGGGGGTGGGGATGGTCCTGGCTGTTGCCCCTGCACGGGTCGCACTTGTACAAAAGATGCTTACTGAAGCAGGGATGCCGAGTTACCAGATCGGCTACTTGAAACACTGCCTGCCAACTGCGGATAAGATTGTCATTAAGCGAGGGTGAGAAATGAAAGTTGCAATTTTAGCGTCAGGTAATGGCACCAATTTTGAAGTACTTGCCAAGCATTTTAAAACAGGTGACATTCCAGGTGAATTAGCATTGCTGTTTTGTAACCACCCGACAGCGGCGGTGATGGAGCGGGCCGCCCGGCTTGGCGTCCCGGCAGAAAGCTTTACTGTCAAGTCATGTGGGGGAAAGCAGCAGTATGAAGAAAAACTATTGTCCTTACTGCAAAGTTACCAGGTCGATTTTATTGCCCTTGCTGGCTACCTACGGGTGATTGGCCCGACAATTTTGGACCATTACCCCCACCGGATTATCAACCTCCACCCGGCTTGGCTACCTGAGTATCCCGGCCTTCATTCGATTGAACGGGCGTTTGAGGACCACCGTCAGGAGACCGGAGTGACAGTTCATTATATTGACGCTGGCCTCGATTCGGGCCCGATAATTGCGCAGCGACGAGTACCAATTTTACCGACTGATACCATTGAGAGCTTAGAAAATCGTGTCCATGAAACTGAACACCAACTGTACCCAATTGCATTAAAGCAAGCATTAGAGAAGGAGAAAAATAACTTATGAAACGCGCGCTAGTTAGTGTATCTGATAAAACCAACTTGGTCCCCTTTGTTAAGGGGCTTGTCGATAACGGCTATGAAATTGTTTCCACTGGTGGGACAAAGAAGGTGCTGGACGAGGCCGGAATTGCGACGATTAGTATCGAAGACGTTACCCACTTTCCAGAAATCCTGGATGGACGGGTGAAAACATTAAACCCATATGTTCACGGGGGACTCTTAGCACGGCGGGACCTACCAGCACATATGGCTACTTTACAAGAATTAGATATTACGCCCATCGACCTTGTTTGTGTGAACCTCTATCCCTTTAAGCAAACAATCGCCAAGCCGGACGTCAAACTTGAGGATGCGATTGAAAATATTGATATCGGTGGGCCAAGTATGGTTCGCTCTGCCGCCAAAAACTACCATGACGTGACGATTGTGGTTGATAAGGGTGACTACCACCAGGTGTTAGCTGAAATTAAGGATGCGGGTACAACGACTCTTGAAACCCGGGCAGCGCTTGCAGCGAAAGCCTTTCGCCATACTGCTGCTTACGATGCGTTGATTTCTCAATACTTAACCAGCCAAGTGGGATTAGCAGCGCCAGAACAGCTAACGATGACTTGGCAGTTAAAAGAAACGATGCGCTACGGGGAAAACGCCCACCAAAAGGCATGGTTGTATGAAGATGCAATGCCAAAGAGTTTTTCGGTGCTCCAAGCTGACCAGTTCCACGGAAAGAAACTTTCCTACAATAATATTAAGGACGCCGATGAAGCCCTGCGGTGTATTCGGGAGTTCGCTGAACCAACCGTAGTGGCGATGAAGCACATGAACCCGTGTGGAATTGGCCGTGGCGCAACCCTTGAACAGGCCTGGGACCGGGCGTATGCGGCTGACCCAGTATCGATCTTTGGTGGGGTGATTGCCTTGAACCGGCAAGTAGACTTGGCAACGGCCAAGAAAATGCACAAGATCTTTCTTGAGATTGTCATTGCCCCTGGCTTTGATGACGATGCTTACGAGCTTCTGGCAAAAAAGAAAAATATCCGGCTCCTCAGTCTTGACTTTAGCAAGAAGGATGAAGCACCGGCTCCTGAGCTAGTGTCCGTAATGGGCGGGGTGTTAAAGCAGGAGCAAGACGTATTGCAAGAAGACTACCGTGACTGGACATGTGTTACTGATGTCAAGCCGACTGACGAGCAACTGAAGTCACTATTGTTTGCCTGGAAGGCAGTTAAGCACGCAAAGTCAAACGCCATTGTGCTTGCTAATGATGAACGGACGCTTGGCGTTGGCGAAGGACAACCAAACCGGATTGACTCCTTGAAAATTGCGGTTAAGCACGCAGGTGATGATATTGATAACCGGACCGTAATGGCTTCCGATGCATTTTTCCCATTTGCTGACTGTGTTGAATTTGCTGGGAAAAATGGCATTAAGGCGGTCGTTCAACCAGGCGGCTCCATTCGTGACCAGGAATCGATTGCGATGGCAAATAAATACGGCATTGCGATGGTAACAACTGGTGTCCGTCATTTTCGGCATTAATACTAGGTGGAGTTAGGAGGTCAATATGACGGAAAAGGTAAATGTATTGGTAGTTGGCGAGGGCGGTCGCGAGTTTGCGATTGCTAGCCAACTGCAGTCTAGCAAGCACGTCAAGCAAGTTTACTGTGCACCGGGGAATGCCGGAATGTCTGCAGTGGGGGTGCAAGCCGTGGCAATCGCTGAGACTGACTTTGCCGGGCTAATCCGCTTTGCAAAGGAACATCAAATTGCGTGGACGTTTGTTGGGCCAGAGGACTGCCTAGTTGACGGTATTGTTGATGACTTTAAGGCTGCGGGGCTCAAGGTGTTTGGCCCCGATGCCCGGGCTGCCCAGCTAGAAGGCTCCAAAGACTACGCCCTTAATTTTATGAACAATTATCATGTCCCGACTGCTCGTCATTCCTCATACCGGGATCAAACTGCCGCAATAAACGAGGTTGATAAATTTGGCTTCCCAGTCGTTATTAAAGAAAACGGCCTTGCCGGGGGTAAAGGGGTCGTAATTGCGAAGGATCGACGGACTGCGGTGCAAACAATCAAGGACATGTTTGAAAATGGCCGCGCCCGGCTGGTCTTAGAGGAATGCCTAGTGGGTCCTGAATACTCAATGTTTGTCCTGGTCAGCAATGGACACTACCGGATTTTGCCGCTGGCCCAGGACCACAAGCGTGCCTATGATGGTGATAAGGGCCCTAATACTGGGGGGATGGGTGCTTATAGTCCGCTTCCCCAGTTAAGCGCAGTAGACTATCAGCGGATGGTTGATGAGGTGGTAAAGCCGACGATTGATGGGTTAGTGGCGGGGGAATACCATTACCACGGCATTTTATATATTGGCTTGATCTTGACTGCTGATGGGCCGAAGGTGATTGAATACAATGTTCGGCTTGGCGACCCGGAGACCCAGGTGATTTTGCCCCGCCTAAAGACTGACTTATTTGAATTGGTGACGGCAGCTATCAATGACCAGCCGCTGCCAGAAATCGTGGAAACAGCAGCTGCCTGTTTTGGGGTTGTCGTTGCCGCCGATGGCTACCCCCAACAGCCAACTCATGGACAAAAGCTCGGTCATCTTCCTGCCGAAGAAGACATTGAAATTGCCTATGCAAACGTTACTGGTGAACTGACTGACTTGCGCGGGGCGGGTGGTCGACTGCTGATGGTCCTTTCTAAGGATCCTTCGCTTAAAGTCGCCCATGACCGGGTTTACCGCTACTTAGCCGATATCAACCTCCCCGGATGTTTTTATCGTGATGATATCGGCGCCAAGGCGGGGTTGACGGATTGACTATTGGCATTTAGTGATGAATGGATTAAAATAATAACGTAATGCTGTTTAAAGCGATATTTAAGAAGAAAGAGGTCAATTGAACATGGCTAAATTAGTATTAATTCGTCACGGTCAAAGTGAATGGAACTTATCTAACCAATTTACTGGTTGGGTTGACGTTGACTTGAGTGAAAAGGGTGTTGAACAAGCAAAGAACGCTGGTAAGGCCCTTAAGGAACACGGCATCGAATTTGATTACGCCTACACTTCTGTTTTGAAGCGGGCAATCAAGACTTTGCACTACGCTCTTGAAGAATGTGACCAATTATGGATCCCTGAATACAAGACTTGGCGTTTAAACGAACGTCACTATGGTGCACTTCAAGGCCACAACAAGAAAAAGGCTGCTGAAAAGTACGGTGACGAACAAGTTCACATTTGGCGTCGTTCATACGATGTATTGCCTCCATTGCTGAGTGCTGATGACGAAGGTTCAGCTGCTAAGGACCGTCGTTACGCAGACTTAGACCCACGCGCTATTCCTGGTGGAGAAAACTTAAAGGTTACCTTGGAACGGGTTATCCCATTGTGGCAAGATGAAATCGCTCCAAAGCTTCTTGATGGCAAGAACGTTATCATCGCTGCCCACGGTAACTCCCTCCGTGCTTTGAGCAAGTACATTGAAAATATTTCTGATGAAGATATCATGAACCTTGAAATGGCTACTGGTCAACCAGTTGTTTACGACTTCGATGACAAGCTCAACGTACTGGGTAAGGAAAAGTACTAATATTTACGATAATTAGTAATTAATAAAACAGGATCATCATAAACGGTGACCCTGTTTTTGTCATTTATTGAATAAACTTTGAACAAGCCGGCTAAGAAATTGTACTCAAGGCTGGTTGTGGTATGATGAAAAAGCAGAATTAAAATTAAACTGGAGAGTGTGTCGATGAAAATAGAAAAACAAGCTAAGATCCCGGTTAAGGGGTTCATTTCTTCCTTAAAAGAACTAGTAAAGCCAAGTTACTTACGAGCAATGTGGCCAATTGCGGGGATTTCAATTATCTTTTTTGCAGTGTTATCAATTTTGAGTATCCTGACAACCAGTATCCAAGCCTCAATGACAATGTCGATGATGATGATGATGTATGGTGCCATTTCACCGCTATCAATTGCCGCTTCGCTTATTGAAATATTATTGATGGTGGCGATTATAATTGCCCTTTCGTTCGGTTACTCATTCTTTAGCCTGGCAAGTCAGTATACTTACCTAGATAAGCTTGCGCACCCGGAACAACCGGTGAGTGCGGGGTCAATTTGGTTACATTTCAAGCATTTACGGAAGAACCAGGTATTGCGGATTGCCCTATACATTGCCCTCTTTACATTCTTGTGGAGCTTACCGCTTAATATTGTTGCTAACCTCGTATCATTACGAGTAACGACTAGTGCTGGCTTAATTGCTGTGCAGGTAATCCGGCTAATCAATGACATTATTATTTTCTGGAAGAGCATTGAATATTCCCAAGCATACTTCTTGTACCGGGAAAAACAGCCACAGTTCCTCGGTCAATCGATGCGTCACGCCCTGACTGCTAGTCGGCGGTTCATGACTGGTCGGAAGTGGAACTACTTTGGGATTATCTTATTAGTAGATGTGTTGCCAATTGTTATCTGGGCATTGATCTTTGGTGGCCTTGCTTACTATGGTATCTATACCGCTACCTATGTCCTTACCTACGTTGGTTTGATTGTCTTCGTCCTCGGGCTGGCATGCTACTTGCCGGTCATCTTTGCAACCGGGGCGCTCTACTACAATGAGATGCAAACCAAGACTGATGTTGACGTGATGTTCAAGGAAACGTTTAAGCCGGTTGCTGAGTTAACAGGTGAAGCATACGTTCATGAACTTTATGTTGAAGATCAGGCAGTAGAGCAAACCACGTCAACGGAAAATGAAGAACACGAAGCTAAAAAAGATAAATAAGTAAAGAGCTGTCCGTCAATGGGCAGCTTTTTTAAGCTTGACAGCGCCGTGAGATAACGGGTACAATGACGACAATAATTAAAGGCGCGGATGTAATTTTAGTAGGGCGCGGCTGGACATTCAGAGAGCGAGCGGCTATTGCGAGCTTGCCAATGCTAGCGTCCGAATTACACTTACGGAGCCTTTCAGTACTGAACGGATCGTCTCGTTATCGACTAGAGAGGTAGCCATCACGGCTGCAAATCAAGGTGGTAACGCGGTAAATCGTCCCTGACTTCAGAATCGAAGCCAGGGACTTTTTTGTATCCAGGAACTTTTATGGAGGTAAGGAAATGAACATTATTGACGAACTCGAATGGCGGGGAGCACTTAACCAAGTAACGGATGAGGAAGCATTACGGAAGTTAACTGCCGAAGATAAGATTGCCCTCTACTGTGGGACGGACCCGACTGGTGATAGCTTACATATTGGTCACTTGATTCCGTTTATGATTTTGAAACGGTTCCAGTTAGCTGGGCACCACCCAGTGATTTTGATCGGTGGTGGAACAGGGGCAATCGGTGATCCATCTGGGCGGAAGACTGAACGGACTTTGCAAACAATGGACCAGGTCCACCACAATGAAGAAGCATTGACCGCCCAAATGAAGAAGCTCTTTGGAACAGAGAACTTTACAATCGTTAATAACTATGACTGGCTATCAAAGATTAGCTTGCTTGACTTCCTGCGGGATTACGGGAAAGTATTTAACATTAATACAATGTTGAATAAGGAAGTTGTCGCCAGTCGACTAGAAGCGGGAATTTCCTTTACGGAGTTCACTTACCAAATCTTGCAGTCAGTCGACTTCTTGCACTTATACCACCACAATAATGTTCAATTAGAAATTGGTGGTTCAGACCAGTGGGGCAATATTACTGCCGGGATCGACTTGATCCACAAGATTGAAGGACCGGAGACCAAGGTATACGGTCTGACAATTCCGCTAATGCTTAAAGCAGATGGGACGAAGTTTGGGAAGACCGCTGGTGGGGCAGTATGGCTAGATCCAAAGAAGACTTCCCCATACGAATTCTACCAATTCTGGATTAACCAGGATGACCGGGACGTTGTTAAATACTTGAAGTACTTTACTTTCTTATCGAAAGAAGAAATTGAGGACTTAGCAGAAAAGGTAAAGAACGAGCCATGGAAGCGGGAAGCCCAACGGCGCCTTGCCCAGGAAGTAACCAAGTTTGTTCATGGGAAAGCAGCAGTTGAGGAAGCTGAGCGGATTAGTAAGGCCTTATTCTCTGGGGATGTTGCCGACCTCTCTGTTGATGAAATTGAGCAAGGATTTAAGAACATGCCATCCGTAGAAGTAGAAAACAAGAAGGAAAACATCGTTATCTGGTTAACTGATAATGGAATCGAACCATCTCGTCGCCAGGCACGGCAAGATGTATCAAGTGGCGCTATCCGGATTAATGGTGAAAAGGTCGATGATGTCGATGCAGAAGTTGACCCAAGCAGCCACTTTGATGGTAAGTTTGTCATTGTCCGGAAGGGGAAGAAGCACTACTACCTTGCACGGGTAAAATAAGTGAAATAGATTGTTAATAAATTGCGCCTCGATTTGATCGATTAGGGGTGCAATTTTTATTTTCTTTTAGAGAAAAGCTAACAATTGTGAGCCGAAAAATATAAAAGTTCGGTTGCCTGAATTAAAATGAAAAACTTGTAAATAATCCTTGACGAAGAGTGAAAATCCATGTATATTAATAAACGTTGTCACGGCGGTTATGGCCGCTAAGCTGTTAGCAAGTTATCAATAAAAAATTGAAATTAATTGTTGACATCAAGTTGACGACATGATATTCTAATAAAGTTGCTGATTGAGTTATCGATCAAAAGAAATTCTAAATTGATTAAAATTTCTTCTTGACAAGCCAATCAACGTTATGATAAAATATAAATGTTGATTGGCTGCTTAATTAGCCAACAAGGTAGACCTTTGAAAACTGAACAAAGTTTCGACGAATCAAATGTGTAGGGTCTTCAATCATTTATGATTTGAA
>NZ_FTOY01000002.1 GCF_900156885.1 Limosilactobacillus caccae
TTCATGAAAGATGGTCCTTTCTTAAACGAAGACGGGGTCCAACCATCTTTCGTTTTTTTATTTTAAATTTTAAAACAAAATAAGCACCGATGTTAAATCCATCAGTACTTAAAATTGTAGACCCTTTATCTTTAATAAACTGACTTGTAAATTTCGTCGTAATAACCGTTGTCTGAGCCCCTAGTAGTGAAAGTGAGAAGTGATTTGAACGTATCACTTTCTTTCCACGCTGTTAGGCTTTCAAAGTCCTGCCAAGCTGTTAGGAGGACAAGGGTAGTTGCCTCGGCTTTGTTATCAACAGACAGCATTAGGCCGCCATTCATTCCTGTGGCATCTTCAATTACCTTCTGTAAAGAATTGTGAAGTAATTTTTGTCGATCACCATTTACTTGGAAAGACTGGTAGTAAAATAGTCCATTTAGGTTTGCGTTTAATGACTCATCAAGAACAGTCAATTTAACTGGTGACTTGAAAACTGTTTCTTCACCAGAAAGGTCAAATAATGCTAGCTTATTGCTGTGGGCACTAGCTTGCATCATCTTAAACCGCCGTTGCGGATATTTATCGATTATTGATTGTAAGATTTCGCGGGAGCCAAAAGTTAGGCTGATGGTTGTTAGCATGTTATTCCTCCTCAAAGTAAGATCTCATTTTTATTATAATACTTTTGACGGTTAAATGACTATTTAGCGGCGATTAGTTGCGAATTTTTCAAGCATAATTTTCTAAAGAAAAAGTTAAACTTACAAAAAGTAAATAAAATTTTCCAAACGCCTTTTATCTGCTTTGAAAGCATAGTATAATATTTATTGTATTGAGGAATGTTCTAGTTAAACTCACTTAAAGGAGGCCACAAACAAATGGTTACATTATACACGTCTCCAAGTTGCACGTCTTGTCGAAAAGCACGCGCCTGGTTACAAGAACATAATATTGCATATAAAGAGCAAAATATCTTTTCTGACCCGTTGACGTTAAATGATATTAAAAATATCTTACGGATGACGGAAAATGGGACAGAAGATATTATTTCAAAGCGGTCAAAGGCTTACAAAAAGTTAAACATTGACCTTGATGAATTATCACTAAAGGAACTTTTCAACTTGATTAGTGAGAACCCCGGTTTATTACGGCGGCCAATTATTATTGACGATAAGCGTCTCCAAGTTGGCTACAATGAAGATGAGATTCGCCGGTTCTTACCACGGAAGGTTCGTGAATTAGAGTTGGCTGAAGCACAAGAAAAGGCTAATATGATTTAAATATTAGTAAGTGGGGAAGTGAGATGCTTTCCCTTTTTTATTCGACTTTACTTTTATTATAAATTCTTTACAATAGAAGTAACGTTTAATCCCGGCAAAGGAGGTGCTGCTCAATGGAGATGGAACGCATTAATGAAAATACTATCCGGGTGCTAGTTGATAATGATGATCTTTCTGCTCGGGGAATTACCATCTTAGACCTGCTTGGCAACCACCAGCAGATTGAGGATTTCTTTTATAGTATTTTAAAAGAAGTTGATACAGAACATCAATTTCAAAACAATGATGCAGTGACTTTCCAGGTTATGCCGACCAACGACGGGCTTGAATTATTTATTAGCAAAAATGATTCAAATCTTGCTGGCGATGAACAGCATAGGCCAGTTAACGACCAAGTAGCGCAGTATATTAAGCAACAGTTAGCGCAAAAGCGAAACGAGAATGACCAGCGAAAGACTGCGGTTGTCGATGATCAACCCCAGCCGGTAAATCAACAGCCAGCGAAGTGGAAGGTTGTTAGTTTTGCCAATTTTGAAGATTTAGTTGCTTTTGCCCATATCACAGGTGATGCAGATATCTTGTCTGCCCTTTATAAGTATGATGGTCAATACTACTTAGCAATTGGCTACGGTGACCTCGCGGAGAATGATTCGCTAGTTAAGGATCATTTAGCACTGGCATATGAATACGGTAATCCAACGGCAACGACAGTTGATTTTCTGAGTGAGCATGCCAACAAGATCATGGATGTATCGGCACTCCACTTAATTCGCCACTATTTCCAATGACTACTGAAGTAAGCTGTTTTCCCGCGATTACTATGTAATATTCGGAGATAAAACTAGGGACTGGAAAGAAATATAGTTTCTTTCCAGCCCCGCTTTTTTATTTTAAAAAGTGAAAATTGCCTTTTAATACGTATATAAATAATAGGAGGGCAATTAGATGTTAGTAGCAGAAAATGATGGTAAATTGATCTTCGCAGATGATGTCACTTCATCCAGGGGACACTTTCGTTGCCCCGGTTGCCAACAGGATGTAATCTTTCGTCATGGTAATAAAAAAATTGCTCATTTTGCCCATACCAAGGCGGCAACATGTGGTTTTAGTGAGGGGGAGACTGCTGAGCACTTGCGGGGGAAAAAGCAGATTTACCGGTGGGCGCAAGCAAAGGGTTGGCAACCACGACTAGAGGCCTACCTACCGACAATTGTTCAGCGGCCAGATATCCTGGTAGAAATTGATGGGCAGCAAGTCGCGTTTGAATTTCAGTGCAGCCCCCTTAGCATTGAACGACTGCTTGACCGGAACGCTGGCTACCACCGCGCCAATATCAAAGTATGGTGGATCCTGGGAGCTCCTTACAGGCGACGGTTAGGCAGTCAAAAGGTGGTGCAGTTTACCCAGTTGTTAAGTGGCCAACCGTGCTTACTTTTTTGGGACACCAAGAAGGGATGCTTAACGGTAAACCAGCAATACTGCCGTTGTTCATACGCTGGCAATGCGCAAAAGAAACAGGCATTGGAGCGCCAACTGGCAAGGCTGCTCAACGAACAGTTTCGTCCTTCCACAAAGGAAGTTCGTGACTTAATAATGACCGCTTGGCAGCAAAGGGGCCGGCAACTAGGACAGTGTCCACTGGTTTGTCACGACCTTTCACCGTCCTGGCCAGCACTTAGCTACCCGGTACTTTTATGGCGAATTAGTGTAATATTAGAGTTAGCGACCTTTCCTTTGTTTTATTCGTGGTCGCTTGAAAAATGGAGAAAACTACTTGTTACGTGTGGCAAAGACGGGTGGCTTAAGCCCGGCTGTGTCGGCGATAATTACTTGCAGCAAATGGTGATTACTGATTTTACTACTGACCTTACCGCAGCACAGGTGGTGGTTAAGCAGGGAAAAGAAATCGTCCTGTTGCGACGGCCACACTGGGTTAAGCAGCCACAAGCCAAGTTAATCGATTATGTGCAGATGAAAAGGAGTGCTTAGAAATGCAACATACGTGTACAACATTTTTAGCAGGCAAGAAAGCGACGGTTGACGGATCGACCTTAATTTGTCGGGAAGAGGACTATGGCAATGCCTTTGACCCCCAGAAGTTTGTCGTTGTTAAACCAGCAGACCAACCCCTGGACTACCAAAGTAAAACAACGAAGTTTCGCTTAAAACTAGCGGTCCCAAAGTTAAAATATACTGCAACACCAGATGCTGACAGTCGTGATGGAATATTTGCAGCAGGGGGGATTAATAGTGCTAACGTTGCGATGACGGCAACAGAGACGATTACGACGAATGCCCGGATCCTTTCCGTTGATCCCTTTAACGACGAGGATGGGATTGGCGAAGAAGACTACGTTACCTTGACTCTCCCGTATATTGAATCGGCCCGGGAAGGGGTGGAACGGTTAGGAGCACTGGTCAGTAAGTATGGAACCTATGAAGCGAACGCCATTGCCTTTAGCGATCAAGATGAGGTCTGGTATTTGGAAACGATTGGTGGTCACCACTGGGCGGCAGTCAGGATTCCTGACGACGCCTATGTGATTGCACCTAACCGACTAAACATTCGTGAATTTGATTTTACTGTCCCGGATACGCTGTGTTCACCAGACTTAAAACAATGGATCGATGATAATAATTTAAATCCCGATCAAGATGGCTATAATTTGCGGCACATTTGTGGGAGCCAGACCCTTACTGATACGGTTTACAATAACCCTCGTGCATGGTATGTGCAAAAGCAGTTGGGGACAGTTAATCCCGACCCGCAAGACCATGATTTGCCGTTTATTTGTTACAGTGAGGAAAAGATAACCGTCCAGCGGGTAAAGATGTTATTAAGCTCTCATTACCAAAATACTGATTATGACCCTTATAAGCACGAGCAGGGGCAGGCACCGTTCCGGTCAATTGCGCTGAACCGCAACTTAGAGCTTCATATTCTCCAGCTCCGGAATAATGTTCCCGCTGAAATCGCCGCAGTTCACTGGCTAGCGTTTGGACCCAACACCTTTAACGCGGTTGTTCCCTTCTATGCAAATGTTGATAATACCCCCGCACCATACCGTGATACGACAGGGGACTATTCAACCGACAACATGTACTGGTTGACCCACACCTTGGCAGCAATTGGCGACCAGTATTATCGCCAGGCCCAAGCGTTAGAAGAAGACTTTGAACAGCAAGTGATGGCGAAAACGATGCATATCCAGCACGTGGCTGACCGTCAAATAGTCACTTCAGACCGCCTCACTCAGGCAAATGAGCAGATGGCGGCAATTGCACTTGCGGAAACCAAAAAATTATTAGGAAAGCTCGTTAAACTCGCATTTAGCAATGAAAAATTACAGTTCTGACGGGCAAAGCCAAGCAGGGAAAAAGTGGCCCCAGGTGGTTAATCATGACCAGTGGCGCTTGATTGTAGTGAGCCTTTTGAGCCGCGCTTTGACCGCGAAGCTAGGCGCCACATTCCCGCAATTACTGTGTAATATTTGGCACAAAAAAAGAGACTGGGGAAGAATCAATTTCCCAGTCTCTTACTTAGGGTCTACAATTTTAAGTACTGATGGATTTAACATCGGTGCTTATTTTGTTTTAAAATTTAAAATAAAAAAACGAAAGATGGTTGGACCCCGTCTTCGTTTAAGAAAGGACCATCTTTCATGAAT
>NZ_FTOY01000011.1:0-357500 GCF_900156885.1 Limosilactobacillus caccae
TTGTACTTTGAAAACTAAATAATATCTAATTTCTTTATTCATAAAACAATAAACCGAGAACACCGCGTTATTTGAGTTTTATTAACGAAATAATCGCTAACTCAATTAATCAAACGATCGTCAGATCGTTTAGGTTAAGTTATGAAGGGCGCATGGTGAATGCCTTGGTACTAGGAGCCGATGAAGGACGGGACTAACACCGATATGCTTCGGGGAGCGGTAAGTACGCTTTGATCCGGAGATTTCCGAATGGGGAAACCCAATCAGCTTAATCGCTGATTACTTGACTAGTGAATCTATAGCTAGCAAGGGGAAGACGCAGTGAACTGAAACATCTTAGTAGCTGCAGGAAGAGAAAGAAAATTCGATTCCCTGAGTAGCGGCGAGCGAAAAGGGAAGAGCCCAAACCAACGAGCTTGCTTGTTGGGGTTGTAGGACTGAACATTAGAGTTACCAAAGTGCGACGTAGTCGCAACAGTTGGGAAGCTGTGCCAAAGAGGGTGAGAGCCCCGTAGACGAAACGTCACACTCTCTATTCAGGATCCTGAGTACGGCGGGACACGTGAAACCCCGTCGGAAGCAGCGAGGACCATCTCGCAAGGCTAAATACTACCTAGTGACCGATAGTGAACCAGTACCGTGAGGGAAAGGTGAAAAGCACCCCGGAAGGGGAGTGAAATAGTTCCTGAAACCATGTGCCTACAAGCTGTCGGAGCCCGTTAATGGGTGACGGCGTGCCTCTTGCAGAATGAACCGGCGAGTTACGATTGCATGCAAGGTTAAGGTGGAAAAACCGGAGCCGTAGCGAAAGCGAGTCTTAAATGGGCGCATAAAGTATGTAGTTGTAGACCCGAAACCAGGTGACCTACCCATGTCCAGGTTGAAGGTGCGGTAAAGCGCACTGGAGGACCGAACCCGTGTCAGTTGAAAATGGCTGGGATGAGGTGTGGGTAGCGGTGAAATTCCAAACGAACTTGGAGATAGCTGGTTCTCTCCGAAATCTCTTTAGGGGGAGCCTTGAGGTAAAGAATCGTGGAGGTAGAGCTACTGTTTGGACAAGGGGCCCGTCATGGGTTACCAACTTCAGATAAACTCCGAATGCCATTGATTTATACTCAGGAGTCAGACGATGAGTGATAAGATCCACCGTCGAAAGGGGAACAGCCCAGATCACCAGTTAAGGTCCCTAAATATATGCTAAGTGGAAAAGGATGTGGAGTTGCATAGACAACTAGGATGTTGGCTTAGAAGCAGCCACCATTTAAAGAGTGCGTAATAGCTCACTAGTCGAGTGATCCTGCGCCGAAAATGTACCGGGGCTAAGCATATTACCGAAACTGTGGATGTGCACTACGTGCACGTGATAGGAGAGCGTTCTAAGGGCGGCGAAGTCAGACCGTGAGGACTGGTGGAGCGCTTAGAAGTGAGAATGCCGGTATGAGTAGCGAAAGACAGGTGAGAATCCTGTCCACCGAATGACTAAGGTTTCCTGGGGAAGGCTCGTCCTCCCAGGGTAAGTCGGGACCTAAGCCGAGGCCGAGAGGCGTAGGCGATGGATAACAGGTTGAGATTCCTGTACCAGTTAACTGCGTTTGACGATGGAGGGACGCAGGAGGCTAAGCAAACCGTACGATTGGAAGAGTACGGCCAAGCAGTAAGTCAGGATGTGAGTGAAATGCTTACATCCGGGTTGACAAGCTGTGATGGGGAGCGAAATTATAGTAGCGAAGTTGCCGATGTCACACTGCCGAGAAAAGCTTCTAAGGAGTAGTTAACTGCCCGTACCGCAAACCGACACAGGTAGTCGAGGAGAGAATCCTAAGGTGAGCGAGAGAACTCTCGTTAAGGAACTCGGCAAAATGACCCCGTAACTTCGGGAGAAGGGGTGCTGGCCGCAAGGCCAGCCGCAGTGAATAGGCCCAGGCGACTGTTTATCAAAAACACAGGTTTCTGCAAAATCGTAAGATGAAGTATAGGGGCTGACGCCTGCCCGGTGCTGGAAGGTTAAAAGGATGGGTTAGCTTCGGCGAAGCTCAGAATTGAAGCCCCAGTAAACGGCGGCCGTAACTATAACGGTCCTAAGGTAGCGAAATTCCTTGTCGGGTAAGTTCCGACCCGCACGAAAGGCGTAACGATCTGGGCGCTGTCTCAACGAGAGACTCGGTGAAATTGAAATCCCTGTGAAGATGCAGGGTACCCGCGACAGGACGGAAAGACCCCATGGAGCTTTACTGTAGCTTGATATTGAGTGTTTGTACTGCTTGTACAGGATAGGTAGGAGCCATAGAAGTCGGAACGCTAGTTTCGACAGAGGCGTTGGTGGGATACTACCCTTGCATTATGACCACTCTAACCCGCAGCACTAAGCGTGCTGGGAGACAGTGTCAGGTGGGCAGTTTGACTGGGGCGGTCGCCTCCCAAAAGGTAACGGAGGCGCCCAAAGGTTCGCTCAGTATGGTTGGAAATCATGCGCAGAGTGTAAAGGCACAAGCGAGCTTGACTGCGAGACAGACAGGTCGAGCAGGGACGAAAGTCGGGCTTAGTGATCCGGTGGTTCCGTATGGAAGGGCCATCGCTCAACGGATAAAAGCTACCCTGGGGATAACAGGCTTATCTCCCCCAAGAGTCCACATCGACGGGGAGGTTTGGCACCTCGATGTCGGCTCATCGCATCCTGGGGCTGTAGTCGGTCCCAAGGGTTGGGCTGTTCGCCCATTAAAGCGGTACGCGAGCTGGGTTCAGAACGTCGTGAGACAGTTCGGTCCCTATCCGTCGCGGGCGTAGGAAATTTGCGAGGACCTGTCCTTAGTACGAGAGGACCGGGATGGACATACCGCTGGTGTACCAGTTGTTCCGCCAGGAGCATCGCTGGGTAGCTATGTATGGATGAGATAAACGCTGAAAGCATCTAAGTGTGAAACTCGCCTCAAGATGAGATTTCCCATTCCTTTATGGAAGTAAGACCCCTCAGAGATGATGAGGTAGATAGGATGGAAGTGGAAGTGCTGTGAGGCATGGAGCGGACCATTACTAATCGGTCGAGGACTTAACCAAGCAGAGCGGTCAGGTATATTGTTAGGAAGAAGATATTATTTAGTTTTGAGAGCACAAGCTCTCGTCCGAGAGGACAAGTAGTGTGGTGATGATGGCTTGAAGGATACACCTGTTCCCATGCCGAACACAGAAGTTAAGCTTCAACACGCCGAAAGTAGTTGGGGGATCGCTCCCTGCGAGGATAGGACGTTGCCACGCGTTATTCCGGCATAGCTCAGTTGGTAGAGCACCTGACTGTTAATCAGGTTGTCGTCAGTTCGAGTCTGACTGCCGGAGTTGCTTAAGATGTTGACTGCCCTCGGTTAGTTAGCATCTTTTCTTTTTATGCCAACTTAGCTCAGCTGGTAGAGCATCTCCCTCGTAAAGAGAAGGTCGGAGGTTCGACTCCTCTAGTTGGCATTTTTTATTTTTAAATAGTTTTTATACTTGGACTATTATAGTCACCGGTGCAACTTACATTTAGTTAGCAGCGGTGACTCTTTATTATGGCAGAAAAACATGAAATTATTACTCCGGTTTTCAAAAGTAAGCCGAGCAATTTAAAAAAGCATCTTTTTATGGCCTGGCCAACAGTCAAAGCCCAGCTTAAGGAGCCAAATCAACTTTAGCAACAGATATTGCCAAAGTGGCTATTTGTTATGCTCATTAATTGGCAGAAACTAGGCCGTACCTACCTTGTTTGTAGAAAGACTGACTATTACTCAGTATCTGTTTGCTTACTATGGGCAAAAACAGTTCAAGCAGAATGTCATGAATAACGAAAGGATCATGAACCACCAAATGCGGGTGCCCATGATCCTTATTTTTCAATTTGTAGAGATGCAGCGCTAAATACTATTTTTTATAAAGTTTGCGATAAAACTGCGACAAAAATTCTACTTCTGGCCAGCGTACCTAAGTTATCTTATGGGTGGCTTTTGCTATCTTATCCCGGCATTAATAATATAGAAATTCAATGTCGTTTAGGTAATCGATTAATGGCTTATCGGTAAGCGTTGCGCGAAGAACTTCATCGGGGTCGGTTGAATTGATGGTCTTTGCGGTTTCGCCATTATCAGTCGATAGTAACCACGCAACGGCAAGGGATTTGTCGTCGCCATAGATTGGCCCTAAGTAGTATGGCTTACCTTCAAAGATAAACTCGATATCCATTTGGATGGTAATTGACTCTTTTAAGGCATTTATTAGCTTTTGCTTCTCAGTATCATTCATTTTGCTACCTCATTAGTTTTTTGGCCTAGCTGCTCCTGCTTTAATTATACAATGACCTGGTAATATAAGGTTAAATCTACTTAAGAGTCGCCGATTCAACGCTAGTGCAGAATTTGTTTAGGTTAATTGACTTCAATATTGTTCTTTAGTAATCTGAGTAAAACAGCTGGCGCAGTTTCCCATTAAACATGATGGAGTAGCCGCCCGCGAGAATTTTGTTCAGAGGAATAGCAAATTGAAAAGAAAAAACTACTTGCCGTCAGAATTGATTAGTCAAATTAATAAGGATAGTCAACTAACCTGGGAAAATTTAATCATCCTTGTTTGTGCAATTTTTATTGCCTGCATTGGCTTAAACTTAAATTCAACCGCCACCGTCATCGGGGCAATGCTCCTTTCGCCATTAATGGGACCACTGTTAGCCATTGGGAGCGGCGTGGCGTTGTATCAATCAAAGTTATTTAAGCGTGGAATCGGCGCGTTAATTGTGGAAGCGGGGATCAGTATCATCACTTCGACCCTGTATTTTGCCTTTTAGCCGCTGAGCTATGCCAGTCAAGAGATTATTGCCCGGACCAGCCCGACAATCTGGGACGTTTTGGTGGCCTTCTTTGGTGGAGTTGCAGGTATTATCGGTGCCCGGAAGTCAGGAGCAACCAATGTTGTCGCGGGGGTGGCAATTGCGACGGCACTGATGCCACCGTTGTGTACCGTGGGTTACGCAGTCGCCGCGCATAATCTCCAATACTTTCTTGGGGCTGGATACCTCTTTGTGATTAATGCGGTTTTCATCATTTTGACGTCCTTTCTCGGGGTTAAGATGATGAAACTCCTTCATGACAACGGGTCGTTGAAGACTGATTTGCGGCAATTAACTTTTCGCAAAGTACTGGTATTGATTGCCCTGGTAATCTTAATCATCCCCAGTTTTTGGTCGGCCAAGCAATTGGTAAACAAATCAGTTGTGGAGGCAAACGTCCAACACTTCATTGCTGATAAGTTGACTACAACGGAAATCATTAAGCAGCAGGTCGATATGGAAAAACACACCATCAACTTAACGGTGACCGGTTCCCAGCTTACGACAAGTCGCCTAAAGGAACTAAAACAGCAATTGCCGTCATATCACTTAAAAGGTTATTCGCTAAATATTATCCATATTGCATCGATTGATACCGTCAGTGAAAAGCAGCTCAACAACCGGGTAACGAACATTGTCAACCAGCAACAACAAAAGCTTGCGGAAAAGCAAGAAAAAGAGTTGGCAAAACAGGAGAAGCGTAACCAGCAAATTAAAAAGCTGTCACCGGAGATTGCCTCGGTAATGGCGGTGAATGACCAGGATAAGCAAAAACAAGTCGTCCTCATTGAGCTGAAGAGCAAGCTAGAAAAAGATGAAAAGACGAAGATTGAAAAGAAGATCATGGACCGTTACCCAGAAATTCATAAGGTGGAATTTGTCCAAAAAGATGACTAGGCCGCTGACCTAAATCCTCGCTTATCACGTTAAATCCTGTTAAACTATTCAATAAAATAATTGAAGAGGATAAGATCATGTTTGAACAGGCAAAAGAATATAAGGACCAACTATACAAAGAGCTATCGCGCGTCGGAAAGGGGCTTAGTAGCGATCGGCGGTTAGAAATCCTTGACCTCCTCACCCAGGCGCCGAAAACTGTTGACGAGATTGCTAAGGCGGCAGGAATTAGTGTTGCGAACACCTCCCGGCACTTGCAAGTATTAAAGGATAGCCACCTGGTCAAGACTGCCCGGGACGGTAACCACATCATTTACCGTGTCAGTTCTCCACAAATCACGGAGCTCGTTCACCTATTAATCGCGATTGGTGAAAATGAACTTTCGGAGATGAAAGTCATTCAGGAGCAGGCTGACTCACGGGAAAACGTCAAAATAATCTCCCTTGAGGAGGCCCAAAAAGAGTGTGAAGATAGTGTTGTTCTGGACGTGCGGCCGGCTGATGAATACGCGGCGGGACATATCCAAGCGGCAGTAAACATTCCGTTGGATACGCTGGAAGAGAAAATGACGACCCTCCCAAGGGATCAGCAAATCATTGTTTACTGTCGGGGAAGACTGTGTGCTAATTCCAATATTGCAACGCAAATCCTAAATCAAAATGGTTTTCATGCAAAAAGTTTAAATTGTAGTTACTATGATTGGCAACGAGTAAGTGAATAGGAAAAAATGACTTAACGACAAACGGTTAGGTCATTTTTCTTTTAAACTTTTTTATTGACTTACAAAAAGTATGTGGTAATATTTAACTATTCAATAAATTAGTTGAATAGTTAAAGGGGATTTTCCAATGGTAACGAAAACGACAATTAAGCCCTTAACTTTAATTGCGTTTGAAAACAACTGGTGCGCCCAGTGCTATACGGAGCGACC
The DNA here is from genome assembly GCF_900156885.1 of Limosilactobacillus caccae. GTDB lineage: Bacteria > Bacillota > Bacilli > Lactobacillales > Lactobacillaceae > Limosilactobacillus > Limosilactobacillus caccae. The sequence continues at coordinate 6,676 of NZ_FTOY01000011.1, forward strand.
AGTGGTAAAGAATATTCAGCAAAAATTTGCGGCTGACCTAGATGTTCACCTTGTTAATGCGGATCAGAATCCCACGTTAACGGAAAAGTATGGGATCTATTCAGCACCGAGCCTAGTTTTACTAAAAAATGGGGAAGTTGTTGAAGAGGTTTCCCGCTTTGTTGATGAACAGCAACTAACGACAATAATTAGCTATTACAGATAAGAGGAGCGATGACGATGATTAAGAATTTAACGGATAAGGATTTTGCAAAAGAAACGGCGACCGGGGTAACCCTGACTGACTTTTGGGCAACTTGGTGTCCACCATGTCGGATGCAAGGCCCAATTGTCGAAGAACTTGATAAAGAAATGGGCGACCAGGTCAAGTTTACGAAGATGGATGTTGACGAAAACCAAGCAACCCCAATGTCATTTGGGATCATGTCCATCCCGACCTTGATCGTTAAGAAGGATGGCAAGGTCGTCGATAAGCTAGTCGGCCTGCACAGCAAGGACCAGTTAAAGGCCGTCCTCGCTCAGTACACGAATTAACGGGGTGTCATAATGGAAAAATTAGCAGTAATGAATAAGCAAGAATTAGAAGAAAAGCTCAGTAATGGTAAGTATGTGCTGACATTTATGGCAACTTGGTGCCCAGATTGCAGTTTTATCAAGCCCCACTTACCGGAAATTGAAAAGGACTTTGCGGACTACCACTTTATTAGTGTTGACCGTGATGAGAATATCGACCTTGCCCAGGAGTTAAATGTTTTCGGGATTCCGAGCTTCATTGTTTACCAGGATGGGAAAGAGGTTGACCGTTTTGTAAATAAGGACCGCAAGACCAAGGAAGAAGTTGAAAACTTTCTTACAGCAGCGGATAACTAAGGAGAACAAAATGAAGAAGTACGATGTAATTGTAATTGGTGCCGGCCCCGGGGGAATGACGGCGGCGATGTACGCTGCCCGGGCTAACCTTAACGTTGCGATGCTTGATCGCGGGGTGTACGGCGGACAAATGAATAATACTGATGATGTCGAAAACTATCCGGGATTCACTTCGATTAAGGGTCCTGAACTAGGGGAGAAGATGTATCAAAGTGCGGTCAACGCCGGGGTTGAATTTGTCTATGGCGATGTCCAACAGGTGACCGTTGGTGACGACCAGCTAAAGACGGTAAAAACTGACAGTGACGAGTTGGTGGCGCCCGCAGTGATTATCGCAACCGGGTCAACTAACCGTAAGCTGGGGGTTCCTGGTGAAGAAGAATTTTCTGGCAAGGGTGTTTCCTATTGTGCCGTTTGCGACGGGGCATTTTTCAAGAATAAGGACGTCACGGTTGTCGGCGGCGGTGATTCGGCCATTTCAGAAGGACTGTACCTCGCAAACGTGACTGATGAGGTCAACGTGATTCACCACCGGGACCAATTGCGTGCCCAGAAAGTTTTACAAGACCGCGCATTTGATAATGATAAGATGGACTTTACCTGGGACACCAGGGTAACCGCGATTGTCGGCGATGATACGCACGTAACCGGCGTGAAGGTCCACAACAACAAGACCGGGGAAGATCAGATTGTCGATACCGATGGGGTCTTTGTTTACGTTGGTAATATTCCAAATAGCCAGATGTTTAAGAACTTGAAGATCACCGATAAGGCCGGTTGGATTGTTACGAATGATGAGATGGAAACGAGCATTCCGGGGATCTTTGCGATCGGGGATGTCCGCCAAAAGAAGTTACGGCAAATTACAACCGCGGTTGGTGATGGCGGAATTGCTGGGCAAAATGCCTTTGAATACGTTGAATCACTAAAACACCAAGCTCTCGCAACACAATCGGAGGTCACTAATGGAAATTAAGTATTGGTCAGATATCGCCTGCCCATTTTGCTATATCGGGTCGAACCGGATGAAACGGGCGATGAAAGAAGTCGGCATTTACGAGCAAACGCCACTAGAATTTAAGTCGTTTGAGCTTGATCCGACGACACCAAAAGAAACTGATGAAAGCTACCTTAACCACTTTACCCATGGTGATCAGGCGCGCGAACCACAGGCAAAGAAGCAGATGGAAGCCATTGAAAAGATGGCCCATGACGATGACTTGCCGATGGATATTAATCGCGTTATTCCAACGAACACGGTCGATGCCCACCGCTTAATCAAGCTGGCGGAAAGGAAGAATGATCCCGCCTTAACCGAACGGGTTATTAGTCGCTTTTACAAGGTATACTTTAACGATGGAAAGTCGATTGCGGACCACGATGTGTTACTAGCGGCAGCGGTTGAAGCTGGTCTGGCTAAGGATGAGGTTGAAGCAGTTTTAAATTCTGACAAGTACCGGCAAGAAGTAGTCAATGATGAAACCGAAGCCCAGCAACTAGGGATTCACGGGGCGCCATTCTTTGTGATTAACAATAAGTATGCGATCAGTGGCGCGCAACCATACGAGACCTTTGTGCAGGCGTTGAAGCAAATTCAAGAAGAAGAACAATAGGAGATTATCAATGGCTGACGATGAAAAAAAGTTGCAACCACTAACCGCATTAACTAACAATGATGCGGCTGGTGTTTGTGGGCCGGATGGCTGCAAGATTGCAGACCACCGGCAAAAGGAAAAAGAGAAGCAAGTGGATAAATAAAAAAATGGATTTAGGTGAAGCACTGGCGTTTTCACCTAAATCCATTTTTATTTAACTTAGTTTGTCATGACTAGTCGACGACTACTGGAGTATTTTTTTGAGGTAGTGGTGAATCTCACTAATCTTAGTTGGTCCATGCGTAAGCGAGGAAATCGCAATGTGAAGATTTAGTGTATCCTTGGGAAACACCATTAAGTTGTAATCATGGCGATCATGAAGAACCTGGTTAGCAATTGCGGTAGTGGTAATCGTAGTTGCGTGCTGCGAAATTGCGATTTCGGTTGCAAGCTGAATTGACGACACTGTTGCCAGCTGTTTAATCTGAATTTTATTTGTGGCAAGAAAATTATTGACCAGAACCTGGATGAAGGAACTGTCATTTGCTTCAACATAGGTAGAGCCGTTTAAGGTTGCTAGATTATTTTCTGAAAAGGGACAGTATAGTCTTCCTGGACGATAAAGTGGACAGCTAGCAGGAATTAAGAGGGCAAGTTCTTGTAGGGGCAGGGGGCTAATATTGATTAACGGATTATTCCACTTGGGGCCAACCAAAATGTCAATGTTTTTATCGAGAAGGTCGCCTTCGGTGGGCCGTTGCCCATCAACAATGATATTAAATTTGACGGTTGGAAAGTGCTTGATTAGCTGGTCAGAAATAGCAATAATTCGCTCATGACCAAGGAGGGAGATTAAGCTAATCGTGACCGTTTGACTTTCCTGCTTTTTTAACTGGGCAATATTTCGTTGCATTTGGACCTGTGCTTGCTGAATTTGCCGAAGATCATTAAGAACCGTTCTCCCGGCGAGAGTTAATTTAAGTGGCTGCTTGTTTCGCTCAATAAGCGTAACTTGGTACTTATCTTCCATTTGTTTGATGAGGCGACTTATGTATGGCTGGCTTAGAAAAAGCGATTGCGCCAGGTCCGTGATGGTATTACTGGTCGTGATGTTTTCAAGAATTTGAATTTGCCGGTTTAAATTATTCATATTTTTCTCCATAACTAATTAGTTATAATCAATGATTTATTAAGTATTTCACAATGCGGTAAATTGGGATGATAATAAAGATGCTGAAATAAACTATGCTAATTCTATTATATGGAGGAATCGATGATGGTCAATCGGATTACAAAAATTTTAGGGATTGAAAAGCCAATTATTCAAGGACCGTTATTTTGGCTAACTAATGCAAAGTTAGTTGCAGCGGTTTCAAATGCTGGTGGATTAGGAGTCCTTGGCGCTGCTGCAGGGCAGTATAAGCCAACGGGAAATACTGCAATCACCGTTGACAACATGCGAAAAGAAATTGTTGCGACGAAGAAGCTTACGGATAAGCCTTTTGGGTTAAGCTTAATGTTTGACGATGACCCTAGTAAGGATCGTCATGCGCAGCCGATGATTGATTTGATGGTGGAAGAGAATGTACCGGTTGCGGTCGTTTATGCTAACCACTATATCCCAAAATGGTTTGATCTCTTAAAAGAAAAGGGGATCAAGATCGTCTATCGTCCAGCCACGCCGACCAAAGCGGTTGTAAAAGATGCAGTTGACCATGGCGTTGACGTAATCGTTGCAACGGGTTTTGATGAAGGGGGAACAGTTCCTTCTAATGTAATTGGGACATTTTCAATTGTGCCTTACATTGTTGACGTTGTTGATGGACAAGTTCCAGTAATGGCTGCCGGTGGTATTGCGGATGAACGTGGTGTCCGGGCTGCATTTGACCTGGGAGCAGAAGGAATCTTTGCCGGAACTGCCTTTTTGGCAACTGATGAAGCGCCAATGGCCGAAAATATTAAGGAACAACTTGTTAAATTAGATGCTGAAGATGAAGTGATGTTTAAGGCAGAATCAAAGTACTACCGTTCAATTCCCGGGACGTTACCTGCTAAACTTGTCAAGATGAGTGAAGAAGGAAAGAGTAACGAGGAAGTATGGCGTGCGGCAGACCATTACAAGGGAATGCAACGAGGGATGGTCGAAGGCGATCTAGATAATGGCTATGCTTCATTTGGGATGGGGATGTCATTTATTAAAAAGATTGAACCGGTTAAGACGGTAGTTGACCGCCTTGCGAAGGGAATTCCAACGAAATAGCTGCGAGAAACTGACGATGTGAGTAGCAAAAGCTGCGGCATCGTCTTTTATTTAAGGAGGAAAAAGTTAATGGCAAGACATCATGCTAATCATGAATATGTACTGCCACGGGCTAATTTGCCATTCTGGTATCAAAACTTTCATAATGATCACGCGGAATATGTTGCACCGCATTGGCATGAAGCAATTGAAATTTTGTATGTTTATCGCGGATTAGTAACTGGTTTTATGATTGACCAGCAACAGTACACGGTTGCGGAGGGGCAAATGCTAGTAGTCCCATCTGAAGCAGTTCATGCTGTAGATACTCCACCAATGTTTCATGAGTCGATCTCATTACAGTTTCCACATAAGATGATTGCCGAATTATACCCGCAAATTCAACAACGCCAATTTATTACTAATGACCGGCAACAATGGAAGAAACATCAGAAACAAGCTTATAAGCAATTGCAACCAATTTTGCAAAAAATGTTTGAACTAACTGCCACACCGTTAAAGAGTGTTGATAATATTTTAATCACAGCACTCGCCTACCAGGCACTGTATATCTTAATTAATGGTTTTACTATTGCGGCAAGTTCAGAAAAACAGCTTCACCGTAATAACAAATTGGTAGTTGAAATTGTTGACTTTATCGAAGAACACTTGAAGGAGCCGCTTTCGTTAACTGAGTTAGCGGCACAGTTAAATTATTCCAAGGATTACTTATCACGACGGTTTAAGCAGGAAACCGGGATGACCATCCATCACTATTTAATTTGTCAACGAGCAAGGCAGGCTTATTATGAACTGCAGCAACGTGATGCGCCATTATATATAATTGCTCATGACTGTGGCTTTAATAGTCTACGTTCAATGGACCGCGCATTGAAAGTGAATTACCAGAAGACTGCTTTTCAGATTGCGCGCGAGCAATGAAGAGTGAGGTCGTTTTTTGCGGGTTAAAGGTCGCTTTTTGTCGTTTGTAGCGCTTTCACGGGTGCTAGGATAATTAGTGAAGCGAGGAACCGCTTACAAATCATCCTAGGAGGTATTATTCAAATGGCAACGACGCTTAGTAAGAAAAGTTGGCTGTTTAAAACATCACTTTTATCAATTTCATTGCTGACCGCTAGCGCACCAGCAGTCGCTGCAACTATTCCAGCGATGGCTCGGAGCTTAAAGGGCGTTTCATTGACAAGTGTTGAAACGGTCTCATCAATTCCTAATTTGGGACTATTAATATTTGTTTTTCTTTCACCGTGGATTGTAAAAGTTCTTGGCGAGAAAAAGACGGTAATGCTAGGGGTAGTTATTACCCTTTTAGCCGGAATAACGCCGGTTTTTACGAATAATTTTACGGTTATTCTTATTTCCCGGTTCATTCTTGGTTGTGGAATTGGAATGTTTAATTCACTTGCTTATAGTTTAATCTCGATCTTTTATGAAGGTAGCGAACGGGCAACGATGCTCGGCTTTCAAGCTGCTACTGGGCAGATTGGAACCTCAATTTTGGAATTTATTGTTGGACTGTTATTAGTTGAAGGATGGCATATTACCTATTGGGTATACGCGATCTCCCTTCTGCCATTGATTTTATTTGGTTTATTTATCCCAGACCGGTCTGCAACACAACAGCAATCACAATCAATGCATTTTTCACTTGCAGCAATTTTTTACGCAATCTTTTCCTTCTTTGTCTATGCTGCTTACCTTACATCAAGCTACAAGTTAGCAACATTAATTATTAAAAAGGGTTACGGGAGTCAGCGAGTCAGGCTAGTTATGTTCTTGCAATTGGCACGCTCCTCGGCTTTATCTCCGGCCTCTTCTTTGGCAAAGTCGATAAGGTTATTGGAAAGAAGATTATTCCTTGTGTATTGATAGCATTTATTGTGCTATTTGTAGGAATCGGTAGCTCACGGCAGTTAATTTTGACTGGAATTTTATATGCCATTGTTGCGGCAATCTTGAGTTGGCTACAAGCAGCAACGATGAATGAAGCAGCGGCATACAGTGATGCTGCGTCGCAAACTTTGACTTCGTCGCTCATCCTCGTTGGCATAAATTTAGGAGTATTTGCTAACCCGGCAGTTAATCGTGTTATCGGTAGTTGGATTGGTAATTATAGTGCCCAAGCAAGCTTTGCGATTGCTAGTGGCCTCTTTATCGTCGCCCTTATCCTCTACTGGGTATTTGTCCGGATTCTTAAGATGGGCCAGCAAAACTAGGGCGGTTAAGTTACCAGTGTTTTTGAGAAAGAAGTGGAGAAAAAATGAAAATGATTGTTAGCTATCCTGATAATGTTCTTAATGCGGGTGATACTGCAGCTATTACTGAGGCTGCCCGTCAAATGTTCAAAGCAGGTGATGATAAACGTGACGCGGGTCTACCACATGTCTTAAAAGGTGTTACCCGGCATGACGACCTTTCCTATGGTCCTGATCCAAAATGGAATTTACTTGATATTTATACCCCAACCAACTATACGGGAAAATTACCAACAATTATCAGCAGCCATGGTGGCGACTGGTGTTACGGGACGAAGGAAACTTACCAGTACTTTGGAATGACCTTAGCGCAAAAGGGCTTTGCCTTTGTTAACTTTAACTATCACTTGGCACCAACGGCAACTTATCCTGAGCAAACGCTTGAAGCAAACAAGGTTATGCACTGGGTTGCTGCTAACGCCGAAAAGTATGACTTAGATCTTAATAACGTTATTTTGACTGGTGATAGTGCAGGTGCACAGATTACGGCCCAGCTTCTGGTAGCATATACTAATCCAAAATATCGGCAGTTATTTAATGGTGATATTACGGTTCCAAAGTTTAATATTCGGGCAGGAATTTTAAACTCAGGTTCATGCTTTGTACTAACGCCGGGGATGATTGATCCAGTATCGAGTGCTTACTTTACTCCTGAAAAGGTTGCTTCTTGTAAGGAACAGCTTGAAGTGGAAAAGTATATGACAACTGCCTTACCACCACTATTCATTCAAAGTGGTTCAATTGATATGCTGCGGGACCTTGATAGTCAGTTATATGGCTATTTAATGGCAAAAGGCATTAAGGCAGTTCATCGGGTATACGGAACACCAGATGAGCCACAAGACCATGACTTTATTATGGACCCTTGTCACAATGAAGTAGCAATGCAGGCAATTGATGATGAAGTAGCTTTTATTCGGGAATACCTGAAGTAAAGCCATAAGAAAAAGCAGCAAGCAAGGAGTAGCCTTTAATCACTGTAATACATTATCAAGGGCATTATTGTATTCATCAGCGCCTTTCTTTAGCATTTAATCCATTTCTTGATTATCCATAACGATCACCTCCAGTCTTATTAACTACGAACTAATGAAAATGGTATATTTTGTTATGTTCTCCGTGTTAAATCTAAACTCAAACGCTTGATAATATCATCAATTGCAATTCTTTTGATTGCGTTTATATTGCTAACGTATGTATAATATATATCGAAGAGCGGTAAAATAATGATGAGGTGATAGGATGACAAAAACGTATAGCTTGCGGTTAGATGAAAAGACTAGGGATGACGCAAAAAAAGTATTTGATGATCTGGGAATGGATTTTTCAACTGGTATCAAAGTTTATTTGAAACAAGTAATTAAAACTAACGGGATTCCTTTTGAATTGTCTAATCGTTCATCTAGCATTGATCGTTCACTAAAAGAGTTAAAAGCTGGTGATTATAAGTCATTTAATTCTGTTGATGATTTATTTGACGACTTAAATAATTAGGGGGACTTAGATTGATTATTAATCGAACCTCTGAATTTAAGCGGTCTTACAAGAAATTAAAGCGAAAACATTATGATATGGATAAGCTTAAAAATGTAATTGAGTTAATCGTAAATAATGATCTTGATACGCTACGCCAAAAGCACAAACTCCACCAACTTAAGGGCAAGTATCACGGATTGAGTGAAGTACACGTTGACCGTCAGTACAACGATAACTGGTTATTAGTTTATGTTATTCATAATGAGCAGCTAACAATTTTAGATTTAATTGACACGGGTAGTCACGATCAAATATTTAGATAAAAAGGCTTGTCACTGTTTGAAGCAGCAAGCCTTTTTTTATAGCTTTACAGGAACGCCGGAATGCTTAATGTATGCACTATGCACGATAAAGAGACTAGTTATTTGAAAATAATAAAACGCAAATTTAATTATTATTTTTTAATCCCAGTAATTCAAACGGACTCATAATAAAAAGTCGTTCGGTTTATCTGTGCCTCTTGGGTAATTTGACGAATGGTGATCTTGTCAAGACCTTCTTGTTGGCTTCATTTAGATAAGGGGCTGTGCGAGTGATTTTAGCATATTAGTATAAAAAATTTTGGCGTCTAGAAGGGGGGCACCACCAAAAATTTTAAGGTCTCGCATGACCGTTGCTTGTTCTTGTGGAATACTAATGTAGTTATTTATTGTTGGCAACAGTACGTTGATTTGTTCGATGAAATGATAAAGCTGTTCAGTAGCGGCCCTAGGAAATTCCTGCTTTGTAATTATAAACATCGTCCTAAAGAATGGGACGGTACTGGTTTTAAATTCTTTCATCTGGGCAATCCCGACTTTGGTTTCCATCACTGTTTGGTGAAGCGCGAGGAGTTTCAAAAATAGACGGTGATGAAGAAAGATTGCAACCAGGTTAGCACAAAAGTCTTCGAGGCCAATAGGTTTAGTAAATTTAACCTGCATCTCTTTAGCAACGGTGATGTATTCCCGCTTGCTTAATTCTAGAAAAAGAGCTTCCTTGGAATGAAAGTAGCTATATAAGGCAGGTCGTGATAATCCAATTGACTTTGCAATACTAGTTAAACTGAGATCTTCGTAATTGTTATCCATAAATAGTTCACTAGCGGCATTGAGAATATCTGTATAGCGTTGATCTAGCTCTGCCTGTGAGCGAGCACGTAATTTTCCCATCTTAATATCCTCCTTTATGTAAATCAAATTTTATCATATAAATTACTGACCGTAAAATAATAATTGACACAATGTAATTTATATCATATTATAATTTACACATTGTAAATTATTTGGAGGAACGAAATGAAAAATTTATTTGAAAAAGTAGCGTTAAATGATAAGGTAACTCTCCCTAACCGAATTGTGATGGCGCCGACTACTACCTGGTCGAGTAATAGTGATTTAACAGTATCAAACCAAGAATTAGCGTATTACCAAGCCAGAGCCCATGATATTAGTATGTTAATAACTGCATGTGCCCATGTTTCAGCAAATGGGATTGGCTTTACTGATGAGATTGGGGTATATGATGACCGCTTTATTCCTGGCCTTACGAAATTAGCGAAGACAATTAAGCACAATGGAGTTAAGGCCGTTCTCCAAATTAATCATGCTGGGAACAAGGCCTTACCTGAACTTATTGGAGCGGATAACGTTGTTAGTGTAAGCCAAATTAAGACGGATATGATTCCTAATCCTGCAGTTCCCCGTGAACTAACTGACGAGGAAATTCAGCAAATAATTCGTGATTTTGGTGAAGCAACGCGACGTGCGATCCAAGCTGGCTTTGATGGAATCGAGTTACATGGGGCCCACGGTTTTCTCATTCAAAATTTTCTTTCACCACACTTCAACCAGCGAAATGATAAGTGGGGTGGTTCGTTAACTAAGCGAATGCGGTTTGGCCTGGCAGTATTCGATGAGGTTAAACGGGTCGCTAATAAATATGCTGATGGTTCATTTATTATTGGTTGGCGGCTTTCACCAGACGAACATTATGCTGATGGCCTCCGCATCAATGATACCAAGGTGATGGTTGATGAATTGATTAAGCGAGGGGTAACGTACGTTCATGCTTCACTGACAAATGCGGTAACTGCGGTACCGCGGGATACCGATGGAAAGCAAACCTATGTAGAAAGTTTAGCTGCTGAAATTAATGGCCGGGTTCCATTAATGGTAGCAGGGATGCTGCAAACTGGAATTGATGCGCAAAAGGCATTGGACTGCGGGGCTGATCTCGTGGCGATTGCCCATGGATTGGTAACGGATCTTGACTGGGTAAAAAAAGTCCGGTCCGGTAAAAATGACCAGCTTCATTTATCAATTAGCCAGGATGAGTTAAGGCAACTTTATATTCCTGATGGCTTATGGACAACCATTCAAAACTCAGGGTCATGGTTTGAGATTAAATAAAGTAGTGAAATGACTTTCCCATAAACGTTAATAAGGCTCCAGAGGTCGGAACTTTCCGCACTTTGGAGCCTTATTGATGGACTGTAATTCTTTTTATTTATTATAAAAATGATCAATGATTGCTTGGTTGAATTTTTTTGCTTCAACGTAAAAGAGCATGTGACCACCTTTACCAAAGGTGATTTCTTTGCCGTTTTGAACTTCCTGGGCTTCCCATGTTCCCTGTTCTTTACTGCGGGGAAAAATACTACTATTCCCGGCAAAAACTAGTGTTGGTACATCAATTGTCTTAAGAATTGATGTGAAGTCGTTATTACTTTTTTTCTTCCATTTCCATATGGCTCTTTCCCCATTCAAAGAGATCACCCATTGTGTAAATTAAACTCTTACCGGTATCAGTAAGGTGGTAGGTAACTGACGGGGGAACGGTCCCCTTGGAAATCCGCTTTAATAGGCCGTCTTCTTCCAGCTCCCGCAAGCTCTTTGTCAACATTGTGTTGGTAATTGAACCGATGCTGCGCTTCAATTCATTGTAATGCTGACCATCGTTGAGCATCAGATACCACATTACCGGAATTTTCCACTTGGAACCAATGATTTTCATTGAATAGAGAATTGGGCATTGTTGTGGCATATTTTCGTGGAAATACTTAATCTTTTCATCAAATTCTTTTTGATTCATCGTTATCCCTCCAAAAAAATTTAAAGGAAGAAAAATGTGCGTACTTGTTTTTCCTTTTCTTGAATAATACAATTACTTCAGTTGCTCGTCAAGAGATGAAATCAAAACTAAGGAGTGAGTAAAATGCCATTCATAATGTCACGAGTAAATGTAAAATTACCAAAGAGTAAGGAACTGATGTTGAAGAAGCGACTAGGACAAGCAATTGCTAACGTTCCTGGCAAGAGCGAAGAAGTTTTGATGGTCGGCTTTCAAGATAATTATTCATTGTACTTGCGGGGAAATGGTGATGAACCATTAGCATATATTGAAGTTGCTATTTTCGGGACTGAACACCATCTCGGTTACCAGGGATTAAATGCCGATATTACCCAGGCATTTTACGATGTCTTAGGGATTGAACCGGACCACCTCTACATTAAATATGATGATATTACTAGTTGGGGTGTTCAAGGACAGTTCATTGATCGTCGCGATTATATGTGACGAATTATTTTTTTACCCTTTAAGGAAGAAAAATGTGCGTACTTGTTATTTTGTATTTACGCACATAAAATAAAATCATCGATTAACACAAAACAGATAAAGGAGACTTATTAAACATGGATAAAAAGTATGAACCACTATTTCAACCGTACACTTTGAACAACGGTGTTGAAATTAAGAACCGTTTAGTTGTTGCACCACTGACTGTTTATGATGCAGGGCCCGATGGTGAATTAACGCCTGCTTCACGGAAGTTCTGGCATGACCGTTTTAATGGCTTTGGGATGTGGATCATTCCATTTACCAATGTTCACCCAAGTGGAATTGGTTTTGAGTCACCAAACGCATTTAGCGAAGACCACCTCGCTAACTTAAAGGAATATGCCCGCATTTCTCATGAACAAGGTGCAAAAGCAGTTATCCAGCTTGCTCATGCGGGGGTCAACGCTGATGCATCGATGACCCGGGGCAATGGCGTCTGGGGGCCAAGTGCGATGCCATACTTCAACGCCCGGGCAATGACCGACGCTGAGGTTCGTGAAATCATTCATTCATTTGCTTATGCGACTGAATTAGCAATCAGGGCAGGGCTTGATGGTGTCGAAATTCATGGTGCCAATGGATGGTTAATTCAACAATTTGTTTCCGCTAACTACAACCAGCGGACTGACCACTGGGGCGGAACGATGGAAAAACGTTTCAACTTCCCACTGGAAATCATTGATGCCGTTGATGAAGTACGGCAAAAGCTTAACCGGCCTGACTTTATTGTTGGTTACCGTTTCTCGCCTGAAGAACCCGGTGCTTACGGTTTAACGATGAAGGAAACGTTAGCGCTTGTTGACCGTTTAGTTGAAAAGCCACTGCAATACATCCACATTTCACTATGGAACTTCTACAAGAAGGTTCGTCGTGGTGGTGATACGAATATGACCCGGATGGAAGCCGTTCACGACCGGATTAATGGTCGTTTGCCATTCATCGGTGTCGGGGACCTCTTTGCTGAAGAAAAGGGATTAAAGGCCTTCAACACTGGTTGGGCAGACTTCCTGGCAGTTGGTGGGTCAGTAGAATTGAACCCGCACCTTGTCCAAATGATTAAGGACGGTAAGGAAGACGAAATTCAAAGTGAATTTGATTGGGAAAAGATGGACTCTTACCGGTTCACGCCAGCAATGCTTTACGGAACGCTTGCCGGTAATGCAATGTTCCCGAAAGTTAAGCAAAAGTAATCATCAAAGGAGGTAAATGACAATGGCAAAATTAACAATTACGGCAGTTACAGATCCGATGATGGGGATGCTGTGGGAAACCTGGCCAACCATGCGCAAGTTGGAAACTCATTTTGGTGAGCAAATTGACTTCAAGTTTATGATGGGGCAATTGGTAAAGGATGTCTATGACCTGGTTGACCCTAATGTCGTCAAGATGTACGGCAAGAAAGTGGCGTTAAACCAATATTGGACCCGGTTGATGCAGGTTTACTTACAAGAAGAGCAGATTGCGGGGATGCCGATTTACATGGGCGGTAATGAACGGCTATTTGATGATACCCACACGTCTTCAACGCCACTTGATTTAGGATTACGGGCGATTGCTGGTCACGATGAGAAGCTTGAAGACCAGGTCCTGTATGAGATGCAATATGATACGGTCGTAAAAAATTTGCAGACCAATGATCTTAAGTACCTGACAGGTCTAGCTGAAAAGTTTGGGATTGACCAGCAACAATTTACAACTCGTTACCAGTCAACTGGTTTAGCAAATGAATTGGCGCAAGAACAGCAAATTATGCAACAAATGCAAATCGACCAGTTGCCAGCTTACCTCCTTACCTATGGTGGGAAAACATATGTGGTGAAGGGAATTCCAAAATATGATGAATGGAAAAAGCTGATTGACCAGGCAACGGAAAGTCAGCTTAAAGAAGGGGCAGTTAAGTTTGACCTGCCGACAGTGACGGCATTTATTAACCGCCACCCACATATCTCAAGTTTGGAATTAAAAGAAGCATTTGATGTAAAAGACGAGCATGACGTAATTGACATGCTAAAAGACAGTTCATTAGATAAAAAGAAAGTTAAGGCAACCATTTTCTATCAAAAGAGTTAGGAGGCACAGTAATGGAACAATTAGCACTAGCAACGAAGCGGGGGAGCGTTTTAACGGGCGTATTATTTGATGCTCCGCAGGCCAAAACATCGACGGTAGTAATTGCAATTACCGGGATTCACGGGAACTTTTATTCCAACCCCTTCTATGTGAATATCGGTAACACCCTTTCAAAAGCCGGGATTGACTTTATTTATGCGCAAACAGCCGATGCATTTGGGGAGATTCCTACCTTAAATGTTAAGACGGGGAAAGAAGAAATAATCGGTTCATGGAATGAAGATTTCCATAATACCGATGAAGATATTGAAGCCTACTTAAACTATGCGTATGACAAGGGCTACCAAAATGTAATTCTCGCGGGTCATTCGTTGGGTGCTAATAAGGTGATCTATTACTTAGCGCGGCACCATGATGACCGGATTAAGCACTTTATTTTCCTTAGTCCAGCAAACTTGGAACACTTAACGAGCGTTGTTACTGATGAACAAAAGAAGGCGATCCTTGACCAACGGCAACGTGGCCAAGGGGACCAGAAAATGCCCTTTGAGTTATTAGGGTGGATCCCCGGAACTGCTAATACTGATTACCAATGGGTATTTGATAACATCCTGAACAATGTCCACGTTGAAGCCGAAAAAGATTTTTCCCAGGTTGCCGCAATTAAGCAAAGCGGGGCGATGGTGATTGGTACTTACGACCGCTTTACCTATGGTGACCCTGCCGGCTTTCTTAAAAACATTAATGACCATATGCAAACAGCAAAGCAAAACAAGCTGATTTATATTGAAAAGACTGGTCACACTTACCAGCAAAAGGAACAGCAGTTAGCAAATAAACTATTAAAAGTTCTCCAGTCATGGGGATACTAACCTCGATTAGAAAGGAGAGTTGAAGTAATGAAGAAAAAATATGAACCACTATTTGAACCCTTTACGTTCAACAATGGGGTGCAATTAAAAAATAAATTAGTTGTTGCCCCAATTACCGTCTATGATTCAGGAAGCAATGGGGAATTGACCCCGACTGCCCGGAACTTCTGGCGTGATCGTTTCCGTGGCTTTGGGATGTTCATCATGCCTTTTACTAATGTTGCCCAGAGCGGGGTTGGTTTTGAGTCCCCTAATGCAATTGATGACGCAAATTTGCCGACGCTAAAGGAATATACGCAATTAGCCCATGATCAAGGAGCAAAGATTGTGATGCAAATTGCCCATGCTGGTTATAAGGCCAAAAAATGGATGACCAAGGGGCACCCGGTAGTGGCGCCGTCTGGTGATCGCCGTGGACGGGCCCGTTCAATGACTGGCGCAGAAGTTAAGCAAATGATTGACAACTTTGCGCACGCCGCTGAATTGGGACTTAAGGCTGGAATGGATGGTGTTGAGATCCAGGGTTCCAATGGCTGGCTAATTGAACAATTCTTTGCTGCTAATGTTAACCACCGGACAGATGAATGGGGCGGTAGTTTTGCGGCCCGGGTAAAGTTTTCAATGGCAATTATCGACGCAATTGATGCAGTTAGGAAGAAGTACAATCGACCTGACTTTATCATTGGCTATCGCTTTTCACCGGAACGGCCATACCAGGGCTTCACAATGAAGGACACCTTAGCCTTGGTCGATGAGTTAGTTAAAAAGCCACTGCAGTACCTTCATATTTCATTGCTCGGCTTCTACTCTCATCCACGGCGGGGAGCAAACCGCAATCTTACCCGGATGCAGGTATACCATGACCGGATTGCTGGTAAGCTACCGTTGATCGGTGTTGGTTCCCTCAAGACGGCGGACCAGATTCTTGATGCCTATAATACCGGCTGGGCGGACTTGATTGCCGTTGGCCGGGCGGTAATGTTGAACCCGGATTTAATTGACTTGATTAAAAATGATCACGAAGACCAGATTGAAACGAAATTTAACTGGAAAAACGCGGCTCACTATCGCTATACGCCTTCGATGCTGCAAGCTGAGCGTGACCATTTAGACTTGGCAATCCATAATCCACGGCCAGTAAGGCACAACTAAGAAGGGAGTGATGAATAATGTTACGACCCTTTGAAGTGACAACCAACTCCGGAAAAGTTTTACGCGGCAATATTTTTAAGACACCGCGGGCAAGGACAGTTGTTATCCTGGTGACCGGGGTTGAGGGAAATATTAACAACAATCCTTTCTATACTATTATTGGGAAAAAACTCGAAACGGCAAACATTGACCTCGTAGTTGCCCATCCCCGTGATGCCTTTAATCACGTCACGGCCTTTAACCGGGTGAGTGGTGAACGGGAAACATACGGTGCTTTTAATGAAGACTTTCATGATAGTGATGAAGATGTGGAAGCCTACTTGGCCTTTGCAAGGCAAGCAGGTTACGACCAAATCGTTCTTGGTGGTCAATCATTGGGGGCCAATAAGGTTATTCACTATCTCGCAGGCCATCCGGATGCGGCGGTCGATAAGTTCTTGTTAATGAGCCCTGTTAACGTGGAAGTGTTGCGGCAAAGTATCACGAAGCGTCAGCAACAAACTATCCAGGAATGGTTAGCAAATGGGAGGGCTAATAAGGTATTACCTTTCCGGCTCTTCCGTTGGCTTTCCAGTACGGCCCTTACGGCAAGCCGTTGGTTGACAGATGACACCCTTAACAACGTTCATCCTGGGCAAACCGGTGATTTTACGCAGCTGGAAAAAATTAACTATTCTGGTGCGCTGCTGATTGGGACTCGTGATCACTTTACAGGTGGTAACCCGGTTAACTACTTGCAAAACATCAACCACCACCTGCCAACGGCAAATGATAACCAGTTAGTATTCATTAAAAATACCGGTCACATCTACCGGCAAAAAGAGGGAGATGTGGCTGATGAGATACTTAAACTACTAAAACAATGGGCAAAGGAGTAGTTGATGATGGTTAAGTTTTGTCCCCAATGTGGGAGTGAAATGGTTAAACGGCAAATTAAGGGGAAGCAACGGCTGACCTGTTCGTGCTGTGGCTATGTTCATTGGAATGTCGAAAAGATAAGTGTAGGCGGTATAGTAACTAGGAAAGACCGGATATTACTTGTCCAGCGGGCGAACAACCCTGGTAAGGGGCGCTGGACGATTCCTGGCGGCTTTGTCGAACAGACTGAAACACTACCGGCAGCGATTGAGCGAGAAATTGCGGAAGAAACTGGAATTACCACAACTGCAAAGAAAATCGTTGCGATCGGTGAACTGCCTAATCCTAAGCAACATGATATTTATCTGACCTTTCAATTGGATTATTGCCACGGTCAAATTAAGAAACAGCAAGAAGAGGTTCTTAACGCGGGCTTCTTTTCGATTGAAGAAGCGGAAAAATTGCCCCTGGCAGATTTGACCCGCCAATTGCTGACACATTACTCCGGGGATAAACTAGGGATTAAGCAAAGCAAAATTGCCCCGCAACACGCGAATGGTTTTTATTTATATATGTAGAAAGAAGCCACTAACATTCAGGAAACGAATGCTAGTGGCTTCTTTGTAATATTAATTAGCGCAGGGCAAGTCCTTGGTCGTGAACCGCCTGGATAAGTTCATCACGGCTGCTTATTTGATCAGCTAACTTGGCACCATTGATTTGGTGGGTGAAGGAATCGATTCGCTTGTTGGCGTCACGAAGGTCGTAATACTTGGTGACAACCTCGTCGTAATCTTTGAGTTCATCAATCGTAAAGTCGTGTGGATATTCATTTTCAAAAACAAGCTGGTTAAGCGGTAGCCGTGGCTTTCGTTGGGGCTCCTGATCAGGAATCCCAACTTGCAGGCCAAGCACGGGGAAAGTCATCTTGGGAAGGTTGAGGACTTCAATCAGCCGCTTGGGTTCATTTTTGATTGACCCGAGGACCACCCCACCAAGACCAATGCTTTCAGCGGCAGTAAGGGCGTTTTGAACAGCCAATGTTGCGTCTTCCACCGCTTGCATAAAGAGGTCGGCCGTGTGCAAGCGACCATCATCGTTGCCGGACTGTTCCCGGATTTGTTGGTTTCGCCGGAGGTCAGCGAGAAAAATTAGGAGGTCACCGTTTGCTCCAACATAGGGTTGCTTACTGATTTCCCGGATTACTGCCCGCTTCTTGGGGTCAGTGATGTGGAGAATCGTCATTTGTTGGTAAAACATACTTGTCGACGTGTGACGGGCAGCCTCGTAGATAGTATTTAGTTGCTCATCACTCAATGATTGTGCCTTAAACTTACGAATTGACCGGTGGTTAACTTGCTTGTCGGTCGTTGAATTATGAATCATGAAAAAGCCTCCTATTCTTACTTCTAAGATAGCTAAAAAATAATCATTCAGCAAGAAATCTGCTGGTAGTAAAATAAGGGTAAAGGAAAAGGAGTGGTTGGATGAAAATCGGCTTTATCGGAACTGGTGTAATGGGCACCGGAATTATCAATAATTTGCTGAAACATGGTGAAGAGGTGTGGGCTTTTAACCGGACAAAGGAGCACGCTAAAGAAGTGATTAGCAATGGGGCCACATGGGTTAATAGCCCAGCAAAATTGACGGCCCAGGTCGACGTAGTGTTGACGATGGTCGGCTTCCCGCATGATGTCGAGGAGGTGTATTACGGCACGGACGGGATTATGCAGTCAGCCCGTGCCGGTCAGTACCTGATTGATATGACGACGAGCACGCCGGCGCTTGACCAACGTATTGCCCAAGATGGGGCCAAACGTGGAATCCACGTCCTCGATGCGCCGGTATCTGGTGGTGATATTGGGGCAAAAAGTGGAACCTTGACGGTAATGGTTGGCGGCGATCAAGATGACCTGGCCGCTCTTGACGGCTTGTTTCGTGAATTTAGCAAGGTAGTCACCTATTTTGGCCCGGCCGGGAGCGGTCAAAATGCCAAGATGGCAAATCAAATTATGATTGCTGGCACGATGACAGGAATGACAGAGGCTTTCGTTTACGCCAAGGCGGCTGGATTAGACTTACAACAGGTGATGACTACCCTTCAGGCAGGGGCAGCAGAAAACTTTAGCCTTGGAAGTTATGGACCGCGGATACTAAAAAACGATTACACGCCGGGTTTCTTTGCGAAGCATTTTCTAAAAGATCTGCGGATTGCGTTAACGACGGCCGAGCAATTAAAAGTGGACCTTCCGGGAACAACCGAAGCCAAACGCTTATACGAAAAACTAGTCGATGAAAAGGGCCACGGTAATGATGGTACCCAGGCCCTGATTAAACTATGGTGGGCTTAACGATGAAAATACAAAATCAAGGAGCAAAACTGCAAGAGTTGCTGGTGTCCATGCAGGGTTCAGCAATTTATCAGCAAGGCAACGCCGCGGAGTTTAGTCCTGATAAGGTCGCCTTTAATCCTCACTCACCGTTAGCAGGAAAGAAAATTGCCTTTCTCGGTTCATCAGTTACTTACGGCTTTGCGGCAAAGGGAAAGTCATTTGTCGACTACTTAGCGGCTAAGGATGGTGTACTGGCTACTAAGTCGGCAATCTCGGGGACAACCTTAGCGGGACGCGAAAGCGGGGGTTACCTTGACCGCCTCAAAAAAGATTTCCCGGGAAATATTCACTACGATGCTTTTGTTTGCCAGCTATCTACTAATGATAACCGCCATGGTAAGGACCGGGGAATCGTTACGTCAACTGGTCAGCGGAGTGATTTTGACTTGACGACGACCCTCGGAGCGATTGAAGAAATATGTCGTTATGTTCAGGCTAATTTTAACTGTCCGCTAGTCTTCTATACTTGTCTGCAAGACGACCCCCACCACCAGTATGCGGATCTGGTTGACCAATTGGGGAACCTTCAAGAAAAGTGGCACTTTGCAATTATTGACCTCTTTAATAATGAAGGACTCCTAGCAAGCACTGCGGCGCACCCGCAGGCAATGTTTGATGATGTTCACCCGACGCAGGAAGGATACCTGAAGATCTGGCTACCAGTCTTTGAAAAAGAATTAGCAGCAATTTTAGCAAATACCGGAAAGGATGACGAAAATGAAAATTACAGTTAAAGGAGCCGGTTTAACGCTCCGGGGTGTTTTAGAAGGCACTACGACCATCCAAAATGATGAAGTAGCAATTCTGATGCATGGCTTTCAAGGCGATCGTGGAAATGAGCCGGGAAAATTGCTTTATGACCTTGCCCACCATTTAAGCGCAGCGGGAATACCGACGATACGCTTTGACTTTGCCGGGTGTGGGCAGAGTGATGGTGATTATTCTAAGATGACGATTCTTAGTGAGCTCCTTGATGGGATGGCGATAATTGATTTTGCCCGGACAACGGTTGGGGCGAAGAAGATTTACCTAGTTGGGCACTCCCAGGGTGGGGTTGTTGCCTCAATGCTGAGTGGTTATTACCGTGACCTTATTAGCAAACTGGTTTTACTCGCCCCGGCTGCGACCCTTAAAGATGATGCGCTGCGTGGGGAATGCCAGGGGACGGCATATGACCCCCAACATATCCCGTTGACGGTACCTGTTAATGGTCAAGTGGTGAGTGGGCAGTATTTCCGAACAGCACAGTTATTGCCAATCTATGAAACAGCACAGCACTTCGCCAATCCAGCATTGATTATTCACGGGAATGATGACCAGGTAGTTTCGCCAGAAGCAGCAAAGAAATATAACGTGATTTTGCAAAATAGTCGTCTTTACTTGGTGGATGGCGAGGATCACTCGCTAGAAGGCACCAAAGTGGCAGAAACGCTGCAGTTAGTTACTGATTTTCTGCAGGAGTAGCTCCCTTATTACTTGCCCACCCGATAAGTGATACTGGTACAATTGGAGAAGGAGTTTAGGGCAAAAGGAGCAGTTTTTATGGTAGAAACACCGCAGCAAATTTTAAAAGACAATTTTGGCTTTGATCACTTTCGTCCTGGCCAGGCAGAGATCATTGACCTCGTTTGCCAGCACCACAATGTTCTGGCTGTCATGCCGACTGGTGGTGGGAAGTCGCTTTGCTATCAAATCCCGGCATTGCTTAATCCAGGAGTTACCCTAGTGGTCTCACCGCTAATTTCTTTGATGAAGGACCAAGTTGATTCGTTGCGGCAAAACGGGATTGAAGCGGCGGCGTTAAACAGTGCAACCCCGAAAGAAGAGGTAAACCCAATCTTGCGGCAGGCGTATGAGGGTAAGATTAAGCTGATTTATGTAACTCCAGAACGGTTAAGTATGGAATACTTTCAGTACCAGCTTAACTACCTTAACGTTAACTTGGTCGCCATTGACGAGGCTCACTGTATCTCCCAGTGGGGACATGATTTTCGCCCGGCGTACCGGCAATTAAAAGCCGCAATTGACCGGCTGCAATCCCGGCCGAATATTTTAGCCTTAACGGCGACGGCGACCCCACAGGTACAAGATGACATCGGCCAGCAGTTAGGGATTGCGAGGGAGAACTTTATCATTACGAGTTTTACCCGCCCGAATATTAGCTTTAAAGTTGTCCATCCACGGTCTGGCACCCGGCAGTATATTGTTGAATACCTAAAGAACCATCAGAATGAGGCCGGGGTAATCTATGCAAATACGCGCAAACGGGTTGAATCACTGACCGCCTACCTTCGTGACCGCGGCTTTAGTGTTGAAGCCTATCATGCAGGGATGACTAACGACCAACGAGCCACCGTTCAAGATGACTTTCAGTTTGACCGGGTGCCATTGATTGTGGCAACGAACGCTTTTGGCATGGGAATTGACAAGAGCAACGTCCGCTTTGTCCTTCATGCTACCAGCGCGAAGAACTTAGAGTCGTATTACCAAGAAGCAGGTCGGGCGGGCCGTGATGGCTTGCCAAGTGAAGCGGTAATGCTCTTTCATGCCAACGATATCCAGCAGTACCGGTGGTTTGTCGACCAGTCAACCGCCGATGAGGAATACCGCAATGTTCAATATAAAAAGCTCCAGGCCGTGATCGCTTATGCGAATACACCGCGGTGCTTACAGCAAGAAATTGTCGCCTACTTTGGGCAAGAATGTCCGCCGTGCGGGCACTGTAGTAACTGCCTTGACCAACGAAAGATGGAAGACATTACTGAAGAAGCGCAAAGCGCCATTGCCGCAGTTAATGAACTCCACGGACGGTTTGGCAAAACCTTCGTCGCCCAAGTGCTAACCGGGTCGACCAACCAACGTGTCCGGCAGGTAGGAGCAGATCAACTGCCTCATTATGCTGCCCTCGATAGTCTTTCCCAACAAGCAGTGGTCAGTTTGCTTGACTACCTGATTGCGACCGATTACTTGCAACTAGCGGGGAGCCAGTACCCGGTCGTTGCTGTTGCTTCGGCGGGCTGGCAAGTGCTTAACGGTGAAGCAAAGGTCTATCGCCGGCAGGAGGTTAAGCCCGACCGGCAAGCAACTAAGGTCGTTGAATCGCCAGAAGAAGCGGCCCTATTCGATGTGCTCCGGGAAAAGCGGTTAGCGCTGGCCAATGAACAAGGGGTTCCGGCCTTTATGATCTTTTCGGACCGCACCCTCCATGAGATGGCACAGCAAAAGCCACAGACCCCAGCGGACATGTTAGCGGTTAGTGGTATTGGTAAGAAGAAGCTGGAGCAATACGGTGAAGAAATGATTGCAACGATTGCCAAGTACCTGCTGGGAGAGAGTTAGTGGCGTGATTAATAATTATAGGTGATCGATAATAATTATCTTGACGAAAATGGGCATTATAAGATACAATATTTATTGTTGATTAACCTATTATTCCGGCATAGCTCAGTTGGTAGAGCACCTGACTGTTAATCAGGTTGTCGTCAGTTCGAGTCTGACTGCCGGAGTTACAGATAAATGAGAAGTCATTGCTGATTGCGGTGGCTTCTTATTTTTATTTTGTTTTAATTTCTGCTGATCGGTTAAAACACGCGACATAATTAAGAAAATGAACAATTTTAGCTCGTTAAGCCGGCTGTCTTCTCATCAAAAACTTATTTTTTAATTGACTGCTCAAAAAAACGTGTATATAATAGTGTTATTCTAAATTTTATTGTGAGATTTTTTTAATATTTGGAATGAGTATGTTCGGTTATCAATTTAATTGAATAGCAGACTTATTTGGAGGAATTTTATGAGTAAACAAAAGAATTTGGATACCTCCTTCTTTGGGCAACCACGGGGATTGTCCACGCTGTTCTTTACTGAAATGTGGGAACGGTTTAGTTACTACGGAATGCGGGCTATCCTTTTATTCTATATGTACTATGCTGTTAGCAAGGGTGGTTTGGGCATGGACCAAGCCACTGCAGCATCAATCATGTCAATCTACGGTTCACTAGTTTACTTAGCTAGTGTTGTCGGTGGATGGCTTTCTGACCGGGTATGGGGATCGCGGCGAACGGTCTTCATCGGTGGTGTCTTGATTATGTTTGGGCATATTGCCTTGTCACTGCCGTTTGGTATTTCCGCTCTTTATGTTTCAATCGCCTTGATTGTTATTGGGACTGGTTTGCTAAAGCCAAACGTTTCTGAAATGGTCGGGGGCTTATATAGCCCAGAAGACCGGCGGCGTGATTCTGGTTTCAGTATGTTCGTCTTCGGGATCAACTTAGGGGCCGCTGTTGCTCCATGGGCAGTTCCGTGGGCTGCAAACGGCTTTGGGCTAAACCTATTCGGCGGTGAGATGAACTTCCACGCCGGGTTCTCACTAGCTGCGATTGGGATGTTCTTCGGCTTAGTTCAATACGTAATCGATGGCCGGAAGTACCTTTCAAAGGACAGCTTGTATCCTGATGACCCAATTGACAAGGAAGCTCTTCGCCCAGTGATCATCTGGTCATTAGTCGGGGTTGTTGCCTTGATCATTATTCTTGGTTTACTAGCAGCAATGGGGCAGCTTAACATCAACAACATTATTATGTTGATCACAATCATCGCCATTGCTTTGCCAATTTACTACTTCGTCATGATGTTGAACTCAAAGAAGGTGACGAAAGCTGAAAAGTCACGGGTTGTTGCTTACATTCCACTTTTCATCGCTGCTGCTATCTTCTGGGCAATTGAAGAATCTGGTTCAGTTGTCTTAGCACTTTACGCTGAACAACGGACGATCCTACACGTCGGTAGTTGGCACTTTGCAGCTGCCAACTTCCAGACGCTGAACCCATTGTTCATCATGATCTTGACGCCATTCTTCGTTACCCTTTGGGATCGGTGGAAGCGTCAGCCAAGTGCCCCTGGTAAGTTTGCTGCCGGGCTTGTTATCGCTGGTCTGTCATACGTATGGATGGCCTTACCAGCGATCATTCACGGAACCACTGCTGGACGGGTTAGCCCATTCTGGCTTGTTGGTTCATGGTTTATCGTTGAAATTGCCGAAATGTTGATTTCCCCAATTGGTCTTTCCGTTACGACTAAGTTGGCACCAAATGCCTTCAAGTCACAGATGATGAGTATGTGGTTCCTTGCCGATGCTGCCGGTCAAGCAGTTAACGCCCAGGTTGTTAAGTACTACTCATCCGCAACAGAAGTACCATACTTCTTAATCATTGGGGCTGTAAGTATTGTCTTCGGACTTATCCTTTGCCTCTTTGTTAAGCGAATCCACGCATTGATGGATGGGGTCGACTAATTAAATAATAAGTGCAACGGTTGAGAATTTTCAGCCGTTGTTTTATTTTTAAAGCAAAAAAGAGGTGTAAGGATGAAAATTGCCATCAGCAGTGACCTGCATATCGACCTCAACCACGCTGATGCGGAATCGCTTTGCAAGCAACAGGCCCATTACCTTGATGAACAGCACATCGATTATTACTTTTCCTTAGGGGATGCCTTTAATGACTTCGTTAAAACGCAGTGGTACTTCAAGAAACTTAACCAGGCAATGACTGATTCGACGGCCTACTACCTGGCAGGCAATCATGATATGCTGGCAAATACCAGCGCTGAACAACTGGAAGGAAAGGTTGATGACTACTACTTCCATAACCGTGTCCTCGACCTCCCGGGGACGGCCTGGCGAATCATTGGTAACAATGGCTGGTATGACTATTCCTTTTCCACGTATTACGATGACCCAGCAGCCGTTGCGCAGTGGAAGCGAGCGTACTGGGTAGACCGGGCGATCAGCCAAGGCATTACAGACTATCAGCGGATGGACCGGGCGTTAGCACAGATCCGAACACAGCTACAGCAAGCGGCTGATGACCAGCGAAAAGTAATCTTTTTGACCCATTTTGTGCCAATTCGCCAGGCAGTGCCGGCACTGCACTTTGCTAATCCACGGCGCCAGCGAATGTGGGAAATGACAAAGGCAATGATGGGGAGCGCACGGTTGGGGCAGTTGCTATCAGCATTCCCGCAAGTTCGAGAAGTCGATTACGGACACCTGCACCATGCACTAGATAAAATTGTTAATGGTGGAGTTAGTTATTATAGTCGGCCAGTTGGTGTTCAGCGCAAGGAAGGCTGGCGTGGGAGTTTATATGATCGCTGGCAGGCGACCCTTCAAATACGAAAATACTAACTTTTTCAAAAAAAGTCGAAAAAACTCTTGCAAAAGGGTGGAGAATTAGTTATGATAATAAACGTTGATTGATACGAGTTATCTGATCAAGCAACTTCTTGGAGGAGTAGCGAAGTCTGGTTAAACGCGACGGTCTGTAAAACCGTTCCTTCGGGTTCGGTGGTTCGAATCCACTCTCCTCCATTTTTATTATTGGGCTATAGCCAAGCGGTAAGGCAACGGTTTTTGGTACCGTCATGCGCTGGTTCGAATCCAGCTAGCCCAACTGTCTAAAGCTGTGACATAAATGTGTCGCAGCTTTTTTGTTACCAAAAATTTCTTAGGAGACGATTGAATGCCAAAGCAGGGTCACTTTGCTAAGTCAAGCCGGGTTAAACAAGTTAATAATTTCAAAGTTAAGCGCCGCCAGCAGGAACAAGCGATTGACGCTGACCAGCTGACCGATTTTTTAGTGGTTCGCTATGCGCTGACAATAAAACGGCGAGTGCCGGTTGCTGCACAGGAGACGATTCAGCGCCTATTGATTGAGGTTAGTGACCGCTTGTTAAAGGCGGATGGGGACCTCCAAAAGATTCTTCCAGCGCTACTGACTGATATCAACTCCCGGGTACCCTGGCAGTTTTTCAAGCAAGTGGTGGAAGAGTGGGCGACTTTACAACGGTTTTTGCAAAAAGAGCTACCGGCAGTCCCTTTGGAGCAACGCTTACGTGTCACGGCGACAGTTTCAACGACGGAACTTAGCAAACGGGTGGCAGAATTAATGGCCACGCGGGCGGCGGCAATCACCTTCTTAAACCAACCCCAGCTGGCGAAAACAATGACGGCACAGACCGCCCGCCGATTATTGCCGACAATCTATCATGATGACCGGCTCGACTGGGAAAAGGTGCGGGCCTTGCTAGCGCCATTTTCCTTTAAGGTTGATGACCAACTGGACGCGGGGACTAAGGAATGGTTACTAGCGCTAAGTAAGCTGAAATAATATTGGCTTTTTGTTAAAAGCTTGGTAGAATGAAAATGATATGGAGCTGTGGTGGAGCTAATCACCATGGCTTTTTTATTTTGTTGTTAGGGAGGAATTAACACAGATGGAAAAGAAAAGTTACCGGCGGATATACCTCGCGATTGCGTCGCTGGCGTTGTTAACCTTTATTGGGATCTTAAACGAAACGTCGATGAACGTTACCTATCCGGAGCTTGCTAGCCAATTTGGCGTTTCGCTTGATGTTATTCAGTGGATTACGACCGGCTATCTCTTGATGGTAACCATCACGATGGGGACGACGGCCTACCTATTACGGCAGTTTCCGGCCAGGTGGCTCCACTTAGCTGCCGTATCTGTTTTTATCGTCGGGGATTTGATGTGCGCACTGACGCCTAATTTCCCCCTCCTGTTGACAGGGCGGTTAGTTCAGGCCATTGCGACTGGTTTGTCAACGCCAATTATGTTTCACTTGATCTTTTCTGAAATTCCCCATGAGCGGACGGGGATAATGACTGGCTTTGCCGGGATGGTGATTTCCTTTGCGCCAGCACTGGGACCAACCTATGGCGGGCTTGTTTCCCAAACGCTTTCCTGGCGGATGATCTTCTGGATCTTATTGCCGCTTGTTTTAATCAGTTTAGTTGTTGGGCAGCTATTTATCAGAAATCAGCCGACCGGGAATGATAAGCAGTTTAGCTATGGAAGCCTGGTTACCCTGGCAGTTGCCCTTGTTAGTTTTATCAGCGCAATCGCCGCAGTTGGTAAACGGGGCTTTGACTACCGCTTCTGCCTATTACTAGTAATCGCGGTTATTTTCTTTACCGCATTTGTTTACATTAATAATCATGGTAAGTCAGCTTTGTTTGACCTCCGTGTCTTCCGTGTTTCCACGTTGCGGTTGTCGACCTTGACTTACTTTAACCTCCAGTTTATTAATATCGGGATTTCCCTGGTAATCCCGGTTTACCTTCAGTACGTTCTCCACTCGTCGCCAGTCGTGGCCGGATTGGTCTTGTTGCCGGGTTCCCTTTTTGGGGCATTGATCTCACCATTTGCGGGCGGGATTGCAGATAGTCAGGGATTTGCTAAGCCAGTTATTACAGGGGGTGTCTTGTTAGTAATCGGGACACTTTGCTTTGTTATTTTCCAATCCCAACTGACCCCCTGGCTGGTTGCGCTATTCTTTGTGATTTTACGGATTGGCTTTAATTTTGCCTTCTCAAACACGATTTCCAACGCATCGATGCAGGTTCAGCCGCAAAGTGCCCCGGATGTTAACTCGATTTTTAACATGGTACAGCAATTTGCCGGCTCATTTGGGA
Organism: Limosilactobacillus caccae; assembly: GCF_900156885.1. Taxonomy (GTDB): domain Bacteria; phylum Bacillota; class Bacilli; order Lactobacillales; family Lactobacillaceae; genus Limosilactobacillus; species Limosilactobacillus caccae. The sequence goes on from NZ_FTOY01000011.1 coordinate 34,628, forward strand.
CCAGTTTGTTAGCGTCAGTCATCGCCCTCTACCAAAAAGGGACGGTCGCTAATTTGGCTAACCGGACCTATGACGGGGGCAAGTTTGACTTTATTTTATTAACTACCTTAGCGGTGATTACCCTGATTGCAATGGTGACAAATTACCATAAGCAACGGGTGTAATTTAAGTAAAAACGGGAAGCAAAAGATTCTCTAAGAAGTGGTTGAATTAGCTGGGCAACAATGTGATAATGTGGCATGGTTAAGCATGCAACTGACATTATTATAGAAAGTGAATAGGAGAAAATGATTGATACAATCGTTCACTTTATGGTGAACAACCAGGTCTTTACACTGTTTATTTGTTTGGCCCTTGGCTTTTTAATTGGTAACTATAAGATTGCGGGAAAATTTAATATCGGTGCGACGGTTGGAACATTGATTGTCGCCCTGATCGTCGGCCAAATTGGGGCCTTTCCCCGTGATGAAATGCTCGGGACGATCTTCTTCGGGGCATTTATGTTTTCCGTTGGTTACCGGATCGGCCCCCAACTATTGGTGAGTTTGAAACTGTTTGGGGTGCGGATCTTAATTGCTAGTCTTTTTTGGATGCTTGCGGCGTTCCTCGTTGCGTGGGGGCTCTTTGTGGCTTTCCACATTGGCCCCGGAGTTGCCGCCGGTGTGATCGCTGGTTCGTTGACCCAGTCAGCGACGGTTGCTAGTTCACTTCAGACGATCGGCTCCTTGCCGGTCAGCAATGCTGTTAAGGCAACATATGAAGCCCAGCTGCCCGTTGCATATGCATTAACGTACGTTTTTGGGACACTTGGTGTTATCATTTTCTTACGCGATATTGCCCCAAAACTTTTAGGGATTACGGTTGAAGAACGTGGTCCGCAGATGGCAGAGCGTTACCACTTCCACGCGAAGAACCCAAACCCAACATGGCGGCGGACGTATAAGATTGCGCCGGATTCACCAATTGTTGGGAAGACATTGGAAGAGTTCAACCGGCGTTCACATTACCGGATTATCGGTTTAGCGGTCTTTCATAACAATAAGATGACTGACCATCTCGAATACCGCTTACAGCCCGGCGACTTGTTGACCGTGATTGGCTACGCTGTCCACTTTGACCGCTTAATGCAGGTCAAGGGACTGACGGAAGTCCTGACCCCCACAAATGCGCCGAAAGAACGGGAATTTGTCCTCGGCAAGAACTTTAAGCCAAGCGAACTGGCAGTCCTGCGTCAGCACGGGGTATTTATCAACATCCAGGACCCGATAAGTGGTAGCCAACAACTGATTAACCAGTTACGGCCGGGAGATGTGATTTCCCTGACTGGTAATACCTCCCGGACAAAGAAGGTATTAAAGGGCATTGGGCGGTGGAAGGCTGCTGATTCCGCGATGAACTATTCACTATTCTCCCTGGGAATAGGTTGTGCTTCCCTTTTAGGAATTATCGGGATAAAATTGAACAGTATTCCGCTCCAGCTTGGAAACGGGACGGCGGCGTTAATCATGGGCTTGCTCTTAAGCTCGTGGATCGAACGCCACCGCGACTATAAGTCGATTCCTCATACAGTGACGGACTTTTTGCAAAGCTTTGGTCTAACAATCTTTGTTGGGACCGTCGGCTTGCAGTCGGCCCAGGCTTTTACCGGCGCCATTAAGTCACTAGGCATCGGTGTGTTGGTTGTGGGGGCAGTAATTTCAATTGCGCCGCACTTCCTAACGCTGTTGTTTAGTCGCTATGTCTTGCGGATGGAGCCGTTAGCACTGATTGGGGCATTAACCGGAACCGGGACGATGGCAGCGGCGATGAATGAGATTTCACAACGAGCAGGAGCGGAAGGGGGCGCGTACTACGCGGCCTCCTTTACGCCGGCGTTTGTTGTCGGGAACATCGGGATTACTTTACTAGGACCGATTTTTGTGGCATTATTGTCGTAAGCAAATGTTAGGAAGGGTGGACTGGAGATGCAACAGTTTTTTACAGTGTTAGGTGGAATGGGAACGTTAGCGACAGAAAGTTATGTGCGCTTATTAGATAAGCGGACCCCCACTAAACGTGATCAGGATTATTTAAACTACATTGTAGTTAATCATGCGACGGTTCCAGACCGGACAACGTGGATCCTTGACCACGACAATCCAGACCCTAACGAAGCATTAATTGAAGATATCAAGCAACAGAGCTTACTCAATCCAGCATTCTTCGCGCTAATCTGCAATACGGCCCACTATTCATTTAGTAAGTTGCAAGCAGCAACCGAAGTGCCAATTTTAAACATGCTTCAAGAAACTGTTAACGAGGTAAAGAAGATCAAGCCGACAGCCAAGCGGGTTGGCCTATTGGCAACTAAGGGAACCCTCGCGGCTAACTTATATGACCCGTACGTTGAGGCTGCTGGCTATGAAGTGGTCCGGCCGACCGCCGAGATTGCTGATATGACAGAAGACTTAATCTACCATGATATCAAGGAAGCCGGTCACTCTGATGGAGAGAAGTACCATGAACTGGTTAGAAAAATGGTTGAGGAGCAGGGAAGTGACGTTGTTATCCTCGGGTGCACCGAACTTTCCTTTGCAGAAGAAATGAACCCCGAGACGCAGTATCCGGTTGCTGATTCACAGTCAGTAATTGTTGACCGGTCGCTGGAATGGGCGTTAGAAATGCGGAAAAAGACAAAGTAAACAATTGCGTGACTTTCCGGGGAGATATTTCCCGGGGAATAAGTCACGCTTTTTTATTGCAAATGATAAAATTGGTCTAGATGGATAGAATGGTGTAGAATAAAGAGATAACCAAGCTATCTAAGATAGTGGCGTAAGGAGGAAGAAAGAGATGAGTTCACCTGTCTACATTCAAATTCATAATCAATTACGAAAGAATATTGAAGACAGTAAGTGGAAAGTGGGGGAAAAGATTCCGGCGGAACGAGAGTTGGCAGCAGAGTTTAACGTTAGCCGGATGACCTTACGACAAGCCATTCAGGCCCTGGTTGACGAAGGGATCCTTGAACGACGGGTTGGTTCAGGGACCTTTGTGGCTAACCGGAAGGTCCAAGAGAAGATGTCGGGGGTGACCAGCTTTACGGAGTTGATGCAAGCAACCGGGAAAAAACCGGCTAGCAAGACGATGTCTTACCACCTGACAATCCCATCACAGACAGAAATTGAGAAGCTCCAGTTGGCTGACGGCGAGCAGGTATTGCGGATGGAGCGGATCCGGTATGGAAACGATGTACCGCTGTGTTATGAAGTTGCGACCGTTCCCGCAAAGTTGGTGGAGCACTTTAGCAAGGAAGAAGTAACAACGTCCTTTTACCGCACACTAGAGGAAAAGGCCAACTTATATCCTGGACATGCGACCCAGCACATTTCAGCTACCAAGGCAACGGAAAAGATCGCAAACTACCTGCAAATTAAGCGGGGCGATGCCTTATTGCGGATGACGCAACTGTCATTTTTGCAAGACGGGCGGCCATTTGAGTATGTTCATACTCAATATGTTGGCTCCCGGTTTGAATTTGTCTTTGAGAAGTGAAACCAGCACGTTTTAAGCGATCGTGTTACAATACTGAATAACTAATAAACAGTTTGAGAGGAATACTATAATGAAATTTGATTATCCGGATGATAGCCTCGCCCTACACACTGATGCTTATGAGTTGAGCATGATGCAGACATTCTGGAAACAAGGAATGGGTAACCGGCGGGCCGTTTTTGAGGCCTTCTTTCGGAAGATGCCATTTAAAAATGGTTATGCTGTCTTTGCAGGACTAGACCACCTTATCCGTTACATAAAACAACTGCGCTTTACTGATAGTGATATTGAGTACTTGAAATCAACTAAGCAGTTTGATGATGACTTTCTCGAATACCTTCGCGACTTTAAATTCACGGGGTCGATTAGCTCTTTTGAGGAAGGGGACCTGGTATTTAACCATGAGCCAATCATTCAGGTTGATGCCCCCATCATCGAAGCCCAGCTGATTGAGACAGCGATTTTAAATGTCATCAACTATCAAATTATGGTTGCTACCAAGGCTTCACGGATCAAATCGATCGTCGGCGACCAACTAGTGATGGAATTTGGCTCGCGGCGGGCCCAGGAGCTCGATGCTGCCTTGTGGGGAACCCGAGCAGCCTATATTGGTGGCTTTGACGCTACCAGTAATGTCCGGGCCGGTAAATTATTCGGAATTCCAATCTCGGGAACCCATGCCCACGCGCTCGTCCAGGCTTACATGAGTGACTACGATGCCTTTAAGGCGTATGCTGAAACACACCATGACTGTGTTTTCTTAGTCGATACCTTTGATACTTTGAAGAGTGGGGTACCAAATGCCATCAAGGTTGCCAAGGAATTTGGCGATAAGATCAACTTCCAGGGTGTCCGGATTGATAGTGGTGACATGGCCTACCTATCCAAGAAGGTTCGGAAGATGCTAGATGACGCCGGTTTCCCTGACGCGCAGATTATCGCTTCAAATGGCCTCGACGAAAAGACAATCCAAAACCTCCAGATGCAAGGGGCAAAGATTGATACCTGGGGCATTGGGACCAAACTAATCACTGCTTATGACCAGCCAACGCTGGGGGCAGTTTACAAGTTAGTTGCCTTTGAAGATGAAAACGGCAAGATGGTTGATACGATTAAGCTGTCAAATAACGTTGCAAAAATGTCAACTCCCGGTAAGAAGCAGGTATGGCGGATTAATGACCGGGCGGATGGGAAGAGTGAGGGTGATTATATTACCCTTGTTGACGAGGATCCCCGGGAGAAGGATTCTCTCAACATGTTCAACCCCAACTTCCCACTCCAGCAAAAGGATATTGATGACTTTACTGCCCGGCCAATGCTTAAGCCAATCTGGCAAGACGGTAAGTTTGTCTACGATCAACCGACCCTTGAACAGAGCCGGCAACACCACTTTGACAGCTTGAACGCATTGTGGGACGAGTACAAGCGGGACCTGAATCCAGAGGTATACCCCGTTGACCTGTCCAAGAAGTGTTATGACAATAAGCTCGACTTAATCCACCAAGTTCACGAATATGTTAAGTCATTGAATAACTAGGGGGTATTTAGGATGCGGAAAACTCAAGAAGAAATTATCAATGCGCTGCGGGTAAGTCCACGGATTGACCCGCAAGAAGAAGTCAGGAAGCGGGTGAAATTCATCCATGACTTTTTACAAAAGACGGGGATGAAGACGCTGGTTCTCGGAATTTCTGGTGGGCAAGACTCCACGCTGGCGGGCCGGTTAGCCCAACTAGCAATTGAAGGCCGCCGCGAAGAGACAAATGATGATGAATACCAGTTTATCGCGGTCCGGCTTCCTTATGGTGAGCAGGCTGACGAATCAGATGCGATGGCAGCGATTAATGACTTTATCAAGCCGGATAAGGTAATGCGGGTGAATATCAAGCCGGCGACTGACGCAATGGTTGAATCATTGACGAGTGCAGGCGCTTCGATTAGTGACTTTAATAAGGGAAACATTAAGGCCCGGGAGCGGATGATCGTTCAATACGCCATTGCTGGGCAATTCGGCGGGGCCGTTGTCGGGACCGACCATGCGGCGGAAGCAGTTACTGGTTTTTATACCAAGTTTGGTGATGGTGGGGCAGACATTACCCCCCTTGCCGGTCTTGATAAACGTCAGGGGAAAGCATTGTTGCAGTACCTTGATGCGCCAGCTAAGCTTTACGATAAGACACCGACGGCTGACCTTGAAGAAGACAAGCCGATGCGGCCGGATGAAGAAGCCCTTGGCGTGCGGTATACAGATATTGATAATTATCTTGAAGGCCACGAAGTTCCTAGTGCGGCTGCGGAAAAGATCGAAGCATGGTATAAGCGGACGCAGCATAAGCGCCACTTACCAATCGCCCCACTAGATACGTGGTGGAAGTAAATAAAAGTTAAAGAGGCTGGGCAAACTCAGCCTCTTATTAGTTTAGGAATCTCTTGGAGGAAAAGATGGAAGAAGAAACGATTCAACTTGTCAGCAAGCAATTACCGGACATTCGGCCCCACCAGATCAAGGCGGCCTTAGACTTGATGGATGATGGTAATACAATTCCCTTCATTGCACGTTACCGGAAGGAAGCGACGGGCACCCTGGATGAAGTGCAGTTACAGTCGATTCGGGACGAGTACCACCGGGTAACGACGCTCCGTGAACGGCAAGAAACGGTGATTAATAAGATTGCGGAGCTGGGGAAGCTGACCCCCGCCTTAGAGAAGCAGATCAAGGCGGCAACTGAATTGCAAGAAGTGGAGGACCTTTACCTGCCTTATAAGCAAAAGCGGCAGACAAAGGCGCAAAAGGCCCGGGAGCATGGCTTAGCACCGTTAGCTAACTGGCTGCTTACTTACCCTGCAGGGGACTTATCAGCCAAGGCCGCTGACTTTATTAACGATGATGTTCCCGATGCGCAGGCGGCTCTTGAGGGTGCCCACGAAATCTTAGCGGAAGCGATTAGTGAAATGGCGACCGTTCGTAGCTGGTTACGAAACTATACCGTCCACCACGGGCAAATTATGACAAGCCTGAAGAAGGATGGTGAGGAAAAAGACGAGCTAGGGACTTATAAGCAATATTATGAATTTGCGAGTGAGATTGAAAAGCTGAACTCGTATCAAATTCTGGCCTTTAACCGGGGTGAAAAGGAGGGCGTGATTAACGTTAAGGTGGCCGTTGATGACCAGCCAATCATGAACTACTTGCACTTCCGCTTAATTAAGACAAGGGAGGAAAACGACGCAACGGCCTTCATTGAAGAAGCATATGCCGATGCCTACAAGCGCTTCTTAGGCCCGGCGATTGAACGGGAACTCCGCCGGCAGTTGACGGAAAAAGCGGATGAGCAGGCAATTAAGGTCTTTGGTGAAAACCTCTACCACTTGTTAATGCAGGCGCCAATTAAAGGGAAAGTTGTGCTCGGCTTTGACCCAGCCTACCGGACTGGCTGCAAGTTGGCGGTGCTGGACGAAAACGGGAAGTTCTTAGAAAAGGCCGTTATTTACCCCCATAAGCCTGCGCCAGAAAAGCAGCGAGCAGCGGCCGAGGGTGAGTTTATCGCCTTGCTTGAAAAATACCACGTTGAGATGATTGCAATCGGCAACGGGACTGCCAGCCGGGAATCGGAGCAGTTTGTTGCCGCCGCCCTTAAGAAGGTCAGCCGGCCAATTTACTATGTGATTGTTAACGAAGCCGGTGCCTCGGTTTATTCGGCAAGTAAGGAAGCACGGGACGAATTTCCTGACCTTCACGTGGAACAGCGGAGTGCGATCAGCATTGGTCGCCGCTTACAAGATCCCCTGGCAGAACTAGTTAAGATTGATCCGCAAGCAGTCGGGGTTGGACAGTACCAGCATGACTTGCCGAAAAAGGAATTAAGTGGGGAGTTAGACACGATTGTTGAACGGGCAGTTAACCGGGTCGGCGTTACCACCTTCGCGACCACCATATCGATATTAACCCGTTGATGTATTCCGAATTTGACCTTGTGAATTTACGGCAGGTAGTTCTTCACGAACTATGCCACTACCACCTGCACTTACTGGGGATGGATTACCACCACCGCAGCCGAGCGTTTAAGCGTCTCCTTGCCCAAGTCGGTGGGTCACGCTATGCTCCCCCGACGAGCAAGCGGCAAAAGAAGCAGGGGGCCAAGTGGATTTACCAATGTACGGGTTGTGGGGTTGAAATCGCCCGCCAGCGCCGCTTTAACACCCGCCGGTATGTCTGTCGCCGATGTGGTCACCATTTTTACTTAAAAAGTTTAAAAAAGTAGTTGCCAATCAACGGGTATCTTGCTATAATAATATTCGTTGATTGATATGCGGCCGTGGCGGAACTGGCAGACGCGTAAGATTAAGGATCTTATGGTCGATTATGACCGTGGAGGTTCAAGTCCTCTCGGCCGCACTATTAATAAAGGATCAAGCTAAGTGCTTGGTCCTTTTTCTTTTTAAATTTTTTGATAAATAAAATTTCAGTAAATTTTACCTTCAATCCTTGCTAATCCAAGAATGAAAGCGCTATACTAAAACTGTTGTATTAGTATGAGGAGGGATTCATTAATGGATGCAGATATTAAATGGCTTGATGACCCGACAATTTTCCGGGTCAACCAGTTGCCTGCCCACAGCGACCACCACTACTATGGTGATTATGCTGAGTGGCAGCATGATGACAGTCGCTTTGTCCAAAACTTAGATGGTCAGTGGCGGTTTAAGTTTGCCAAGACACCACAGGAACGGTCACAGGGCTTTTATGCCGCTGACTTTGACAGTAGTGATTTTGACCACATTGCGGTGCCAAGTGAGATTGAACTGAGCGACTATGCGCAAAATAACTACATCAATACCCTGAGCCCGTGGGAAGGGAAGATCTACCGGCGACCAGCTTATGCACTGAGCCAGGATGACCCAGAAGCCGGCTCATTTAGTAGTGGTAAGGACAACACAGTCGGTGCTTACCTCAAACACTTTGACCTTGATCCGGCCCTGCGTGGCAAGCAAATCCGGGTACGCTTTGAAGGGGTCGAACGGGCAATGTACCTGTGGCTCAACGGCCATTTTATCGGCTATGCGGAAGATAGCTTTACCCCGTCAGAATTTGACCTTACACCGTATATTCAAGATAAAGGTAACGTGATGGCGGTTGAAGTCTTTAAGCACAGCACCGCATCCTGGATTGAAGACCAGGATATGTTCCGCTTTTCCGGGATCTTCAGAAGTGTTGAATTAATGGCCCAACCGGTTACCCACCTAGAAGACCTCGACCTCCGTCCCCGGGTGACTGATGATTACCAGGATGGGGTTTTCAACCTTAAGGCCCACCTTGCTGGCGAAAAAGATGGGACGGTTAAGGTAGTCGTCAAGGATGCGGCCGGTAATACCCTCGTTGACGAGCAGGTTCCGGTTGAAGAAGAAGTAACGGTTAGTGATAAGTTAATCAAAGACGTTAACCTCTGGGACAACCACAATCCGTACCTTTACCAGCTACTAGTTGAGCTTCGCGATGCCGATGGGAACCTGGTAGAGTTGGTTCCTTACCGCTTTGGCTTCCGTCGGATTGAAATTAACGAAGACCATGTTGTCCTCCTTAACGGCAAACGGCTAATTATCAACGGGGTTAACCGCCATGAATGGAATGCCAAGCGTGGCCGGGCAATCACGATGGCCGACATGACCAGTGATATTGCTAGTTTTAAGGAAAACAATATCAACGGGGTTCGGACTTGCCACTATCCTGACCAAATTCCGTGGTACTACCTCTGTGATGACAATGGTATTTACATGATGGCAGAAAATAACCTTGAGTCACACGCTACTTGGCAAAAGATGGGCGCCATTGAACCGTCATACAACGTGCCAGGTTCAGTTCCACAATGGAAAGAAGTAGTCGTCGACCGGGCACGGACGAACTACGAGACCTTTAAGAACCACACGGCCATCTTGTTCTGGTCGCTCGGGAACGAATCATTTGCTGGCGACAATTTGGTGGCAATGGAGCAATACTACCATGAGCATGACGATAGTCGCCTCGTTCACTATGAAGGAGTTTGCCACACGCATGACTACAGTAAGCAGATTCCAAGCCTAGACAAGAAGAACTACTTGCCAGCGGGTGGGACCAAGGACTACCGTGACCAGATTTCAGATGTCGAAAGCTGGATGTACTTGCCACCAAAGCAGGTTGAAGAGTACCTCCAAAACAACCCGGATAAGCCGTTTATGGAATGTGAATACATGCATGACATGGGTAACTCTGCCGGTGGCATGGGTTCCTACATTTCATTGCTTGATAAGTACCCGCAATACTTTGGGGGCTTTATTTGGGACTACATCGACCAAGCACTGCTGGTCAAGGACCCAGTTAGTGGTCAGGAAGTAATGCGTTATGGTGGCGACTTTGATGATCGGCACTCAGACTATGAATTTTCAGGTGACGGCTTGATGTTTGCGGATCGGACACCAAAGCCAGCAATGCAGGAGGTAAGGTACTACTATGGCTTACACAAATAAATTACAGCTCGTCTACGGTGACGGCACCCTTGGCCTCGCCAGTGATGGCTTTCACTACATCTTCAGCTATGAACGTGGTGGGCTCGAATCACTAAAAATCAACGGTAAAGAGTGGTTATACCGTGAGCCGATGCCGACATTTTGGCGGGCAACGACGGATAATGACCGGGGAAGTGGCTTTAACATTAAGTCTGCCCAGTGGTTGGCTGCTGATACCTTCCATCAGTGTGTCGGTATTGACTTGACGGTTGATGGCAAGCATTTTGACCAGCTGCCGATTGCACCGTTGAATAATGATTACAGTGACCATGAGGAAGCAGAAGCGGTTACTATTAAGTACTCATACAAGACGCTGACGGTGCCGGCAACCGATGTAACGGTAACCTATGACGTGACGGCTGACGGCCAGATTAAGGTAACGATGCACTACCAGGGACACGCGGACTTACCAGAACTGCCGGTAGTCGGAATGCGCTTTATTATGCCAACAACGGCGACTGGCTTTGATTACACCGGCCTATCAGGGGAAACTTACCCCGACCGGATGGCTGGTGCAACCAAGGGGACCTTCCATGTGGAGGGACTCCCAGTCACCAAGTACCTGGTTCCACAAGAAATGGGGATGCACATGGCAACGGAAGCAGTGACGATTACGCGTAATAGCACGCAAAACAACGCCGACCATGATGATCAGCCATTCTCCCTGAAGTTTGCGCAGGGCGAAACACCGTTTGCCTTTAGCTGCCTGCCATACACGGCTGAAGAATTGGAAAATGCGACCCATCTTGAAGAATTGCCATTAGCAAGGCGGACAGTCCTTGTCATTGCCGGTGCGGTTCGTGGTGTAGGGGGAATCGACAGTTGGGGTGCCGATGTTGAACAGCAATACCATATCCCCGCAGATAAGGATATTGACTTCTCATTTATTATCAATGCTAAATAAAACGATTTAACTCGATAAAGTCTGTAGCATCAACTGCTACAGGCTTTTTGCTTTAAAAATCAGTAACCGCTGCCATGTAGGAACATGAAAAACATCGCTATTTTTGTTTATTGATACATCTGTCTTGCAGGTATACAATGTTCGCTGTCGATTTAAAAGTAAGGAGGGATAGGAGAGAAGTATTTCCCAGGAAATTTTAAGAGAGAAAAGATTAGAAAGTGAGGCAAAGATAGCTTGAAAAAGTGGATTCATAACCATGTTTTTTCGCTGGTTGCATGGGTTTTAATTACTGTAATCGCAATTGTTTCTTTGCCGAATGTTAACCTGCTGACACGGGAGCATTCAGCAATTAACCTTCCCCAGGACGCGCAGAGTCAGATTGCAAGCACAATTCAAGATAAACACTGGGGGCACCACCAAAACAATACGTATCAAGTCGTTGCCGTCTTTAATAACGGGGATAAGGCGATGTCGAACACGGACAAGCAAAATGTCCAAAAAACGATTGATAAGTTACAAAATCATCAGAAGCGGTATGGGATCAAGAACATCACCGCACCTAATGATAATGCGGCAACCAGAAAGCAGTTGATTTCAAAAGATAAGACCACGGAAATCGTCCAGCTAGACGTCAGTAAGAGTCACGGGACAATCCAAAATATTAATCAGCAATTATCATCAACGATTAAGACCAGTGGCGTGAAAACTTATGTGACTGGGGCAGATATCTTAAATGATGACTTCTCCGAGGCCGTTCAGGAGGGAATTAAGAAGACTGAAGTAATCTCCGTAATCTTCATCTTCGTTGTCCTGCTGCTGGTCTTCCGTTCACCGATCACCCCGTTGGTTTCATTGCTGACCGTCGGCGTTTCTTTCATCACGGCCTTCAGCATTGTTACGAACTTAGTGAGCCGCTTCAATTTCCCATTCTCAAACTTTACCCAGGTCTTCATGATCATCGTCTTGTTTGGGATTGGGACAGACTACAATATTTTGATGTATAACCGGTTCAAAGAAGATCTCGGTAAAGGAATGGATAAGTGGGAAGCAAGCCGTGACGCCCAGCATAAGGCTGGCCGGACAATTCTGTATTCCGGCTCTTCGATTTTAATTGGTTTTACCTCCTTAGCGCTGGCGAAGTTCTCCGTTTACCAGTCAGCAGTCGGCGTTGCCGTCGGGGTGGCTGTCTTATTGGTTGTCCTCTTGACCCTTAACCCCTTCTTTATGGCGACGTTTGGGAAGAAGATGTTCTGGCCTGAGAAGCGGTTTACCGGTGAAGCAAGTAGTAAGATTTGGCACCGGATGGCTAATTCATCTGTTCACCACCCGATTATTTCATTGGTCGTGGTCTTTGCGATCTTACTGCCAATCGGTCTGTCATACCAGAACCACTTAAACTATGATGATAGTGATGAAATTGCTAACTCGACGCCTTCAAAGAAGGGATTCTTAGTTGTTGAGGACCACTTCTCAAAGGGGACCGCTGAGCCAGTGACGATTTATATCCGGTCAAACCATAAACTGGATAATGAGCACGACATGCTGTTGATTGACCGGCTCACTAACCAGCTAAAGAAGAGCGAGGGTGTGAAGACGGTTGCCTCTGTCACCCAACCGGCAGGTTCAAAGGCAAAGCAACTTTATGTTAATAACCAGTTGCAACAGATCACTGGTAAGCTCGGGACGGCGCAAAGTAGTATGTCTCAGCTTTCTTCTGGAATGCAGGCCCAGGAATCAGCAGAAGCCATGCAGGCGGAACAGTCTGGCGCAAGTGCAGCACAGATGGCCGCTGCCCAGCAGAGTGGAACACAGATGATGCAGGGAATGGACCAGATGAGTGCTGGCTTAGCAGCCGGGGGTGACTACCTAACCGGGCTACAAAACTCGGCGGCAGCTAACACCTTCTACATTCCACAAAGTCAAATCAAGAATGCCCAGTTCCAAGAATCAATTAATAACTACTTATCAGCAAACAAGAAGATTGCCAAGATTACGGTCATTCTTGACTCAAACCCTAGCGGGGACCGGGCAACTAATGAGATTCCACAGATTACCAAGCTTGCTCGCTACTCGTTAAAGGGGACTAAACTCGGTCATGCCCAAGTCGTTGTCGGTGGGCAGTCATCAAAGATTGCTGACACGAAGACGGTTGCTGGTGGTGACTTTGTACGGACCGCGGCGATTATGGTTGTTGGGATTGGCTTAGCCCTCATCTTGATTACTCGGTCATTGCTCCAGCCAGTTTATATTCTCGGTACCTTGATTACCGCTTACCTAGCGGCTCTATCCATTTCACACGGCCTGACCCACCTATTCCTCGGTCGGCCATTATTGACCTGGAATACACCGTTCTTCAGCTTCATCATGCTTTTGGCACTGGGAGTTGATTACAGTATCTTCCTTGTCATGCGTTACCGGGACTTTGATCAAAACAAGTACTTGCCGACTGAACGAATTGTCCGTGCGGCAACGATTATTGGAACAGTTGTTATTTCCGCCGCAATTATCCTTAGTGGGACATTTGCAGCCTTAATTCCATCAGGAATTCCAACGTTAATCGAAGTGGCGATGACGGTTATTACCGGGTTAATCATCCTTGTAATCATTATTCCACTGGTAGTCCCAAGTACCATTCACTTAACTTACCCGATTAAATCAACGTTTAGAGATGATCAGGGAAACCGGAAACAGCAATTGAATCGGTAAATAAAAAAACTCCACGAATTTTTTCGCGGAGTTTTTTGTTGGCTAAATTGCCTTTAATTCATCAAGTTCACCCGTACTAATCTGGCGGAAATAACCCGGGACGTGCCGGCAGAAGTAGTAACCACCGTAAATCATAAAGAAGGCAAGGCCAACTAATGAAATTACTAGTAGGCAGGTAAACCAAGTTGCCTGCTTAAAGTAGAGGGTAGCGGTGTTTGTCCCTTTCTTTTGTTGGACATAAGGAGCCCCGACAGAGGAACGCTCGATGTTGTGCTGCCGCTGCCCATTGACGGTTAGCTGTGACTCGTGATAGATGATGATTGGCAGCCGGACCCTTCCGGCCTTTTTGGCGTCCCAGTCAAGTTGGAGGCCGCCATCGGCCAGTACAGTATGCTTAAAGTGCTTTGACCCGTTGATGATCTGGTCCTGGTAAGCAAAGGAGCGGACATACTTGCGGTTCATATACTTTGGGGGAATCGGTAGGTAGTCGGGACTCCTTTTTTCAACCATTGTTAGTAGTTGCCCCGGATAAAGATCGTGGACGGACTGACGAATTGCCTTCTTATTGTCACTTACCCGGGCGATTGCACTAAAGCTATTTAAGACATTTTCAGATTCGTAACGGGCGGCGCGCTTATAGACGTCAATCGTTGTTGGGGTAAAGACGAGGAAGAGCATTAATACTAAGACCCCGGTAGAAAGCTGCCGGTGAATGTCTTGTTCGCTAACCTTCTGCGTTAAGTTAGTTGCCGTAATTGCGACCCCCGTTAGCAACAGGGGGTAGGCGATAATCGTTAAGCGGTTAGGAAACTGCAAGGTATGCGCAAGGACCGGGATTGCTTCCTGAATTGCATCCCACGGTAATAGGAAGGAACTGATGATCAAGACGACTGTTCCTAAAATAGTGACGGTGGTATTGACCAGTGACTTGCGGAAGTTTTTGACGACGTAAGCAAGCTGAATGATAAAGAGGATCCACATTCCGTGGATTAAGAAGCCACGGGTACTACTAAAATGGGAGGGCTGCAGGGCGTTTCCTAACATGTCAAAGTCAGCGGGGTGGGCGATGTTGTTGTGCAAGTTGAGCATCAGCAGGGCGCCCCAGACGTTTGCGGTTAAAATAATCGTACCGATAACGGCCTTGATTGCTTCGCCCCACATTTGTTTACGGTCGTCAGCAAGAATCAGTCCGATTACGAAAAAGGGGACTAGGGCTAACGCAAAGAAAAGGGAACTTAGCATGTGGATTTGGATGATGATCGTCATCAGCGCCATTAGCTGCAACCAGTTGATGGGACGGTCGTGGTCCTGGAGCATCCGCACCCCACAGATCACCATGTATGGTGCCAGGGCAGCGCCCCAGGCATTCATATTCTGGGCTAATTCCCACCGGGGGAGCCAGCCAATGTTCATGTAAATCAAGGCGCAGGCAATGGCAAAGACCCGTTTACTATGGACCTTAATACCAAGTTTGTACATGCCGATCCCACCGAGCATGTAAACGATAAAGGTTGTCACAATCTGGTAACGGTACCAGGTCCCGACCATGCCGAGAATAATCCCGTTTAGGTAGGCGAAGAGGGGGCCGTAGACGGCGTTAATAATCCGCCCACTTTGCTGGAAGCAGTAGTTACTTTGAAAATAGCTAAAATTCCACTGTTGAATTTGCTTGGCGGCATCGTAAAAGCGATTGAAATGAAAAATTGAATCCGTCCCGAGGATCACCCCGTGGGAGACAAGCTGGGGGAACATTATTAGGTAAGCCATTGCCGCAATGGCCGCATAGGGGATGCCCCAGTTAATAAAATTAGCGATTTTTGCTTTCATAAAAATTTGGCTAAGTTCGAAGCATAACTTCTTCCCCAGCCATCCTTTCCTCAAATACTTAACATTCCCATTATACGGCAGAAAAGTAGTGGAGGAAAATAACCATTGTAATAATTTTGTCGACGAAATACAATAAACGATAATTATTGTGAAAAAGAGATGGAAGAAATGCTAACGGTTTTTTTGTCGGCGGTGTCGGGGGTTGCGATAATCCTAGTCATGGTGATCATCGGCTTTATCTTAAATGAACGCGGCTGGTTTAATGAGCAGTCTCCCCGGATCATTTCCCGGATTGTGACGGAGATTTCGCTCCCTTGCTACATGATCACCACGATTACCAAGGATTTTTCCGCTAATGAGTTGCAAACACTGCTGCCGGATCTTCGTTATCCGGTTTTGTCAATGATAATCTTGTTTGGACTATCATTTGCGGTGGCTCGGGCGATTGGGATTAAGCGGTCCCACCTGGGCTTGTTTTCATCGATGTTTTTTAACTCCAACACGGTCTTTATCGGCCTGCCTATCAACCTGGCCTTGTTTGGCAGTGCTTCGATTCCTTATGTCCTGGTCTACTACATGGCAAATACGACCTTTTTCTGGACACTGGGGGTTTGGTTAATCCAAAAAGATGGGATGAAGGAAGCAAGAATTGACGTGAAGACAGCGCTAAAAAAGGTCTTTTCACCGCCACTATTAGGTTTTATCATCGGGGTCCTCCTGGTGATTTTCCATATCCACTTGCCGAAGTTTTTGCTTAGTGACTTTAGCTATCTCGGTGGATTGACGATCCCACTGTCGATGATTTTCATCGGAATTGCGATTTCAAATGCGGGACTCAGTCGGATTCGCTTGAGCCGTGATGCATTAGGCATCCTTGTCGGTCGGTTCTTGTTTGCCCCGGCCCTGATGGCGTTACTGGTCTTACCAAGTGGGATGTCACCGCTGATGAAGCAGGTCTTTATCTTGCAAGCAGCAATGCCGGTGATGACTAATGCACCAGTTGTCTCCAAACTCTACCATGCTGATGCAAATTATGCGGCAATCATGGTCACGGAGACAACGGTCCTCAGCGTGGTTGTAATTCCCATTTTGATGGTGATCATTAAGGCATTCATTTAGGCTGTCGCTTGTTAGTCGCTGGCGAAATGCGCTATTATTAGTAGTGGTAAGGGGAGTGAGAAAATGGCAGATTTAGTAATTGTTCGTCACGGGCAAAGTCAGGCCAACCGTGACAATATCTTTACTGGGTGGACGGATGTCCCGTTAACCGCAAAGGGAATTGAACAGGGCAGGTTGGTCGGCAAGGAATTACGTGACCGTGGCCTGCAATTCGCCGCTGCGCATACTTCCTACATGCAACGCGCGATTATGACGACGGATATCATTCTTGAAGCAATTGACCAGCTATATATTCCAGTCCATAAGACTTGGCGGCTGAATGAGCGTCATTATGGGGCCCTCAGTGGTCGCAATAAAGCGGTCGTTAAGGAAGAAATTGGGGCCGCCAAGCTACACCGTTGGCGGCGGGGCTTTAAGGACCTGCCCCCACAATTGCCTACTCGCCAGCACGAGCGGCGTTATGACCGTCTCGGGGTCAAGATCCCGTTGAGTGAAAGCTTAGCAATGACCCAAAAAAGGTTGTTGCCGTATTGGCAGGACCAGATTGCCCCGCAACTGCTTGACGGGCATAACCAGTTAATCGTTGCCCACGGCAGCTCTTTGCGGGCGTTAATCAAGTACCTCGACCAGATTCCCGATGATCAAATTGACCAGGTGGAAGTGCCGAATGGTAAGCCAATTCTGTACCACTTTGATGACCACCTTAATATTTTGCAAAAGACTTTTATAACAATGGATGGTGAAACTGATGACAATTCATGAAATAGCAAATAACCCCACCCTCAGTGGCCAGGTACGGGTAATTGAAGATGTTGTTTATACGGCAATGGATGGTGAGCCGTTACACATGGCAATCCTGACGCCATGGACCCAACGTTACCCGAAGGACTACCAGACCAATCCCCGCCCGTTAATTGTCTTTGTCCAGGGGAGCTCCTGGCGGACACCAGTACTAGGCGAAAAGATTCCCCAGCTGGTGCAGTACGTTAAGAAGGGCTATGTCGTCGCCACTGTCCAACACCGGAGTGCAATTGATGGTCACGCCTTCCCCGCATTTTTGCAAGACGTGAAGACCGCCATCCGCTTCTTACGGGCCAATGCACAAAAGTACACGATTGATCCTCACCGGGTAGCCATCTGGGGAACGTCATCTGGGGCGAACGCGGCGATGCTAGTCGGCTTAACCGGTGATGATCCGCGGTATAAGGTTGACCGGTACGCTGACCAATCGGATGCGGTTGACGCAGTGATTAGCTGCTTTGCCCCGATGGATGTGGCGGACACCTTTAAATACACTGCTAAAGTCCCTGGCAACCAATTATTGCAATTCTGCCTCTTTGGTCCGGACCCAACGAAATGGCCAGCAATCGAAAAAGAAATGAGCCCGCTGTACCAAGTGAAGGACGGGCAAAAGTACCCACCATTCCTGCTCATGCATGGGGATGCGGACAAGGTTGTTCCCTATGCTCAAATGGAGAAGATGTACCACCGCTTACAGGAAAATGGTAACGCAGTGACTGCTTACCGGGTCAAGGGTGCTGACCATGAGCGGGACTTCTGGAGTCAAAAGGTCTATAACATTGCTGGCGACTTTCTTGACCAGCAAATCAAATAAATTCCCAATAAGTTCTTGACAGCTTATTTTTTATAAGTTATTCTGTTTACATATTAAAAGTTAGGAGATCACGTACTATGTTAAACAGCCAAAAGCTTAATGCGATTATGTGTTGCTGTGGATCGCGTCTTATGCGACCCACGTTTTGGCGTGCTCATGAATAGTGTGAGTTTCGACTAACGAAATACGGGATAAATGCATAAGGCGCAGATTCAAGCAATCCTTGAGTTTGCGCCTTTTTTGTATCTATTTACGGAAAAAGGAGCGGAATAATAATGAAGTTTAACACACAGTTAATCCATGGCGGTAATAGTGAAGACCCAACAACCGGTGCCGTGTCGACCCCTATCTACCGTTCGTCAACTTTCCACCAGCACGTTCTTGGTGGTGAACCGAAGTGGGAATACTCACGGACGGGTAACCCGACCCGGGCGTCACTAGAAAAGTTGATTGCAGAATTGGAGCAGGGGAAGGCGGGCTTCGCCTTTGCTTCTGGCTCAGCAGCGATTCACGCGGTTTTCTCCCTGTTTTCGGCAGGTGACCACTTTGTCGTTGGTAGTGACGTTTATGGTGGTACCTTCCGCTTGATCAATAAAGTTTTGAAGCGCTTTGGCTTTGAATTTACGGTTGTTGATATGCGGGACCTATCAGCAGTTGAAAATGCCATCCAGGATAATACGGTGGCGGTTTACTTTGAAACACCGACGAACCCGCTATTGCAAATTGCTGACATTAAGGCAATTGCCACGATTGCTAAGCGGCACGGGGTGAAGACGATTGTTGACAACACCTTTGCGACTCCATATAACCAGCGGCCATTAACCCTGGGAGCGGACATCGTTGTTCACTCTGCGACGAAGTACCTTGGTGGTCACAGTGACGTGGTCGCGGGACTGGCGGTAACGAGTGATGAAGAGGTTGCTAGCCAGTTAGCCTTCTTGCAAAATTCCATCGGTAGTACTCTTGGCCCAGATGATAGTTGGCTATTGCAACGGGGAATGAAGACTCTTGGCGCGCGGATGCGGGTTCACCAGGAAAACGCCGATGCGGTCATTGATTTCTTACAAAATGATTCCCATATTGGCAAAATCTATTATCCCGGCTTACCAGACTTTCCTGGTCACGAGGTTGCCGCAAAGCAAATGCGCAACTTTGGGGCAATG
The DNA here is from genome assembly GCF_900156885.1 of Limosilactobacillus caccae. Taxonomy (GTDB): domain Bacteria; phylum Bacillota; class Bacilli; order Lactobacillales; family Lactobacillaceae; genus Limosilactobacillus; species Limosilactobacillus caccae. Next base: position 54,036 of record NZ_FTOY01000011.1, read on the forward strand.
ATTTCCTTTGAATTAAGGGAAGGGCTTGACGCAAAGAAGTTTGTTGAAAGCCTGCAATTAGTTGACCTGGCCGAAAGCCTTGGGGGAATTGAGAGCCTAATCGAGGTTCCGGCAGTCATGACCCATGGGGCTATTCCCCGGGAAATAAGATTGAAGGACGGGATTACGGATGAATTGATCCGGCTCTCCGTCGGAATTGAAGACCCAGCAGATATTATTGCCGACTTACAACAAGCGCTTGAGAAACTAGACTAATAGCAAAGAGGAGAAGTTGACTTATGTGGGAAATAATTGAGACGTCACTGCCACAACTACTGGCGGCGGGATTTAAGTACACGATTCCGTTAGCCCTAATTTCATTTTTCTTTGGGTTAATTATCGCCCTCGTTACGGCCCTGATCCGGTTGTCAAAGCAGCGGGGAGCATTTTCAATCCTCAAGTGGATCTTTAGCTTCTACGTATGGCTGTTTCGGTCAACGCCACTACTGGTCCAGTTATTTATCGTCTTTTTCGGGCTACCCTACCTCAGAATCCAAGGGGTATTACCCCACGGGATTAAGCTGGAGCCATTTACTGCCGGAATCATTACCTTTTCGTTGAATACCGGAGCATACGCGTCAGAAACGATCCGGGCAGCGATTAGTTCTGTTCCAGAAGGGCAATGGGAGGCGGGGGCCGCAATCGGGATGACTAGGTTGCAGGTTCTTTGGCGGATTATCTTGCCACAGGCCTTACGGGTTGCCCTGCCTCCGCTGTCGAATAGCTTTATTAGCCTCGTCAAGGACACATCACTGGCTGCATCAATTACGATTATGGAAATGTTTGCGGTCAGCCAGCAGATCGCTGCGGAAAACTACCAGCCACTGGTAATGTACAGCCTCGTTGCCCTGGTTTACGCCGTCTTTACCACGGTGCTCTCTTACCTGCAAAAGTACCTTGAGAACGTAATGAACCGGCAAGTAAACGCAAGATAATAGGTGAGAAAAATGAAAATTACAAAGATCAATAAAACATTTGGTGATAAGCACGTCTTGAAAGATACCACATTAGACTTCCCCGCGGGTAAAACGACCGTGATGGTTGGGCCATCTGGCTCAGGAAAATCGACGATTCTCCGGTCGCTAAACTTGCTGGTCGTTCCCGAGAGTGGGCATTATGATTTTGACGACCACCACCTTGACTTCAGTAACAAAATTACTAACAAGGATAAACTAGCAGTGCGTAAGGAGACGGGGATGGTCTTTCAAGATTACAACCTGTTTCCTAACAAGACCGTCCTCGGGAATATTATCGAAGGCCCAACCCAGGTGTTGAAGCAGTCAAAGGAAGAAGCAACCGCGCGGGCAAAGGAACTACTTGCTAAGGTGGGCTTGGCAGAGTATGGGGACGCCTACCCAAACGAATTATCCGGTGGGCAGGCCCAGCGAGTCGCGATCGCCCGCGCCTTGGCAATGACACCCAAGTATATCCTCCTCGATGAACCAACCTCCGCCCTCGATCCCGAGCTAGAATTGAGCGTGCTAAAAGTGCTCTTGCAATTGGCGGCGGAAAGGCAGTCAATGGTCATCGTTACGCACAACATGATGTTTGCTAAGCAGGTGGCGGATAAGATTATCTTCGTGGAAAACGGCGAAATTATCTATGACGGTTCTCCCGATGAGTTCTTTGCGCCGGACAATCCGAACCAACGGATTAAGAACTTTATCGCATCAATGACAATGGAAGATTTAAAATAAGGAGCTAATACAATGAAATTTTGGAAGAAAGCACTAATCGCAGTTGCAGCACTCACGGTCGGCACCGCTACTGGGGTTTCCAGTATCCATGCCGCTTCATCAGCCGTTAATTCCGAGTTGAAGAGTAAGGGGAAACTAACAATTGGGTTAGAAGGAACTTATTCACCGTACTCATACCGGAAGAACAACAAATTAACCGGATTTGAAGTTGACCTCGGTAAAGCGATAGCAAAGAAGATGGGCTTGAAGGCAGAGTTTGTGCCAACCAAGTGGGACTCTTTAATCGCTGGTCTCGGATCGGGAAAGTTCGATGTAGTAATGAACAACATTACCCAAACCCCAGAACGGGCGAAGCAATATAACTTTTCAACGCCATACATTAAGTCCCGTTTTGTCTTAATCCTCCCAGCGGACAGTAAGATTAAGAACCTGGACCAGATCAAGGGCAAGAAGATTGTGGCCGGAACGGGGACTAATAACGCGAACGTTGCTAAAAAGTACGGGGCCAAGATTGTGCCAAACGGTGACTTCGCAAGTGCCGTCGGAATGGTAAAGGATGGCCGGGCTGATGGGGAAATCAATTCCCGGGAAGCATGGTACGCTTACAGCAAGAAGAACAGTACCAAGGGCCTCAAAATGATTGACGTTTCCAGCAAGCAAAAGCCAGCGAAGATCTCTGCGCTCTTTAACAAGAAAGATACGGCAATCCAGTCTTCATACAATAAGGCATTGAAGGAATTACAAAAGGATGGGACCGTTAAGCGCCTATCAGAAAAGTATTTCGGTGCTGATATTACAGAATAACAAAAAAATCTCGTTAGCCAGTGATGGCAACGAGATTTTTATTTTTAACTAACGGAATTCACCTAAGTAATATAGTTCGGAGCTGGCTAATTATGTTACAGCCGAAGATTCGACGAGAAGCTCCTAACATATCACTTAAGATTATATAGAGCATGATTGCTAAGCCACCAAAGATTCCTGCTTCAAGGAAGGCAAGAACTTTGCCGTCAGGAATGAGGACGAGGTTGGCGAGCTGGTGCATCGCAAGGATAATTAAGGCAAAGATAATATTAACGATGAAGATTGGAGCCATTTGTCGGTAGTCAAGATGATAAGCGTGTTGTAGATTAGTATAGACTAATGTAGCGACAACAAGGAAAGCAATATCAGTAGCAATAATTGCTCCCATTCCCTGCATCCAAAATACTAACGGGTACTGAAAAACGAGTTTAACTACTAAACCGATTACGAGATATTTAACCGCTTGCTTGCTGTTATGGAGGGCCTGCATAATTGTTAGACCATTAATTGTGAGAGCTACTAGCAGGCTTTGGATGAGGTTAGCTTGAAGAAACGAGCTACCAATATGACTTGGCGAGAAGAAAACTAGGTAAACCTCATATGCAATGGTGTATAGAATAATAACAGCTGGAAGTAGGATGTAGAGAAGATAATTCAAATTTTGTAAAAGTGTCTTCCTTACGGCAGCTGGTCCATTGCCTTGTTCTGCGGCGAGTAATGGTAGACTAGTTTCAGGAATCGAGAGGGCTAGTGAGATTACGACAGTGGTGATCTTAGCAGGATTAGCAGAAAACATTGTAAAGGTTGTCTGGGTGACTACCGAACTCAAGTGCAGCGGTCCTTCCATAATCTGTTTGAAGAAAAATTGATCGATTAGTTGCATAATAGTAGTTCCTGCGCCAATCAAGAGAAAAGGGAGGGACTCCATCGCAATTGTTAGTGCTAGTTTTTGATGATTAATCGATTTTGCTGTTGGTAAATTATTATCAAGTGGGAAGTTATCATTCTTATGCTGATGGTAGTACCGAAGGAGGTAGAGGTAACTAGCAATTTCCCCGATAAAGGCAGCGAAGACACTTAGTTGAACACCAACAATAAAGTTCATTTTTAGTACTTCGATCACAAAATAAGTCACCGCAAGGATGAATAGGACGCGGACGAATTGTTCAATTAGCTGGGAAATTCCAAAGGGCTTGAGATCCTGGTTCCCTTGAAACCATCCCCGCAAAATACTCATGGACGGAATAATGATAATTGCCGGAACGACCATTCGTACAGCAAGAATGGCACTACTTTTTGAAACAACAGGGCTAGAGGCAGCGATTAACGGTGCGAGGGCATACATCAATATTCCACAGATTATTCCTGAGATTATCATTAAAATGAAGGTAAAGCGGAACAGCCGTTTACTTTCATCATAATGTCCCTGATTATTATAGGTTGATACACGCCGGGCAATGGCTGAAGGGAAGCCAGCTGTTCCTAGTGAAATAAAGAGGGCATAAGGAGTATAGGCAGTATTAAACAGTGCCTGGGCAGCGTCGATGTTTTGTGCTGACCCAATCATCATTAGCCAGGGGATGAGGTAGACGACTCCTAACACACGGGAAATAATACTGCCAAAGGACATCCAAAAGGACCCGCTTAACAATTTTTTATTCATGTTCGAACCTTCTTGTAAATAACGTAAGTCTTTATTCTAGTTCACGCTCCCTTAGAAATAAAGAGCAAAAGGGAAAAATTAATTAGTATTGGGTAACAAAAAAGCGAGGCAATTCCGCCTCGCTTTTTAGCAGCTAAAGATAAATTTAAGCCAACGTTCCCATTGGATCCCATGGCTTCAAAACAACAGGTTCCTTAGCGTAGTCACGCTTCAAGTCGTCACTAAGGTACTTCTTATTGATCACTACTTGATAGCAGTACTTATCCATCCAGTCATCGCTCATGACGAAGTAACCCTTCTTACCAACCTTGTTACCCCATGAGTTTTCAACCTTCCACTTGGTTGGTTTGCCATCAACGAGGTCGACCCCGGTGATAACCATGGCGTGGTCCATCATGCTTTGACCGTAATCAAGAGCATCTGCCTTCGTCATTTCAAGGTCGATGTCGAAGAGTTTTTCATAGTCATAGGTGTTGAGGGCCATGATCCCGAGCTTGGTTTCAGAGTACTTAACGACATCTGAACCGAACCATACACTTTCGCCGTTCTTTAATTGCTCAATGGCAAGCCGCTTAAATTCATCCATTGGTAAGTTCAAGTGCTTGATTTCCCGGCCACCGACAACATTACCGAGCATGTCAATCGTGTAAGTTTGGTGGTACTTCTTGTCAGCGGTTGGCGCCTGGATGATTGAGATGTAGTCGTCCAGGTTCCAGCCAACGTATTTCTTGAAGAAGTCCTGTGGTGTTAAATTCGTGTCCCGGTGGAATTCATTGTCCTTCTTTGTCCGGTATTCAAAGTCAAAGTGGCTGACTGGTTCACCAAAGGCATATGAAAGGATCCGGTAGTTTTCGTTTAACATTTCCCGAATCTTAACCGCTAGGGTATCCTTATCGGCCTTGTCCTCATTAACCATCTTCCGCAGGATAACGGCATCGTGCCGCAGCTTATTGTTTAAGACTTCGTCGATTCCGCGGGAGTTATTGGAATTAAATGATTCGGGCATTGCGGATTTTGGCATCACCCCGTATTTTTCGATTAGGGCAACGAGCATGTCCCACTGGCCACCGTCGTTTTGTGGTTCGGCCATTAACCAGGCTACTTTCCGGCTATCGGCAGGCTTCTTGGCGGTCTTTAAAACGTTTTGGTAGAAGTAGTTTGCCTTTTCAAACTTGTCCCAGAAGAATTGGTAGGACTGGGATAATTCAAAGTTGTCAGGCAAGTTAAGTTTGTGTTGCATGTCGTGACGCATCGTGTTTAATGCGGCAAACATCCAGCAACGACCAGATTGCTTCTGGTCAGCAACGTCCCCCGTCTTCAAGTCAATGGAGAAGTGGGGGTCGTTGTCGGCAATTGAATGCCAGTTGAAGCTAGCATTGCGGACACCGTTCTTCGTAACGGCGTTTTCTAAAACTTTACTATCACGACGGTCGCAATAATCCTGGTGGAAGCTTGCGATGTCGTCCTTACTGATTGAAAAACTCATTATTAGGATCTCCTTTTTAATCAAAAACTAGTCACGGGCGTGAAGAACTTTTGGCCCTTCAGGGGTACCAACGATTACGTCATTGACCCGGTTTAAGAACAACCCGGTTTCAACAACCCCCACCATGTGGATCAGTTCGTTTGCCAATTCCTGTGGTTGGTCGATTTCGCCGAGGTGGAGGTCAATGATAAAGTTCTTTTCGTCAGTCCGGTACTTTTGGTCACCATCCATCCGCCATGATGGTTTGTAGCCCTTCTTTTCGAGGCGGTTGAAGACGTGTTGAGCGCCAAATGGAATTACTTCAACAGGAAGGGGGAAGGCACCGAGTTGGTGGACGAGCTTACTTTCATCAACAATCCACATTACCTTGCTGGATGCATCAGCAACGATCTTTTCCCACAAGAGGGCGCCACCGCCACCCTTAATTCCTTGGAAGTCATCACTAATCTCGTCGGCCCCGTCGATGGTTAAGTCGATGTGGTCAACCTCGTCGATATCCTTGATTGTAATACCGAGGTCAGTAGCTTGCTTAGCGGTCCGGCTAGAGGTAGTTACCCCAATGATATCCTTAATCTTGCCTTCTTGAACTTGCTTACCAAGTTCGTCAACCATGTATTTAACGGTTGAACCAGTCCCTAAGCCGACAATCATGCCGGACTTGATGTACTTGACTGATTCTTTCCCTGTTTGTTCCTTTAGTGCGTTTTGATCCATTCCTCATTCCTCCTAATTAAAACGGTCAGCAGGTGCGAGCAACTGCTGGTATTCCGGATGTAACTTAAACTGCCGAACGGCATACGGACACATTAGCTTAACCGTATACTGTTGCTCAGTGGCATATTCGACAAAGCGCCGAACGAGTTCGCCAGCAATTCCTTGCCCCCGGTAGTCCGGGTGGACGAATACTCGTTCAACAACGACACGATTCTCAGTGCCGGCGACGGCTGGAAAGCTGATTTCGCCGGCAAATGGTTCATGGTCATCAAAGGCAACGATGCGCTGACCATCAATTCGATATTGCATATCATCACATCCATTCAATTACAATTTTCGATAAACTACTTTTAAAAGTCAAGTAATCAAAGCAATACCAATCAATTCTTATATATCTTATAATAGGTTACTAGAAAATAATATGGGTAAAAATTAATGAGGTGAAGATAATGAAACGTGGATTTAAGATTATTTCAAGCAAGCAGGACCAGGACCTTCATTTACCGCAACGGCAAACGGCGGGAGCAGCGGGTTATGACTTTGAGGCATCGGAGGACTTTGTCTTGCCATCAATTTGGAAGGGCAACTTCATCAAGGCCCTTTGGCAGATTCACCAGCAAAAGCAGCTGACCGATGGTGAATTTAAGGCCGCTGATGCATCGTTGAAGCCATATTTAGTCCCAACCGGGATTAAGGCCTACATGCAGCCAGATGAGTTCTTGCTCCTCGCTGACCGGTCGAGTGGTCCCCTTAAGCGGCGGCTGGTCTTGCCTAACGGGGTCGGAATCGTTGATGCTGATTATTACGACAACGACAGTAATGAAGGAGAAATCTTCTTCCAGCTAATTAACTATGGCCTGCGCGATTACCATGTCAAAAAGGGTGAACGAATTGGGCAGGGGATCTTCATGCCATACCTGACAGCAGATGATGAGGAAAAGCCACAGGCGCAACGGACCGGCGGCTTTGGCTCAACAAAGAAGTAATTTTATTTAGAAGGGAATTGATGAGATGGCAAAGGTACGGACACAATATGTTTGCCAAAACTGTGGCTATAATTCGCCGCGTTACCTGGGACGGTGCCCTAATTGTGGGGAATGGAATTCACTAGTCGAAGAACAAGTTGAGAGCAGTAGTGGGCAAGCCAGTAAAAAGGCGACGACCACATTAACCGGCTTAGTTGCCAAGCCACAAAAGATTAACGAAATTAACAGCAAGGAAATGCCACGGGTCAAGACAAAACTGAACGAACTTAACCGGGTGCTTGGTGGTGGAATTGTGCCTGGTTCCTTGATCTTGATCGGTGGGGACCCGGGAATTGGTAAGTCGACCCTCCTCCTCCAAGTTTCTGGGCAGTTAAGCGATGAGCACCACCGGGTCTTATATGTGTCGGGGGAAGAAAGTGGTAACCAGATTAAGATGCGGGCAGAACGACTGAGTGTTGCGGGGGATGAGTTCTATGTTTATCCCGAAACCAACATGGATATCATCCGCGATACCATCCGCGAATTAAAGCCAGAGTATGTGGTGATTGACTCGGTCCAGACAATGATGGCGACCGACGTTAGTTCAGCGATCGGTAGTGTCTCCCAGATTAGGGAAGTCACCGCCCAGTTGATGCAGATTGCCAAGAGCAATAACATTACCATCTTTGTCGTCGGGCATGTAACGAAGGGTGGCGCTATCGCTGGGCCAAAGATTCTGGAACACATGGTTGATACAGTGCTCTACTTTGAAGGGGACCTCCACCACACCTACCGGATTTTGCGGTCAGTTAAGAACCGGTTCGGCTCAACCAATGAATTGGGAATCTTCGAGATGCATACTAACGGGCTGACCGAGGTGAAAAACCCGTCGGAGATTTTCTTAGAAGAGCGACTCCAGGATGCTACTGGTTCGGCCGTCGTCGTTTCATTAGAAGGGACGCGCCCTATCTTGGTCGAAATCCAGGCCCTGGTCACCCCGACGGTTTATGGAAATGCCCAGCGAACTGCTACCGGATTGAACCGAAATCGGGTATCATTGATAATGGCGGTGCTAGAAAAACGGGCCAACCTGATGTTGCAAAACCAAGATGCGTATTTGAAAGCGGCTGGTGGTGTCAAGTTAGACGAGCCAGCAATTGACTTGGCGATTGCAGTCAGCATTGCCTCAAGTTACCGGGATAAGGGAACGCGGGCAACGGATGCCTTTGTTGGCGAAGTTGGCTTGACCGGCGAGATTCGGCGGGTTAACCGGATCGAACAACGGGTCGCTGAAGCCGAAAAGTTAGGCTTTCAACGGATCTTTATTCCCAAAAATAACTTGAAGGGCTGGCAACCATCCACTAACATTCAAGTAGTGGGGGTTTCGACTTTGCGGGAGGCCCTCCACCTAGCATTAGGCTAAATATTATAATGAAAGGATGAAGCAAATGCGGCGTAGGATAATTTATGCGATCTATATTCTCGTCGGCGCAGCAGTTGGATTTTACTATCTTCCCTTACTGTGGGACGTAGTTAACATTTCACTAGACCGCGCATTGCTGGTCTTTATTGATGTTATTATCGGTGCAATTATTTTTTGGCTTATATCACTTCCACTGGTTGGCGTGACGGAAAAGATGATTCAGCGGATTGAAAAAGAGCTGACTAAGCGCAGCCCAATCTACTTGTTCTTTGGGACCTTGCTGACAATTGTCGGCCTGATCTTAGCAGTCCTCATTTCAATTCCATTATGGCGGACTCAGATTCCGGTGATCAATAACATCTTGCCGATTATCTTGATGATTATCTTTAGCTACTTTGGTTTTCGCATCGGGACGACCCGTCTCGATGAATGGCGGAAGATGTTCGCCCACGCAAGAAATCCGAAGGCTGATAACCAGAGCAAAAATGTAATCAAGCAACAGGATGCTAACTACCACCATTACAAGATCCTTGATACCAACATCTTGATTGATGGGCGGATCTATGACCTGGTGAAGACTGGTTTTCTGGAAGGGACGCTACTGGTTCCCAACTTTGTGTTGTACGAGTTGCAATACATCGCTGATTCCGGCGAAAACATCAAGCGTGTTCGAGGCCGGCGCGGTCTCGACATCTTGAATAAGTTGCGCAGCGAAAATATTGTTCCAATTGAGATGTATGATGGTGACTTTGAGGATATCCCCGAAGTAGACAGCAAGCTCATTGCCCTCGCCAAGAAGGTCGATGGGGTAATCGTCACGAATGACTACAACCTAAATAAGGTTATCCAGTTCCAAAACGTGCAGGTGCTCAATATTAATAACCTAGCGAAGTCACTTCGTCCCCGGGTAATCCCCGGTGAAAAGATGACGGTGGTCGTTGTTAAGAAGGGGACAGAGCGGCAACAAGGGGTTGCTTACCTTGATGACGGAACGATGGTTGTTGTTGAAGATGGCCGTTACTTCATGAATAAGCGGATTGAAGTTGAAGTTACTAGTGCCTTGCAGACAGACGCTGGGCGGATGATTTTTGCCCGGCCACTTCATTCCCAACGCGGAATTGATGAACATGTTGATAAGGATAAAAAAGCAAATAATAACAATAAATAATAAAAAGCTGTGATGCCAAAATTGCGCTGGCATCACAGCTTTTTTATAAAGATATGACAAAAATATCATATCTTAAAAAATAAATTTGTGGACCGAGTGACCGTCGTTATGCGATTTGTCAAAAGTCCATTTTTCTTTATATGTTGAAAAGTGAAAAAGGGGAAGCTATCATTTAATATAGTTAAAGATGCTGGATGGGCACTTTACTAATACTAGTGATATATAACAATCTAGGAGGAGTTAAAATTGTTATCTGCAAATAATCAAAACAACGATTTCACTGCTGAAGGAGTCGCAAAGCAACGTGAAACTATTAAGAAGTTAACTGTTGGTGTATCATCAATCCTTTTGGGACTTACCTTTGCCGGGGTTACTAATGCACATGCGGACACGAATGCTCCAGTAACTAATGATACTGAAAGCAATTCTATTGTTTCTGCTGATCAAATGATCAACGCTAATGCAAATACGCAGGTTCTTAAGACTGCTACTAATTCTGCAGCAGACTCAGCAGTTAGTGCAAACGCTGGTTCTGCCGTAGCAAGTTCAACAGTTGCTAACCAATCTGCAGTTGCCTTAAACGCTGCTAGCGCTGCTTCAGCAGTTGCTGAAAACTCAGCTGCTAACGATGTTAAGACACCGGTAGCTGACAGCTACGAAGCCGCTGTTAATGCTGCTGTTGATGCAACTTCTGCTAATACTAAGGTTGAAGCTGCCGCAACAAGTGCTACTAGTGATGCCGCTTCAAGCGCAACTGTTAAGGACGAAGCAACCAGCACGGACGACTTAAACAGTGCTTCTGCAGTTAAGGACGACGAAGCTGCTAAGACACCAGCTCCAGAAGAACAATTAGAAGTTGCACCAGTTCAAATGACGCAATACGATGCACAACCATACAGTGAAGCACAACGGGAAGCTAACGCTCAAGCTGGTCAACAAATCGTTAACGATGTTGTTTCTGTCTTCACTGCTACTACTATCTCTGGTAAGATCGGCGCAGGAATCAACTTCGTTAAGGACACTATTAGTTTGATTGCTCGTCACCCACTTGCTTACCAACGTTACCAAAACATGACGGCACGGCAAATTCGTTACGCTAACCGTCAACACGACTTGGCAATGAAGGAATTGAAGATGAAGCAACAACACAAGCCACAATGGCAAATCAACTTTGTTATTTGGCAACAACGTCAATTATCAAATTGGCAACACAACTTGGAAATCCAACGTCAAACGATGATTGGCTACTTGAAGGCTGACATTAACGCCAACGCTAATGCATTTGCCTAATCCAGCGAATGTAATAGAAAAAGACTGGGAAATTTAATTTTCACCAGTCTTTTTTATTGGTCATAATTAGCAAAAAATAGCGGCAGCTCGGGAAGAAGCTGCCGCTATTGGGAGTATTACGATAATCTTGGGGGAGATTTCGTAAAAAGAAAATATTTTTTTCGGTTACTATTGGGAGGAGTAATTGAAAAATAATAGGTTTCATTGATGTAGTAAAGGAATATCTTTACTACGCTTTATATAATATCAGTATAATGTGAAGAAAGTATGACCAAAAGGTAAAAAATTGTTGCAGCGTTTTATGATGCTGAATTAACCCGGAATGTGGTAAGATTAAGGGTGATTTTAATTCTTAAGGAGCGGATAGACATGCTAACAATCTATAATACGTTAACGAGAAAAAAAGAAGAATTTAAGCCATTGCATCCCGGGGTTGTTAACATGTATGTCTGTGGTCCGACGGTGTATAACTACATCCATATTGGGAACGCCCGTAGCGCAATTGCTTTTGATACGGTGCGCCGCTATCTTGAGTATAAGGGGTACCGGGTTAACTACGTGTCAAACTTCACCGATGTCGATGACAAGATGATCAAGGCTGCTGCGGAACAGGGGATTACGGTTCCAGAATTAGCCGATAAGTATATTAAGGCCTTTATGGAAGATACTGCGGCAGTTAACATTGAACCGGCAACGCTACATCCCCGGGCAACGGAAAACATTGCAGATATCATTAAATTTGTCGAGGGGTTAATCGAAAAAGGTTATGCCTACGAGAGTGATGGCGATGTCTACTACCGGGCACGGAAGTTTGCGCACTATGGTCAGCTTTCCGGCCAGTCAATTGATGACTTGGAAGTAGGGGCGAGCGAGCACGTGAGCGCCGATGAAGTAAATAAGAAGGAAGACCCGATGGACTTTGCCCTATGGAAGGCTGCTAAGCCCGGTGAAATCAGTTGGGATTCGCCGTGGGGTAAGGGGCGTCCTGGCTGGCATATTGAGTGCTCGGTAATGTCGACCAAGTACCTTGCCAAGACGATTGATATCCATGCCGGTGGACAGGATCTTGAATTTCCCCACCACGAAAATGAAATTGCCCAGAGTGAAGCGGAAAATGGCCAACAATTCGTCCGCTACTGGATGCACAATGGCTTCGTGACGATCGGCAAGGACAATGAAAAGATGAGTAAATCCCTCCATAACTTCATTACCGTTCACGATATCATCAAGGAAGTCGACCCGCAGGTATTGCGCTTCTTCATGGCAACGACCCAGTACCGGCGGCCAATCCAGTACAGTGAAGACAACCTGACGGATGCTCAAAACAACCTTAACCACATCCAAACGGCCTTTGATAACTTGACCTACCGGGAAAAGGATGCCGCTGACGTTGTTGATGACAAGGTGACGGCTAAATTAGCGGCGTTTAAGGACAGCTTTACGGCGGCAATGGATGACGACATCAACGTCCAAAATGGAATCGCGACGGTTTACGAACTGGTCAAGTATGCAAACGTCTATGCCCAGCAGGAAACGGTCAGCCTACCAGCATTAAAGGCGATTGAAGAAGAAATTTCCACCCTGATGAGCATCTTCGGGGTGAAGATCACTGCTAGTGACAACCAAATTGATGATGAAGAGATTAAACAACTGATTGAAGAACGGAACCAGGCACGGAAGAACAAGGATTTTGCCCGGAGTGACCAAATCCGAGATGATTTGAAGAAACAGGGGATTATCCTAGAGGACACGCCACAGGGAACCCGTTACAAGAAGGAATAGAAAGGACTTTTATGGAACAAGCAGATTACCGCCAACTAAATGGGATCGCCCTCGCTTACTTGGGCGATGCCGTCTATGAAGTGTTTATCCGGCAGCACCTCTTGAGTAAGGGGATGAGCAAGCCGACCAAGTTACAGCATATCGCTACCCACTATGTTTCAGCCAAGGCACAGGCCGCGCTGATTGATTTGATGAAAGAGGACAAAATCTTAGATGACGAAGAGTGGTCCTACTTTAAGCGGGGGCGGAATGCCAATAGCCATACCCATGCGAAGAATACCTCGGTGTTAACCTACCGGATGTCGACGGGCTTTGAAGCGATGATGGGTTACTTGCAGTTGGCCGGGAAACAAGACCGGTTAGCGGAGTTAGCACAGTGGTGCATTGAACAAGTAGAAGCGGGGCGGACAGCATATGAAAAATGAAAAGACAGACTTTATTATCGGCCGGCACCCAGCGGTAATGGCCTTGAAGTCGGACCAGGAAATTAATAAGGTCTTTATCCAATCAGGCTTAAAAGCCGATGCAATTTCGCAAATTATTAAGCTAGCAAAGGAAAAACGGCTGGTTGTCTCCAACGTGCCAAAAAACAAGCTCGACCTGATGACCGACCACCAAAACCACCAGGGGGTTGCCCTAGCGGTAGCCGCCTACCAGTACGCGACGATTGATGACCTGTTTGATAACGCGGCCAAGCATGATGAGGACCCATTCTTCTTAATCTTAGACGAACTAGAAGATCCACATAACCTGGGGTCGATTATCCGGACGGCTGATGCCGCGGGGGTTCACGGGATCATCATCCCCCGCCGGCGGGCAGTAGGATTGACTTCAGTGGTGGCAAAGACCTCCACCGGGGCGATTGAACACGTCCCGGTTGCCCGGGTTACCAACCTGGTGCAGACGGCCAAGGAATTGCAAGAGCGGGGAGTTTGGCTGTTTGGGACTGACATGAAGGGCAAGGATTACCGGACCTGGGATGCCCACGGGGCGGTTGCCTTAGTGATTGGTAATGAAGGAAAAGGGATCTCATCCTTATTAAAGAAGACCTGTGATGAGATGCTGACGATTCCGATGGTTGGGCATGTGCAAAGCCTAAACGCTAGTGTGGCGGCTAGCTTATTGATTTACCAAGGCTTTAATTCACGGCACCCACTAGCAAAGTAATTACGGATTGTGCATAAAATGCAACACACATAACATTTGAATACGGATTTTCCAGTTTCGGGGATGGAGCTTCCAGGAAAGGTAGGTTTTACTCATCGAAACAACGATCCGCCAAAGAGAGCTACCGACGGGATTAATTATCCTGATTGTTGCTCTCTTTTTCTTTACCCTCCCGCTGACAGCTTTAGCGGATAATCGTGACGTTTTAGACCGGGCGAATGTTCTTGATTCGTCGGCAGAACAAAAGATAGAAAATATTAATAAGGACCAACTAAAAGATGTTAATGGTGCTCACCCTCAAATTGCTGTGATAACAGTTAAAGGGACCGGTGATGACACGATTGAAGACTATGCCCAGAAGCAATTTGATAAATATCATTTTGGCCAAAAAGATCGGGATAATGGGGTGTTATTAGTAGTTGATGTAACAAATCATCAAGTACGAATGCAGACCGGTTATGGACTAGAGGCCAAGGTCCCTGATGCCTATATCGATGACTTGTTGACTAAGCAGGTCAAAAACGAGCTGAAAAGCAAGGACTACTCAACGGCGACCGTTACAATGGTGCAAAAACTAGCTGATCGAATTACTGGTAAAGATAATAATTCAAGTGAAGGAAAGGTAGTTGACCAAGCGCAGGTCCTTAACCAAGCAGAAATTAGCCGCCAGCTAGAGCAAGCTAATCAGAAATTAGCAACTAAATATGTGCATAGTCAGCTAACTGTCGTAACGACCAATAAAGTGAATGATGATCTGACGGCGACAGGGAAATTTAATTATCAATATGATCGATTAAAGCTTGGCGAAGGTGATGATAATCGAAATATGCTCCTCTATCTTAACCCGGCAGAGCAAGAGATCGCCCTTTATTTTCCCAACTCGACGTACGTCACCAAATATATTAATGCTAACTTGCAAAAGGAGATTCCAGCAAACTTTACTGATTGTAACCAGTTAGTTAGTGCTTGGTTGAATGAAATTCCCCAACAGATGAATACGATTGGTAGTGATGCCGCCGCGATGTATCGTTATCACATTAACGACCGGGCTGGTATTTTGACCAATGCCGAGCAGCAACAAATCAGGCGGAATTTGAAAAAGGCTGATTTTATTAATACTTTTGGGTCAGTTGGTTTAGTAACAGTTGATGGGACAAGCAATCAGAGCCTTGAACAACTTGCTAGACAACAGTATGACTTGACTTACTTTAACTATTACGATCAAAAACTCTTTTCTTCGCCGTCACAGGATAACTTACCCACCAATGAAAACAGTATGCTCATTGTTTATGACAAGAAAAGTGCTAAGTATGCCATCCATATTGGTGCCGAATTGAAAAAAGAAAAATTATCCCAGCAGAAAGTACAGGAATTTGTTACGCAGGCCCAAAAGAAATACCCAGATTCACTTGTTAACCAAGTTGCTTACATTACAAAATCGAGTAATGCCGTCATTGACCACAATTTGAATGCGGATGATGGGGAAAGCTGGTGGGCTAAACTTTTGCTTGGTAATTGGTTGGCCCCTGGAATTTTCTTAGCGTTAATACTGGTTGGCACAATCTTTGGCGAAAGACTTAATTTTGATGATCATGATAATGATTCTTCAAGCGGCAGTGATAGTTTTGGCGGTTCAGGTGGTTCGTCTGGTGGTGGTGGCGGAACCGGTAGCTGGTAAAATGAGTGCTGAAAGTTGGAGCAGCTGTTGACATGATGGAAAAAGCTGGAAAGATTTTCTGGCTTCTTTTCCTCTTGGACTCTGCAGATAGCTGGCAGGCGCTGTATATTATTAGTAAGGAATTGAAAGGACTGACAGATTATGCCAAAGATTGATCTTGATTTTGTAGAAAAGTTGACCCTCCAGGAACGGGCAGACCTCGTTTCCGGCAAAGACTTCTGGTTCACTGCGAAAGTTTCCGGGGTGGATAAAATGATGATGACTGATGGCCCGTCTGGGTTGCGGAAGCAGGAACAAACAGGCGATGCATTGGGGATTAATAATTCCGTCGATGCCGTCTGCTTCCCGTCGTCAGCACTGACGGCCAGTTCTTTTGATGACCAAATGCTATACCAGCTTGGTGAACACCTGGGAATTGCTGCTAACGCTGAACATATCGGTGTTTTGCTTGGCCCAGGAGTGAACATTAAACGGAGTCCGTTAGCTGGCCGGAATTTTGAATATTTTGCCGAAGAACCATTGCTGGCCGGGCGTATGGGCGTGGCTTATGTCAAGGGGGTACAGAGCAAGGGAGTCGGCGTCAGCGTCAAACACTTTGCGGCCAATAACCGGGAAAACCAGCGCTTTACCTCGTCCTCGAATGTCGATGAGCGGGCACTGCGGGAGGTCTACCTGGCTCAGTTTGAGCAGATTGTGAAAAAGGCCCACCCTGCCACAATCATGTGCTCGTATAACCGACTTAACGGGACGCTGAACTCTCAAAACCAGCGGCTCCTAACGGATATCCTCCGCAATGAGTGGGGCTTTGCTGGGGTAGTGATGTCCGACTGGGGGGCTGTCGCGGACCACGTTGCCGCAATTAAGGCCGGCCTTGACCTTGAAATGCCTGGTAAAGGAGCGGTCTCTAGTAAAGAGATTATTGCCGCGGTAAATGAGGGCCGCCTAGAAGAATCGACCCTTAACCGTTCCGCATTACGAGTGCTTAAAATGGCGGCGAAGTACAGTCAGACAAACCAACCAGCTGTCACATATGATAAACGAGAACAGCATGAGTTTGCCCGGCAAGCGGCGGATGACGGAATTGTCCTCCTGAAAAATGAGGGGAACTTGTTGCCCCTGTCCGCTGAAGAATCGCTCGCAATTATCGGTGAATTGGCAGAAAAGCCCCGTTATGAAGGTGGCGGTAGTTCGCATGTTAACGCCCATAATGTTGTTACTCCACTAGCGGCCGCTCCTGCTAACAGTGCATACGCTCCTGGATATTCGCTCAGTGGTGACCAGGTTGATCCAGGGGCCGCCCTTGAATTGGCGAAGGAAAAGGACATTGTTATCTTCTTTGCTGGTTTTCCTGAAGAAATGGAAACGGAGGGCTTTGATAAGCAGACAATTGACTTGCCAACTGACCAGGTGGCCCTCCTTGATGAGATTTTGAAGGTGAACTCCCGGGTAATCGTTGTCTTACAAAACGGCTCGGTCGTTGCAATGCCATGGGCAAACCGGGTGCCCGCAATCGTGGAAACCTACCTGGCAGGGGAAGCAGTAGGTGAAGCTACTTGGGATATATTGACAGGAGCGGTAAACCCGTCCGGAAAACTAGCAGAAAGCTTCCCGTTGCGCCTTGCTGACAACCCGACCTATGGGACCTTTGACGCTAATCATGACAACGAGAACTACTACGAAGGGATCTTTGTCGGTTACCGTTATTATGACCTTCACCAGTTGCCGGTCCGCTTTCCGTTTGGTCATGGGCTTAGCTATACGAAGTTTGCTTATCGGGACCTGCAGATTGTTGAAAAAGCCGACCATGTCCAACTTAGCTTTAAGGTTAAAAATATAGGTGTGCGAGCTGGTAAAGACGTTCCCCAGGTTTATGTCGGCAACCGGGCGAGCCGGGTGGAGGTGCCGGTGTGGACACTGGCCCAGTTTAACAAGGTCGCCTTGCAAGCGGGTGAGGAAAAGACGGTCACCATGGACCTATCCCGGCGGGCCTTTAGTTGGTATAACGCCGCGGAACAGCGCTGGGAGGCTGATAATGGTACTTACGAGATCGCGGTAGGTCATTCTTCACGGGACTTGGTGCTTATTAGCTCTTTTGACCTGACGATCGGGGTCGACCCGTTAGCAAAGATTACTGGTGAGACTTATGTCGGTGAATTGTTAGCGATGAAGTCACAGAAAGTGACAGCTGCCCTTAAAAAGGCAGGGATGATGGCAATAATTAAACAGGCCATTGCAACACCAGACGCGGCCGCAATCTTTAACAATATTCCATTACGGTCATTGACGATGACGGGGATTAAGCATGAGCAGATTGCAAATTTCTTACGTGATGTTAATGACTAGGGTCGATTTGGTATGGTATATTTTTAAATAGCACAAAAGTTAAATATGGGTTTTCCAGTTTCGGGGATGGAGCTTCTAGGAAAGGTAGGTTTTATTCATCGAGACGGCAATCCAACGAAGAGGGTTACCGCAAAGCATCGTTGCTTTGATTGTTGTAGCCCTTTTATTATTTTTATGATGATGTTAAGGGGCGGTCATACATTTTAGGTGAGACGGCAGAACGTAAGGATGAACAGATTAACGAGCAGCAGTTTGATAAGTGCTATCGAGTTGATGATCAAGCGGGCGTCCTTACGGTTGGTCAGGTAGAAAAAGTAAACAGCAATATTTTGATAAAAAGCCCGCAAAAAAGCTACTTAAATTTGGTGAGGCTGGTCAGTCCGCACTATTACTAGTCTGGGACTTAATTTTGTTACTAGCCTCCTCAGTGGAAAAGATGGTAACGATCGCGGCACTGATGGTGGACCACCAGTTGGTAAATTTAACGAGGAGATGAGTTAATGAATAAGAAAGTATCTCGATGGATCATTATTATTGTAGTAGTTTTGCTAATCGGCGGTGGGAGCAGTGCATGGATACAAACGAGCAACCGCCTCAATGCTGAGCAACAGGTTTACCAGGCGCAGTGGTCACAGGTCGAAAATCAAATGCAGCGGCGCTACGACCTTATTCCTAATGTTGTTGCATCAGTGAAAGGAGACATGCATCAGGAACAAAGAGTATTTGATAGCATCGCCAAGGCACGATCAAACTATGCTAAGGCAACGAATACAACTGATAAAATGAAGGCCGATGCGCAAGTTAATAGTTCGGTGGGCAACTTGATTAGTGTCATCCACGAGCGTTATCCGCAACTTAACTCAGATAAACGAGTCCATGAGTTGATCTTAGAACTAGAAGGATCAGAAAATCGGATTAGTGTTGAACGGCAACGTTATATTCGCGATGTCCAAGCATATAATTTATCGATTATGAACTTCCCCAGCTCCATCGTTGCTAAAGCAAAAGGGATGAAGCCACAATCCTATTACCAAGCAACAAAGGATGCCCAAAAAGCACCTGCAGTAGACTTAGATAATTAATTTCGTCCCTTAGTTGCTTTTAACCAGTAATTCGTGCTAATGTATTTACTGTGTGGAGGTGACTAGTATGTCCCAGAAAAAAGTCGCTTTGGAATGTACGAAGTGCGGTGCGCACAACTACACGATCACCGCTAACCCTCAACGACAGGAACGTTTAGAATTACGCAAGTTCTGCAAGCATTGTGGGGAATACACGATGCACCGTGAAAGCAGATAGGTGGAGGAAAACATGATTAAATTTATTAAGAGTGTTAACCACGAAATGAAGCTGGTTGTATGGCCAACAGCAAAGGAAAACCGTCGCGATACGACAATTGTTGTCACCCTGACGCTTTTCTTTGTCCTGTTCTTTGCTCTGTTTGACTGGTTAATTCAATTATTAATGAAACTCTTTGTTTAACATTGGTAGTCAAATAGATTTTTGTCTGTTATACTAATTTTTGAGGAACTTCGTAGCTATACGAGGTTTTTTATTTTACGACAAATTGCAAATAAGATGATAGGAGGATTCATCGTGGAATCACATGAAAAGCGTTGGTATGTGCTCCATACCTACTCTGGTTACGAAAACCGTGTTAAGAGCAACTTGGAATCGCGGGCCCAATCAATGGGGATGCAAGACTACATCTTCCGGGTGGTTGTTCCTGAAGAAGAAGTTCGCCAAGTAAAAGACGGCCAAGCAAAGGAAACGATTGAAAAGACCTTCCCCGGCTACGTTTTAGTGGAAATGGTTATGACTGACCAAGCTTGGTACATTGCTCGGAACACGCCAGGGGTAACAGGTTTCTTAGGTTCTCACGGTGGTGGTTCAAAGCCAACTCCATTACTTCCAGAAGAAGTAGAACGGATCATGAAGCGGATGGGGACCGAGACGACGGTTAGCGACATTGATGTTAAGGAAGGCGACACGATTAAGGTAATCGCCGGCTCATTCGCTAACATGACGGCCAAGGTAATCGAAGTTGACCATGAAAAGCAAAAGTTAAAGGCAACTGTTGAGATGTTTGGTCGAGAAACGGTTGCTGAACTTGGCTTTGACCAGGTCGATACGTTTGATGATTAAGAAAGTCTCTTGAAAATGATGATGAATTGTGGTATGTTACCAAGGTATGCTATTAACATACTGTGGGAGAGGTAAAAATTACTGCCTCATCATGACCACAACACGGACTAAGGAGGTTTTGTCTCGTGGCAAAGAAAGTAGCTAACGTTGTCAAGTTGCAAATTCCTGCCGGTGCAGCTACACCAGCTCCACCAGTAGGTCCAGCACTTGGGCAAGCAGGTATTAACATTATGGGCTTCACTAAGGAATTCAACGCACGGACTGCAGACCAAAAGGGTATGCTGATCCCAGTTGTAATTACCGTATATGAGGACCGTTCATTCGACTTCATTACTAAGACGCCACCTGCTGCTGTCTTACTGAAGAAGGCCGCTGGTGTTGAAAAGGGTTCCGGTGAACCTAACACTAACAAGGTTGCTAAGGTAACCAAGGACCAAGTTAAGGAAATCGCCGAAACTAAGATGCAAGATCTAAACGCAGCTGACGTAGAAGCAGCTATGCGCATGATTGAAGGTACTGCTCGGAGCATGGGCTTCACTGTTGAAGGCTAATTGCTAGCAGTCCGGATGGTTTATGAAAGTAACCCATCCCCGTGGGAGGTATAAACTCCGCTAGACCACATTTGCAAGGAGGAAAACACAAGATGGCTAAAAACCGTGGTAAGAAGTACCAAGACGCGCTCAAGAAAGTTGACAGCAAGAAAGAATACGCTGTTAAGGACGCTGTCCAATTAGTAAAAGATATTGACTTTGCTAACTTTGACTCAACTGTTGAAGTAGCATTTAACTTAAACGTTGACACTAAGCAAGCAGACCAACAATTACGTGGTGCCGTTGTTTTACCAAACGGTACTGGTAAGGACCAAACTGTAATCGTATTTGCTAACGGTGAAAACGCCAAGGCTGCTGAAGCTGCTGGCGCTGACTTCGTTGGTGACGATGACTTAGTTGAAAAGATCCAAGACGGCTGGCTCGACTTTGATGTTGCAATCGCAACACCAGACATGATGCCTAAGGTAGGTCGTTTGGGTCGGGTCCTTGGTCCTAAGGGCTTAATGCCAAACCCTAAGACTGGTACAGTTACGATGGACGTTGCTAAGGCTGTTTCAGATGCCAAGGCTGGTCAAGTAACTTACCGGACTGACCGTGATGGTAACGTTGCTGTACCATTCGGTAAGGTTTCATTCGATACTGACAAGTTAGTTGAAAACTTGGCTACCTTAGAAGACATTGTCGCTAAGGCTCGTCCAGCTTCAGTACGTGGGACTTACATCAAGCACGCTTCAATCGCCTCAACATTCGGCCCAAGTGTAACGCTTGATTTAACAACATTTTAATTAGGCACCGCCTAGCTAGTAAAAGACTTCGGGGAATTTCCCCTGGAGTCTTTTTGTTTTTTAAAGAACTATTGGGAGAAAATGATGATTAAATTAGTAAAACAATGGCAGGCATTGTGCCTGTTTATGAGTGCGCTATTTCTTGGCCTTTGCTTTACCAGTGACGTATTTGGCAGTGACAGTCGTGATTATCAGATTAAAAGAGACGATGTTTATGTCAAAATTAATCGTGACGGTAGTGCCGATATGACACAGCAGGTTCACTATCATTTCAAGGGTAAATACCATGGCGTATTTATTGTGCAAGACTCAAGCGGGCTAGGCAAAATTAGTAATATTTTGGTCTCGCGTGATAATATACCATTATCCAAAATGGTAAGAGGTAACGGCGACTATGGCTTTGGGCTGGCGGAAAATGTCAAGGACCTAGATGATGATGAGATAAGTGATGACCCCCAAGATGTTGTGATGATGGGGGATGGGATCTTTTATCAGGTCAATACCAATGCTGATGGTGATGAAAAAAAAGGTGACTACCGGATTATCACGCGGGTTGATCCGGACAAAAGGGATCAGGTTATCACTTTCCAATATCACCTGAGTTCGGTCGCTAAACGATTTCAAGATACTGGTGAAATTAACTGGAAGATCATTGGAACAAGTTGGCAGCGAAAACTTGAAAATGTGAATGTTACGATTGATATGCCATCTGCCAAGGGCAAGCAGCACTTATGGGTTCACGGCGCCAAAATTAGTAGTCAAACTTGGAATAACCATACGTCAAGGGTTAAGCTTAGCGCCAAAAACGTTGATACTTACTTAGAAATCCATATGCTTTTTCCAACGGCAGCGATTGACGAAGCTCCATTGTATCATCGTGACCGTTACCAAGCCGTAATGAAGGCTGAACAAAAGCTCCAGCGATTAGCGGTATTTACAAATCGAGATAATCCGCTTAGTTACTTGTGGTCATCCTTAGCATTCATAATTCCATTTATCGTTTGCCTCCTTGGCTTACTTATATTTGGTCACCGTTACTTTAGAAGAAGAGATCGGGTGGCAGAAAAGCTCCACCGTTTTGATGTGCCATCAATGACTCCGATTGAGGTGGCTGCGATTTATCAGGATATTCATAATGATGACAGTGGAAACATTCCATTGGCGACTGAAATTGCGCGGTTGCAGTTAAAAGGGGTTATTGATGTAAAGGTTGAAGATGGCCAACAAACAATTACCTGGAAAAGTCTTAAGGGTCAGCAAATAGAATCACCGTTTATTTACTTTTTAACGCATCATTATGGTGACGAAAATTATACTGTTAGGCCAGAAGATATCCACAATGAATCTGGGAATGCCCTGTATCATAATTGGATGATTGTTCACAATAAGTGGATAGAAATGAGCAGTGACAAAGTAGGTGGTAAATCATTGGTTGATGCCATGTCATTTTTCTACCTACCGTTAATTATATTTATCGGAATATTATGGGCGCGTTTAATGGTTTACAGCCTGGGAATAGGAATAGTAATTCGGGCGATTATTCGAACTATTGAAATTTTCTTAATCGGTATCTTTGCTGTTTCCTTAATTAGACCGCTGGAAAAATTGCAAAAGAAGATTTTCGGCCCCTTTAATTACTATTCTAGTGGCATCCTATATTCATATGGCCTAGGCCTTGTTGCTTGCACCCTCATTAACCTAATTGGCAGTCTTTTTGGACCGGATGGCAGACAATTTGGAAACTGGTTTGGTCTTGATTTGGCGTTTGTTACCCAACCGATAGTTGTTGGAACAATTATTGCTGGTATCGTTATTCAGTTGTTGAACATGTTAATTGATTATCTCTTTACGGATTATGACGAGGCAGGCTACAAAAAAGCGGTTGAAGTTCTTCAGTTTAAGAGCATGATTCATGATATGGGCCACTTTGCGAAAAAAGATTTGCCTGATGAAACGCTCTGGGGAGAATACTACGTTTATGCTACCGCTGTTGGTGAGACCAAGAGCTTTATTAAAGGGCTAAAAGGACAATTTGGTGAAGAGGCAGTAGATAAGTCACTAAAACGGCAATTAAATGGCGACTATGACCAGCTTGCTAGTGGTTTATTTGTTGGCAGCTTTACTTCACAAATTATTGATAATGCAGAACAAATTCATACCGAAAGTTCATCCGACGGTTCGTTTAGCGGCGACTCCGGTGGTGGCTGGGGATCATCTGGTGGTTCCGGTGGCGATTCCGGTGGTGGAGCGTTCTAATAAAAATATTATTACCCTCTTCACAAGTCGTTATGCATATGTTATATTACTAATCAATGATAAAATGATTAGAAATTAATTAGAACTTATCATTAAAGTAAATTACCAAGGAGTGACGACAATGACACAATTTAAATTTTCAAAGCGTGTTCCAGCAGATGGTACGGATGCGGTTGGCGCAATTTTACAAGCAGCGGCGGATCCGCAAATTATTTCCTTTGCTGGTGGATTGCCGGCACCCGAACTCTTTCCTGTTAAAGAAATGAAAGCAGCGGTCGATCAGGTCTTTGACCAGCACGGCCAAGAAGCGATGCAGTATGGTGCTGCCAAAGGGGTTACCGCTTTGCGCAAGGTAATCCAGCAGCATGTCAAAGAAAAAGAGGATGTCGAAGCAGAATTGGCAAATGTCCTCGTGACGACCGGGTCTGAACAAGTGCTGGACCTTGTTGGGAAGGCCTTTGTTAACCCCGGTGATACGGTGTTAGTTGAACAACCAACTTATCTTTGTGCCCTGGATGTTTTCAAATCTTATGGCGCAGAGTTTGCGGGGGTTGAAATGGATGAGGACGGCATGAAGATGGATGCCCTCGAAAAAGCATTACAAGACCACCCCAACACTAAGTTAATCTATACTGTTCCTAACTTCCAAAACCCAACTGGGCGGACGATGACCGCGGAGCGCCGAAAGAAGTTAGCAGAATTAGCTGCGAAGTATGATGTCTACGTCTTAGAGGATAACCCATACGGGGAGATTCGTTTTGCTGGCGAGCATGTTCCAGCGGTGAAGTCCTTTGACAAGACGGGCCACGTCTTTTATATGAGTACCTTCTCCAAGACGTTAGCACCTGGTTTCCGTCTTGGCTGGGTAGTTGCCGACGAAGCAGTGGTTAATAAGCTGACCGTCCTCAAGCAGTCGGCCGACCTGCATACCGATAACCTGGTGCAGTTCGCAGTCGCCCAGTTCTTTGCCACTAATGACGTTGACGCTCACGTTCGCGAAATCAGCGACTTGTATGGGAAGCGGAAGAACTTGATGCTGGAAGGAATTAAAAAGTACTTCCCTGCCGGGGTGAAGTATACTGACCCAGAAGGGGGGATGTTCCTCTGGGTGGAGGTTCCCGGTGTTGATGACACGGTCGAACTATTTAACGAGTGCTTGAAACACAACGTGGCCTTTGTGCCAGGGGATCCTTTCTTTGCGGGAAAGCCACAACCAGGGGCCTTCCGCTTGAATTACTCCAACATGAAGGAAGACCAAATTGAAGTTGGCCTGAAGCGGTTAGGTGAAGCCCTTGCCGCAGCGGTCAAGTAAATAAATCTATTCAGCCATTAAAAGAAAAGTAAGGCCAACTGCGGTAAATCACGCTTGGTCTTACTTTTTCTTTTTGGACAATTAATGAAAAAATAGTTATTTCCCCTGTACTTGGAATTATTATATGACTATAATTGTTACTAATTACTTAGAGTTTAACTATTCGGGAGTTCATGTTCACGCCATTGTGAACGATAAGCATTATTAAAAATTTTCAAAAAGGAGTTTTTAATAATGGCTTTAATTAATTTTTTAACAGCATGGACGACAACCACTGTTATCTTGACCTTGTCAGTAATGTTTGGTGCTTCATTTATTATTAGCTTTATTTTTTGGCTTACGCACCACCAAAACTTACGCAAAGGCTAGTTAGATGGTTGCAACGATCTTCACCATTATTTGGTGTGTTGCACTGTTTATATTCCTGTTCTATTCGTTGATTAGTTTGCTTTTCCGGGCCTTTTCTTATCCCCGGGATTTTCAACGCTTTGCGGGAAATGAACAGCCAGAAGAAGTCGATCAGGAATTACGGTACTTTGTGATTGTGCCATGCTTCAATGAGGCCGCCGTTATCAAAAGAACGATCACCAAACTATTATCATTTAAGGAGTTTGAAGTGATTGTAGTTGATGATGCCAGTTCGGATAACTCGGTTGCCGAAATCAAGACAATTAATAGTTCGCGCCTGCACCTCTTACGGCGGTACGTGCCAAACGCTCACACGGAGAAGGGGGATGTCCTTAACTTTGCCTTAGACTACCTCTGCCAGATAGTGATCCGGGAAAAGACCCCGTTTGAGAAAACGATTGTCGGCGTAATTGATGCCGATGCCCAGCTGGCGCCTAATGCGGCCCAACGGCTAAATGCATACTTTTCATCGCCGGCAACAAATGTTACCCAGATGCGGGTAAAAATGTACCCGCGCTTTAAAAATGAGTTGCAGATATTGCAGGATATTGAATTTTTCAGCATCAATCATATGTCGCAAATCATGCGGATGTATACCAGGACGGTCGGCCTAAGCGGCAACGGCCAGTTCTTCCGGCTGGCGCCAATCCTCAAAAAAATTGGCAACCACCCCTGGGGAAATGCCTTGCTCGACGACTATGAGCTGACGATCAAAATGATGCTAAAGCGCCTGTACGTCGACTACATGACGGATACCTACGTTTACCAGGAAGCATTGACGTCGCCAAAACGGTTTATCCGGCAACGGAGCCGGTGGGTTCAGGGGGACCTAAATTGTCTCAAGTACCTACCGCGGATTGTCAAAAGTAAGGTACTGTCAGTAACCCAGAAACTGGGAATCTATTATTTCCTGATCCAGCCATGGGTTAACCTGCTAGCGGACTTTGCAGTCATTAGTTTGACAGTCGTGACCCTAATTCACTGGCAGGACCGTTTTGCCAGTATGCCATTGGCGATGATGATTGTGTCGCTTTCTGCCTTGCTGGTGATTTCCTTGTTCTGGGGAATTATCTTTGGTTTCTTTTATTATCATGACCTCAACCATTTCAATGAGCCGAAGCTAAAACTACGCCAACTGTTAATTTTGCCCCTGGGGATTTCATACATGTATATCATCCTCTTCTTTAGCATTATTATGGCCTTTTGGCGGTGGGCTTTTCATGAAAACTCATGGATTAAAACTGACCATGGAAAGAGTGTTAGCTGATGGCAAACAAAGATAGGTACAAATTAACTGCCGAAGAGAAAGCAAAGATGCTAAATGCGCTCGGCATAATGGAAGAGCAGGATGCAAATTCGACCAAAGAAGTGCAGAAGCAACGTAATTATGAAGGCTATCAAACTGCCTACAATCTTGGGGAAATCATCGGTGACCTGATTGATGATATTGTTGAGATTTTCATTAAGTAGATAGGAGAAAGAATGAGAAAGATTAAAGTAATGTCTGTCTTTGGTACCCGTCCAGAGGGGATCAAGATGGGCCCGGTTGTGCGCGCATTAGCAGAGGATGACCGCTTTTTATCAGTGGTTGTTTCAACTGGCCAGCACGCTGAAATGCTCCAGCAAGTCTTGGATGTTTTCGCAATTAGGCCCGACTATGACTTGAAAATCATGAAGCCGGGGCAGAGTCTGACGGCGATAACGATGACGACGATGAGCCGGTTGGAACCAATTGTGCAAAAAGAAAAGCCAGACATCGTGCTTGTCCATGGCGACACCAGTTCCGCTTATGCTGCTGCCTTAACGGCATTTTACAACCACGTTGCTATCGGGCATGTTGAGGCGGGATTGCGGACGTGGAATAAGTATTCCCCTTATCCAGAAGAGATGAACCGGCAGATGATTGACGATTTAGCCGACTTATACTTTGCGCCAACCGCGACGAGCGCGCATAACTTACGGTTGAGTAACCACCAGCAGGGGATTACGATCACCGGGAATACGGCAATTGATGCCTTGCACTACACGATTAACGAAGATTACCACCATGACGTCTTAAATGAAATTGACCCCCACCACCGGATTATCTTATTGACGATGCACCGGCGGGAAAACTGGGGAATGCCGATGGCAGAGACCTTTAAGGCAATCAAGCACGTGGTTGACCAGCGGCCAGACCTCGAAGTTATTTACCCCGTTCACTTGAATCCTAAGGTGCGTGATGTCGCAAATGCGATTCTCGGGAATGATCCGCAGTTTCACCTGATTGACCCGCTGGATGTGGTTGACTTTCACAACCTAATGAGCAAGTCGCTGCTCGTGATGAGTGACTCCGGTGGGGTCCAGGAAGAGGCACCAGCTTTGCATAAGCCCGTCCTGGTGCTCCGGGATACAACGGAACGACCAGAAGGGGTAGAGGCAGGGACCTTAAAGCTGGTGGGTAACCACTATGATGAAGTTGCCGCCCAGTTGACGTCGTTGCTTGACGATCCTGCTGAATACCAGCAGATGAGCCAGGCGCAAAACCCATACGGGGACGGCCATGCCAGTGAGCGGATCCTCGACGCAATCGCTAGCTGGGCAGCCGCTAATTAAAATCTTGAAAAATCCCTTTACAGAACTTTTGGAACTATGTTATACTCTAAAAGTTGATTAATATGACTCTGCCTAAGACTCAGGTGGCGAAAGCCTTAATCTAATGCCTGCCGAGGAAGAAATGTAAATTCCTTCTCTATGTCTGCGGTCATAGGGATTTTTTTGTAAATCCGATCAAAATACATTGCAGGAGGTGAAAATTCATGAGTGAAGCAGCTATTGCTAAAAAGGCTGAAATTGTTAAGCAAACTGTTGAATTGATTAACAATGCTGAAACAGCTATCGTTGTTGACTACCGTGGTTTAACTGTTGAAGAAGTTACTGACTTACGTAAGCAACTTCGTGACGCCGGTGTTAAGATGTCAGTTATCAAGAACAAGATTCTTGACCGTGCCGTTGAAGGGACTGACTACGAAGACCTTCGGAGTACCTTTGTTGGCCCAACTGCAGTTGCCTTCTCTGACGAAGACCCAATTGCCCCAGCTAAGATCTTGAAGAAGTTCGCCGATGACCACGACGCTCTTGAAATCAAGGGTGGCTTCATCGAAAAGAGTGTTAAGACTCTTGACGAAATCAACGAATACGCTACTATGCCAGGTCGTGAAGACTTGCTCTCAATGCTTGCATCTGCATTACAAGATCCTATGCGGAAGATTGCACGTGCAGTCAAGGCTATTGCCGACAAGGAAGACGAAGCCGCATAATATGCGTGTATCGCTACAATATACAATCAAAATTAATTACCTAAATATTGGAGGAAATAATCATGGCTTTTGATAAGGATGCTATCATTGCTTCATTAAAGGAAGCATCAATCTCTGACCTTAACGACTTAGTTAAGGCAATCGAAGAAGAATTCGACGTTTCTGCTGCTGCTCCAGTTGCAGTTGCCGGTGCTGCCGGTGGCGACGCTGCTGCTAAGGACAGCTTCACTGTTGAATTGACTGAAGCAGGTTCTGCTAAGGTTAAGGTTATCAAGGCAGTTAAGGACATCACTGGTGCAGGTCTTAAGGACGCTAAGGACCTTGTTGATGGTGCTCCATCTGTTATCAAGGAAGACGTTAAGGAAGACGAAGCTAACGACATCAAGGAAAAGCTTGAAGCCGCTGGTGCTACTGTTACCCTTAAGTAGTCTAACTTCATTAAATAAAAAAGAGGCTAAGCTTTGCTTGGCCTCTTTTTTTGCCCTCAACATACTTGTTCCCCTAATGTTCTGCAATGAGACAATGAGTTACTATTGAGCGTGTTGTTTCGCTAAGGACTATAGTACAATAAATGTATAGAAGGGCGGAAACGCTTTCAAACTATAATAAGGGGGAGATCTTATGTTGTTCCAAGTTTACGGTGACGGTGCCGGCTGGCAACTGCTTGGCTGGTTACTGGTATTTGTTTGCTTGATTGTTGCCAACGAGATTGCCCGGCGCAGTCGAATTGGTGGCTTGTTCTTCTTTGTTGTTTTACCGATTGTCCTGACGATATACTTTGCAGTTATTTATATTTGTGCGGCACAGGGACAGTCGTGGGCGCTTCATAATCAGACCTATGTCCATATGAACAGCTGGTTCCACTATGCTAAGCTGTATGCGGCAACTTTCGGTTGTATTGGGTTTATGATTTTGAAGTACCACTGGGGGAAGCTTGGTAAAGCATACTGGTTCAAGTGCTTCCCGTTTGTAATTGTTGCGATTAACATCTTCATCGCTGTTGGTAGTGACTTCGAATCTGCTATTCGGGGGATGAACGCCTTACAGACGACGGGGAGCCAATGGTGGTTATCTTCGGAAGGTGTTTGGCTTTACGGTGGTTGGTGGAACGTCTTAAACGGAATCGCCGGCATCATCAACGTCTTCTGTATGACTGGTTGGTTTGGAATTTACTCCTCCAAGAACGAGGACGATATGTTATGGCCAGACATGATTTGGCTCTTCATCCTTGCTTACGATGTTTGGAACTTTGAATACACGTACAGCAACTTGCCAACCCACTCATGGTACTGTGGGGTTGCCTTATTGCTTGCCCCAACTTTTGCGGCCGCAATTTGGAACAAGGGTGGTTGGATCCAAAACCGGGCCAACACCCTGGCACTCTGGTGTATGTTTGCCCAGGTACTGCCAACGTTCCAGGACGGCGGAAAGTTTGCGGTGCTCCCAGTTCTCTACAAGAACGGGGTAATGAACCCTGCCGTTCATCCAGGGGCTGCTGACCCAACGATGATGGGGGTCATTGCTGTTCTTTCATTAGCAATCAACGTGGTTGTCTTTGCGATTATTTGGAAGCGGGCAAGAAAGATGGGCGTCAACCCATACACCCAAGAAGTATTCGTTGGTACGAAGGACTTTGAGGAAGCAATGGCACGTGCGAAGTAATGATGTAATCATTTTTTCAAGACGGATGGATATTGACTGCTTACGTTTAAGCAGAATGTTATGAATAACGAAAGGATCATGAAGCACCAAAATGGGTAGTGCTCATGATCCTTTTTTAATACGGATGGATATGGCTGCTTACTCTATTGCAATTAAAGCCTAATGGTGTATTATGAACCATGTAAGCCCTAATTAGTTTACAAGAGCAGAATAAAAAGAACCGTATAATAAGAAACTTATATTTAATGAATTGATAAAGGATACAAAACGGTGATAAGGATGTATCTTGAGGCAATTGTTAGACTCAATCAGTGTGGTTAAGCGTATTAGATAAGATGATCAGATTGAGGTAATAATCGTTCTCTAGTCGTAGCCTTATCTTTAGCGAATACATTTTCGTTATGTATCTCATCGTATACATGGATTTTTCAATTTATAATGTAGGAATTTTATTATACGGTTTTTTTGCCCTGCTTTTATTGTGAGAAGATGTTGGTCATGTAATAAAGGAGTTGGCACTTTATGAATCCAATTGGTTTCTGTAACAACGTTGATAAGGCTAAGGCAAATTCACAAGGCTTCTTGAAGACGTCCTATACCCAAAATAGCACAATTTTTGGGAAAAATACCTTTCTACCACTAAAACATAATGAAGCGCAAAACGACAATGTTTTAGTACTTGGTGGAAGTGGAACGGGGAAAACTCACTCTTTTGTCGAGCCAAATGTTTTACAGGCCAATGCCAATTTCATCATTGCAGATGCAAAGGGGGATATTTTAAATAATGTCGGTAGTAGTTTGCAGGCCGAGGGGTACAAGATTAAAGTACTTAACTTAATTGATCCGACAAAATCAATGACGTACAACCCGCTTGCATATCTATCGAATCAAATGGCAGTACTCTCTTTTGCTCGTCAGTTAGTTGGTAAGGATCGGGCCAACACTACAGATCCCTTTTGGATAAACGGACCGGCCACCATTATTGCCGCCTTAATTATGTTTGTAAAAGAGTTTCTCCCAGAAGAAGAACAAACAATGGGAGCGGTAACACGTTTATTTGAAATGCTAAACAGAATTGATTCTGATGTTACCTCAATCCTGAAGGGTCTCGGTGAAAAGGATGAAAGAGTAGCATATATCTTTAGTGGCGGACTTTATGATGATGGTACGGATGGTGAAGTCACAATTGGGGAGCGTCTATTTCAGTATGCGGAAGAAAAGAATCCGCTGTCGAATGCGCTGAAGCTATGGAATAGTATTAAAGATACGAAAGGATCTGATAAAACATGGGGTAGTCTATTATCTATTGCTGGTACAGCGCTTGCGCCATACTCGATCAAAGAAATTGATGAGTTATTGAGTAACAACCAAATCGCCTTTACTGAATTGACTAACCCGAAGACAGCACTATTTGTGTTATATGATGATGCAGATTCATCAAAGAACTTCCTTTTTAGCGTATTTGTTAAGCAATTGTTTGACTACTTATATAAGTATGCTTTCAAACAAACAGAGAAAAAGTTACCAGTCAAGGTACGCTTTTTCCTTGATGACTTTAAGAACATTGATGTACCAAACTTTGAAGACTATCTTGCTACCGCACGAAGTAGGAATATCTCGATTTGTATGATGCTTCAAGATGAATCTCAACTTCGGGCAAAATTTAAGGACGCTGCGCCAAGCATTATTGGTAACTGTAGCGCCTATCTTCTAACAGGAACAATGGATCTAACAATGGCTGAGGACGCAGCCAAACGCTTTAATATGACCCCGAAGGCAATTAGGAGCCTCGACAGTGACAATTTTCTGTTAGATGTTGGCGGAGAAGTTAGTGTGGCTAAGCGCTATGACTATCGCTTGCATCCTAATTATCGGGATAAAAAATATGATTTCGCGCAACTTGAGATTAATCCAATTCCAGAAAATGAACGGTGGGCAAGTCTAATCGAGCTACTCAAGAATCTTCCCGACGAAGAGCAAGTCAGTTTAAAGGAAATTAGGGATTTTGTTGGTGGAACAACAGACGATTCAACGAATGAGGATGAGCTAGACCAAGATACGGAAAATGGGGAATACGCTGATGGATTAACGCTGGATATGGATGATTTAGACTTTGGTGATGATTTGGTAAATAACGACAGAAAGGCAAGCTGAAGATAAAATGGGACAGAAAAAAACAATTCAACAACTTATTCTGAGCTGTGAAAACCTTGATTATTTAACCATTCCCAAAGAAGCTATTTTGACACTGGAGTTATCTTATGTGCTGACAAATGACCTTTCACACAAGGGGATATCCTTAGAGCTAGATGGAGCAGTCTTGGGGCGCATTAAGGCTTACCCTTATGATACAGAAATTGACATGAGAATTGATGAGAGAATTGTCGCATTCAATGATGTTGATTCGGTTAAATTAGTTTTTGCTGATGGGACCGAAAGATGGTGGAATGTTCCATATGACGGTCAAGATGATGATTCTAATGGTTTAATGACGACTAAAGTAGAAAGTTGGTTTGGCGAACAAAGATTCAATAAACTATTGCCGCGGGAACTACTAGATGGGGACTATAAAGGGATTGATTATGCTGAGAAATTATTTATAACTATTAAGTAAAGAAGACGGGGAAATTGATATTAAGTTAGATGGCGCTCAGGGACAATCTGAGTGCTTTTTTATTATCGATAGGGGAAACCAGGATACTAGCACAAAGACTAGATGTTCATAGAACTATTTGCATCGTGGATCGTAAAGCCGCACAAATTTCAATAATGGCCGCCAGCATTCAGTCACGTGAACGCTGGCGGCCATTAGCATCTGCCCATTATTTTTGGCTATTTTGTTCTTTTAATAAGGTTGCAATTTCCTTGAGATATTGGGCTTCTTCGCTTGGTTTAGCATCCTTTTTCTTGTCATCTTCCTTCTTGCGGAACTTATTAATCGCCTTCACCATCAAGAAGACAACGAAGGAGATAATCAAGAAGTTGATGACCGCATTTAGAAAACTACCGTACTTAAATTGGGCATCGCCAACCGTCCACACCAAGTTTGACAGGTCAATCTTACCGATGAAGATCCCGATTAAGGGGTTAATCAGGTTGTTGACCAGCGACTTCACAATGGAGGTAAAAGCAGCCCCGACGATAATTCCGACTGCCATGTCGATCACATTCCCCCGCGCGATGAAGTCTTTAAATTCTTTGATCATTCTTACGCCTCCTTTAAATTTGTAAGTTAATTTAATGTACCCTAATTTTAGCAGATAAGCGTTGCTAATTGTTGCATTTTGCGACAAAAGGGGACGATTATTTAACGAAAATTAAAATATAATTTCTTCTTGCATACTGTATCGTCATCTTATATTATATGATGTATAATATAGTTGGAAGCAAAGGAGGGAGAGCATGAAAATTCAAATTACTGCTGACCTGCTGGACGGGATGGTCCTCGCAATCCTCGAACACGATGATTATTATGGCTATGCCCTGACGCAGCGAATGCAAGAAGCAATTACTATTTCTGAGTCGACGATGTACCCGGTTTTGCGGCGGTTAAAAAAGGACGGCTATTTGACGACTTATGACCAGCCGTACCAGGGGCGCAACCGCCGTTATTATCAGATCACCGCTGAAGGTAAAGAGCACTTGGCGCGGGTACGGAAACTCTGGAATGACTATAAGGAGAGCCTCGACGGGATTTTCAATGCGAGCGAGAAGGGGGAGAGTAAAGATGAATGAACGTGAAAAGTATATCGCGAACTTAGCGACGTATTTGAAGCCACTGACAGATGATGAGCGGAACGACGCGCTTGAATTTTATGATGAGTATATCGTTGATGCTGGGCTGGCCAGCCAAGCGGCAATTGAAGAGAAATTAGGGACGCCGCGGCAGCTAAGCTATAAAATCCTCGCTGACTATTCGATTAAGTCCAATGAGGAGTCAAAAAAGGATGGCCGCCCCGGGTCAACTCATTCTAGCTGGCGGGTATTCTGGTGGGTATTAATTGCGATTATTACCTCGCCGATTACCTTCGGCCTAGGGATTGTCATGTTAGGTATCCTGATAATGGCAGTGTCACTAGTAGCTGGTCTGGCAATTGGGGCAGTTGGTCTGGTGCTTGGGCTGATTTTTGCTGCTGGAGTGACCATCTACTCCGGGGTGGGGGTAATTGCGAGTGCACCATTTACCGGCCTGTTTTATCTTGGGGTTGGTTTGAGCATGCTGGGCTTGTTTTTTGTCTGCCTGCCGCTCTTATATTGGTTTATCCGCCTGCTGGTCCAGGGGGTTGCCAACCTCGCCAAGTACCTGTACAACAAGATCCAAACAAGGAGGGGTAACAAATGAAAAAGTTATTTAACATCGGCTGGATTATCTTAGTCATCGGGCTGGTGATGCTCGCGGTTGGCTATTTCAACGGGGGTAACAAGACAATTAACTTTAATAATGGTCGCCCGGAAATCATTACCAAGCGCACACAACAGCTAAGCACGAACAAGCAATTTGACCGCCTTAACCTGGATGTTAGTACGGCTGATGTAGTTATTAAGCAGGGAAAGAAGTACCAGGTTACTTATTATGGTAAGAGTAACGCCCCAACGGCTAGGCTGAACGGCAAGACCATGACGATTAAGCAAAAGAGCATTAATTTCCAGGTTAACTTTAGTGTCAACCATGATGATTACCAAGACCTAATCGTAATTACCGTTCCTAAGGATAAGAAGCTGACGGGACAGCTTAACCTCAGCGACGGCGACCTGTGGATTTCAAAGGTCACGCTTGATAAGATGGCAGTCGATACTGGCGCTGGTGACGTTTCCTATGATCGGGTGAAGGTAATTGGTGGCCAGACGACCCTTTCTGAAGGTGACTTTACCGGCCAGCAGCTGCAAGTCGATGGCCACTATACGGTTCACAATGATGAAGGTGACAATACCGTTACTGACACCACGGTTGATGGTTACTATTTACACACTGATGATGGTGATAATAACCTTAACGGTGAAGATAAGGGGGACCAGACCTTGACCACTAACGATGGAGCAGTCAATGTCTTACGGTTAATTACCACGGAAGGGGATAACCAGGTCAATTAATTGTTGCATTAAAGACATATCGGAAAATCGGGGAAAATAAAGATTGAGGAGTAATTTTTATGACGGGAAAAAGAACCCACCGCTTGACACGGTTACAAGCATTTTTTTCTTCACGGAAACGGCGTTGGCTGTTAGCAATCGGCCTCGTCATTGTTGTCTTGTTGGTCGTCGTTGCGATTCGCCATGCTAATGGCCAGCAAGATCAACAGGAGCATGAATACAATATTTTAAAGGTTAGTGCCCAGAGTGATTTTGCCCTGAATGGGAAGATTGCGCCGGTGCAAACGCAGACACTAACCCTCCCATCGGGGAACTTGCAGAGCCTTAACGTCAAGAATGGCGACCACGTCACCCAGGGGCAGGCAATTTTGACGATGCACAACGATGACACCCAGGACAGTGTCACCGACCTCCAGGGGGACCTGCAGAAGAGTCAGCGGACAATGAATGCCCAACAACAGACGATTGCGAACCTGCGTCAGCAGATGGGCGGCATGTCAAGCAGTGATGAGGGTTATTCCGACCTCCAGAGCCAATTAACCGAGGCCCAGAATGCCTATGCGGACGCCCAGGCGAGCGTTAATGCAACCCAGCAACGGTTAAACACGACGGCTGGTAAGGTCAACCAGACACTAACGGCCCCCTTTGCCGGGTACGTGACAATTGACCAGTCCAAACAAGGGGCGCCGGTCGTTACCCTCTACTCCGACACCCTTCAATTTGTCGGCCAGGTCTCAGAATATGACTATGCTAAGTTTCACCAGGATGCTAGTCTCCGGGTGAAAGCACTAGCCACTAACCATGCGGAAAATACCCGGGTCAATTACCTCGCGGTTGTCCCCAGCAAGGATAGCGGGAATAATTCGAAGTATGAATTAACCGCTAACGTTAACGGGACCAAGTTTATGGCGGGGCAGACTGCCAAGGCCCTTCTCAAGCAAGATACCCTTCAGATCCCGAAAGCGGCCGTCCGGCATGGGAAAGTATTTATCGTGGACGGGGATGGCCGTGTCCGGGCAAGCCAGGTTAGCGGCCATGCCGTTAATAGCTACTACGTGGTTGATGATGGCTTAGATGCCGGTGACCGGATTGTGACGAACCCGAATAAGCACTTGAAAGATAACATGAAGGTTGATCATGATGATTGAGCTAGCAAAGATTAACAAGTACTACCAACAGGGGACCAACCGTTTTCACGTCCTTCATGACATTAGTATTAACATCGCCCAGGGAGAACTGGTCGCAATCATTGGTGAGTCTGGTTCGGGAAAGTCGACCTTGATTAATATCATCGGCTTTCTTGATGAAGACTTTTCGGGAACCTACTTTTACCAGGGCAGGGCAATCCACGAACTGTCGCGGAAGCAGTTTTCCCGTTTACGGAACCGCAACGTCGGCTTTGTCTTTCAAAACTTCAAGTTACTACGCGAACAGACCGTTGCCGAAAACGTCGCCTTGCCATTGCTATATGCCGGGAAGCGGCGGAAGGAGATCAATGAGCGGGTCCACGAGGTGTTGGACCAGGTCGGCCTGGGAGATTATGCAGACCAGTTTCCGAAGAATATGTCGGGTGGTCAACAGCAACGGGTGTCGATTGCCCGGGCGATCGCGACGAATCCCCAGTTCTTAATCGCTGATGAGCCAACTGGGGCCCTGGATACAGAGACCAGCCAAGAGATCATGGACCTCTTTAAGCACCTTAACCGTGATGAGGGGACGACGGTGATCATGGTTACCCACGACCCCCACGTCGCGGCCCAGTGTGAGCGGGTGGTTAAGATCATCGACGGCCGGATTGTCAGTGATAGTAAGGGAGGGATGCTTAATGCAGACTCTTGAGCTAGTTAAGACCGCCGTGCAATCATTAAAGGCCAATAAGAAGCGGAGTTTTCTAACGATTATTGGGATCATGATTGGGATTGCGGCGGTGATTACGATTCTGGGGATTGGTGATGGGATCACCCAGACGATGTATGATAAATTTGGTAATAACGCCAAGCAAGGCCAGCAGACGACGGAGATTATCTATACACCTGATAACATCAATTCATCAACCTATGGCTTCACCGAAAACGAACTCGATGGGATTAGGACCCAGTTCGGCGGTGAGGTGAAGAAGGTACAGATCGAAAAAGAAACGGACAACCTGTCGACTCAGGCCGAGATTGGGGACTTAAATAAGACAATCAGCCTGAGCCTAGTAACAAAACCGGTGCGGCAAGTGAAGCTAATTGCTGGTAAGAACTTTACCAGTGCTGGCCTGCAAAGCGGAGAAGCCAGCGCCCTGATGAGTGCCGCCGTAGCGAAAAAGCAGTACGGGACGGCGCAAAATGCCCTGGGGACGACGGTGATGGTTGGCAATACCACTTACCAGGTCATCGGGGTTTACCAGACCCAGGGCCAGTATACGGACGCTGGTGACCAGAATACTTACGGCGTTAACTTCTTACTGCCCAAGGACGTTTATTACCAGGGTGACGATGTTAAACAGGGTGATACGCTTAAGTTGACCTTTAACCAGGGAGAAAATGCCAGTGGGATTTCCCGCCGGATTGCCAAGTACCTGAAAAAATCCGGTGCGGCAGCGAGTCAGGGGACCTACGAGTACCTCGACATGGAAAAGGCCTTAAAACAGTTCTCTTCCCAGATGAGTATCATCACGACCTTCATCAGCTTTATTGCGGCAATTTCCTTATTCATAGCCGGAATCGGGGTGATGAACATGATGTACATTTCAGTTTCCGAGCGAACCCAGGAAATTGGGATCCGGTTGGCTGTCGGGGCGACCCCCTTTAACATCATGATGCAGTTCTTGATTGAAGCGGTGATGTTAACTTTGACCGGGGGCTTGCTCGGCTTTCTCGGTGGGGCCGGGTTAGCGCACCTGCTAGCACCGCTGATGTCGAACGCCGTTAGCGGGGCAGCGATCCATATCCATGCCCATATTTCGCTCAATGCCTTCTTGCTGGCCTTTGGGACGTCAGCAGCGGTTGGCTTGATCTTTGGAATTCTACCAGCCCGGCAGGCAGCCAATAAAAACCTCATTGATATTTTACGGTAAACAAAAAGCTTTGCGATTGGTTTCGCAAAGCTTTTTTGTTTAATCTAGTTTTGAGGTGTTTAGTTTTCTTCGACGCCAGTA
Source organism: Limosilactobacillus caccae (assembly GCF_900156885.1). Lineage (GTDB taxonomy): Bacteria > Bacillota > Bacilli > Lactobacillales > Lactobacillaceae > Limosilactobacillus > Limosilactobacillus caccae. The sequence goes on from NZ_FTOY01000011.1 coordinate 92,906, forward strand.
CCATCGTAGCAACGTTCAAGCAATTCCTTGAGTTCGCTAACCAGTGGTTCAACTGGGTTTGTCGTTGTACATTGATCTTCGTAAGCAAGGACGGCTAATTCGTCAACCTTCTTATCGAATTCTTCCCGGGTAACACCGTTGGCCTTTAAGCTCAACTTAACGCCACATTGGTGAGCGACTTCGATGTACTTCTTAGCGTATGCGTCCGCTAATTCTTCATCCGTGTTCCCTTGTAGGCCGATGAAGCGAGCAATGTCAGCGTAGTCCTTTGTTGCGTGGTAAGTTTCGTAGTGTGGCCAGAGGGCGAGCTTGTTAGGCCGCTTAGCGTTGAAGCGGATAACTTGTGGCATTGCAATGGCGATCAGTAAACCGTGAGGAAGACCGAATGCCCCACCCATCTTGTGGGCTAAGGAGTGGTTGATTCCTAAGAAGGCTTGACCGAATGCCATCCCGGCCATGGTTGAGAAGTCATGCATCTTCCGCCGAGCAAGCTTGTCACCTTGAACAGACTTTGGCAGGTATTCCATGGCACCCTTGATCGTTTGCAGTGACCAACCACGAGTGTAGTCAGTTGCCATTACTGATACGTATGATTCAGTGGCGTGGCAAAGAACGTCTAAACCCGTGTAGGCAGTGGTCTTAGCCGGGACCGTTTCAACGAATTGGGAGTCGACAATCGCAATGTTTGGTGTCAAGGCGTAGTCGGCAAGTGGGTACTTAACGTGGGTCTTGGAGTCAGTGATAACCGCAAATGGGGTAACTTCTGAACCAGTCCCGGAAGTAGTTGGAATCCCAATCAATTGCGACTTAGTAGGCTTCTTGATTTGGTAAGCACGCTTCCGAATGTCCAGGTACTTTTGCATTACGCCGTACCATGATGTTTCTGGGTGTTCATAGAACATCCACATTGCCTTGGCAGCATCCATTGGTGAACCACCACCGAGGGCGATAATTGTGTCTGGCTTGAAGTCGTTCATCATGGCAACACCCTTTTCAACCGTGTTAGTTGATGGGTCTTCTTCAACGTCATCGAATACTAAGAAGGCAGTTTCGTTTTGCCGTTGCCGTAATTGGTCAATTACCCGTTGAACGTAACCACGCTTGCTCATTCCAGGGCCGGTAACGATAAATGCCCGGTCAATGTTTGGAATATCTTGCAATTCTTTTAGTGAGTTCCGTTGAAAGTATACTTTTGGGGGGATCTTAACCCATTGCCGGTTTTCACGACGCTTAGCGATTACCTTGATGTTTAAGAGGTCCCAGTCAGTAACGTTGTGGGAAACAGAGTTACTACCGTATGAACCAGTCCCTAAGGTAAGGGATGGAGTCATGTTGTTGTAAATGTTACCAATTCCACCAAGGCCTGATGGTGAGTTAACGATGATCCGGGAAGCCCGCATTTCAAGGCCGTACTTAGTAGCAAGATCGTCATCAAGGGTGTGGATGGCAGCAGTGTGTCCTTCACCACCGTAGTGAAGTAATTGTGCACAGATGTCAAAGGCGTTTTCGTGGGAAGTTGCCTTGTACATTGTCAATACTGGTGAAAGCTTTTCAGCAGAAAGTGGGTACTTGTCCCCAACACCTTCGTATTCCGCGATGATTACCTTGGTGTTTTCTGGGACCTTAATTCCACACATGTCGGCGATTGCGTTAGCAGAGCGACCAGCGATTGGTCCACGAACTTGGTGGCGGTCAGGATCGATGAAGCCATCAGTAAACTTGTCGATTTCGTTTGGCTTCAAGAAGTAACAGTTCCACTTCTTAAACTCTTCCTTAACCTTGTCGTAGATTTCTTCATCAACAACAACTGAGTTTTCAGTAGCACAGATCATCCCGTTATCGAAGGTCTTAGAAAGGACGATGTCGTATACAGACCGTTCGATGTTTGCAGTCTTTTCGATGTAGGCAGGACCGTTACCAGGACCAACCCCGAGGGCAGGATTACCAGAGCTGTAGGCAGCCTTAACAAGGGAAGGACCACCGGTAGCAAGGATGGTAGCAATCTTTGGGTGCTTTAATAATGCACTGGTGTTTTCCCGGCTACTTTCTGGAAGCCAGAGGATCATGTCCTTTGGAGCGCCAGCCTTTTCAGCTGCTTCTTGGAGAATCTTGGCAGTCTTAATGGACGACTTCATTGCTTGACGGTGGAAGGAGAAGATGATGGTGTTCCGCGTCTTGGCACTGATGATTGACTTGAAGATCGTCGTTGAAGTTGGGTTGGTTACGGGAACAATTCCGGCAATGATTCCCAGTGGGTCAGCAATCGTGATTGTTTGGTTTTCGTCGCTGTCTTCGATAATTCCAACTGTCTTATCGTGGCGGATGTTGTTCCAAATGTATTCACTAGCGTAAATGTTTTTGATTGCCTTATCTTCGGCAACACCACGGCCAGTTTCGTTGGCGGCGTCAACGGCGAGGTCCATGTGGTGTTCTTCAGCAGCAAGGGCCATTGCTTGACAGATCTTGTCGACTTGCTCTTGGCTGTAGTAACGAAGTTTGTTAAATGCCTTTTCACTACGGGCAATTAAGCTATCAACTAATTCTTGCGCGTTTTGCTTGTTGTCAGTAGTGGCAGTTTTCTTTTCAACTTGTTTCTTGTTTGCAGGCATAATTGAAATCTCCTTTTCAATTCTTTTATTTGTTAACCTTTGAACAACTTTTATCTTACTACATAATTTTCAGATGTAAATAGCTTTGTGAACCTTTAAACAATGGTTAAAAAGATTGAATTCGCTTACATTGCCTTAGCGATAACACTGGAATAACAGCAAAAAAGATTGGTATTATTTTTGGATCGCCGCCATCTAAAACAGGGGGATAGTTTAATGATTGAGTAATAGTTCACATGGTTGGGTAAAAAGAAAACAGCCAGTTGGTTCAACTAGCTGTTTTGTAGTTAACAATCTTTAATTAATCCCGGGCATTTTTATCTTTGCCAGCGTTTGGATCTTTAACATCGTAATCACTGTCGTCCATTGCTTCAACGGCCCCCATCCGGTAACCATTACCAACTTGGCTGAAGAAGTCATGGTTGGCGGTTGAAGTAGAAATCCCGTTCATAACAACCGGGTTAACGTCAGAAGCAGTGTCAGGGAACAGTGGGTCTTGCCCCAGGTTCATTAAGGCCTTGTTAGCGTTGTAACGGATGAAGGTTAAGACATCATCGGTCCAACCAACTTGGTCGTAAAGCAGGTGGGTGTACTTCTCTTCGTTGTCATACAGTTCGTATAAGAAGTTGTACATCCAGTCCTTCATGTCCTGTTGTTGCTTTTCCGTCCGGTCACGTAAGCCAACCTGGAACTTGTAACCAATGTAGGTACCGTGAACGGATTCGTCCCGCAAGATCAACTTAATGATTTCAGCAACGTTGTTTAACTTGTTGTGACCAAGGTAGTACAGTGGCGTGTAGAAACCAGAATAGAATAAGAAGGTCTCTAAGAACACGTTGGCAACTTTCTTCTTAAGGGGGTCTTGGTTAGGGTCGAGGTACATGTTGGCAATCTTAGTTGCCTTATTTTGTAAGTACTCTTCAGTATCTGACCATTCGAAGATTTCCTTGATTTGGTCAGGCGTATTTAAGGTTGAAAAGATTGTTGAGTAACTCTTCGCGTGAATTGACTCCATGAATTGAATGTTGTTGAGAACGGCAGTTTCATGGGGAGTCTTAACGTCCTGCTTTAAGGCGGTCAATCCCGCTTCAGATTGAACGGTATCGAGCAGGGTCAGACCACCGAAGACGTGACCCACCGTCCACTGGTGATCATCATCTAATTCGCGCCAGTCATCCATATCATTGGCAACAGGGACCCGGGTGTCCAGCCAAAACTGTTCGCTTAACTTTTCCCAGGTAGCTTTATCGATCATGTCGGAAACTTCATTCCAGTTGATCGCTTTATATTGATTTAACGGTTTAAATTCTTCCAGTTTCATTCGAGTGAGCTCCTTCAAAAACGATGCTCTTGACAAGAAATTTCTCGTCAAAAAAGTCAATTATACATAATATCAAGTTTACCAGTGCCTGATAATTAAATCAAATTACCACCGCAATTAAATGACACAACTTTCGCATTGGTTTGCCCCGATTTCATCGCTATCTTCGGTAAAGGTCCGAATGTAATAAATTGACTTGATGCCCTTCTTGTAGGCGTAGTGGCGAAGGATGTTAAGATCCCTGGTAGTCATCTTATTGGTCCGGCCGTTTTTCCATTCGTAAAGGCCAGTTGGGATCGTTGACCGCATAAAGAGGGTCATTGATAATGCTTGGTCAACGTGTTCTTGGGCCGCTGCATAAGTGTCAATAACTGTCCGCATGTCCATGTCGTATGCTGACCGGTAATATGGCATGGTATCGTTAGAAAGGTATGGGGCAGGGTAGTAGATCTTACCGATCATCTTTTCTTGCCGTTCTTCAACCCGGTTAATGATTGGGTGAAGGCTGGCAGTCGAGTCATTGATGTAAGAAGTAGAACCATTCGGCGCAACGGCTAACCGGTACTGGTTGTATAGGCCATCCTTCATCACGTTTTCCTTTAACTGTTGCCAGTCTTCAATTCCGGGAATAAAGATGCCCGCAAAGAGTTCCTTAACGACGTCCGACTGTGGTCCCCAGTCCTTCGTAACGTACTTGTCGAAGTATGAACCATCAGCGTACGTACTCTTATCAAAGTCGTGGAAGGTTTCTTGCCGTTCCTTGGCGATTTCGTTTGACGCAACCAGTGACCAGTAGTTTAAGAGCATGAAGTAGACACTCGTAAACTCAATGGCAACGGGACTACCGTATTGGATGTGGTGCTTGGCGAGGTAGCTGTGAAGCCCCATGGCACCAAGGCCGACGGAGTGTGCCAGCTGGTTACCATACTTGATCGTTGGGACAACGTCAAGGTCTTCAACGTCACTGATCCGGGTAAGGCCCCGCATCATCGCCTTGATTGACTTACCAAAGTCTGGACTTTCCATCATGTTCGCAATGTTAGTCGAACCCAGGTTACAGCTAATATCAATCCCCATTTCGGAGTATGACTGGTCGTCGTTTACCCGGGCAGGGACCTGGACCTGGGCAATTTCAGAACAGAGGTTACTCATCACAATCTTTCCGGCAATTGGGTTAGCCCGGTTTTCGGTATCAATATTAATGATGTATGGGTAACCAGATTCCTGCTGGAGCTTGCTGATTTCGTCTTCCAGATCCCGGGCGTTGACCTTCTTCTTGGTAATTTCGTCGTTAGCAACCATCTTGTCGTATTCCGCAGTGATATCAACATAGGAGAATGGCTTGCCATAAACCCGTTCAACGTCGTACGGACTAAACAAGTACATATCAGCGTCTTGTTCAACTAACTCATAGAACTTGTCAGGAATAGTAATTCCGAGGGAAAGGGTTTTAATCCGGATCTTTTCATCGGCATTTTCCTTCTTGGCACCAAGGAATTCGACGATGTCTGGGTGGAAGACACTGAGGTAGACGACCCCCGCCCCTTGCCGTTGTCCTAGTTGGTTAGAGTAGGTGAAACTGTCTTCGAGCAGCTTCATCACTGGGACGACACCGCTTGCTGCCCCCTTGATCTTCTTGATTGGGGCCCCAGCTTCACGAAGGTTGCTGAGGTTGATGCCGACTCCCCCACCGATTTTTGAAAGCTGGAGGGCGGAGTTAATGGTCCGGCCAATCGTGTTCATATCATCGGTCGTCTGGATGGCAAAGCAGGAAACAAATTCTCCCCGCCGCTTCCGGCCAACGTTTAAAAAGGTTGGTGTTGCTGGTTGATAGCGCTGGTGGATGATTTCATCAGCTAGTTGCATTGCCAATTCTTCATCACCGTTTGCAAGGTACAGGGCGTTCATCGCAACCCGGTCAATGTAGTTTTCAAGGTAGTATTCCTTATCATTTGTCCGGAGTGCGTACTGGGCATAGAACTTGTAAGCGGCCATGAAGGAATGGAAGTGGAAGTCTTGCTTTTGCAGGTAGTCATAAAGTTCTTCGATAAATTCATCACGGTACTTGCTCATAAAGCCCGGTTCGATGTAGTCGTTGCCTTCCAACCACTGGTAGCGTTCTGCTAATGAAGAAAAATGCTTCGTGTTGGGTTCAACGTTTTCTTTGAGGAAGTCCTCCAATGCCAACTTGTCCTTATTGAGTTGGATTTGGCCGTTTTTGGGAATGTTGACCTCGTTGTTGTAGTCATAGTATTTAACCTTGGTCAGATCGATGTCAGATAACGCCATTTTAAAAACTCACTTTCTAATTGATTTTTGCCAATAAATAAGCCAGCGCAACAATTGGATTGCTGCCTGGCAAAGGTGGTTACTAGTAATTCTTCTTTAATAGTTAGGCAAGTTGATTTAATTGGTCAGGACGAAAACCTGAGAATGCATTACCATTAGGAAGTTTTACAACTGGAGTAGCCATAAAGCCCTCGGACTTTAATTGTGTTACATATTCCGGTTGTTCATCAATGTTGTGTTCAATAAATGCGATTTTATGCTGCTCCAAAAAGCGTTTTGTCATCTTACATTGGATGCAGTTATTTTTGGAAAATACAGTTACCATGAGAAAGCCTCCTAAACGATTAATCAATGGTATCTAGTATAGCGGGGAATCGAAAAAAATCAATCAAAAAGCACTACATTTTGCGTCACACAATTAGTGAAACACAACATATAGTGCTTGGTGGTGGGCGGTATAACCCGTGAAACTTTTTTGTTAATTTTGAGCAGATGATTAGTCACTTAAAAGAATTTCAAAAATTCACTGCAATATTATACACTGAATCTAAGATGATTTTTACAAAAATGGAGAAAAAAGATGGAAAAAAATAGTTCAACTGACCTTGAACACCAAAAATTTATGCGGCTGGCAATTATTGAGGCCCGCAAGGCAGCGATTCTCGATGAAGTGCCGATTGGGGCGGTTGTTGTCCACGATGGCCAGGTGATCGGGCGCGGCCATAATATGCGGGAGAAGTTTCAGGACGTGACTTACCATGCCGAGATGCTTGCGATTATGGAAGCATGCACTAACCTTCACAGTTGGCGCCTGGAAGATTGTGACCTATATGTGACGTTAGAACCGTGCATTATGTGTAGCGGGGCAATCGTCAATGCCCGCATTAAAAATGTCTACTACGGGGCGAGTGACCCGAAAGCCGGGGCAGTTGACAGCCTTTATCATTTGTTAAACGATTCGCGGCTCAACCACCAGGTCAAAGTTCATGCTGGCCTACTTGGGGATGAGTGTAGTCAGATGTTGAAAGATTTTTTCCGGGCGATTCGGAAAAAACGCAAGGCCCTGCGGCGTAAAAATCGGGCTACCCCCTAGCAATTTAAAGAAAAATAGTGTAATATACTATTTGCCGTAAGGCCTTAGGGCAAGGGCACGCTTACGAACCGTGTCAGGTCTGGAAGGAAGCAGCACTAAGTTTGCTGTGTCTTGTGCCCTAAGTTTTATTGATAATTAAGCTGGAGATTGGGTGATTGCCTAATCTCCTTTTTCTATTTAAAATTTTATGTAAATCACTACTTTCTACGATATATTACTAGTATACTATTTATTAGTATTTTAAATTTAGAAAGGAAGTTTGGCGATGAGCTATCAGGCGTTGTATCGTGTTTGGCGTCCGCAGAGATTTGATGATCTTGTCGGCCAGCAGGTTGTCACAAGAACACTAAAGAATGCGATTATTACTAACCAAATTAGTCACGCGTACTTGTTTGCTGGTCCGCGGGGGACGGGGAAGACATCTGCCGCTAAGATTTTTGCTAAGGCGGTTAACTGTCACCACGCAAAAGACGGCGAGCCCTGCAATGAGTGCGCAATCTGTAAGGCCATTACCAACGGTCAGCTTAATGATGTAATCGAAATTGATGCGGCCTCGAACAACGGGGTGGAAGAGATTCGTGATATTCGCGATAAGGCAAAATACGCGCCAACGCAGGCAGATTACAAGGTTTACATCATCGATGAAGTGCATATGCTTTCGACGGGGGCTTTTAATGCCTTGCTCAAGACTCTTGAAGAACCACCGGCAAACGTAATCTTTATCCTTGCCACAACGGAGCCACACAAGATTCCCCTTACCATTATTTCACGTGTACAACGGTTTGATTTTCGCCGGATCTCCGCCCAGGATGCCTTTGACCGGATGAAGTATATCCTGGACCAAAAGCAGGTTGACTACGATGAAAAGGCACTATGGGTGATTGCCAACGCGGCTGAAGGGGGGATGCGGGATGCCTTAAGTATCCTTGACCAGGTGCTTTCCTTTAGTGACAATGAGGTCAAACTCGACGATGCCCTGTTGGTGACCGGGAGTGTGACCAAGCAACTACTGAAGAAGTATTTCTTAGAAGTTTGTGAACACGAAGGTGCCACCGCCCTCGATACAATGAAGGACATCTTAGGCGAGGGAAAGGACGGGCAACGCTTTATTGAAGACCAGATCTCCTTTATTCGCGATGTCTTGTTATACCAGGAATCGCCAAGCTTGATTAATGTTGAGAGTACGGGCTTAAAGGAAGAAGACTTCCAAGAACTGACCAAGGCGGCGACCGCTGAGACTTTATACCAGATGATTGACGAGCTTAATAACATCCAGGAAGAGATGCGGTTTACGACCCATCCGGATGTCTATCTCGAAGTCTTAACAATTAAGCTCGCTCAGATTCAGCAGCACCACCAGCCAGAAGCAGGGGCGCCGTCACCGGTTGCCGATGAGACTGTTGAAAAGTTACAACAAGAAATCCAGCAACTCCAACAGACCGTTAAACAGCTACAGGCTAATCCACGTCCGCAAGCACGGCCTGCGACGGCACCCCCCCGGCAGGCAAATGAGCAACCGCGGGTTCAACAACGGAAAGTTCATGTTAATATTAATAAGGTCTACCCCGTATTGGAAAATGCAACGCGGCAAGACCTTGTAAATGTCCGTGACCTGTGGGGAGATATGCTTAATATGCTATCAGTTCCACAACGGTCGTTGCTCCATGTATCAGAGCCAGTTGCTGCCAGCGCAGTCGGGATTATTGTTGCGTTTAACTACCCCTTCTTATTCCAGCAGGCAGCAGACGATACGACCTTGTTAGACAACATGGAAAACGCCTTGCAACGGTTGACAGGCAATGAGCGGCAGGTAGTATTCGTACCAAAAGACAAGTGGCCGCAGATCCGCCAAGACTTTATCAAGGATCATGGCTTTGGTAAGCATGGTCCCAAAGTCGCAGACCAGCCAGTTAAACAGGCACCAGTGGCAGACTCAGCAAGTGCTCCGGCAAGTCCGGAACAAGCACCACAGCCCCCGTTGCCAGACGAGCCAGCTGCCCCCCAATCGGCGGTAGATGACCCAGTTGCAACTGCCCAAAAACTATTTGGCAGTGATGTTGTTAAAGTAGAAGATAATTAAAAATAAAGGATGGATGATATTATGATGCGCGGAATGAACATGCAACAAATGATGAAGCAAGCAAAGGCAATGCAAAAGAAAATGATGGCAGAACAAGAAGACCTTGCTAAGCAAGAATTTGTGGGGAAGGCCCCCGATGACATGGTGACTGCTACTTTCAGTGGTGATAACCAATTGGTTGACTTGAAGATTGACCCGCAAGCCGTTGATCCCGATGATGTTGACATGCTCCAAGACCTTGTTATTGCTGCAATTAAGGACGGAATGAAGCAGGTAAACGACGCCACCCAACAAAAGTTAGGCAAGTACACTAAGGGTATGGGGTTGTAAAAAGTGATTCAATATCCAGAGCCATTAGCAAAATTAATCGAAAGCTACACTAAATTGCCGGGAATTGGGCAAAAGACAGCCACCCGGCTGGCTTTTTATACCCTGACGATGCAAGAAGATGATGTCACTAATTTTGCTAAGTCCCTTTTGTCTGCTAAGCGTGACCTGCATGATTGCAGTATTTGTGGCAATATTACCGGGGAAGACCCATGTCCGATTTGTCGTGATAAGACCCGTGATCATTCTCAGATCCTGGTTGTTGAGCAATCACAAGATATTATGGCAATGGAGCGGATGCATGAATACCACGGAATGTATCATGTCTTGCATGGGGTGATTTCTCCCGTTGCCGGGACCGGCCCGGAGGATATCAATATCACGGGCTTGCTTAAGCGACTGCAAAAGGATGATGAAGTAAAAGAAGTGATTATTGCAACCAATGCTTCATCAGATGGTGAACTAACGGCAGGTTACCTGGCCAAACTAATCAAGCCTGCTGGAATCAAGGTGACCCGCCTTGCCCACGGACTCTCAGTGGGGGCAGACATTGACTACGCCGATGAGATGACGTTATTTAAGGCGGTTCAGGGCCGAACGGAGATGTAAGAGAATGTTTTTTAAGCGATCAGCAGAACAGTTAAAACGTGACCGGAACCAGCGCCTGCTCGACGCGGTCTATTCCACGAAGGCGAGCTGGGACCATGCACGCGAGACCGAACGAGCGGTTTATGAGGCGAATGTAAATAGTGAGCTTCACTACCGGACACGGATCCAGGAGCAAAAGTTTTTGTACCTGTATAAGCTTGCCCGCAAGTTCAAGGTTCATGGGAAGCTGAATCACGGGGTAATTGACCGCTAGGAGGTCAGATAGAGATGGACGGAAAATTTATTTCATTTGAAGGACCAGACGGTGCAGGGAAGACCAGCGTGATGCGGCAGGTGCAAGCAGACTTAACCGCTCAGTTTGGCGACCGGGTAATGTATACTCGGGAACCAGGAGGAAACCATATCGCAGAAGAGATTCGCCAGGTTCTCTTCGATGGGCAAAATACTGACATGGATGGGCGGACAGAAGCGCTCTTATTTGCGGCCGCGCGGCGCCAGCATATCGTCTCAGAAATCGTCCCGGGGCTTCAAGCGGGGAAGATAATCCTGTGCGACCGCTATGTCGATAGCTCGATCGCCTACCAAGGGGCGGGCCGCCAACTTGGTGAAGAGGCAATTTGGCAGATTAACCAGTTTGCCATTGATGGCTTGCTACCGCAGTTAACAATTTACCTCGATATTGAGTCTGAATTAGGGCTGAACAGGATTGCTGCCCACCGGGCAAACCAGGTCAACCGCCTGGATAAGGAAAAACTGACCTTTCACCAGACTGTGCGAAAGTCCTACCTGCGCTTGCAAAGGGAACATCCAGAGCGGATTAAGCTGATCGATGCTAGTCAACCACTTAGCGATGTAATTAACGATGTAGAGTCAACAATTCACGACCGTTTTCCAGAATTATTTAATGAAAAGAGTGATTAACGATGAAAATGATTATTGCAATTGTTCAGTCGAAGGATAGCAACCGCTTGCGGAAGGCTTTCAACAAGGCGGACATCCACGTCACCCAGCTATCAACGACCGGTGGGTTTTTACGTGAAGGAAACTCAACCTTTTTAATCGGGGTTGAAAACGACCGCGTCCAAGAGGTATTAGATGTGATTAAGAAGAACGCTGAGTCACGGGAACAATACGTTACTTCGCAGATGCACATGGATGTTGAAGGGGGCTCTGCTTTCCCTGTCAATGTCCGGATCGGTGGGGCGACGGTCTTTGTCTTACCGGTTGAAGATTTTATCCAGTTTTAAGTAGGTGATGATGGGTGGTTGAACAACAGCGAACACGTGCTGAGCAATTACAACCAGCAATTATTGCCCGCTTTCAAAAGATTTTAAAAAATAATGAACTAGCCCATGCCTATTTGTTAGTTGGTCCTGGTGGGGCCGGGAAGATGTCAATTGCCAAGTGGCTAGCCCTGCGCCTATTTTGCCTTCACCCGCAAGGAAATGAGCCAGATATGACTTGTCCAGAGTGTCAGCGAATCTTGTCAGGTAACCACCCGGACATCGTGATGGCAGCACCAGAGGGTCGGCAGATTAAGGTTGATGAGATCCGTCACCTCAAGGCAGAATTTACCAAGAGTGCGGTAGAAGGGAACAAGAAGCTCTTTATTATTAAGGACGCCGATAAGATGACAACGGGAGCGGCTAATAGCCTGCTGAAGTTTATCGAAGAGCCGAGCCCGGGTGTTTACATCTTGATGATGACGACTAATAAGAGTGCGCTTTTGCCGACGATAAGGTCGCGGACACAGGTGATCGAATTGCAGCCACTAAAGCGTGATACTCTCTTGCAAGTGTTAGCGGAGCATGATATTCCCGCCAGCCAACGGCAGATTGCGGTGGGGATAACCGACTCGGTTGAAACAATTGCGTCGTGGCAAGAAGATAACTGGTTTGCTAATGCAATCGAAGCTGTCTTGCAGTGGTACAAAGATACTGCTAAGCCAGATATGTTGGGCTTTGTTGATGTTCAGACGGGCTTAGTGAAGCTGGCAGCGGACCGTGTTAAGCAGCAGATTATTTTAGACCTAATGACATTAGTGTGGCGTGATACATTGATGATCTCTACGGGGATTAATGACCCTGCCCGCCTGCACTTTACTAATGCGGTGAATGATTTACAAGGGGTGGCTAGTAAGTATTCTGCCAGTAAAATATTGACCGCCAGTCAGTTAACGCTGGCGACCCGGCATATGTTGGAGCAAAATATTAGCTTTCAAAATGTCGCCGAGCAGTTGACAATCCGGATTGTCCAAACATTAGCGACGAGATAGGGGCGAGAAAATGAGTGAGCAACATAATTCAAGCAACATTTATGAACGTTTTGCTCAGGTAACGAAGCAGATGAAAGACCTGGTCGATAACATGGAGCAACTCCAGGTACAGATTACCGAAATTCTGGAGAAAAATGTTGAGCTTTCGATTGAAAATGAACACTTACGCCAAGTGATCAAGCAAAACCAACCGCGGCACAGTGATGACCAGTTATCGGGCTCCCGGCAAAATTTAAAAGAGCTTTACCAGCAAGGCTTTCACGTCTGTAGTGAATACTATGGAAAGCGGTTGGCGCCTAATGAATCATGCACGTTTTGTTTAGATGCTATTTTCGGTCATGAGCAAGGAGTGACAAAGTAGAGTATGCAACAAGTAAGTAGTTTTAATGAGACGGCAACAGGTCGCCTTTACCTTGTCCCAACGCCAATTGGCAACCTTGATGACATGACTTTCCGGGCGATTAAGACCCTGCAGGAGGTTGACTTGATTGCGGCCGAAGACACCCGGCACACCCAGCAGCTATTAAATCATTTTGAAATCACCACCCGGCAGATTAGCTTTCACGAGCACAACACGGAGCAGCGGATTCCTGAACTTATCGCTAAGCTAAAGGATGGGACTTCGATTGCGCAGTGTAGTGATGCGGGGATGCCCTCAATTTCCGATCCCGGAAAAGAGCTGGTTGAAGCCGCTGTAAAAGAGGGAATCCCTGTTGTTCCACTGCCCGGTGCCAATGCGGGCTTGACGGCCCTAATTGCTTCTGGCCTGGTTCCCCAGCCATTTTATTTTTATGGCTTCTTAGAACGGAAGCACCAGCAGCAGTTAACGGCACTGGCAGCGTTGAAGAACCGGCAAGAGACGATGATTTTCTATGAAGCACCACACCGGTTAAAGAAGACACTCGCTGCGATGGCCGAAGTCTTTGGTGACCAGCGGCAGGTGGTTTTAGCCCGGGAACTTACCAAGCGTTATGAAGAATTTACGCGGGGGAGTCTCGGCGAAGTTGCGGCCTGGTTTGCAGAGCACCAGCCCCGGGGAGAGTTTGTCGTGTTGGTAGCGGGAAATGACCATCCAGAAGCCGATGACCAGGATGAGTCATTGTCATTACCACTAACGGAGCAGGTTGATCAGGCAATCTTAACAGGCCTTTCGACGAATGCGGCGATTAAACTCGTTGCCAAGCGGAATAATATGAAACGGCAAGAACTGTATAAGCAGTACCATCAATTGTAGGAGATAGGATATGGACTTGAAGCAAGGGGCACAAACGTATGAGATGCCACATTTATTAACTTACTATGAATGTGATGAGACCGGTCACCCGAGCATGAGCATGCTCCTCAGCATGATCTCAATGGCATCCGATGAGCATAGCATGTCACTGGGAATGGATACGAAGCTTGTCCAACAGACCGGTGGGACCTGGGTGGTCAGTGGCTATGAAGGCGAACTGACAAAGGAGCAGCCGACCTTTGGCGATACCGTTATTCTTGGGACACGGGCCGTTGCCTATAACCGGTTCTTTGCTGTTCGGGAATTTTGGTTGACCGACCAAGAGCACCACATTGTGTACGCGAAGATCAAGGCTATCTTTGTCTTCATGAATTTGACGACGCGGCGGATGGAGTCAATTCCCCCGGAGTTGATTACGCCCTACCAATCGCCCGCGGTTAAACGGATTTCCCGCTTAAAGCGGCCAGCAAAGTTGTCAGCGGATGACGAAGTGTTACAAAAGGACTACCAGGTGCGTTACTTTGACCTTGACGCCAACCACCACGTCAACAATGCCCGTTATTTTGACTGGCTATTAGACCCCCTTGGTCGCGACTTCTTGCGTCACCACCGCTTGCGGAAGTTTAGCCTGCAATACTTACGGGAAGTTCGTGATGGCGAGACAGTGGCTAGCCGGGTCAATCAGCCCCAGTTAGTTGACGATCAGTTGTTAACCAGACACGAGATTAAGGTAGCAGATGGCGTTAATGCGGTCGCTGGAATTGAGTGGGATAACTGCTAACAATTAGAAATAAATACATAAACAAGACTGGAGAAATGTAATTTCGCCGGTCTTTTTTCTTTTCGGAAGCTCTCCTCCTGAATTGTGGTGAGATACATATGAAAATGTTATTCTTAAAGTAGTAGTAAAAGTGAGGAGTGGGTTTAAGTGAAAAAGTCATTGACGGCGATAATTTACTTGGAACCAGACCAAGTAAGCTTAAGAATTGTGGAAGTGCCTAGTCTGCGGGTGATTAATAACGTTCGCTCTGGCTTGTTGAACGTCGGTGAGAAGAAGGTTGCTAATTATTCAGAAAACATGGCGGCCATCGTTAATAATATCGAAGGATTTAAGCAGATCATCAAGGATTACCAGGCAACGCCGGTCAAGTTTTATGGTGACTATGAAGACCTGGATGCCGTGACCGCCCGCTATGTTGCGGACCAGCTTGAAGTGCGCGTCGGCCTTCAAATTGAGTGGCTAAATAATAACCAGATTATGGCCCAGTCGATGAGTTACATTTTGACCCTCCTGCCGGAATTTACAAAGTTGAGCAAGCACAACATGTACTTGCTCAGTATTGGCTTGAATTCGACCACCCTGGCTTACTTCCACCATGGCAGCTTTGAGCGGGCGTGGGACATCGACTTGGGGAACGTGAAGATTAGTCGGCTGGTGCAAAACCTGCGGAAGACGGCCACTAACCCAACCGAGATTATTCAAGATTACATCAGTAGTAAGCTTGAATACCTTACGCCAGAGTTAACGAAGAAAAAGCATACGGTTATGCTGGTGCAAAATGCCCTGTCACTGAATAAACTCTTCTTGCCCCAGAACGAACAAATTGCCGCGGTATCAATGGACAAGTTCCACGATGATTACTTAAAGATTTTGTCACCGACGAAGGATGACCTAGTCCAGGATATCGCAATTGACGACCAACAATTTGAGCTGCTATTACCAAACTACCTGGTAGCCGCGCGGACCGAGCGCTTGATCCAGCCGGCAGGATTGTATGTCACGGATATCACGATGATGGACGGGATTTGCCACGGGATCGGGGTTAATAACGACCAGACCCAGCGGCAGATTAACACAATGATTCGCACCGCTGCTGATAATATCTCTGAACGGTACGGGGTTGATTCGGCCCACCGTGATTTTGTTACCCAGTTTTCGCTCCAGCTATTTGACCAGTTACGGCCAATCCACCGTTTGGGGCAGCATGAGCGACTATTATTAGAGATTGCCAGCCGGCTTGATGACATTGGAAACTTCATTAACCAAAAGGGTCACTACCGGCACTCGGCTTACGTTTTAGAGGCCAACCCGTTGATTGGGTTATCGGATAAGGACAACCGGATCATTGCGGAAGTCGCCCGCTACCATAGTGCGGAGTCACCGGATATTAACCAGGCCCATTACCGTCACCTAGACGACGAGATCCAAATGCCCGTTGCCAAGTTAGCGGCGATTTTACGGCTGGTTGATGCGCTTGATGATTCACGGTTGCAGAAGATTTCAGACCTCAACCTGAAGCTAACTGCGGACGATCGCTTAATCATTAAGGCGACGGCCAATGATGACTTAGTGCTGGAAAAATGGTCATTTAGCAAGAAGTCACAACTATTTAAGGATGTTTACGGGATTCAACCGGTACTAACGGAGAGGAGCAACTACTAACGATGTACAAGGATTTTTATAAACCACAAAACTATGTTAACCGTGAACTCAGCTGGATCGACTTTAACGGCCGGGTACTTGGTGAAGCCATTGATCCTGGGAATCCCTTACTTGAACGGGCCAATTTCTTGGGGATAACGCAGAGTAACGTTGACGAATTTTTCATGGTCCGGGTTGCCTCGTTGCACAAGCTGGCAGCAGCAAACGTGACAACGACTGATGCTTCGGGACTGACGCCGGAAGAGCAGCTCGATGCCGTTAACGAAAAAGAACACCGGATGGTAAAGCAGCGTTACGAGGTATACAACCAGCAGATTATCCCGGAATTAGCAGCACACGAGATTGACATCCTCCACTTTGCTGACCTCGACGACAAACAATACGAGTTTATCCGCCGGTACTTTGACGATGAATTGATGCCGGTGCTGACCCCGATGGCGGACGATGCCTCCCGGCCATTCCCGTTTATCTCTAACAATTCATTAAACATTGCAATCCGGCTCCGGCGGAAAGTGACGGCGGGTGCCCGTGAAACAGACGAAATCCTGGAAGGGGACCAGGAAGTTCACCGCCGGCAAACGGAACCACACGATGACCGCAAGGAAGCAGACATTAAGTTTGCCACAGTCCGGGTTCCCGAAATTTATAAACGCCTCGTCCGCCTTCCCGGGGAAAACAACTTCATCCTAATTGATGAGATCGTGACCGAATTCTTAGGAGCATTATTCCCCGGTTATGAGATCCTTGCTACGGCTTCCTACCGGGTAATGCGGGACATGGACCTGGACGTTGCGGAAGAAGATACCTCAGACCTCTTGCGGGCCGTTAAGCACCAGCTGCGAGAACGGGAGCACGGGCAGGTAATGCGACTGGAAGTTCCCACAACGATTGATGAATGGTTGAAGGACCAGCTGATTGATAACCTTCACGTGAGCGAACGGTCCCTGTATGAAGTCGATGGGCCAGTTGACTTGACTTTTTTGAAGAAACTTGCGGGGATGGTTGATGGTCATGATGACCTCCGCTTTGCTCCGTACAAGCCTTACCTGGACCCTGCTTTGGATATGGAACACAACATCTTTACGGCCATTCGCCAGCAAGATTACCTGATGCAACACCCGTACGATAACTTCCAGGCAGTGGTCAACTTTATCCACCAGGCAGCTATTGACCCCGATGTTTTGGCAATCAAGATGACCCTTTACCGGGTTTCAGGGAACTCACCGATTATCAAGTACCTGGGGATGGCTGCCCAACAAGGAAAACAAGTGACGGTCCTTGTTGAAGTGAAGGCCCGTTTTGACGAACAAAATAACGTGCGCTGGGCCCAACGGCTAGAACAAATGGGCTGTCACGTTATCTACGGTTTGGTTGGCCTAAAGACCCACTGTAAAGTCGCCCTGGTAATCCGGCGTGATGAAGATGGTTTACGGCGGTACATGCACCTTGGCACGGGAAACTATAATGATGTAACGGCCCACTTCTATACCGACATGGGGATTTTTACCTGTGACCACGAATTGGGAATTGACATGACCAACCTCTTTAACATGCTCTCTGGATTTGCCCGGCCAGCCTACTTCAACGAGTTACGGGTTTCGCCAAACGGGATTCGGACATTTATCAATGCCAAAATTGACGAGCAGATTGAAAATGCACAAAATGGTAACCCGGCCTTGATCCGGATGAAGATGAACTCACTATCCGATAAGCAGATTATTGCCCACCTGTATGACGCGGCGGCCAACGGGGTAAAGGTTGAACTACTTGTCCGCGGGATTACCTGCTTGCGCAATGACCTTCCGGAATTACACGGCAACATCGAAGTCCACTCAATCGTCGGTCGCTTCCTTGAGCACTCCCGGATCTACTACTTCAAGAGCAATGGTCATGATGAAATCTACCTGGCTAGTGCAGATATGATGACCCGGAATTTAAACCGGCGGGTAGAGGAGCTCTTCCCGGTTACCCAGGAAGATACGAAGGCCCACGCCATCCATATTTTTGATATGATGTGGAAGGACAATGTGAAGGCCCGGCGGCTGGTTGGTGATCACTACGAGCGAATCGACCGTGGTGATGCAACGCCATTTAACGCACAAGAATACTTTGTTGAACAGGCAATGACCCTGAATAAGAACATCAAGCGGGAAAAGAAGGCAAAAAAACACTTTTCATCAGTATTTGAGACTTTGACCAAGCATGTTTCGAACCTTCACCTCGATGACAGAAAGGATGACTAGTGGATGGTCAAAGAAAAATACCTTGCAATTATTGACCTTGGCTCTAATTCAGTCCGGTTAAAGATTACTAAAATTCAAGCAGATGGCAGTTACGAGACAGCCCAGTATGAAAAACGGTATGTGCGGTTAGCATCAAATATGGGACCAGAAAAGATGCTTAAACCAGCCCCAATTAAGCGAACCCTCGATGCCTTGACCGAGTTTCGCGCAATTTGTAACCAGTATAAGGATAAGGGACTGACGGTCGTTGCAGTGGCGACCGCCGCTGTTCGCCAGGCGCAAAACCAGGCCCAGTTTTTAGCCGATGTGAGAAAGCAGACCGGCTTTGACATTCACGTTATCAGTGGTGAACGGGAAGCGTACCTTGATTACGTCGGGGTAAGCCGCACCTTGCCAATTGATAAGGGCTTGATCCTTGATACCGGTGGGGCCAGTATGGAACTAATTTCCGTTAACAATGGTGAAGCAGAGGAAACAGTCAGTATCCCAATGGGGTCAGTGCTAATCTCCCAGCGCTACCACCTGGAGGATAAGATTGATGCGGCGAACTTGTTTGATGCCATTGTGCGGATTGATGAAGTTCTTTCCCAACAGCTGTGGTTGAGTCGGCTGCGGCAGACAAAGATCATTGCCCTCGGTGGCTGTAACCGGGCCCTTGCCAAAGTTTTCCGCTGGCAGCAGGCACTCAACCCCGACGAGGTAATGCCGGTCCATGGTTTGACAATGCGGTCAGAAGAGGCCTTTTTGATTATGCACCAGCTACTAGAAGGCGACCGGCAAATGCGGGCTGGCATTCGCGGCATCACGAAGGGCCGGGCCGACGTAGTTGTCGGCGGGCTTTTACCGCTCTTTACCCTGATGCGGCAGTTAGCAATTGATGAGGTCAGCTTTAGCAACAGTGGGTTGCGGGAAGGGCTCCTCTTTAAGTACCTGGACCACCAAATTGACTTTGGTGATATTGCATCGTTATGATTGCGGGGATGAAAACGGTTAAATTTTTATCTGTTTTTACTAAATTTTACTAATAGTTAATGGTAAAACTGTGCTACAATCACTAATGAAAGCTTTAGTTGGATCAAGGAGGAAATAAGATGGCTATTTTAGTTGCTGGTGGTGCCGGATACATCGGTTCCCAC
Source organism: Limosilactobacillus caccae (assembly GCF_900156885.1). Lineage (GTDB taxonomy): Bacteria > Bacillota > Bacilli > Lactobacillales > Lactobacillaceae > Limosilactobacillus > Limosilactobacillus caccae. Next base: position 112,565 of record NZ_FTOY01000011.1, read on the forward strand.
ATGGTAAAAGACTTAATCGATCATGGTGAAGACGTTGTTGTTGCAGATAACCTCTCAACTGGTCACCGTGACGCAATTAATCCACAGGCGAAGTTTTATGAAGGTGACATTCGCGACCGTAAGTTCCTAGACAAGGTTTTTGATAGCGAAGATATTACGGCAGTGGTTCACTTTGCTGCTTTCTCAATTGTACCTGAATCAATGAGTAAGCCGCTGAAGTACTTTGACAACAACACTGGTGGGATGATTACCTTGCTTGAAGCAATGCATGACCACGACATCAAGTACATTGTCTTCAGCTCAACTGCGGCGACATATGGTGTTCCTGAACACATGCCGATCAAGGAAACAGACCCGCAAAAGCCAATTAACCCATATGGCTTGAGTAAGTTAATGATGGAAGAAATGATGGCCTGGGCAGATAAGGCATATGGGATCAAGTTCGTTGCTCTTCGTTACTTTAACGTTGCCGGGGCAGCTCCTGATGGCACGATTGGTGAAGACCACGGTCCAGAGACCCACTTAGTACCAATCATCTTACAAGTGGCCCAGGGGAAACGGGATGAATTGAGCATCTTTGGTGATGACTACAATACTCCTGACGGAACCAACGTGCGGGACTATGTTCACGTAATGGACCTTGCTGATGCCCACATCTTGGCAATCAAGTACCTTGAAGCTGGCAACAAGAGTAATGCCTTTAACCTTGGTTCATCAACCGGCTTCTCCAACAAGCAAATGTTAGAGGCTGCCCGGGAAGTTACCGGCAAGCCAATTCCTGCGAAGATGGCCCCTCGCCGTCCCGGTGATCCAGACTCATTAGTTGCGGCTAGTGATAAGGCCCGGACAATCTTAGGCTGGAAGCCAAAGTACGATGATGTTCATGACATCATTGCAACCGCCTGGAAGTGGCACTCAACCCACCCAAAGGGTTATGATGACCGCGACTAGTTAAACTAACCGCTAAAGTAGAATAATTGCGAAAAATCCAGATGATTGCTTTGCTGACATAAGTGAAGCAATCATCTGGATTTTCCCTTTTTAAGGATAGTTAGTTTCAGTATCATAGAAAAGGCCAGTCAAACAATCAGCAGGTGATTGCTTAGCTAGCCTTTTGCTTTGTAAGATTTTTATTTGTTGTTTAGCGGAATTTGAGAATTAATATGGTGCAGTTAATCAACAGTCCTTCCTAGGCAACGGAAGTTACTTAGTGATGACAAAGCCATCCTTAGCTAATTGACCATTGGAATAGTTTTGTGCCATCAACTTTTCCCCAGTTGCGGTAAAGCTGACCGCAGTATTGGTGGTGTTAAAATAACCGACTAACTGCTGGTCATCTAACTGCCGCTGGACTTCTATTAGCCCGTTCGGTAAGACGCTAAAGCGAATAGTTCCTTCAGAGATAGTTTGCCAGTTATTCCGGCGCCAATTAACGAGTTGGTGCATAAAGTTAAACATCTGCTGACCTTGGTTATCTGGGTGCCAATTCATCGGCTTCCGACAATCAGGGTCATTAGCACCGTCCATTCCATATTCGGTTCCATAATAAATTGAAGGAACGCCTGGCTGGAGGAAGGTGAAGGCAAAGGTTTGTTTAACTAGGTCAATGTTATGATTAGCAAGGGTCATCACACGAGCAGTATCGTGCGAATCTAAAGCATTAAACATCATTTGATTAGTTTGATCCCGGTACTTCATTAGCTGATTTCCAAGCTGTTCAACCAGTTGGGGAGCAGTTAGTTGATGTTTGACAAAGTGATGGAGAATTGCCGTGGTATAAGTATAGTTCATTACACCGCTAAACTCATCACCATTAAGCCATGCCTGTGACGTGTGCCAGATTTCCCCGAGAATATAGAAGTCTGGTTTGAGTGCAACCATCTCCTGGTGGAAACGGCGCCAGAAGTGGTGGTCAATTTCATTTGCAACATCCAAGCGCCAAGCGTCAATATCAAACTTTTCCACCCAGTACTTCGCAATCCCCAGCAAGTAGTCTTGAACTGCTGGTGTAGCGGTGTTTAACTTTGGCATATGCGGTGTATAGTCAAAGGTATCGTAAGTTGCGTCCGGGGTAAACTCAAAGTTATCCGTTGGGGTATAGGTAGCAGGGAATTTATTAACGTGGAACCAATCACTGTACTTTGAATTTTTGCCGTTTTTTAAGACGTCTTGCCACTGGGGTGATTTATCACCGATATGGTTAAAGACCGCATCGAGCATAACCTTGATGCCTCGTTTATGCGCTTCTTTGACAACCTTCTTGAAGAGGTCATCATCACCAAAGTGGGGATCTATTTGATAGTAATCTTCGGTGTCATATTTATGATTTGATGAAGCCTTAAAAATCGGGTTGAAGTAAATTCCATTGACGCCTAATTCCTTAAGGTGGTCAAGGTGGTCGAGAACTCCCTGTAAATCACCACCGTAAAAGTCTTGTCGTCCAGGGGTAACGCTTGGATCCCACGTTTTTGTTCCTTCAGGGTCATTAGTTTTGTCGCCATTAGCAAAACGCTCAGGGAAAATTTGATACCATACTGTCTTTTTAACCCATTCTGGTGCATGAACGGCATCAATTGTCTGGAAAAATGGCATCCGGAAGTAGGTATTAAGGTCGTTAAGTTGTTCTTCATCATCTGGTGCAATAAATCCACGGTCGGTATAGATAGTGACTGTCTTATCTGCACCGGTGATCTTAAAGGCGTAGGCTAAGCGTTTCTTGGGCTCAGTAACAGCTAATTGCCAATAATCATAAAGATCATCAGTAATAATCTTATCCATTGGTGTTGGTTGAGTATAAAACGGTGGCTTTATCCCTACTAGACTACGTAAGCTATATGGGTCACCATGAAGAAGCTCGACTTTGACAACATCATTTTTAGCTGTTCGGAGACGGATCCGCATCGTGTGGGCATCATATAAGAACGCCATCTCACTTTCTGGCCGGTGGTAAATCGCTGCAAAGTTCATTAGTCAATATCTCCTTTTTCAACTGATGTTTCCTTAACGGCGTAAACGGCAAAGGCACCAATTAATGCTAAGATTGCGGATGCAACCAGCATGTGTGGAATATCATTGCCAAGCATTGGGAAAAGAGCAAAGGAAGCAACTGAGGCGACAATTTGTGGGAAACAGATCCAACAGTTAAAGAGTCCCATGTAAGTACCGTCGTGCTTACCGTCAAGGGCATTTGTTAAGATAGTAAATGGAATTGAGTTAATTGTTACCCAACAAATACCAATTCCGATGAAGGCGACAAAGGATAAGAAGCGGGTTGGTGCAACAGAAAGACCCCAGAAACCAAGTGCGCCGACAATCATCCCAAAGGCATAGGCAGGCTTACGAAGCTTATCATTTAACCGGGTTAAAACAAGGCCCCAAATAATAGCAACAGCAACTTCAACGGCTGATAAAACACCAAACCAGTTACCGGCAGCTTGGTATGCAGCACTAGCAGCATCCTTAGTGTGCCAGATGTTTTCAGCAACAGTACCAGTACCGTATGTCCAGAGGTATTGGAAACCAGTCCAGGAGAAGAATTCAACCAATCCTAACGTCCAGAAGACCTTTGGAGCATTTTTAATAATTGTAAAGAAGTTTTCGCTAATTTCTTCGTTTTCGTCTAAACCATGGTATTTAGCGTACGTAGCTGGATCATATTCATCAACTTTCCAAATCGTAAAAATTGAAGAAACGACCAGAATTAATGAACCGAGGTAGAAGGAAAGCTTAACTGAATCGGGAAGCTCCCCTTTAGCAGCAACGTTTTCGACACCAATCCAGGTTAAGAAGAATGGGAACAAGTTCGCAGCAACAGAACCGATGTTACCCCAGATTGTTTGCCACGACCACGCAATGTCTTTTTGCTTATCGTTAACCATATCAGAAATCATCATCTTAAATGGTTGCATTGACATGTTGGAAGATAAGTCCATAAACAGGATTGCGACCGCACCAAACCACAGGGCGGTGGATGTCTTAAACCCTAATGAACCAGAATTAGGCAACAGGCACATTACGATGACCGCAACAATTGTCCCGACAATCAGGTATGGTAACCGCCGACCAAGTTTAGGAATCCAAGTCCGGTCAGAGAAGTAACCAACTAGTGGTTGAACAATCATTCCGGCCAGTGGTGGCAGAATAAAGAAGTATCCCAGCTTAGTTGGGTCAGCACCAAGGGTTTGGAAAATCCGCCCCATGTTGGCGCTTTGCAGGGCAAACGCCATTGAGGTCCCTAAGTTACCAAAAGTCATTAACATCAATACAGAAAACGCTAGTGTAGGTAATTGTTTTTTTCCTTTCTTTGCGTCCATAATAAAAAACCTCCATAATAACTGCATCTGATTAATTAATAATCGTCATTAGAATATCATCTTTTTTAATTTGTGCAAGCGGTTGCAATAATAAAATGTAAACGCCTTCATTTATTTTGTGGGAACAAATGATTTTTAGCTAAGTCAGGGGGAAATATTTTAAAAATTAAGTTTTATAAATATATTGATTAACAATCATTATTCTTGACCAACCATGGAAATTGGTGACGCATAATTCAAATCGTAATTTTCAATTTAGAAATGGTTTGGCAGAATTAAAAGCAAAAGGGGGTCAAAACTTATCCATTGTGATAATATGTAAGATGATTGAAAGGATTGATCAAAATGAAAATACTTGCCATCGATACATCCAACCACCCAATGAGTGTTGCCCTGGTTGAAGATGAGCAATTGTTAGCCACCACGACCCTTAACATGGTGCGCAACCACAGTATTTACCTAATGCCAGCGATTAGTAAGTTATTTGAACTAGTAAAGTGGCAACCGACTGATCTCGACCGGGTAGTCGTCGCCCAGGGGCCTGGTTCTTATACGGGGGTACGGATCGCGGTTACGACTGCCAAGGTGTTGGCAGATACGGAAAAAATTGACTTAGTCGGGGTTTCCAGCCTCGCGGTCTTGGCACGAAACGTTGTCCCAACAGCAAAAGCCGTAATCGTGCCCTTCTTTGATGCCCGGCGGGGAAATGTCTTTGCCGGTGCTTACCAGTGGGAAGACGGCACGCTAGTAAATAAGATTGCTGACCAACACCTGGGGATTGATACATTACTTGACCAATTAGCAAAGCTTGACCGGCCGGTGGTCCTTGTCGGTCAGATGACGGATAAAATCCGGGCAAAATTTGACCAACTACCAGCGAATGTGACCCTGCTACCACGGACTTACAGCATCCCGTCAACTTACCAGTTGGCGATTGCAGGTGAAAAGGAGTCACCGGTAGAAGATATTGACCCGTTTGTCCCTCATTATTTGCGGATTACTGAAGCAGAAGCCAACTGGCAGAAGCTTCATCCGGGAGAAACCAGAAAGAATTATGTTCGAGAAGTTTAAAGAATGGTTAGTGATGACAACGACGGGGGCACCGAAACGGCCAGTCCTGGACTTTACCCGCCGTGTCGTAATGGTCAATGGTCACCAGTATGCTGTCCGGATGGCGACAGAACGTGACATTGAAACCTTAATTGAGATTGAAAAGCGGATATACGGGGTTGCCCCGTGGAGTTATGCTGCTTTCCGCCTCGAACTCCAGCGCCCGCACGATCGCTTATACTTGGTCGTCGAAGATGATGACCAGGTCATTGGCTTTATGGGGATGGCGGTTGACTGGTACCACTACGACCTGCACATTACTAATATTGGGATCACCCCTGCTTACCAAAAGAAGGGCATTGGGACATACCTGATTACGACCGCCAAAAATATTGCCCGCCATCTCAAACTCCACTCGCTGAGTTTAGAGGTTCGGGTGCACAATCTCGCGGCGCGAAAATTATACGAGAGTTTAGGATTTCGTGACCACCACATTAAGCCACGTTATTACCTAGATAACCACGAAGATGCAGTTGATATGCAAGCAGACTTACTTAATAAGAAGTAGAGGAGAATTTGATTTATTATGGCAGAACGCAAATTAATCCTAGCGTTTGAATCGAGTTGTGACGAAACGAGTGTTGCCGTTGTCGAAAACGGGACAAAGATCCTTTCGAATATCGTTGCCACCCAAATTGATAGTCACCAGCGTTTTGGTGGGGTTGTTCCTGAAGTTGCCAGCCGGCACCACATTGAACAAATCACTAAGTGTACGAATGAGGCCTTAGCGCAAGCAGACGTTGCGTATGATGACCTTACAGCGGTTGCCGTAACTTATGGGCCGGGACTAGTCGGATCACTGCTCGTTGGGGTGACGGCGGCCAAGGTGGTTTCATGGGCGCATGGCCTGCCACTTGTTCCCGTTAACCACATGGCGGGGCATATCTACGCAGCCCGCTATGTCGGCGAGTTTAAGTATCCACAAATGGCCCTTCTTGTCTCTGGTGGGCACACCGAATTAGTGTACATGCCAAATGAGCATGAATATAAAATTATCGGAGAAACCCGGGATGACGCGGCTGGTGAGGCCTACGATAAGATTGGTCGGGTGCTCGGGGTCAACTATCCTGCCGGGAAGACGATTGATGAATGGGCAGCAAAGGGGAAGGATACCTTCCACTTCCCCCGGGCGATGGAAAAAGAGGATAATTATGACTTTAGCTTCAGTGGCTTAAAGAGTGCCTTCATCAATACCGTCCATAATGCTGACCAACGCGGTGAAGAACTGGATAAGGATGACCTTGCTGCTAGTTTCCAACAGAGTGTCGTTGACGTCTTAGCAGAAAAAACGATGCGGGCGCTCGACGATTACCCGGTTAAGCAGTTAGTTTTGGCGGGCGGGGTAGCCGCTAACCATGGTCTCCGAACCCGGTTAGACCATGATATGGCAAAGTACCACCCTGACGTAACAATGTTGCAAGCCCCGTTGAAGCTCTGTGGTGACAACGCGGCAATGATCGGGGCTGCTGGCTTTGTCGGTTATAATCACGGTGACCGGGCGGGGATGGACCTCAACGCAGTCCCCGGCTTAATGTTTGACCGGTTGCATGAGTAAAAATTTAAGAGGCCGTGGAATTGGCTTTCCACGACCTCTTATTGTTTTAAATATTTGCGGGGGAAATTGGTGCTAAGTTGCAAAAGAGCACGGCAGACAAACACTGTCCTTAGCTACCGGGCGTTTTTTGCTTTCCCCACCTTAGTTAAATTTTATTGTTCGCCATTGGCCTTATTAATCGCGTCCATTACGGCAAAGCGGAAGCCGTTCTTTTCCAGGGCCTCCACCCCCTTGATCGTTGTCCCGGCGGGGGAGGTGACTTGGTCACGGAGTAGTGCTGGCGCCTTCTTACTATCGTAGGCTAAGGCACCAGTTCCCTTGACCATGCTGGCGATGACCTGGTAAGCAGTTTGCCGGTCAAGACCATGCTTTACCGCCGCGTCACTCATGGCATCCATCATCACGTCGACAAAGGCGGGACCACAGCCACCAACGACCCCAATAATATCGAGTTGACGCTCCGCAACGGGGATAACATCACCGAGGCTATTGAGGACCGTCATTACTGTCGAGAATGCGTCGGCTGGAGCGTCATGCGGCATTGCTAAACCGATTGTGCCGGCATTAACTTCCACCGGGGTGTTGGGGATGATGGTGACAATCGTTTTGTTTGGCAGGGACTTCTTCAGACTATCCTGACTCACCCCGGCAGCCGCAGAAATAATGATGGTCGAATCACTAAGGTTCGTCAGTGACTTGGCGACCGCCGTTGTGATTGGTGCCGGCGTTGTGAGGATAACGACTTGCGGGTCAAGGCTTGCGACTTCGCTTGCGTTATTAACCAACTTGAAGCCTAATTCTTCGGCAAACTTGCTGACGCGGGAGTTAGAAGGGTTCATTGCGCTAAGGTTAAACTGCTTGGTGTTATCAAGTCCCTTCATAATTGCGCTCCCCATGTTGCCGACACCGATAATTGTAATGTTCATCATAAATTCCTCCTTTAGACTATTCACGAATCTGACCGTTCCCGGTGATTTCGTACTTAATCGTCGTTAACTGGGCTAGCCCCATTGGCCCGCGAGCGTGAAGCTTCTGGGTACTGATGCCAATTTCAGCACCGAAACCAAACATCCCCCCGTCAGTAAAGCGGGTTGACGCGTTGACGTAGACACAAGCTGAATTAACGGCTTCTTGGAAACGACGGCCGCGACTGATGTTATTAGTAATAATTGCTTCTGAGTGGTGGGTGCTGTGCTCGTTGATGTGACTAATGGCTTCATCAAGCGAGTCGACTACCTTAACCGCCATGATTAAGTCATTGTATTCCGTATCCCAGTCTGCGTCACTAGCAGGGTGGATAGCTGGAACGATTGCCCGGGCTGTTTGGTCACCGCGGAGCTGGACGCCATGCTTAATCAAAGCATCCGCAATCGCAGGTAAGAACGTAGCCGCAACGTCCTGGTGGATTAACAGTTTTTCGGCCGCGTTGCAGACCGATGGCCGCTGAACCTTGGCATTGACGGCGATGTCCGTCGCCATTTTAAGGTCCGCGTCCTTGTCAACGTAAACATGACAGTTTCCTGCTCCGGTTTCAATCACCGGGACGGTCGCGGTCTTAACAACCCGTTGGATCAGGCCGCGGCCACCACGGGGGATGAGGACGTCAATGTAGTCAGTCAGGTTCATCATCTCGGCGGCGATTTCGTGACTAGTATCGTGGATCAACTGAACGGCGTCAGCGGGCAGCCCTTGTTTTTCCAGCGAGGCTCGCAAGATATCAGTCAGGGCGATGTTTGTCTGGAGGGCTTCCTTTCCGCCCCGCAGGATAACAGCATTCCCACTCTTAAAGGTTAGCCCGGTAGCATCGACAGTTACGTTTGGCCGGGCTTCAAAGATAATACCAATTACCCCTAATGGTACCCGCCGCTGGATAATTTGCAAACCATCCTGGCTGATCCAGCCTTTATCAATCTGCGCGGTTGGGTCCGGAAGGTCGGCGATTGAGCGTAAACCCGCGGCCATATCAGCGATCCGCTGTTCATTGACCATTAAGCGGTCGGTAAACTTCTTCGGCATTGCCGTCGCGTTTGCTAAGTCCTTCTTATTCGCAGCTAACACTTGGTCCTGGTTGGCAACCAGGTCAGCGGCCAGCTGGCGAAGGGCCTGATTTTTGGTGGCAGTGTCAAAAAGGGCGAGTTTTGTTTCTGCTTGTTGGGCACGCTGGCCGATTGCTGTTAATGTATTTGTCATGATATTACCTCCTATTTTCCAAAACGAGTACCAACTTGTTGGCCGTCAAAGATGTCAAAAATAATCTTGGGATTTTCCCCGTTGCAAAGGATCATCTGCTTGCCCGCCTTCATCACCGTGGCGGCTGCCCGGAGTTTAGTGACCATTCCGCCGGTACCAAAACGGGTACTACTGCCACTTGCCGCCTCCTCAATTTCCGGCGTGAGCACTGGCACCTCGGTAATTGCCTGGGCATCCGGATACTTGTGCGGGTCCTTGGTGTACAGGGCGTTGATGTCGGTGAGGACAATCAACAGGTCCGCATCAATTGTAGTGGCCACCTGGGCGGACAACTCATCGTTATCACTGAAAGTGGTGTGGTGGTCCAGTTCATCAACGGACACGGGGTCGTTTTCGTTGACGATTGGGATGACGTGCTGGGCAAGGAGGGTATTAATTGTGTTGAGGGTGTGCTGCCGACTAACCGGAAATTCGAGGACATCGCGGGTCAACAATAGCTGGGCGACGTGGGTCTGGTAATCGAGAAAGCGTTGTGAATAGATCCGCATTAATGCCGCTTGCCCAATTGATGCTAGGGCTTGCTGCTTGGCGATTTCGGCGGGCCGTTCCTTCATTCCCAGGCTGGCAAGGCCCACCCCGATGGCACCAGAAGAAACGAGGACAAGCTCATAGCCCTGGTGGCTGAGGGTCGCGAGGGTAAAGGCCAGTCGGTCAATTGTCCGCAGGTTGATTTGACCACTGGGGAGAACAAGGCTACTAGTACCTATTTTGATTACAATTCGTTTTGTCTTATCTCCCATAAAAAAACTCCTCTCAAAACACAAAGCACGTCTTTAACCGAGACACCAGTTACGGCGGTACCATTCTCGTTTAAAGACGTGCTTTACTCTTTTATGTATTAATTATTAAAGTTAAGTGATAAGTGTAGCAGGGATTCGGTGCTCGATGTGGCTTTCAGTCGGTGACCACATTCCCTTATACTGACCTACTATATCTACATCTCAAATTGTACGTTTCTTATTGATCCTTTGTCAAGATCAATTGCAAAAATTAAAATTTTATTGACAAAAGATTAAAATTAAATTAGAATACCCGTAATGAAAAATAAGTGTTCGAGATGAGTAGGAGTAATGAGTTTTTAGAGAGCTTTCGCTTGGTGGAAGAAAGTAACAGCTTGCTCTGAAGATGGTCTTGAAGTTACGCGTGGTGGTGAGAATGATCGAGCTGCTGACGGCCGATATCCGTTATCTTATCAATGAGTTGATTAAAACTTGATGAGGTTATTTGGAAAACCAAATAACGAAAATAGGTGGTACCACGGGTGAAAGCTCGTCCTTATTGATGACGATAAGGACGAGCTTTTTTTGAAAGAAGGAGATAATGTGAAGATCAAAGTGGCATTAGCACAATTAAACATTGAATTTGCTAATCCGCAGGTAAACCAGGCCAAAGTAAAAGCGGCGGTTTCCGCGGCCGCTCAGGAAAACGTCGACGTCGTGGTCTTTCCAGAAATGTGGAATACCGGTTATGCCCTTGACCAGCTGGGTACACTGGCGGATGAGGATGGTAAAAAGACGCAGGCGGTGCTAGCCAGGCTAGCCGGACAATTTGATGTCAACATTGTCGGGGGTTCGGTCGCGACTAAGCGTGGTGACCAGTTTTTCAACACCACTTATGTTGTCGACCGGCTTGGCCAGGTGGTTGCGGATTACGATAAGGTGCACCTGTTTGGTCTGATGAACGAGGACCGCTACCTAACCGCGGGGGATAAGGAAAACTACTTCCGTCTTGCCGGGGTGCCGAGTGCTAGCTTTATCTGTTATGACCTCCGCTTCCCGGAATGGGTTCGGACAGTTGCCCGGCACGGGACAGATATTCTCTACTTTTCAGCGGAGTGGCCAGCAAAGCGGATTGCACAGTGGAAGTTGATGTTACAGGCCCGGGCAATTGAAAACCAAGCGTTTGTCGTTGCGGTCAACCGGGTTGGGGATGATCCGGATAATCAATTTAACGGGCACTCGCTCGTCATTGATCCCCTGGGCAGGATTATTGTTGATGCGGGCGAAACAGAAACGATTGCCTACGCGGTGGTTGACCTTGACCAGTTGGCGGCGGTCCGGGGCCCGATTCCCGTCTTTAGTGACCGGCGGCCGCCCTTATATCATTAGAAAGGATGATTGAGAATGAAATTTGAACAATCGAAGCTCCTGGATGGCTTGCCGAAGCAATTTTTTGCCAACCTGGTAGCAAAGGTGAACAAGAAAATTGAAGACGGGGTTGACGTGATCAACCTCGGCCAGGGGAACCCAGATAAGCCAACGCCAGATTATATTGTCAAGAGCACCCAGAAGTGGGTCGCTGACCCGCGGACGCATAAGTATTCACTTTTTCGCGGCCTGCCAGCATTTAAGCAGGCGGCCGCTGACTTTTACCAGGAAAAATACGGGGTAAGTGTTGACCCGGAAAAGGAAGTCGCAATTCTCGGGGGATCCAAGATTGGCTTGGTTGAATTGCCCTGGGCGTTGATGAACCCTGGTGACACTTATTTACTGCCTGATCCGGGTTACCCGGACTATTTCTCCGGGGCCGCCCTTGGGAAGGTCAAGTTTGCGACTGTCCCGTTGCTTGCGGAAAACAACTTTCTTCCCGACCTAAAAGCAATTCCTGCCGACGTCGCAAAACAGGCAAAATTTTTCTATCTGAATTATCCGAATAACCCGACCGGAGCAGTTGCCACCCCTGAGTTTTACAAGGAGTTAGTGGCCTGGGCAAAGAAGTACCAGGTGGGGATCATCAGCGATTTTGCCTATGGAGCCCTGGGCTTTGACGGTCAAGCGCCAGTTAGTTTTATGCAGACACCGGGCGCCAAAGAGGTGGGGGTTGAATTTTATACGTTCTCCAAGACCTTTAACATGGCTGGCTGGCGGATTGCCTTTGCGGTCGGCAACCCGGATATCATCGGGGCGTTGAACTTAATTCAAGACCACCTCTTCGTCAGTCTCTTCCCCGCATTGCAGTATGCGGCGATTGATGCCCTAAAGGCGCCACAGCGTGACCAAGAGATTGCCAAGATCGTTGCCCGCTATGAGGAGCGCCGGAACGCGTTTGTTAAGGCAGCGGATAAGATCGGTTGGCATGCCTTTGTTCCACGGGGAACGTTTTATGCCTGGATGCCGGTTCCTAAGGGGTATACGAGTGAAAGCTTTGCCAACCTCTTATTGGACCGCGCAGGAGTGGCCGTTGCCCCGGGAAATGGTTTTGGTGAACATGGGGAAGGCTACGTGCGGATTGGTTTGCTGATTGAACCAGACCGGCTAGTTGAAGCAGTCGACCGGATTGCGAAGTTGCATTTGTTTGATAAGGAGGATTAAAATTATGGCTTTAAGTTATACAGTATTAGGTGCCGGGGCAATGGGCCTTCGTTTTGGGGTGTTGCTTCAGGAACTTGCTGGTGCCAAAGTTGACTTTGTCGATAACTGGGCACCGGAAGTAGAAACAATTAAACAACAGGGCGGGGTGTATGTTTCCCGGGATCATGAGAACCGTCACCTGGTGCCGATTAATATCTATTCGCCAGAAGAATATGATGGGGACCCGGATGCTTTCATTGTTTTTGCTAAGCAGATGACACTGGCGGACTTGCTTGAGCGGAGCGCTCACTTCTTCCACCCGGACCACCAGTATGTTTTCTCCGGGATGAACGGGATGGGACACATTGAAAAGATTAACCAATACTTCCCTAAAGAGCACGTCATTGCTGGTACCTGCTTGATTGGGACAGTGTTGAATAAGGCGGGGGATGTTGACTTTATCGGTAAGGCCGGTGCAGGTTCGATTAACCTGGCTCCCCAGGTCGGTGAACCCGACGAGCGAGTTAAGGAAATTGTTGCTGACTTTACAACGGCGAATATTAATCCGCACTTGAACGATAATTTCTACGGTACCCTGCTGACAAAGGTGGTCTTTAATTCTGTTATCAATACCATCTGTACCTTATTTGAAATCCAAATGGGGCAGTTTATTGACTATGATGGTGCCGAAAAGCTGGGCAAGCAGCTAATTAATGAAGCCTTCGATGTCGCTGAACGGGCAGGAATTCAATTGCTGAGTACCCGGGAAGAGGAATGGCAAACGATTAAGTATGTCAGCGAGGTTACCAACCCCTTGCACTACCCATCCATGTACCAGGACATGAGTAAAAACCGGCCAACAGAAGTTGACTATATCAATGGCTATATCTATGACCTAGGAAAGAAGTACAACTATGAAGCTTCAACCCATGACTTCTTGCGGAACCTGGTTCACTTGGCAGAAAACACCCGTAAGTTTCGGGAGGAATAAATAAAAACTACTGGGCACGCCAAACGGCAGCTCAGTAGTTTTCTTTTGGCTAGATGATTGCGGTAATGAAGGTGACGAGGCCAAAGATAATTCCCGGAAAATTGGCGATAATTACCGGCCAGTCCTTTTGGGGTTTAAGGGCCCCGTACACTACCCACAATGTTGCATTGATTGCGGCAAAAAACGGTTGGGTAGGTGAGACAGGGTGGCCGCTAAGGTTGGCAGCGATTTGACCGAAATAAGAAAAATACATTAATAAACAGGCGATTGAAGCGGTGTTGCCGACTAAGCGCAACTTCTTGAGACGCTTCGTTAGGTCTTTAGTATCCATAGCTGGTAATTACCTCCTTTTTGCTAATCGTTTATCAATGTACTCTTTATTGAATAGTAAAACAATAGTTAAATTACGGGTAAACAAAAAAGTCAGCTGGTTAGACTGACTTTTTTTGCGCTATTGATTTTCCTGGTCAAACTCTTCTAATTTTTCCGCGGCTTCGGTCCATGCTAACTCGATTTCATCGGACCGCTCCTTTGACTCGTCGAGTTGCTTTTGCAGGTCAGTCAGCTTACTGATGTCGGTTGCTACGTCAGGTTGGCTCATCTGCTCTTGAATCGCGGCCTGTTGTTCCTCCAGGGCGGACATTTGCTTTTCCAGGTCATCGACTTGCCGCTGGATCTTTCGGCGGGCCCGTTGCTGCTCCTTACTTTGCTGGTACGACTTCTTACCGGTCGGTGCTTGCTTTACTGTACTAGCAGTTGCCGTTGCCGGGGCCGCTTTAGCGAGGGCGGCAAGGTAGTCGTCATAGTTTCCTTCGTAATGCTTGATCCCATTCTTGTGCATTGCCAGGATATCCGTTGCTACCTGATTAATAAAGTACCGGTCGTGGGAAATGAACAGGACGGTGCCGTCAAACTCATTAATTGCATTTTCAAGTACTTCCCGACTGTCGATGTCAAGGTGGTTCGTCGGTTCATCAAGGATTAAGAAGTTAATCGGCTTAAAGGATAGCTTGGTTAACTCCAGGCGGGCCTTTTCCCCCCCGGAAAGGTCGTGAACAACTTTGTAGACGTCATCGCCAACAAAAAGAAAGCTACCGAGTAGGGAGCGGATGTCTTTTTCCGGTACTTCTGGATGATCATCCCACACTTCTTCTAAGACGGTCTTGTCAGGGTGGAGCTGCTGTTGCTCCTGGTCGTAGTAACCAATCTCCAGGTTGGCCCCCAGCTTGACAGTCCCGCTAACAAGGGGGAGCTTGTGGAGAATTGACTTTAGTAAGGTTGACTTACCAATTCCGTTGGGGCCGATGATGCCGACCCGCTGGGGTTTGCGAACTGCAAATGAGAGGGGGCCGGCGAGGACTTGGTGATCGTAGCCGACCTTGGCTTGTTCTACGTCAAGGACTTCGTTCCCACTTGCCTTATCAGAATGGAACTGGAAGTGGATGGACTTATCATCCGTTTCTGGACGCTCAATCTTGTCCATTTTCTCTAATTGCTTCCGCCGGGCCTGGGCACGCTTAGTCGTTGATGCGCGGACAATGTTGCGGTTAACGAAGTCTTCTAGCTTAGCAATCTTCTTTTGCTGCTGGTCATAGTGCTTCCACTCAGCCTTCAGGCGTTCTTGCTTATGTTCGACAAACTGGGTGTAGTTACCAGTGTAGTGGGTCAAAGTACGGTTGTCCAAATCGTAGACGTCTTTTACCACCCGGTCGAGGAAGTACCGGTCGTGGGAAACGACGAGGAGGGCGCCCTGGTAGCTCTTGAGGTAGTCTTCCAGCCAGGAGAGGACATTCATATCAAGGTGGTTCGTCGGTTCGTCAAGGATCAAGAGTCCGGGTGCTTGTAACAAAATCTTCGCCAGGGCGAGCTTGGTCTTTTGTCCTCCCGAAAGAGAATTGATAGGGGTGTCGTAGCTGTCCTCATCAAAACCAAACCCATGCAAGATCCCCCGCATCCGCGAAGCATATTCAAAGCCGCCTTGCTTCTTGAAGGCAGTCTGTAAGTTGTCATAAGTTGAGAGAATCTGTTGGTAGTGGTCACTTTCGCTATCAAGGGTGGCCAGTTGTTCTTCCAAGTCGTGGATCTGTGCTTCCATCTTGTGAAGGGGGATAAAGACTGTGTCGAGCTCGGCCCAGATACTATTTTGACTGTCTAACCCCTGATCCTGGGCAAGGTAGCCAATCGTGAGGTCCCGAGCCTTACTGATTGTCCCTTCATCTGGTTCGGTGATCCCCGCAATCATCTTGAGGAGGGTTGTCTTCCCGGCACCATTGCGGCCGACAAGGGCAGTGCGGCCGTGTTCTTGGATTTGTAAGTTCATATTGTGAAATAAGACGTCGGCCCCAAAACGGCGGACGACATCGTTTGTTTGTAAAAGTAACATTTTGCAACCTCATTTAAACCGTTGATTTCATACCATTTTATTTTAGCAGATTTTGGATTTAAAGAAAAAAGTTCAGAATATTTTTGTATTCTAGTTCACAAAAAATCATTTAATTGCTAGAATAGACACAGAATTAAATTTCACAAAGTAAGCAAATTAGTGTGATGTTCGCCATTAAACCTAGCATACTGTTGGCGACTAGGCTGGGGGAAGCTAATTTTAGGAGGAATAATAGAATGGCTAATAAAAAGATTCCACGCGCAACTGCAAAACGGTTGCCGATTTATTTTCGATATTTAAATGTCTTAAAGGACGCAAATAAGCAACGGGTCTCCTCAACAGAGTTGTCAGAGGCCGTTCAGGTCGATTCCGCCACCATCCGGCGTGACTTCTCCTACTTCGGTGAGCTTGGTAAGCGGGGGTATGGTTATGACGTTGAGAGCTTACTAAAGTTTTTCAAGGGGATCTTGCACCAAGACGCCTTAGTTAGTGTTGCCCTTGTCGGGGTGGGGAGTTTAGGTCGCGCCTTATTAAACTTTAACTTTCACCAAGACACCAACCTGCGGATCAGTGCGGCGTTTGATACCAAGCCAGAATACGCCAATACGGTGATGAGTGGGATTCCGATTTATCCATCGGAAGAGATGATCAAGCAGCTCAAGGAGCAGCAAATTGACGTGGTTATTTTGACTGTGCCAGGGATAAAGGCCCAGCACGTCGCTGACCAATTAGTCGAAGCTGGGGTCAAGGGGATCTTAAACTTTACCCCAGTACGCCTGTCAGTGCCAAAGAAGGTCCAGGTACAAAACATCGACTTAACAAATGAATTGCAGACGTTGATTTACTTCATTAAAAATTATACTGACGACTCAATGGAAGGATAGGCCGGCGAGCCGGGATAAAAAGGGATTGGCAATGTTCGCCAGTCCCTTTTTTGCATAATTTATTTGTTAATGGTCAAAAAAAGTCAAATCTTTTATATTGCATTTTGCAAAGAACATGTTATAGTTAATTATGT
This sequence comes from Limosilactobacillus caccae, assembly GCF_900156885.1. Taxonomy (GTDB): domain Bacteria; phylum Bacillota; class Bacilli; order Lactobacillales; family Lactobacillaceae; genus Limosilactobacillus; species Limosilactobacillus caccae. The sequence goes on from NZ_FTOY01000011.1 coordinate 129,475, forward strand.
TGTTAGCACTTAGCGATTGTGAGTGCTAAAATCTAAAAATAAAATTAACAAGATGGAGGGATTAACGTGTTAAAACCATTAGGAGATCGCGTTGTTCTTAAAGCTGAAACTGAAGAAGAAAAGACGGTTGGTGGAATTGTCCTTGCTTCCAATGTGAAGGAAAAGCCAACTACTGGAAAGGTTATTGCCGTTGGAGAAGGTCGTGTCTTAGACAACGGTCAAAAGCTCACTCCAGCTGTTAAGGAAGGTGACCGCGTATTGTTTGACAAGTACGCTGGTAACGAAGTTGAATACGATGGTGAAAAGTACTTAGTCGTTCACGAAAAGGACTTAGTAGCAATCGTCGACTAATTATTAGACTGATAAGAAAAACAGATCATTAAATAAAAAGATTCAAAATAATTTTTTGAGGTGAAATATACATGGCAAAAGAAATTAAGTTTGCTGAAGACGCACGGAGCAAGATGCTTAGTGGTGTTGATAAGTTAGCTAATACTGTTAAGACAACGATGGGTCCAAAGGGACGGAACGTTGTTTTGGAACAAAGCTATGGTAACCCAACGATTACTAACGACGGGGTTACGATTGCTAAGAGTATTGAATTAGAAGACCACTTTGAAAACATGGGTGCTAAGCTCGTTTCCGAAGTTGCTTCTAAGACTAATGACATCGCCGGTGACGGTACTACTACTGCCACTGTTTTGACCCAGGCAATCGTTAATGCCGGGATGAAGAACGTTACTGCCGGTGCTAACCCAGTTGGTATCCGTCGCGGGATCGACAAGGCTACCCGGGCAGCGGTTGAAGAATTGAAGAAGATGTCACACGATGTTAAGACCAAGGATGACATTGCTCAAATTGCTTCAATTTCTGCTGCTAACCCTGAAGTTGGTAAGTTGATTGCCGATGCCATGGAAAAGGTTGGTCACGATGGTGTGATCACTATCGAAGACTCCCGTGGGGTTGACACGAGCGTTGACGTTGTTGAAGGGATGAGCTTTGACCGTGGTTACATGTCCCAATACATGGTAACTGACAACGACAAGATGGAAGCGGACCTCGACAACCCATACATCTTGATTACTGATAAGAAGATCAGCAATATCCAAGACATCTTGCCATTGCTCCAATCAGTTGTTCAACAAGGTCGTGCCCTCTTGATCATCGCTGATGACATCACTGGTGAAGCATTACCAACCCTTGTTTTGAACAAGATTCGTGGTACCTTCAACGTCTGTGCTGTTAAGGCTCCTGGCTTTGGTGACCGGCGGAAGGCACAATTGCAAGACATCGCTGTATTGACTGGCGGGACGGTCGTTTCTGATGACCTTGGAATGCAATTGAAGGACGTAACGATTGATCAATTAGGTCAAGCAAACAAGGTTACAGTTACGAAGGACTCAACGACAATCGTTGACGGCGCTGGCTCAAAGGAAGCTATCCAAGAACGGGTAGAATCCATCAAGCAAGCAATTGCGAAGACGACGTCAGACTTCGATAAGGAAAAGCTTCAAGAACGGCTTGCAAAGCTTTCTGGTGGTGTTGCCGTTGTTAAGGTTGGTGCTGCTACGGAAACTGAATTGAAGGAACGTAAGTACCGGATTGAAGATGCCTTAAACGCTACCCGGGCCGCTGTTCAAGAAGGATTTGTTCCGGGTGGTGGTACTGCATTGATCAATGTATTGCCAGCCTTAGACAAGGTTGAAGCTACTGGTGACGAATTGACTGGTGTTAACATTGTTAAGGACGCTTTGGAAGCACCTGTTCGTCAAATCGCAGAAAATGCCGGTGTTGAAGGTTCCGTTATCGTTAACCAATTGAAGAGCGAAAAGCCAGGTGTTGGTTACAACGCTGCTGACGGTAAGTTCGAAAACATGGTTGACGCCGGAATCGTTGACCCAACAATGGTTACCCGTTCAGCATTACAAAACGCTGCTTCTGTATCAGCATTGCTTCTTACAACTGAAGCAGTTGTTGCTGACAAGCCAGAACCAAAGGACAACCAAGCTCCTGCAGCGCCACAAGCTGGCATGGGCGGCATGATGTAATTAGAAGTTAATTTAATCAAGAAGTGACGGTGGGAGATATACCCCATCGTCACTTTTTTGTTTTAGCTGAGAAAAATGAAAAGCGGTATTCAAGCCAATTGCCGAACACAAGCAGCCGCTGGGGGACCACCCCAACGATAGTGCTAAGACGGTTGTTCTTGCGGTCACTGACATCCCCACCTCATTAAAGAGCAACTGCAGCTTTGTGGTTGCTCTTTAATAATATGGGTAAGGGCGCCGGAGTGGTTGATTTTACCTTAGAAGAGCGTTTTTTGTGCTAACCCTACCGTTTAAAATGATCTGCCCCACTCAAACTGTGGTAAAGTTAAGGGTATGCATTTATTAGCAAATGTGATTTTAGCTTTAATACCAAAGAAGTTCGATTATTGACTTCTTTTACTGAGAGGAACTAAGAATGGAAAAATTAAAAATCCAGAAGATTAGTTTGTTTTCAGGAGTTATGTTGGCCCTTAATTCGTTGATTGGTTCTGGTTGGCTATTTGGTGCAGGAACTGCTGCCAAAGTCGCGGGGCCAGCGGCGATTATTTCATGGATCTTAGGGGCGGTCATTATTATTAGTATCGCCTTGACCTATGTTGAATTGGGGGCGATGTTTCCCGAAAGTGGAGGGATGAGCCGGTACGCGCAGTATAGCCACGGCCCGTTACTCGGCTTTGTGGCTGCCTGGGCGAATTGGATTTCACTGATCACCCTCGTGCCGATGGAAGCAGTGGCCTCGGTGCAATATATGAGTTCCTGGCCCTGGTCATGGGCAAACTGGACCCATAACTTCATGAAGGATGGCAACATCACGACTCCTGGGTTAGGGGTTGTCTTTATCTTCATGCTCGTCTTCACCTTGATCAATTTTTGGTCAGTGAAATTAATGACGCGGTTTACAAACCTAATCTCTGTTTTCAAGATTGTCTTACCAACACTGACGATTGTGATGCTGATTATTTCTGGCTTTCACCCCGGCAACTTTGGGCACAGTGTTGGCACCTTTATGCCGTACGGCAGCCGGTCAGTCTTTGAGGCCGCGGCTGTTTCTGGGATCATCATGTCATATGATGCTTTCCAGACGGTGATCAATATGGGGGGCGAAATGGTGAACCCCCACAAAAATATTGTCCGGGGAGTTTTGATCTCAATGATCATCACCGCCGCAATCTACATCATGCTCCAGGTTGCATTTATCGGGGCGATTAATCCCCAGCTTTTGGCACAAAAGGGTTGGCATGGGATTAACTATTCGTCACCCTTTGCTGACATCGCTATTATCCTTGGAATGAACTGGTTAGCGATTCTCTTGTACATGGACGCCTTTGTTTCCCCGTTTGGGACGGGGGTTGCGTTTGTCGCCACTGCTTCCCGCGCCCTTGCGGCGATGACCCATACTGGGCACCTGCCACAGTGGTTGGGGCGCCTGGAACGGCGGTACATGATTCCCCGCTTTGCGATGGTCGTTGACCTTGGCTTGGCAGTAATCATGGTGAGTCTTTTTAGAAATTGGAGCTTGCTGGCGACCGTCATCACTGGGTCGACGCTGATTGCCTACCTGACTGGGCCAGTGACTGTAATTTCGTTGCGGAAGATGCGGCCAGATATGAAGCGGCCGTTTAATCCCCGCTATATGTCCTGGCTAGCACCATTTGCCTTTGTCCTTACAAGTCTGGCAATCTACTGGACGATGTGGCCAACCACGATCCAAGTAATTGTGGTGATCCTGATTGGCTTGCCGATCTACCTATACTACGAAATCCGTTACCGCCATAAGATGGGGATGAAGGATCTCCACAACTGTTACTGGATGCTCGCTTACCTGGTCTTTATCTCGGCAATCTCATATGCCGGTAGTGAAGGCTTCGGTGGGCAGGACTGGATTAAATATCCATGGGACTTTGTTATTATCATTCTTTGTTCACTGGCCTTCTATCACTGGGCGGTGAAGAGCCGGCTCAAGGAAGTTGATCCGGTGGCCGAAGAGGTCAACGCGAAGGTCAAACTCCCCCAGGAGAATTAGCTTCGCGTATTGCAAATCAGCGGAGAAAATTGTAACATTGTTTCCTAATCTTGATGATTGTTTAATGCATAAGAGTCAAAGGAGAATAGTATGTGGCGTTATCTTAAACGTGTTTTAATTGGGAAACCATTAAAAACCCTTGATGAAGGGCAATCACATCTAACCAAGTTTAAAGCATTAGCGATGTTATCGTCTGATGCTATCTCGTCAGTGGCATATGGACCTGAACAGATCACGACCGTGTTGGTTACCTTATCAGCAGCCGCCATCTGGTACTCGATTCCGATTGCTGCAATTGTTTTACTGTTGTTATTAGCAATTACACTTTCTTACCAGCAAATCATCCATGCTTATCCGAGCGGTGGTGGCGCCTATGTTGTTGCCACGACCAACTGGGGAAATAATGGTGGTTTGCTCGCCGGGGGGTCGCTACTGGTCGACTACATGCTGACCGTGGCGGTATCCACGACTTCCGGGGTCGAAGCGATTACTTCGGCGGTCCCGGCCTTGTATAAGTTTTCGATTCCCCTGGGGATTATCATTGTCCTGCTGATTATGTTTATGAACCTGCGGGGGATGAGCGAAAGTGCTAATTTCTTGACGATTCCGGTTTACTTTTTCGTCATTATGATGATCGTGATGGTTATTTGGGGTGGCTATAACATTGCAACAGGTCACATCCACTACCATGCGGTCGTTGACTATGGGACGCCAGTTACTGGAATGTCCTTTGTCTTGTTGATCCGGGCATTCTCCGCTGGTTCATCATCCCTAACCGGGGTTGAGGCCGTAAGTAATGCGGTGCCTAACTTTAACAAGCCGAAGGAGAAGAATGCTTCGACGACCCTCGCAATAATGAGTGCCATTTTGGCCTTCTTCTTTATTGCGGTGATCTTCTTTAGCTTTTATCTCGGGGTTGTTCCAAACTCCCGGACAACAATCCTTTCGCAAATGGCGGCCCAGATCTTTGGTGGACATGGTCTCGGCTTTTACTTATTACAGCTGGCAACGGCGATGATTTTAGCAGTTGCCGCTAATACAGGTTTCTCAGCCTTCCCCATCCTTGCCTTTAACATGGCTAAGGACAAGTACATGCCCCACGCCTTTATGGACCGGGGTGACCGGCTGGGTTATTCCAACGGGATCATTGCCCTGGCCATTGGAGCGATCATTTTAATCTTGATCTTCCACGGGCAGACGAACATGCTGATCCCACTTTACGCGGTCGGGGTGTTTGTGCCATTTACCCTTTCCCAATCCGGGATGATTATTCACTGGTTCAGGGAACGGGGCCGGTTGTGGCTCGGCAAGGCCTTCATTAACTTGGTCGGGGCGGTGATTTCCTTCGTCCTGGTCATCTGCCTTTTCTGGCAGCACTTTGCTAATGTGTGGCCGTACCTGATTATCATGCCGCTCTTGTTAGGGATTTTCCATGCTGTGCACAGTCACTATGTTAAGGTTGCGGCTCAGTTGCGGGTAGCCGAAAAGACAAAGGTGCAGCTGCATGACTACGACGGGGCAACGGTGATTGTCCTCGTCGGGAACGTTACCCGGGTTACCCGGGGCGCAATTAATTACGCCCGCTCAATCGGGGATTATGTCATCGCAATGCACGTTTCCTTTGATGAAAACCCGGGGAAGGAACACAAGACGGCGAATGAATTTAAGGCTGAGTATCCGGATGTCCGGTTTGTCGATATTCACTCGTCTTACCGGTCGATTGCCAAGCCAACGTTGCGCTTCGTCGACGTGATTGCGAAGCGGGCAGAGGCCAGAAACTATTCGACAACTGTGCTTGTGCCCCAGTTTATTCCTAAACATTCGTGGCAATTAGCCCTGCATAACCAGACAAGTGTCCGCTTACGGGCCCTGCTTAATTCCCGGCAAAATATTATCGTTGCTAGTTACAATTACCACCTCCATGAATAGAGAAGGGGTTACTGATTGATGAAGAAAAAGCAGGCCTTATGGGCATTGTTATTTGCCATCGGCTTATTTCTCGCAGCAAGCTACTCAATTGACAACCGTGGTTTCCATTCTGGGATATATGGAGTTAGCGGCTGCCTGCTGGTCTTAGGATCCTATGCCGGAATGAACTGGGCAAAGCTGCGGGCACGGGATAGGCGAACGACAAAGGTGCTCTTCACCCTTAGCGGGCTGTTAGGGTTGATCATCATCCTTGATATTGTTGAAGCGCTATTAAGTTAATAATTGACGGAGAACTCAGGAAAGAAGTTTCTTGGGTTCTTTTTGTTAAGGACGGTTTCTAAAAGCGCGTTTGTTATAATGAAAAGGTGAGTTGAGGACAAATGTCCCCAAATATTAGTTAAAAGTCGCACAAAATACTGTAAGCGATTCCAAATTAAGGACGGCTGACATAGTTAATTCAACCGTATGTGGAGTAAGATAAAAACATCAAGAGGAGCAACTGGTAATGATTGATAAGGTACTTGAAGCAATTTCGTCAAATGGACAGGTTTACGAGCTAGTAAAGACCGCTCCCTTACAAACCCTGGAGCAGATGACTGTCGAGCAGCAAGAAACTGGCGAGTTTCAGCTCTTTCAGGGCCAACATTATCACTCAACCTATATCCTGGTGAAGGGCCGGGTGAAAGTCTACCTGAATGGTCATAACGGCAAGTCGGTGGTGCTTGATATCTACGGCCCTGGGATGTTCTTGGGCGAACAGGAGGCGATCATTCATGAAGCTTATAGTGCCTCCATCATCAACATTACCCCAGTGACCCTCTTAAAATTACCTAATGATGCCTTTCGTGAATGGACGAGCCGGGACCACCGGTTTGCAAATGACTTGATCAGCAACCTGTCGACCCAGATCTTTCAGCTGACAAAACGGGTGGAGCGGTATAGCTTGTACTCCGCCTTGCAACAGATTGGGTTGATTCTAATGCAGGCAAGTCAAGAGCATAAGTTACTGACCCGTGAGCAACTAACGTATGAAGTTGATACCTCTTACCGAAATATCAACCGGGTGTTGAAACAGCTGACGGATCTCGGGGCGGTTGAAGTTCAGCGAAGCGTCATTAAGGTAATTGATTCGGTAAAGCTGCAGACGATTATAAAAAGCGAGGGATAAAGATGACAGAAGAATTACAACCACACACCCAGCTAACAACGGCGATCAAGACTGACCGGGCAGTAATTGTTGGTGATCCTGCCCGGGTCGATAAAGCTGCGAAACTCTTGGATAATGTTCAAGAATGGGCATTTAACCGTGAATATAAGTCCGTCATCGGTGAATACAAGGGTCAGCGAATCCTAGTAATGTCAACCGGAATTGGTGCACCGTCTGCGGCAATTGGGGTCGAAGAACTTCATAATGTTAAGGTTGATAAAGTAATCCGGGTTGGTTCAGCTGGCGCGATGCAAAGCGGAATTGGCCTTGGTAAGCTGATCATCGGTGAAGGGACGGTTCGTGATGATGGCCTGACAAAACAGTATGTTCCGGCAGAATACCCGGCAGTGCCTGACTACCAGTTAATGGCGCTGGCTCATAAGTATGCTCCTGATGCGGTTTACGGGATTATTCGCTCGCACGATGGCTTCTACATGGATAATAATGCGGAAGTTGAAAAGTTTTGGTCAGAAAAGGGGATTGTTGGTGCCGACATGGAGTCTGGCGCGATGATGATCGTTGGTCGTCAACGGGGGATGAAGACTTTGTCAATCCTTAACAACGTGGTCCTATACGAAGGTGACCTCGCTGCCGGCGTTAATGACCTGGTAAGCGGCGATGACTTGATGGCCGCGGGGGAGAAAGCCTCGTTAAAACTAGCATTTGACATCTTAAGTGATCAAGGATTGGGGGATTAGAAAATGACAAATACACAACATGGCTGGCTATTTAACCAGCTGTTCACCAAATGGAAGAAGTTTGAAGTTATCTATGTAACTATCTTGCTATTGCTGCAGATTGGGGTATACCTAATCGCGCCGGATAGCTGGGTTGGAATGTTATCAGGGGTCTTTGGCACCCTCGCCCTCGTCTATGGGATGAAGGGCCGGCGGATTACCTTCATCTTTGGCTTTATCCAGTGTGTGGCGATGACTTACGTTGCCTGGCAGAGTCACGCTTGGGGAACATTTGTGATGGATATTATCTATGTTATTTCCCAACCGATCGGCTGGTTCATGTGGGGAAATGACGACGCAACCAAGCGGTTCAGTCCCCAGATGCGGAAGTATGTATTCGCTGGAGTTGTCGTGGCTTACTTTGTTGGTTGGTACGTAATTGGCTTGTTCAATGGTCAGTTGCCATACTTTGACTCTTTCAACCTGGTTGTTAGTTTCATTGCCCAGTTACTCTATGTTTTGAAGTACCAGGAAAACTGGTCACTGTGGATCTGGGTCAACACGGCCAACATCATCTACTGGATCATTCTAGCGGTTCGTTACACGATGGGGGTCCACATTGGAACATTCGGCGGTGACCTTTCACAGGTTGCCCTCCAAGCCGCCCTGCTATTTAACTCCCTATACGCAACAAAGGTATGGGCAAGCGGGGAAGCCGATAATGAAGGTGGAACGAGTAAATAAAAACAAGCTTTTTTCCGCGATTACTATGTAATATTCGGAGATAAAACTAGGGGCTAGGAAGAAACATGGTTTCTTCCTAGCCCTAGTTTTTTATGCTTCGTATGGGATTTCATTATAACGGTGGTCACCTTCTTCAATTTGCAGTTGGTCATTGAAGCGGTTGACCAGGTCTTCCTTAACGTTGGTTAATGTAGCTTCGTCAACGTAAATGCTTGTGACGACATTGACCCCGTATTCTTCACCGGCAACTTCTAGCCCTTGTTCTTTGAGATAGTACAGTAGGGAATCATGTTGTGGGTAGCTGACGGTGATCTTGAGGGTCGCTTGTTTGACCCGCTGAATTAGGCCAACTTCGTGGATTGCTTCCGTGGTCGTGTTACTGTATGCCCGGATAAGGCCACCGGCACCGAGCTTGATTCCCCCAAAGTAGCGGGTTACCACGGCGACAACATTGTGGACCTTTGCCATCTTCAATGATTCAAGGATGGGGATTCCAGCGGTTCCACTTGGCTCGCCATTATCGCTTTCGCGTTGAATTTGATCTTTCTCACCGATCATGTAGGCAAAGCAATTATGCGTGGCCTTGCGATTTTCGGTTTGAATTTTACTGATAAATGCCTGGGCCTCTTCTTCAGATGATGCCCGGGCAATCGAGCAGATGAAGCGGGACTTTTTAATTACCTTTTCATAGGTGGTCGAGTTAGCAATCGTAAGATATGGTTCAGTCATTTTAAACTTCCTTCGTGCAATTTTTGTTTTTTTACGTATATAAATAATAGGGGGGTTAAAGATGAATTTGAATGATTATTATGGACGACGGCTTTTAGTAGGGCGAGATGACACGTCGCGGGACCACTTTCCGGCCCTGCAGGTCTTGCCGACGATTGAGGTTGGGCCGGCGATGATCCGTTGCTTGCGGTGTAACCACCAGACCCCGAAGACAGTCGCGGCCCTCCCACGTGGCGAATACTACTGTCCGCACTGCATAAACCTCGGACGGGTATCAACATTAACTAAATTTTATCATGTTCCCGAACCAAATCAATTTTCACCGGTCAAGCCAGTGCTGACCTGGCAAGGGACCCTGTCGCCATTTCAGCAACGGGCTGCCGAAGCGGTTAAGGAGGGAATGAAAAGGCATTGTCACCAGCTACTATGGGCGGTAACCGGCGCAGGGAAGACCGAGATGATGTTTGCAGGGATTGCGGCAGCCCTTGAACGGGGCGAGCGGGTGGCAATTGCTTCACCCCGGGTTGATGTATGCGGCGAATTATACCCACGTTTGCAAGCGGCCTTTGCGAATTGTCAGGTTGTACTATTGCATGGCCACCAGCCGACCCCGTACCGCTATGCCCAGTTGACAATTTGTACCACCCACCAATTACTGCGCTTTTACCGGGCATTTGACAACTTAATCATCGACGAGGTGGATGCCTTTCCCTATGCGGCCAATCCGGCACTATTGTTTGCGACCCGCCAGGCGCTAAAAAAAGATGGTGGCTGCTTATACTTGACGGCGACTCCCGGCGAAACTTTGCTAAGGGAAGTACGCCGTCACCGGCTAACGGTCAACTACCTCCCGTTGCGTTATCATGGTGAGTTATTACCAACAATCAAGCTCCGATTGGCGATCAACTGGCGTAAGCAGGTGAAAAGACAGCGGATTAGCCAAGGAATTATCCGCCAACTACGGACAAGCCTATTGCAGGGCCACCGTTTCTTACTCTTCGTGCCCCACGTCGCCGACCTCGCCCCGGCAGAAAAAGCCCTTCGCAAGAACTTTACTGCAGAAAAGTTCACGACCGTTCACGCCACGGACCCGGACCGGATGACCAAGGTTCAGCAGATGCGTGATGGGCAGTATGATTTTCTTATCACCAGTACAATTTTAGAGCGGGGGGTGACCTTTGCGGGGATTGATGTCTATGTCCTTGGCGCAGATGATGAGGTCTTTTCCTCGTCAGCCCTTGTTCAGATTGCGGGGCGAGCGGGCCGGTCACCACAGCGACCGACGGGGAATGTCGTCTTTTGGATCGCAGGTAATTGTCGTAATGTCCGTCAGGCAGTTGCACAAATCCGCTTGATGAATAGGAAGGGGCGAAAACTTAAAAGTGAACTGTCTTCTTTGCAATAAGTCAACGCACGCGCCACTGACGCTGAAAGATATCTTTTGGCCGGGAGAAATCTGCCAGCAGGCGGTATGTACAGAATGCCGGCAGCGTTTTCGCCCCTGTGCCAGTCCGCGCTGCCCCGGTTGCAGTCGTACCGGAAAAGCTGAGTTGTGTATAGAGTGCCAGCAGTGGCAGCAACAGTATGGTTGGCACCTCCGTCACTATGCCTTGTATGAGTATAACGAGATGATGAAAGATTACATGCACCGCTATAAGTTCCTGGGTGATTACCGTCTGCGGTTAGTCTTTCAGGCAGAACTTAGTAAACTAGTCCGTGCGCGGGCAGGGGACCTTGTTGTACCAATCCCAATAACCGCACGTGCCTGGCAAGAACGGGGGTTTAACCAGGTAACGGGGCTATTAGTACCGGGGACTTATCAAGAGGTACTGGACGCAAAGGAAAAGGACAAACCGGCGCAGTCAAGCAAGACCCGGCGTGAACGGTTGCGGACACCACAGCCATTTTGTTTGCCAGCCAACCTGGATGTTGTGGGGAAGCGGGTGCTATTAGTCGATGATGTCTATACCACCGGACGGACGCTCTACCATGCTGCCAGCCTTTTTAAACAAGCGGGCTGCAGCAGGGTTGGAAGCGTTTCACTTGCACGTTAAAATCTTATTAAGAAGTACTAATAAAGTTTGTTTATTAGACAGAAGTACTCTATAATGAATATAGGATATGAGAAGAGTGGTCCTTCTGATATCAGATCAAGCAGCTTGCTTGGCTGAAAGGAGAGAAGTACAATGTTAAAGTTCAATATTCGTGGTGAAAATGTCGAAGTTACTGAATCAATCCGTGACTATGTGGTAAAGCGGATCAGTAAGCTTCAAAAGTTCTTTGAAGATAGCGTTGAAGCTACCGCCCACGTGAACTTAAAAGTTTATCCAAACCGGACGTACAAGGTGGAAGTAACCATTCCTTTACCATACTTGACGTTACGGGCTGAAGAGACTTCCAATGATATGTACGGAAGTATCGACTTGGTAACTGACAAGCTTGAACGGCAAATCCGCAAGTACAAGACCAAGGTTAACCGTAAGTCACGTGAAAAGGGCTTAAAGAACCTTGAATTCGTACCATCTGACGATGATTCAGCAGAGAGTGTTGAAGAGTTAAAGATCGTGCGGACAAAGCAAGTTTCATTGAAGCCAATGGACCCTGAAGAGGCTGTTCTTCAAATGGACATGCTGGGACATGACTTCTTCGTCTTCCAAGACGCTGAAACTGACGGGACAAGCATTGTTTACCGTCGTAACGACGGCCGTTACGGTTTAATCGAAGCGGAATAATTCAGGATAAATAGCTAACTAAGAAGCGCGGATGAGAGATCATTGGCGCTTTTTATCTGCTGATTAATAAGAATGACCACTATTCTGAAAAAAATTAGTACATCATTTTAATTTATTGAGCTAACGTGTTAAAATATTACAGTTAGAATTAAAAATATAATTGGCTTGAGTAGTACTTTTTTATTGATTTTGGACTTAAGCCAGAAAGTAGGAAGGACGCTTTTATGGCCAATATTCTTAAAAAATGGATTGAAAGCGATCGTCGTGAATTACGGCGTATTAATAAATTAGCTAATAAAGTTGAGAGCTATGCAAAAACAATGGATGCATTGTCTGATGAACAACTTCAAGCAAAGACTGACGAATTTCGGGATCGTTACAAGAAGGGTGAATCATTAGACGACATGCTTCCAGAAGCGTTTGCTGTTTCACGTGAAGCGGCAAAACGGGTATTGGGGTTATACCCATTCCACGTGCAAATCATGGGGGGAATTGTGCTTCACGAAGGTAACATCGCCGAGATGCGGACTGGTGAAGGGAAGACCTTGACGGCCACGATGCCAGTATACTTAAACGCCATCTCCGGGAAGGGTGTTCACGTTATTACCGTTAACGAATACCTTTCAAAGCGTGATGCCACTGAAATGGGGCAGTTATACAACTGGCTTGGCTGTTCTGTCGGGGTCAACAACTCGGAGATGAGTCCAGACCAAAAGCGGGAAGCTTACAAGGCTGATATTATGTACTCGACCAACAGTGAAATCGGGTTTGACTATCTCCGTGACAACATGGCCGTTTACAAGGAAGACCAGGTACAACGAGGTTTGAACTACGCCTTAGTCGATGAGGTGGACTCCATTTTAATCGACGAAGCGCGGACACCACTGATCATTTCTGGCCCTGGTACTGGGACGTCAAAGCTTTACAAGCAGACAGACCGGTTCGTTAAGCAACTGAAAAAAGAGGTTGACTACAAGATCGACCTTGAATCGAAGACGGTCTCACTGACTGATGAAGGGATCAAGAAAGCAGAAAAGTACTTCAACTTAAAGAACCTTTATGACCCAGAAAACACCGCCTTGACTCACCACTTGGACCAGGCTCTGCGGGCTAACTACATCATGTTGCTCGATAAGGACTACGTTGTCCAAGACGGCGAAGTCCTGATTGTTGACTCCTTTACCGGACGGGTAATGGAAGGTCGGCGGTTCTCTGATGGCCTTCACCAAGCAATCGAAGCCAAGGAAGGCGTTGAGATTCAAGAAGAAAACAAGACGATGGCCAACATCACCTACCAGAACTTATTCCGGATGTACAATAAGCTTTCCGGGATGACTGGGACGGCCAAGACGGAACAAGAAGAATTCCGTGAAATCTACAACATGGAGACCATCACTATCCCAACCAACCGGCCAGTTCAACGGAAGGACGAACCAGACTTGCTTTACCCAACTCTGGAGAGCAAGTTTAAGGCGGTTGTTGAACGGATCAAGAAGTTACACGCCAAGGGGCAACCAATCCTGGTCGGGACCGTGGCGGTTGAAACCTCTGAATACCTGTCAGAGTTGCTTGACAAGGAACACATTCCGCACGTTGTCTTAAACGCCAAGAACCACGCGAAGGAAGCCGAGATTGTTAAGAACGCTGGGCAGCGTGGTGCCGTAACGATCGCCACTAACATGGCCGGACGTGGGACTGATATCAAGTTAGGACCTGGTGTGCGTGAAATCGGTGGCCTAGCAGTGCTAGGAACGGAACGGCACGAATCACGGCGGATTGATAACCAGCTTCGTGGGCGTTCTGGCCGGCAGGGGGACCCGGGCCTTTCCCAGTTCTACCTTTCACTTGAAGACGACCTGATGAAGCGGTTCGGTGGTGACCGGATCAAGTCCTTCTTGGAACGGATGAAGGTTAACGATGATGATGCAGTGATCAAGAGTCGTTTCTTGACCCACCAAGTTGAGTCTGCTCAAAAGCGGGTTGAAGGTAACAACTATGACTCCCGGAAGAACGTTTTGCAATACGATGACGTTATGCGTGAACAGCGGGAAATCATCTATAAGGAACGGCAAGAGATCATCACTGAGGACAAGTCTCTCAAGTGGGTACTGATGCCAATGTTCAAGCGGACGATCCAACGGGAAGTCGACCAACACACCCTTGGTGAAAAGAAGGACTGGGATTTGCAAGGAATTGTTGACTTTGCTGAAGAAGTCATCGTTAAGCCAGATACCCTGACCGTTAAGGACCTGGAAGGCAAGACCCCTGAAGAGATGGTCAACTACCTGATGACGTTTGCTAAGCAAATTTACAAGGAAAAGGAAAAGCAACTTTACGATCCAGCACAAATGCTTGAGTTTGAAAAGGTTGTTATCTTGCGGGTTGTTGACTCGCACTGGACGGACCACATTGATGTGATGGACCAGTTCCGGCAGTCTGTTGGTCTGCGGGGTTATGGGCAGTTAAACCCACTGGTTGAATACCAGACCGCGGGGTACCACATGTTTGAACAAATGGTTGCCGATATTGAATATGAGACGACACGACTTTTCATGAAGTCCCAGATTCGGCAAAATGTAACACGATAACGATTAAAATTACTACTAGGTACGGCAGTAAGGTAACCCATGGCGGTACCGCTGCCGTATTGTTGTATATGGAGGATTGACTGTGGAATTAAGCGAAGCAAAGAAACAAGTAGAAGCAATGCAACAAGAAGTTGCCCGCTTCGGGAGGTCTCTTTGACCTTGATGCTTTAGATGAGCGGATTGCGGAAAACGAGCAAAGAATGGCGCAACCGGACTTTTGGAATGATAACGAACAAGCCCAAAAAGTCATTGCAGCGAACAATGAACTGAAGGATAAGCGGGACACCTACGTTGATCTCCGCGACCAGATTGGTGACCTTCAGGCGTCGATTGAGTTGCTTGAAATGGAAGCCGATGATGACTTGCAGTCAGAATTTACTACTTCATTTGCGGCAACCAAGAAGGCCCTGGAACAGTACCGGCTTAACCAGCTATTGGACGGAGACTACGATGCGAAAAATGCGATCCTGGAAATCCACCCTGGTGCCGGGGGAACTGAAGCCCAGGACTGGGGCGAGATGCTTTTGCGGATGTATGTCCGTTGGGGTGAACAGCACGGCTTTAGCGTCGAGACTGCTAGTTACGAGGCTGGTGATGAGGCCGGGATTAAGAGCGTGACCCTTTTAATTAAGGGGCACAATGCCTTTGGCTACCTCCGCAGTGAGAAAGGGGTTCACCGGTTAGTACGGATTTCCCCGTTTGACGCTGCTGGACGGCGACACACCTCCTTTGCCTCCGTTGATGTGATGCCTGAACTTGACGATAGTGTACAGGTTGATATTGACCCGTCTGACTTGCGGGTTGATACTTTCCGGTCCAGTGGGGCTGGTGGGCAGCACATCAACAAGACCGAATCAGCAGTGCGGATTACCCATATTCCAACGGGGATCGTTACGTCGTCGCAGGCAGAACGTTCCCAGTTGCAAAACCGGGTAACAGCAATGAACATGCTGAAGTCAAAACTGTATGAACTAGAAGAAGAGAAGAAGGCAAAGAAGCGGGCAGAAATTGAAGGAGAACAGCTTGATATTGGCTGGGGATCCCAGATTCGCTCGTATGTCTTCCACCCATACACGATGGTTAAGGATAACCGAAGTGGCTATGAGACTCACAACGGGCAAGCGGTAATGGATGGGGACCTCGACCCGTTCATTAACGCATTCTTACAATGGAAGCTTAGCCAAAAGAATCCGCAGTAGCGTTAGAAAGGAAGTGGCAGTAATGCGTGAGAGTCAGCATAAGAAATTGACCCGGTCGGCAAGTGACCGAATGGTTGCTGGAGTATTTGGGGGAATTGGCACTTATTTCCGAATTCCCGCCAACGTCTTACGGGTCCTCTATGTATTGTTAACAATCTTCACTGGTTTTGTCCCGGGGATTATCATCTACTTTATCCTCATGATAATCATGCCTGCTGATCCACAAAAACCAGACTTATTAGGAATACTGAAGTCCTTTAGTGAATCACAAAAGAAAGCCCAACGTCCGGCAGAACAGTCACGGCGGACGTTAACGGATGTTGAGGAAAAAGACATAAAAAGAAATGGAAGATCATAAATGGAATTTTGGAAACGAGTACTAATAGATACAATCCTCTTTATTGCCCTTGCCGGCCTGTTTGCCGGGACGGGGATGTTTTATCTCACCAGTGCCTGGATTGCATTACTAGCGAGCTTTGTTTTAGCGATCCTCAATGTTTTGGTCAAGCCCATCTTGGTGCTATTGTCCCTGCCAATTAATATTTTGACCCTGGGACTATTTAGTGTTGTAATTAATGGGATAATGTTACAACTGACGTCCTTTCTGGTTGGTTCGGCCAACTTCCATTTTTCATCATTATGGTCAGCAATCCTGATTGCGATCATCATGGGAATCTGTAATACCATTATCACGAGCCACGAGGAAAGAATGTAAAGGAGTGGATAAAAGTGTCAGAGAATGTTACTGTCCAAGAATTAGTTGATAAGGTCCGCTTGAAGGTTCTCCAGGGAAAAGAGTACCTGCAGCGGACGATTGTTACCAGTGATATTTCCCGCCCAGCCCTTGAATTTGCGGGGTATTTCAAACACTATCCGGCAGTACGGATTCAATTGCTAGGGATTACGGAAACCTCTTTTGCAAAGGATTTGACGCATGAGCAACGGGAAGAATACATGACGAAGATGTGTACTCCCCAGACGCCGTGCTTTGTGATCTCAACTAACCTTCCTGTTCCTGCTGAGTTAAAGAAGGCCGCGGCAGATGCGAAGATTCCAATCCTCGGCACCCACTTAACGTCTTCCCAGATTCTTAGTAACATGACTTCCTACCTCCTGGAACGGCTCGCCCCACGGAAGTCGCTCCACGGGGTCTTGATTGATATCAGTGGTGTCGGTGTTTTGATTACTGGTGATTCGGGAGTTGGTAAGAGTGAAACGGCCCTTGAATTAGTTCGGCGGGGGCACCGGCTAGTTGCGGATGACCGGGTTGAGGTTTATGCCCGAGACGAACAGACCCTTGTCGGGACCGCGCCGCAGATCCTTAAGCACCTGATGGAGATCCGGGGGATTGGGATTATCGACGTTTCCACCCTGTATGGAACCGGGGCGATCATGCCAAGTGACAACATTGACTTGATCGTTCACCTCGAGACTTGGACGCCAGACGTGCAATTTGACCGGCTAGGTGACCGGGGTGATACGCAAACAATTCAGGGTGTAATCGTGCCGAAAGTGTCAGTCCCTGTTAAGACCGGCCGGAACCTGGCGATTATCATCGAGTCAGCAGCGATGAACTACCGGGCAGAGACAATGGGTTATGATGCGACGGAGACATTTGACCGCAACCTTAAACAGTTGATTAAGCAAAATTCGGCTCACGATTCTCAGAAAAATGACCAGGGGTCGGCGAAGTAGATGGCGGCTGGATCAATAATCGCGGCGCTCAACCCGATTGCCTTTCAAGGTGGCCCGTTCACCATTCATTGGTACGGGGTTATCATTGCATCCGGGGTGGTATTGGCCCTGATCCTGTCAGTTGTAGAAGGAAAACGCCGGGGGATTGCGGAGGATTACTTTTATGACTACCTCTTATGGGCATTGCCGATTGCGATCATCTGTGCCCGGCTCTACTATGTAACCTTCCAGTGGCCGTATTACCTTGCCCACCCGGATGAAATTATTGCAATCTGGGATGGGGGGATTGCAATTTACGGGGCGATCATCGGTGGCTTTGTAACCCTGCTGATCTTTTGCCACTACCGTCACTTGTCAGCATGGCTGATGATGGACGTGATTGCACCGACCTTAATCATGGCCCAGGGGATTGGCCGCTGGGGTAACTTTATGAACCAGGAAGCTTTTGGAAAAATTACGACCCGGGCAAGCCTGCTAGCCCAGCATCTTCCTGACTGGATCATTAATCAGATGTATATCGGTGGTCATTACCGGGTTCCAACATTTCTTTATGAATCACTATGGGACTTGGCCGGTTTTGCTTTGTTGATGATTTTTCGTCACCGTCACCACCTCTTTAAGCAGGGGGAAGTTTTTCTTGCCTACTTGATGTGGTATTCGGTGGGCCGGTTTGTAATCGAAGGGCTGCGAACGGATAGCCTCATGCTGGGGAGTACAATCCGGATATCACAATTATTATCAGTAGTCTTTTTCTGTGGTGCGTTAGTTATCTGGATCGTCCGCCGCTATCATAAAAACGTTCCGTGGTATATGATAGATAGTGAAAATAAATAATTAAGGAGAATAATTATGGCTGAAAAAATAGCTGTTTTGGGTGCTGGTTCTTGGGGAAGCACGTTAGCAAACATGCTTGTCGAAAACGGACATGATGTAACGTTGTGGTCCCGCAATGAAGAACAGGTTAAGCAATTAAACGAAGAACATGTCAACCCCCGTTACATGAAGCATCTGATTTACTCTGATGCACTGAAAGCAACGACCAATATGAAGGCAGCAGTGACTGATGCCAAGGTAATCTTGATCGTCATCCCAACTAAGGGCCTCCGGGAAGTGGCAAAGAAGTTGAATGGCTACCTCGCTGAATTACAGCAAAAGCCATTAATTATCCATGCAACAAAGGGGCTTGAGCAGGATACGTATAAGCGTCCTTCGGAAATGATTGCGGAAGAAATTGCGCCGGCAAACCGGGGAGCAATCGTCGTCCTCTCCGGTCCAAGCCATGCCGAAGATGTTGCAGTTAAGGATATGACTGCCGTTACCGCCGCCTGTGAAGATGTTAATGGTGCACGGAAGGCCCAGGAATTGTTTAGCAATCCTTACTTCCGGGTATACACCAATAGTGACGTAATTGGGGCGGAATTTGGCGCAGCGTTAAAGAACATTATTGCAATTGGTGCCGGGGCCATCCAGGGACTGGGCTACCATGATAATGCCCGGGCGGCCTTGATCACCCGGGGACTTGCCGAAATCCGCCGTCTCGGCGTTGCCTTTGGGGCCAACCCAATGACCTTTATTGGCCTATCTGGTGTTGGGGACCTGGTCGTTACCGCTACCAGTAAGAATTCACGGAACTGGCGTGCGGGTTACCAACTTGGTGAAGGCAAGAAGCTTGAAGATGTAATTGACCACATGGGAATGGTAATCGAAGGGGTCTACACGACTAAAGCCGCTTATGAGCTAAGTCGGAAGCGGCAGGTCAAGATGCCAATCACCGAGGCGCTTTACCATGTCTTATACGAGGGTGAAGACGTGAAAACGGCAATTTCTCAACTGATGAGCCGAGATCTTACTTCAGAAAATGAATAAATATGGTAAAATGCTATAGGATGGATATTGAGAGAAATTGAAGACATGGAAAGGGTTTTACAATTATGAAACGTGTTAGAAAAGCCATTATTCCTGCTGCGGGATTAGGAACTCGTTTCCTCCCTGCAACTAAGGCTTTGGCTAAGGAAATGTTACCAATCGTTGATAAGCCAACGATTCAGTTTATTGTTGAAGAAGCGCGGAAGTCCGGCATCGAAGATATCGTTGTCGTTGATGGGAAGAACAAGCGCTCAATCGAGGACCACTTTGATTCCAACCCTGAATTGGAAGACAACCTTCGTTCGAAGCACAAGGACGAAATGTTAAAGATGGTTGAAGAAACAACTGACGTTAACATTTACTTTATTCGTCAATCACACCCACGCGGTTTAGGGGATGCTGTTTTGACCGCGCGCGACTTCATTGGCGACGAACCATTTGTTGTAATGCTTGGTGACGACCTCAACAACATCAACAACAAGGGTGAAGCTTTGACTAAGCAATTAATCGAAAGTTACGACCAGACAGGTGCTTCAACCCTTGCAGTTATGCGGGTTCCACACGAAGATACTGCCAAATACGGGGTTATCAACCCAAGTAAGGAAGTTACCCCAGGCCTCTACAACGTGACGAGCTTTGTTGAAAAGCCAGCACCTAAGGACGCACCGAGTGACTTAGCGATTATCGGTCGTTACGTCTTTACCCCAGAGATCTTTGACGTATTAGCAAAGACCAAGCCTGGTAAGGGCGGCGAGATCCAATTGACTGACGCCATTGATACCTTAAACCAAACGCAACGTGTCTTTGCCCGTGAATACACTGGCGACCGTTATGATGTTGGTAACAAGTTTGGCTGGGTTAAGACAAACATTGAATACGGTCTTGAACACCCACAAGTTAAAGACGAATTACGTGAATACATCAAGGAATTAGGGGCAAAGTTATCTGCCGAAGATAAGAAGGCTTCTAAGAAATAGGCAAGTGGCTGGGAAAAGATCCTAGCTGAAAACAAAAAGCCGGACGATGAGCTATTTTCATCGTCCGGCTTTTTGTGTCCACAAGGAAGTTAGCATCACTGACTAGTGGTTGATAAAAAGTAAGCAAAATAATTGTCATAGAAATTCAATTTTGCTAAACTGGTTGTAATCAATCGGTTGAACAAAATTGATTTAAGGAGGGCAAATGACACAGACAGATAAGAAAGGTGAGCTGTTCCATGAACAGGATTCATCGCTACTTTTAGAACATAACCTTTGTTTTTATTTATATGTATCTTCGCGCGAGTTTATTAACCGATACACGCCTTTACTGGCGGAGATTGGCCTGACCTACACCCAGTACGTGGTCATGATGGTGCTGTGGGAAGAACACACCATTGTTACGAGGGAGCTGCGCGACAAGGTGTTCCTCGATAGTGGGACCCTGACACCAGTATTAAAGAAACTAGTCGAAAAGGGTTTCATTACGAAAGAGCGCTCACAGGCAGATGCCCGGGACCTGATTGTCACCCTTACGCCAAAGGGTGCGGATTTGCGGCAAGATGCGTTAGCTGTCCGCACTGCCCTTGCCAAGGACTTTAAGGGGAGCACTGATAATAGCAGGCTTTTAAAGCTACTCCGGGAAATGGTGGACACGTTCCGGCAAGAACGGAAGGAAAAATAAGCCGTGCTGGTGCACTACATTTAATCCTGGCGGCGAAAGTATATTAGTATTAGGCATTAAGAGGTGGCGGAGACTTGCCGTACGGCGAAGGAAAAATCCAAACGACTTGCAAGCAATTGTCGTAGCTGACAGACGGTGACTTAAAGAAATGTGAGGAAATAAGAATGGACTATGATGTAATTTTTATCGGCAGTGGTCACGCTGCCAACCATGGGGCCGGTTTGTTGGCCGCAGCGGGGAAAAAGGTTGCCATGATCGAAGCAGATAAGCTTGGCGGCGTTTGCACCAATTATGGTTGTGATGCCAAGATTTTGCTAGACGGCCCCTTTGAATATTTGGATGGCCTGAATAATTACCAAGACCTGGGGTTACAGGCAGATGTGCAAATTGATTGGTCTAAATTAATGGACCATAAGCGGAAGACCCTGGCTGGCTTCCAAACGGTATTTGAACCCTTGTTCCAAAAGATGGGGGTTGACATTATCCACGGACGGGGCACGATTATCGATGCCCATACTGTCGCAGTCGGTGACCAGCATTATTCGGCTGACAATATCGTCATTGCGACTGGGGCCCGCAATTCTAAGCTTGATATCCCTGGCAAAGATTTGATGCAGGGTAGTACCGAATTCTTAGACTTGGATACTTTACCAGAGCATATGATTGTGGTCGGTGCCGGAATTATCGGGATGGAATTTGCGTCAATGGCCCTATTAGCAGGCAAGAAAGTGACCTTCTTTGAATATGGTGACCGCCCACTGAAGGCTTATCCTGCAAAATACGTCAATAAAATTGTGGCAAAATTTGTGGATCAAGGCGCCGTTTTCCACTTTGGGCAAGCCGTTGCGAAAGTGGAAGAAACGGTGGACGGTTTCCGGGTATCGACGCAAGCAGGAGTCGAAGCCACTGGTGACTTTGTGTTGGATTCAACGGGGCGGGTCGCCAATGTTGAAAACCTTGGCCTAGAAACGCTGGGGATTGAAGCAAGCCCGCGGGGAATCAAGGTCGACGAACACATGCGGACCGCGGTGCCAAGCATCTATGCTTCAGGGGATGTTGTCGACAAGACCATTCCAAAATTGACACCAACCGCTGAGTTTGAATCGAACTATATCGCCCGTGACATTTTAACTCCTGATGGACCGGCGATTACTTACCCGGTTATTCCGAACCTCGTCTTTACCTTGCCACGGATTGGGCAAGTGGGGGTTACCATTGACGAAGCCCAAGCTAATCCAGCGCAGTATAAATTAGTGGAAATTCCATGGGGAAAGCAACATGACTGGGTCAATAATCACGAGCAAGACGCTGAATTGACGTTGATCTTTGACAAGGAAGGTTACCTGGTAGGTGCCGCCGCCATCTCAAGCCAAGTTGGTACCTGGTTAGACTGGTTAACCCCAATCATTGAGAAGAAGATGACCGCCCGTGACCTTAGCGCGATGATTATGTCCTTCCCAACGCAAACCTACGTGCTGTGGTCAACGTTGCGGCCCCTTTTGAAGGCACAATAAGCATGTAAAACAAAAACAGGATTGCCAGATCGCAATCCTGTTTTTGGTTAATATGCGCTACATATCTTCAACAACAACGTATTCCATATCAAGGGGACCGTGGACACCGACAATTAAGACCATTTCAATATCCCCGGAATTAGATGGGCCGGTGATGAAGTTAATGTTTGATGTCGCCAGGTTACCTGCTTGGATTTCCTTTTCGTAGTAGTCCATTGCTTGCCGGGAACGCGGAAGAATCTTACTCTTTGGAATAATTGCGAGATAATGCGTTGGCAAGAAGTGGAACGACCGGCCCTGTTCAGGGTAGGTGGCGATCGTAATCGTGCCGGATTCTGCTAGCAGGAAGTCAGCAAAGCCAATTGCGGCATCACTCTTGTTAGCGTTGGTGATGTTTTCCCGGCCGAGTTCTGGTTTCCAGTAGTAGACGGGGTCAATCGCCAGCCCCTGGTGCCACATGTTAAGGGAATAATCAGTCCATTTTTCTTCCGCAAATGATGGGAGCATCAGACTGTTAACATCTTTTTCACTAATAAATTCGTCGAGGGTTGTCCCCAGGTCCGCCTTCTTGACCACTTTAAAGTTAACATGGACAGCTTCACTATTCTTCTTGGCGATTTCCAGCAACTCATCTTGACTCTTGCCCGCCAGGGTTGTTTCCGGCAGTTCATTGACCGGTTCCAGTGGGTTATCGGCGAGTGCATGACGCGGGCGGTTTGCTGCTTTTGCAATTCGGTTCAAAAAGTCTTCTTGATTTTGGGCTGTGTCAGCTTCTTTTAGAAAATCAGTCATTCTTTTGTTCCTCCTCTGTTAACTGCTGGTTTTTCTTATACCAGTGACGGAAGTTTTCGCGGTACTTTGGCGCTACCGCCAGGTCTCTGACATCTACCCACCCGTGAACCAATTTAGGTGCAATTGCGGGTAGGTGGTTGACCTTGCCTTCAGGGAAGAGGTTCTTGATATCCTTTTCGGTCGTCTTCTTCCCAAAGGTTTTAAGGCCAATGTGGGCACCGCGCATGGCATCAGCAAACAAGGCTGGTGATGCGGTTCCCTTCCCGACCGTCTTTAAGAGGGCATTGGTCATGCTGTGGTCAAGGTGCAGTTGGTCCATTTCGACGTAGCGGTGCTTCCGGATGAGGTCGTGGAGTGGGATCTTGACTGGGCATGTCTCCGTACATGCAGCACACAGGCTACATGCGTATGGCAAGTCCCTAAATTGCTGATAGCCGCCAAGGATTGGGGAAAGGACATCCCCCATTGGGCCAGGGTAGATCGAACCATACCCCTTCCCACCGATTTGCCGGTAAACTGGGCAAACGTTCAAGCATGAGCCACAACGAATACATTGCAGCATTGGTTCAAATTCGCTATTGAGCATCTTCGATCGACCATTATCGACAATTACCACGTAAAAGTCATCAGGGCCATCAGCCTCGCCAACCTTCTTTGCCGACGAGAAGGAACAGTAACTGGTCAATTTCTGGCCGACGGCACTCCGGCTGAGGATATTATCAAGGGTTTCCGCTTCTTTGAGGCTTGGCACGATCCGTTCCATCCCCATGACAACCACCTGGGTCTTGGGGATAGCCATTGTTAAATCGGCATTCCCTTCATTAGTAACGAGGTTAATCATTCCGTTATTTGCTACTGCAAAGTTACAGCCGGTAATTCCAAAGTCGGCCTTCATGAAGTAGTTCCGGAGATATTGCCGGACAAATTTTGCCATATGTTCTGGAACATTATCTCCAGTGTAGCCGATCTTTTGAAAGACCTTTTGAATTTGGTCACGGTTCTTGTGGAGGGTTGGGAAGACGATGTGGGTCGGTTCATCCCAGTTGTCTTCCTGGAGAATAAATTCCGCCAAGTCCGTTTCCATCAGGGCTAGACCAGGAATGCTGAGCAGGGTCTTGTCGAGGTCGATTTCAGTCGTGACCATTGACTTTGACTTGACGACATTTTTCGCGTGCTTCTTAATTGCCAGTTCCTTGATAAAGCCGCTCGCTTCCTTGTCGTCCTTAGCAAAGAAGACGTGGCCTCCATTCTTTTTGACGTTGTCACTGAATTCTTCAAGGTAGTCGGGCAAGTACTTGATGGTGTGCTGGCGAATTTGTGCGGAAAGGTCACGCCAGCCTTCCCAATTACCTAGTTCCCGACGGGCAGCGGTCCGTTTGTCAAACTGGGCGTCTTGTGACTTCGCGACGGAAGCGCGCATAAAGTTATCGGCTTCAGCCTCTTTTACCCGTTCGTCGAATGGCTTATTACTTGTTGCAATTCCCATCTAAAACACCCCATTTCCGTTTGCTGGCACCATTACGTGATCAGTATCCTTAACGTAGGTAATACGACTAGGATCGACATTGTGGTTAAGAACTTCGGCAATGTGCATGATCTTAATGTGTTCGCCTTCCTGCCGGCGGTTAATCCGGCCACCGATATTCATCAAACAGGATTGTTCACAGGCAATTAAGATGTGCGCCTTGGTCTTTAAGACATTGTCGGCCTTATCATCGACCATTGCCCGTGATAAAAGTGGTTCTTTAGCGGAGAAGGTTCCCCCAAAGCCACAGCAGAGCTGGATATTATGAAGGGGGATCATCTTGAGCCCTTTTACGTGGTCAAGCAGGACAAATGGGGCTGTCCGCTCACCGAGTAACCGGGTCATGTGACATGAGCGGTGGAAGGTTGCTGTATCATCAAGTTCAGCACCGCAGTCAAGAATCCCGAGTACCCGATAAATGAATTCTGTTAATTCATAAGATTTGTCGTAAAGAACTTGGGCCTTTTCAGCGTATTCAGGGTCATCCTTGAAAATATCCTTGTATTCGTGAAGCATAGCGACACAGGAGCCCGATGGACCGACGATGTAGTCAGCATCAATGCTCAGCAGGGCATCAATTTGGTTCTTGAATGTTGCCATTGATTCCCGGTCGTAGCCACTATTAAATGTCGGTTGACCACAACAAATCTGCTTGCTAGGGACGACGGTTTCACAGCCGAAACGTTGCAAGAGTTCGACGGTTGCCTTACCGACATTGGGGTAGAGTAAGTCAACGATACAAGTAGAAAAAATACAAACTTTCATATATACGTGCATTCGCGGTAAATGCACTTCGCCTCCTTAATAAAATTTGGGAAAAAGTTAATGTCTTAGCTACTTATTAGTCATATTATAACTCAAACAGTTTGATTTGAGGGCTGTTACCGCTTACTTTGTTTTTATTTGCTATATAATATAATAATATCGGTTATAATTATTTTGGAATATAAGAGCAATGAAGCGAGCACGGTGTTAGACAAAGCACTGCAAAGTCGGTATGATATGGATAATTAAACGAACTTCGAGGAGGAAGAAAAATGGCTGAAAAGAAGCAATACGATGTTGTTGTAGTTGGTGCGGGCCCAGGTGGAATGACCGCAGCAATGTATGCCTCCCGGGCAAACTTATCAGTGTTGATGCTCGACCGTGGAATTTACGGAGGGAACCTTAATAACACTGCCGAAATTGAAAATTATACCGGTTTTAAGAGTATTAAGGGGCCGGACCTCGCCAAGGAAATGTATGATGGCGCCACCCAGTTTGGTGCTGAATATGCCTACGGAACAGTTAAGCAGATCGAATTAGAAGGGCAGCTGAAGAAGGTCACAACTGACATGGATGAGACCTTCTTAGCAAAGGCGGTCGTTATTGCAACTGGTTCAGACCAACGGCACTTAAATGTCCCTGGTGAAGAGGAATTCAGTGGTCGCGGGGTTTCATACTGTGCCGTATGTGACGGGGCCTTCTTTAAGGGAAAGAACCTAATTGTTGTCGGCGGTGGGGACGCTGCCGTTGAAGAAGGAGAGTACCTGACCCAGTTAGCAGCAAAGGTAACGGTGCTCGTCCGCCGCGACGAATTACGGGCAGAACCAATTATCCAGGCATCTGCTATGAAGAATGACAAGATGGAATTTGTCTACAATACCAGCGTAACGGAAATCCTCGGTGACGACGTGAAGGTTAACGGGGTCAAGACCCGTAATAACCAGACTGGTGAGACCGGTGAGTTGGCCGCTGACGGCGTCTTCATCTACGTTGGAAATGTTCCAATGACCAAGGCCTTCACTAACCTTGATATCCTTGACGAACAAGGCTGGATTAAGACTGATGAGCGGATGCAGACGGCGGTTCCCGGGATCTACGCGATTGGGGATGTACGGGAGACACCGTTGCGGCAGGTTGCAACGGCCGTTGGTGATGGTGCCATTGCCGGGCAGCAGGTTTACCAATACATTAAGTCAATGGCTAACTAAGCTCGCCATTTAACGGATGATTTTTACAAGTTCGTGTGGTGGAAAATAAATAATTTTACCGCACAATGAGCCCTGGGCGGCTGATCGTGGATAAAGCTTGCCGTGCTTTGACATCGCGGCTGTCTGCGCTTAGCTAACTGGGGTTCTTTTCTTTTACCATCCTTATGCTTTCTGATAAAAGTTTAGTAAAACATTAAGTAAAAACAGACATGGCAAATTTTCTGCGGTATACTATAGGGCAGAGTATGACATAAAGGAGACATTATTGTGAGCTGGAAAGATACTTATAAGGTTTGGCAAGAACGGACAGATCTTGACCCAGATTTAAAGCAAGAATTAGCTGCGATGAATGATGACAAGGAAATTGAAGATGCCTTCTATGGTCCAATGTCATTTGGTACTGCAGGGATGCGGGGCTTGATGGGTCCAGGGACTAACCGGATGAATGTCTATACGGTCCGTCAAGCAACAGAAGGATTAGCTACTTTGATGGATTCACTCGGTGATGATATTAAAAAGCGGGGAGTTGCGATCGGTTACGACTCACGGCACAACTCTTACAAGTTTGCTCATGATTCCGCTAAGGTCTTAGGGGCCCACGGTATTAAGGTCTACATTTATGACAATGTGCGGCCAACACCAGAGCTATCATTTGCGGTGCGCCACATGGGGACTTATGCCGGGATTATGATTACTGCTAGCCACAACCCAAAGGAATACAACGGTTACAAGATTTACGGTGAAGACGGTGGTCAGATGCCACCAAAGGAATCCGACATGATGACCGGCTACATCCGGAAGATTGCTGACATCTTTGACATTAAGTTGGCTGATGAACAAGCAATGATCAACAGCGGCTTAGAAACAGTGATGGGTGAAGACGTCGACCACGCTTACCTCCAACTTGCCAAGGGGGTAACGGTTAACCCTGAATTGGCGAAGGAATACGGGAAGGACATGAAGTTTGTCTTTACCCCATTATGTGGGACCGGGCGGATGCTTGGTGAACGGGCACTGCGGCAGGCAGGGTTCACTAATTTCACCATTGAGCCAACCGAAGCGCAACCAAACGGGGACTTCCCTGGCTTGGAACACCCTAATCCAGAATTCCCCGAAGCCTTTGTGCGGTCAATTAAGTTGGGAAAAGAAATTGATGCTGATGTCTTGATCGCCACGGACCCAGACGCGGACCGGCTTGGCTGTGCTGTTCGGCAACCTGATGGTGAATACCAATTGTTGACTGGTAACCAAATTGCTTCCATCATGCTTGCTTACATCCTTGAAGCTCACAAGCAAGCAGGCACTTTGCCGAAGAATGCGGCAGCAGTGAAGTCAATTGTTTCAACTAACTTTGCCGGAAAGATTGCCGAAAGTTACGGGGTTGAAATGATTAACGTCTTAACTGGATTTAAGTGGATCGCTGACCAAATCCACCAATACGAGACTGGTAAGGCTGACCATACCTTTATGTTTGGTTTTGAAGAGAGCTATGGCTACCTGATTAAGCCATTTGTCCGGGACAAGGATGCCATTCAGTCATTGACCTTATTGGCCGAAGTTGCGGCATACTACCGGAGTCGGAACATGACCTTGTACGATGGCTTACAAGAATTGTTCAAGAAGTACGGGTACTTCCGTGAAAAGACGATTGCCAACACTTATGCTGGGGTTGACGGTCCGGCAAAGATTAAGGGCTTGATGAAGAAGTTCCGCGAAGAAGCGCCAACGCACTTTGCTGGTCACCAAGTGGTTGTTACCGAAGACTTTACCAAGGGGACAAAGACGACTGCTGATGGCAAGGTCAGCGAACTGGGAATTCCAGCATCAAACGTATTGCGCTACGTACTGGATGATGAGACCTGGATTGCAATTCGCCCATCAGGGACTGAACCAAAGCTGAAGTTCTACATTGGGACAAGCGCAGACAGTCTTACCAAGGCGAATGATAAACTAGCTGACTTTGAAAAGGCACTACAAGAATTTGCTGAAGAATAAGGATTAAATTAAGCAGTAACTGCTTTTAATCCCGCTAAGAGGTAGGGGAGTGATCTCCTTGCCTCTTTTTTTGCATCTCCTTGCTGATCGCTTGATAACGATATCATACATTGACAATAAAACAATTTTTTGTCATGATTTAAAGCAATAAGCCATTTTGCAATAGTTAACTTGTTATCTTACTATAACCATCACTTGGAGGAAAAAGATGAACGAAGAAAAACAAGTTCAACCAGTAAAAAATGAGCTGCCGGTTCTGAAAGAAAAGTTATCACCAGCGCAATTGACAAAGGCGCAGGAATTAGCAAGGCAGCTAGAAGACGGTAAGACTAATACCGTGCTTAATTACGGGAAGGACGTTCAAGAACAGATGTCAAGCTTTACTGACACCGTCCTTGTAAACGTCCGGAATAAAGACACCGGTGAAGTTGGTGACAGCCTTCGTTCATTGGTCGCCAATTTAAACGAGGCCAACCCAGAGAAATTAAAGGGCCAACGGGGCGGGATTCTGCGATTCTTTGGTAAAATCAAGACCTCGGTGTTTGAGATGACCGCAAAATACCAAGAAGTTAGTGTGCAGATTGAAAAGGTTTCGCAAAACTTGGCGAGCCAGGAAACAAAACTCCTTCATGACAATGACGTTCTGGACGAAATGTACCAGGCTAATATGGATTACTATGATTCATTAAATATCCTGTTGGCTGGTGGGCAGATGCGGTTAGAGGCATTGGACAAAGAAATTACTGACCTGCAGGCCAAAGTCAATGAGGTCGACGCTAACCAGATGGAAATCCAAGCGCTGCAAGACAAGCAGGCTAATCGGGAGCGACTGGCCCAACGGTTAAATGACTTGATGTTAACCCGGGAAATAACGATCCAGCAGGCCCCACAAATTCGGCTGATCCAAAACGCCAATTCGATTTTAAGTGAAAAGATCCAGTCGTCAATCACGACGGCAATTCCCCTGTGGAAAAACCAGGTGGCAATTGCCATCTCCATTCTCCGGCAAAAAGATGCGGTTAACGCCCAAAATGCTGTTGCCGATGCGACAAATGACCTCTTGAAAAAGAACAGCCAGATGCTCCGCCAATCAAGTGTGGAAGTTGCACAGGCAGTTCAACGGGGAGTCGTTGATGTCGATACCCTCAAGGAGACCCAGGCCAATTTAATTGCGACGATTAAAGATGTGATGGACGTGCAAGCCGCCGGGGAAGCTAAGCGGCGCAATGTCCAAAACGAACTGGCCAGCTTAGATAATAACCTTAAAGCAACGCTAACAACAATCCAAAGTAAGCAACCGCTCAATGGTCCTGAAACGGAAGGTCAGCAGGATGAATAAGCAGTATTTAAATGCTATCCACTATACGCCACGTGTTGGCTGTAAAAAACGTGAGTTATTCAGTTTTCTCTTTAACCTGAGTAAGATTAGTTTCTTGGTCAGTATTATTGTTTTCCCCGTGTTTCTTACCGGAAAGCGGAACGTCTTTTTAGTCGGCCTGCTAATCGGGCTTATCGCAACGGGGATAGATAGTTTTTACAACCTTTACTTGACGAAGACCAAGGGGATAATGATGGCAATCGATGGGCACCAGATGGGGCTATGGGCCTATTCGCGGCGTCACCACCGGATGTTGTATATTCCATTTAAGCAAATTGATGGGGTTAAAATTCGTGACCAGCATTTGATCTTGCAGTACCAGCAGAGTTTTATCATCAACGAGCAGCGGGGTCCTAAGATTGCAGGAACGGGGAAGCTAATGTACCCCCTGTGGATCTTTTCCGCCAAGGAAGCAGATGAATTTGTTAAAACGTATAACAAGATGGTTCCCAAGGGGGATGAAACATCAATTAACCTTCGCCAGTTGAAGGAAGTTGACCATTATAAGTTACCAAAGATGATCTACTTTGCCTTTGTCCTTTTCATTGTGTCTGCGGGGACCATACCGCAGACGTCATCCTTGATGAAGGGATCGTCAGGGCAAAATTCAAAGAAAGTTGCTAGCAATATCCATCATAAGGACTTTAAGTTAAATAAGACTTATGAGTCGAGTGACTACCGTTTTAAATTCCTAAAAGCGTACCGGGCAAAGACAAATTACGGTAACCCGGTGGGGATTGTTCAAGTACAGCTTACCGCTAAACGGTCGCAGGACTTTACTAATTTGCCGTCAGTTGATTTTGACTCTTTTAAGAGTGCGACTAGTGAGGGCCGCTTTAGCAGTGAAGATGACCAACCATCGTCCCTTGTTGACTATGTTGTCCTAAATGATGGCCGCGGGGTTGTTAACCAGCTGCATGATAGTAATCACTTGCGGCAGGCGCAACGGGTCGTTTTCAACATTGTTTTTGAATTGCCGTCGAATAAAAACAAACCAAGTTACCTGGCTTATCAGCCCTTCTCTTTTGATTCTGGGCCGGATGAGTATGATGATTCAACGGCAATTATTTGGAAGATTAAGCCGTCAGAGCTGGAGGAACTAAAATGAAAAAAAGGTGGTTACTAGTTTTACTAACGGCAGTGCTTGTTGTCGCAATGCCGCTGCAGGTACTTGCGAAGCCAACCACGATTAAGTTTGATGGTTACCGAATAAGTTACAAGATAGTTCGGGACAAGCGGGCCATCCACACTGCCTATTCTGATGATGATAAAGATGGCAACAAGGTTAATAATGCTGGCTACTTAATTTTAGATGTTGAACAAGCAGCGGATGAGTATTCCGCGGGGGACGAGCTTAACGACTATGGCTTTTCTGTTTACGATGGGGAAGTAGAGGTATCACACCTTGACAAAGACGACTTCCGAAAAAGTATTATTAAGAAATATCACCCGACGCTAAAGATGCCCAAGCTTCATAAGGGAATTTATAGCAAAGCGCGGTTAATGTACCAAATTTCACCAAGCGATAAAATAACAATTAAACCGCGGGAAGGCGATGAGGTTGTTATCCAAGAAGCCCAGTCTAGTGATGGAATCTTTACAGACGAGCCAGTTGTGGCAAAGGAGGATCTGGATGAGTAGGTTACTTAGTTATTATTCCTGGTCATTTCAGCTGGTGCTGATACCGGTGATTATGGTGTTGACATTCTTTGGCTGGGATTCGTTGCCAATCTATTACCTGCTGGGGATTGCTGCTAGTCAACTGTTGACTGGGTACCTTGCCTGGGGCGTGGTGGCCCCGATATTGCTATGGGTGTACTTGTTAATCAGCTATACGCTCAACAATTCATTGACCGCGGCCAAGGTTTGGCCAACCTTTTCGATTTTGCTGTTAATGATCTTCCTGGGGATTGGCAAATTGATCATGAACATGGTCAACCACCGGCGGTTGACAAAATATGCGAAGGACCTTAGCCCCTTGTCTGATACCCAGATCTTCTTTAGCGAGGAACTGATGAAAAAGTCCGGTTTGACGGATGATGAAATTAAGTTCTTCAAGTCTGATGTCAATAAGCGTTACCGGAACTACTTATATTTACGGTCAGTTGCGGGCCAGATGGCAGAGATTGTGCCCAACTATGGTCGGTCAATTGAGCTAATCCAGGGAATTTTCCGCGAATTGGCCGAAACGCCGCAATTGATGCTTGAGATGGATGACTTCTTGTATAAGCACCTGGACGAATATACCCAGATAACGCAGCAAATTGTGAACTTGCAGGATAACCTGATTAAGGAAGATGAAGACCAGCAGCTGATTGACCGGGCCGGGGGAAAACTGGTCGCAATGGAAGCAGATTTTGTTGCTGACTACCAGCAAGTAACAGAAAACGAACGGGAAGCACTGCGAAAGTTAAATTAGATTAAGCGTCCGCCAATCGTTAGCCGAAAGCTAATGGTTGGTGGGCGTTTTACTTTGCGGTGGTAGTTATTATCGTGAAAAACAGAGCAATTCAACTCTTTTTTAAATATGGTTGCTTTTTTGTAACCGCTTTCCTACAATGGAAGTAGGAAGAAAAGATATGGCTCAAAGGAGGGCGACTAAGATGTTTAACGGTGCATTTGCTATCCTCGTATTATGGTTGTTAGTTGATCTGTTTTGGTTCCTATGCCGGCCACGCGACATTGTGATGCGGCGAATTTGTGCATGGCTTAACGTGTTTGCAATCATTGGCGGCTTTTGGATTTTCTACGGCGTTGAACACCTTGGTGGGGGAATTGCCCCCTGGTTTATCACTTTGAACTGGATAAATGTCATCATCGCGGGACTACAGTTCTACTATGGTTACCAGCGGCGTTATTAGTTGGCGACCTGGGTGCGGTGGTGAATACATATCTACTGAATGAAGGGGCTGGGAAGAAACTATGTTTCTTCCCAGCCCCAGTTTTATCTCCGAATATTACATAATAATCGCGGGAACCCAATAGGCTAGCTCCGCGTCGAAAGCGAGCCCCTCAAGGGTAACTACGGACAAACGTCGGCCCGTGCCGTGCCAACGTCCGTCCTAGGTTACCCCACCGGGGCTCCGAGAAGCTTTTTTCCCAGCTTGTTTTTCGTGCGCAAATGGATAGACGAATGCATGTTTGGGTGATAAACTTAAAACGGTATGAATAGAAGTTGATGAGTGGGACGTAAAAGCCATAACGACTGGCGGTTCCGCTTTGTTTAATTACTCACGTGGATAAGGGAGGAATAGGTGTGATTTACCGACAACCGGATAAGAAGTTTGACCTTGTTTCTGACTATCAGCCGACAGGGGACCAGCCACAGGCGATTGACCAGTTGACACAGGGAATTGAAGATGGCGAAAAAGCCCAGATTTTGCTCGGGGCGACGGGGACCGGGAAAACTTTTACAATTTCAAACGTCATTGCCAACGTCAATAAGCCGACGTTGATCTTATCCCACAATAAGACACTGGCCGGTCAGCTCTATGGTGAGATGAAGAAGTTTTTTCCCCACAATGCGGTTGAATATTTTGTGTCTTACTATGACTACTACCAACCAGAAGCCTACGTGCCCTCTAGTGACACATATATCGAAAAAGATGCCTCAATTAATGATGAGATTGATAAGCTCCGTCACTCTGCAACGACCTCGTTGCTTGAGCGGAATGATGTCATTGTTGTGGCCTCTGTTTCCAGTATCTTTGGTTTAGGGGACCCGCGGGAATACCAAAATAGCGTGCTATCCCTACGTGTTGGCCAGGAGATTGAACGCGACCGCTTATTGCGCAACCTGGTAAATATCCAGTTTGACCGCAATGACATTGACTTCCAGCGTGGCCGCTTCCGGGTTCATGGGGATGTCGTTGAGATTTTCCCCGCTTCACGTGACGAGCGCGCCCTGCGGATTGAATTCTTCGGTGATGAGATTGACCGGATCCGGGAGGTGGATGCCCTAACGGGAGAAGTAATCGGAGACAGTGACCATGTTTCGATTTTCCCGGCGACCCACTTTATGACGAGTGAAGAAGTGATGGACCGGGCATTGCCACAGATTGAAGCAGACATGAAAAAGCAGGTCAAAAAGTTTACTGCTGCCGGAAAGCTCCTGGAAGCAGAGCGGATCCAGCAACGGACGACGTATGATATTGAGATGATGCGGGAGATGGGCTACACCAACGGGATTGAAAACTATTCGCGTTACATGGATGGTCGTCAGCCTGGTGAACCGCCATTTACCCTGCTGGACTTCTTCCCCAAAGATTTCTTACTCGTTGTTGATGAGTCCCACCAGACGATGCCGCAGGTGCGGGGGATGTACAATGGCGACCGTGCCCGGAAACAGATGCTAATCGACTATGGTTTTCGCTTGCCGAGTGCCCTTGATAACCGGCCACTAAAATTACCGGAATTTGAGCAACGGGTTAACCAAGTGGTCTACATGTCAGCTACTCCTGGCCCTTATGAGCTAGCGCAGACGGACCATGTTGCCCAGCAGATTATTCGGCCGACCGGGCTGCTTGACCCGACAATTGAAGTACGCCCAGTAATGGGGCAAATTGATGACCTTGTTGGGGAGATCAACAAGCGCATCGAACGCAATGAACGGGTCTTTGTGACGACGTTGACGAAGAAGATGTCAGAAGACTTGACTGACTACCTAAAGGATATGGGGTTAAAGGTTAAGTACCTACACAGTGATATTAAGACCCTCGAACGGACCCAGATCATCCGTGACCTGCGTCTTGGTAAGTTTGATGTTCTTGTCGGGATTAACCTTCTGCGGGAAGGGTTAGATGTTCCAGAAGTCTCGCTTGTCGCAATCCTTGATGCTGATAAGGAAGGCTTCCTCCGTAATGAACGCTCATTAATTCAAACGATTGGCCGGGCGGCGCGGAACGAGCACGGGGCGGTTATTATGTACGCTGATACCGTGACGGATTCGATGCAAAAGGCAATTGATGAGACGAAGCGGCGGCGGTCAATCCAGATGAAGTACAATGAAGAACACCACATTACGCCAAAGACGATCATTAAACCAATCCAGGATGTTATCTCGGCAACCAAGAAGGCCGAAGATAGTGGTGAGCAGGTTGACCAGACTGAGTTTACGGAGAAGGACTTCGCTAAGTTAAGCAAGGCCGACCAAAGCAAGATGCTTGATGAACTGACGGAGCAAATGCGGTCGGCAGCCAAGCGGCTAGACTTTGAACAGGCGGCCACCTTACGTGATACAATAATGGAATTAACGGCCCAGACGACGGGCAAAAAGACAAAAAGCGGCAGTAAGAAATAGGAGGGGTAGTTTGTGGCAAACGATAAGATCGTAATCCATGGGGCACGTGCTCACAACTTAAAGAATATTGATGTAACAATTCCCAAAAACAAATTAGTGGTTGTCACGGGACTTTCGGGGTCCGGAAAGAGTTCGCTGGCATTTGATACCCTCTATGCGGAGGGACAGCGGCGGTATGTTGAGAGTCTATCCGCGTATGCCCGGCAGTTTTTGGGGCAGATGGATAAGCCGGATGTCGACTCAATTGATGGCCTGTCACCGGCAATCTCAATTGACCAGAAGACCACTTCCCATAATCCCCGGTCGACGGTCGGGACGGTAACGGAAATCAATGACTTTCTCCGCCTCCTCTGGGCACGGGTCGGCACCCCGATTTGTCCCAATGACCATATTCCAATTACCAGTCAGTCAGCAGAACAGATGGTTGACCGGGTCCTAGAATTACCAGCACGGACGCGGCTACAAATCTTGTCACCAATTGTCCGGGGCAAGAAGGGGACGCAAAAGAAAGTCTTTGCGACAATCAAACGCGAAGGATTTGTCCGGGTGCAAGTCGATGGCGAGACCTATGACCTTGATGAGGTGCCCACGTTAGACAAAAATAAGCAGCATACGGTTAACGTGGTAATTGACCGGATAATTGTGAAGGATGGGATTCGCTCCCGGCTATTTGACTCCTTTGAAGCGGCCTTGCGGTTAAGTAATGGTTATGCGATTGCCGACGTCATTGGTGGCGACCCGATTCCCTTTTCAGAGCAATATGCCTGTCCGATCTGTGGCTTTACGGTTGGTGAACTAGAACCTCGCTTGTTCTCGTTCAATGCTCCTCTGGGGGCCTGCCCTGCCTGCGAAGGGCTTGGCCTAAAATTAGAAGTTGATATCGACCTGGTTGTGCCTGACCGGACAAAGACCCTTCGTGACGGGGCGATGGCACCGTGGAACCCAATCTCGTCCCAATACTACCCGCAACTGCTTGAACAATTCTGTAAGTCGGCGGGGATTGATATGGATACCCCCTTTAACAAGCTACCGAAGAAACAGCAACAGCAAGTTCTTTATGGTAATGGGGAGAAGACTTTCCACTTCCACTATGAGAACGACTTTGGGGGTGTCCGTGACGTGGATGTTCCATTCGAAGGGGTAATCAACAACATTAGCCGCCGCTACAAGGAGACCAACTCTGACTTCACCAGGGAACAAATGCGCAAATACATGACCGAGTTACCTTGTCCAGTCTGCCACGGTTACCGCTTAAACGAACGGGCGCTGGCAGTTAAGATTGACGGCAAAAATATCGGGGAAGTTTCCGAGTTGCCGATTAGTAAGTCACTGCAATTCTTTAGCGACCTCCAGTTGGCAGAGCAAAAATTACAGATTGCCAAGCCAATTTTAAAAGAAATTATTGACCGGCTGACCTTTATGAAGAACGTGGGGGTCGAGTACCTGACCCTCAGTCGTTCAGCGAGAACTCTTTCCGGGGGTGAAGCCCAGCGGATCCGGCTGGCAACCCAGATTGGGTCCAACTTGTCCGGGGTGATGTATGTCCTTGATGAACCATCAATTGGGCTTCACCAGCGGGATAATGACCGCTTGATTTCTTCGCTTAAGGCGATGCGGGACCTTGGTAATACCCTGATCGTTGTCGAACACGATGAGGATACGATGCGGTCAGCGGATTATATCATTGATATTGGCCCTGGCGCCGGGGAAAACGGTGGTCAGGTAATGGCAGCAGGGACGCCAAAGCAGATAATGCGGTCGCGAAAGTCCCTAACTGGGCAGTACCTGTCTGGTAAGAAGTTTATCCAGGTGCCTGCAGAACGGCGAGCAGGCAATGGTAAACACATCGTTGTCAAGGGCGCTGCAGCAAATAACCTAAAGAATATCGACGTTGATTTTCCACTAGGCAAGTTTATCTGTGTAACCGGGGTCTCCGGTTCTGGGAAGTCAACCCTTGTTAATCTAATCTTAAAGCGGATCCTTGCCCAAAAGTTAAACCGTAATTCTGCTAAGCCAGGGAAGTACAAGTCGATTAGTGGGGTCAAGAATATCGAAAAGGTAATTGATATTGACCAGTCGCCGATTGGCCGGACCCCGCGGAGTAACCCCGCAACGTATACTGGCGTCTTTGATGATATCCGTGAACTCTTTGCCCAGACTAATCAGGCGAAGATGCGCGGTTATACCAAGGGCCGGTTTAGTTTTAACGTTAAGGGCGGCCGTTGTGAGGCCTGCCATGGGGATGGGATCATTAAGATTGAGATGAACTTCCTTCCTGATGTCTATGTCCCCTGTGAGGTTTGCCACGGCACCCGTTACAACTCCGAAACGTTGGAAGTTGAATATAAGGGGAAAAACATCGCCCAGGTCTTAAACATGACTGTTTCTGAAGCGCTTGACTTCTTTAGCGCGATTCCGAAGATTAAGCGGAAGTTGCAAACGATCCAGGATGTCGGCCTCGGCTATGTCCACCTTGGTCAGCCAGCAACCACCTTGTCTGGTGGGGAAGCCCAGCGGATGAAGTTGGCGGCCGAATTACACCGGCAATCCCATGGCAAGAGTTTCTATATCCTTGATGAACCAACGACGGGGCTGCACATGGATGACATTAACCGCCTGCTAGCGGTCTTACAACGGCTGGTCGATGCAGGAAACACGGTCTTAGTGATTGAACATGACTTAGATGTTGTGAAGTCAGCAGACTGGTTGATTGACCTCGGCCCAGAAGGTGGTGAAGGCGGTGGGAACATCGTCGCGACCGGGACACCGGAAGAGGTGGCAGAAGTCAAGGAGAGTTATACTGGCCGCTACTTAAAGCAGATGCTCGCGCGGGATGCAAAATGGGCTGCTGAACGGACGGCGAAAAAGAAGTAAAAAAGTGTTGCATTATTAATCTTCTAATGGTATTCTAATTAAAAATTAAATGTACACGGAAAGAGGGACAACTGATGAACACAATGAATAATCATCTTCAACAAGTTTCCTCCTCAGCCTCTAGTTCTACGATGGCTGAGTGATTTTGGTGTACCCATTACTAGGTTAGTTAACCCGGGCCGGCTTTAATCATTTGGTGAGACCATAATGATACGAGTGGGGCCCGGTTTTTATTTGGCCTAATTGAGAATGGAGGAATGATAATGGATAATCAACAACCAACGGAAGAACTAAAACGGTCGCTTGGGTTCTGGTCAGCAATTTCAATTGTCGTCGGGACAATCATTGGGTCCGGAATCTTTTTCAAGCAGGGTTCAGTGCTTGATAGCGCTGGAAGTTCGACTTTGGCAATTGCTGCCTGGGTCTTCGGGGGGATTATTACCCTGACCGGGGGCCTGACGGTTGCGGAAATCGGGTCGCAGATGCCATATACCGGGGGCCTTTATGTTTACATTGAAAACATTTATGGCCGGATCCTTGGTTTCTTGGCGGGGTGGATGCAGGTAATTGTGTATGGCCCAGCAATCATCGCCTCAGTTGCCGGCTTTATGAGTATCCTGATGGCAAACTTCTTTGGCCTCGGGGCACAATGGCGGATCCCCCTTGCGGTAATTACCGTTTTAGCGATTGGGATTATGAATCTTTTGGAAAATAAGGTGGGGGCGATTTTTGCCATCATCACCACTGCCGGAAAGATGATCCCGATTGCCGCAATTATTATCTTTGGTTTGTTTTGGGGTAACCAGCATGCCTTTGGTCAGACAGTGACCGAAATTAACCACGCAACGGGTGGCTTTGGGGTTGCCGTTTTAGCGACCTTGTTTGGTTATGATGGCTGGATCCTAATCGCCAACCTTGGTGGGGAAATGAAGAACCCGCAAAAGTTGTTGCCCAAAGCAATTATTCTTGGAATTACCGCTGTGCTGGTGATCTACACGTTAATTACAATTGGGATTCTTAAATTCCTCCCCGCTAATACAATTCACCGCTTGGGAGAAAACGCAACTGCCTACCTGGCAGTGAAGGCCTTTGGACAAATCGGCGGGAAGCTCCTCTCTGCCGGGATCATCGTTTCAATGATGGGGACGTTAAACGGGAAGATGATTACCTTCCCACGGATTGTTTATGCAATGGCCCGGCGGCGGGACCTGCCGTTTTCCCGTTACTTGTCATACGTCACGCCAAAGGGGAAGTCACCAGTAGTTGCCACCATGTTCATTGTGATTTTAGCAACCCTGATGATGTGCTTCTTTGACCCGGACCACTTATCAGACCTCTGTGTCTTTACCGTTTACTGCTTCTACTTACTGGCATTCTTTGGGATCTTTATTTTGCGGCGGCGGAATAAGGAGGGGGAGCGGCCATTCAGCACGCCACTCTACCCCCTTGTGCCGATCATTGCGATTGCCGGTGGAATTTTTGTCTTAGTCAGTGAAGTGTTTAACGATCCGGCAGGGGTGCTCCTCTTTATCGGTATCGTGATTGTTGGTTTGCCGATTTTATACTTTGTCAAGCGGATGGACCAACGGCGGATGCATTAAAATTAATTCAAGAAGTCTAGCGAAAGCTATTTCGCCGGGCTTCTTTTCTTTTCCGGCAAGCAAAAACTGTCGGCAGAATCTTTGTGAAATAATTTCTTGGTCAGTGCTTACGAGAAATCGGCGTCGTTTAGTAGACCATTTTGTTGGTAATGCCTTTAAAATCTTATTTATCAACGGAAACTTATCACAAACCACTTCAATGAGGGCGGTTACATTTGATAAGGATATCCTGTATAATATTTTGTGAAATAAATTATCCAAACACTAGGAGGACGCTTATATGCCAAGAAAAGATAAGCCGCGTAAAGGGGCGCCGATTCTTGTCCAACTTGCTATTTTTGCGGGAATTCTCTGGATTTCAAGTATTATTTCTGCTTTTTTCCCCGCAAACTTTGTCGTACCAACGCCCGTGATTGGTTTGGTATTGCTCTACTTACTGTTAACCTTCAAGGTAATTAAACTCGAATGGGTTGAGGGGATGGGGATGTTTCTCATTAGCATCCTGGGATTCTTGTTTGTTCCCTCGGGGATTCAGATCGCTAATGACCTGAATATCCTTAAGGACGAGGGACTCCAGGTGATCTTTGTCATTTTTGTTACGACGGTTTCCCTGGTAGTCATCACAACCTGGGTGACCCGCTTTATCATTGCAATCCATCAAAAGTTAGTAGGGGGTGGAAACAATGACCGCGTTGACTAACAACTTAGCGTTACCATTTACCGGGATCTTTATGACCCTTGTTGTCTTCTTAACCGGTCAGTGGTTATTCAAGAAGACGAACGGCTTTTTCCTTTTCCAGCCACTTTTCTTCGGAATGGTTGTCGGTATTATTATTTTAATTATCTGGGGAAAAGTCCAGGGGCGGCCCACGGCTTATATCTACCAGCACTTCTACAAACCGGGGGCTGACATTGTCTTTTGGTTTGTTAATCCAGCAACGATTGCCTTTGCTATTCCGCTATACAAACGGAATGATGTTTTGAAAAAGTACTGGTTTGACATCATCTTAGCCCTTGTGGTTTCGAGCGTTATCTGCCTGTTTATTACGCTCGGGACGGCTAAGTTAGTGGGGCTCTCCCATTCTTCGGCAGCTGGGTTGCTTCCCGAAGCTGCAACGACCGCGATTGCGATGCCAGTAGCCGAAGCAATCGGTGGCAATTCAGCGATTACGGCAATGGCCTGCATTGTCAAGGCAGTCATCCTGTATGTCTTGGCCGATATCCTGATCAAGACCTTCCGCTTACAACGCTCAAAGATTGGGCTAGGATTAGGACTTGGTACTGGGGGAACGATTGGTTCTGCCAAGGCACTTGAATATGGAATGTTAGAAGGAGCGATGGCGTCAGTATGTGTCGTTATTATCGGGATCGTCGTTGACTTAGTCGTTATCCCCTTCGCGCATCTCTTTATGTAACTGGAAAGTCGCTACGGCGGCTTTTTATTTTACCCTTTAATTAGGACACGCCCGGCCGTGTGTGTTAAAATGATTTGGTAGCTGTAAGGAAGAAGGGGATTATTAATGGCGGATAAATTAAAAGTAGTAATTATCACGGGGATGAGCGGGGCTGGTAAGACAGTCGCTGTTCACAGTTTGGAAGACTTGGGCTACTTTGTAATTGATAACATGCTGCCGAGCTTGGCTGGGCGGTTTGTCGATGTGATTAAGGAATCGGGTGAATTTGGGAAGATCGCGATGGTGATGGATTTACGGTCACGCGGTTTTTACGATGAAGTGTTACCCAACCTTGCCAAGTTAAAGGCCCGGGAGGACATCGCAGTTAAACTACTCTTCCTGGATGCCAATGATGTCACCTTGATTTCACGGTACAAGGAATCGCGGCGGTCACATCCTTTATCACCCCATGGGCGGATTTTAGATGGTGTCGAACTTGAACGAAAGCTGTCGGCCGACCTAAAGAGCCAGGCGGATGTCATTATTGATACGACCAACGTTACCCCCCGTAACCTCAAGCTACGGCTTAATAAGCTGTTTGGTCATGGGGAGGGCAGTAACTTTTATGTTGAAGTGATGTCTTTTGGCTTTAAGTATGGCTTACCGCTCGACGCGGATATTGTGATGGACGTGCGCTTCTTGCCAAACCCATTTTACATTCCAGAACTTAAACACCAGACCGGTAACGACCAGGCGGTTCAAGAATACGTGATGAAGAGTCCGCTCGCGCAGGACTTTTACCAGCACTTGAAATCATTACTACAGATTGCTTTACCAGGATACATCCGCGAGGGAAAGAGCAGCTTGACAGTTGCAATTGGCTGCACTGGTGGTCAGCACCGGTCCGTTACAATCGCCAATAAGCTGGCGGCGGATTTAAACCACGGTGGCTACAATGTTAATACTTACCATCGTGATGTTGATAAGGCAAAATAAAGAGGAGTTTTAGTTATGTTGCATAAACCAAAGATTGTCGTAATCGGCGGGGGAACAGGATTGCCCGTTGTGTTACGGGGATTACGTGACCAGGATGCGGACGTTACCGCGGTTGTTACTGTCGCAGATGATGGCGGGTCTTCTGGGATTTTGAGAAACTATATTAATGTTGTGCCACCTGGTGATATTCGAAACGTGTTAGTAGCGTTATCAGAATTGCCAGACCTTGAACTTAATATATTCCAGTACCGTTTTAAGAGTAGCGATCAGTTCTTTGCCGGTCACGCCATTGGGAATCTCATCATCTCCGCACTTTCGGAGATGAAGGGGGGAATCTTTTCAGCGGTTCAGGAATTATCAGCGATGATGAAGATCAATGGCCACGTATACCCCGTTGCCAATGAGCCGTTAACGTTAAATGCTGAGTTCACTGACGGGACAATTCTGCGTGGTGAATCAGAAATTACGAAGGCCCATAAACAGGTGAAGCGGGTCTGGGTGACCCCGGCTGCTGATAGTGATGGTCACGTTGCCCAACCGGTTGCCGAGGTGATCTCGGCGATTAAAGAAGCAGACCAGATTGTCCTTGGCCCGGGGAGCCTGTTTACCAGTATCTTGCCTAACCTGATGATTAAAGAAGTTGGCGAGGCTGTTTGTGAGAGTAAAGCTGAGGTTGTTTATATCTGTAATATCATGACGCAAAAGGGTGAAACGGATCACTTCACTGATGCCGACCACGTTCGCGTCTTAAACCACCACCTCGGCAAGAATTTTATTGATACTGTCTTGGTTAATATTCAGCCAGTACCAGAAAACTACCTTGATTTTCAAGAATGGAATGAGATTTCCCAACCAGTTGGTCATGACTTCCAGGGGCTCCGCGAACAGGGGTGCCGGGTGATTAGTTCCAACTTCCTTCGCTTGAAGGATAACGGGGCGTTTCATGACCGGGATAAAGTAGTTGCGGAACTGATGAATCGATTACACCAGGTCCATGATTAAAAAAAGGAGGCCGATGCCGCGTGT
This sequence comes from Limosilactobacillus caccae, assembly GCF_900156885.1. GTDB lineage: Bacteria > Bacillota > Bacilli > Lactobacillales > Lactobacillaceae > Limosilactobacillus > Limosilactobacillus caccae. The sequence continues at coordinate 172,941 of NZ_FTOY01000011.1, forward strand.
CATATGCGAGTGATGTTAAAAAAGAATTAACGGGGATTGAAGTCCACCGCGATAATGCTAAAGCAGAGCTAATGGCATTGATCCGGATGAATGGATCAATCGGTCTAGCAAATCGAAGTTTAATTCTTAATATTCAAACTGAAAATCCGGCGATTGCCCGGCGAATTTATTCGTTACTTAAGCAATTTTATAAGGTTGAGAGTGAAATCGTCGTCCGCCGGAAGATGAAACTGAAGAAAAATAACCAATATATTGTCCGTTTACGGTATTCCGCGCAACGGGTCCTTGATGACCTGGGAATCCTGCAAAATTTCCAAATCAAGGAGCAAGTACCATTGGAACTGCTCAAGGACGAGTGGATGGTGCGGTCATACCTGCGGGGAGCCTTTCTGGCAGGAGGGTCGGTTAATAACCCAGAAACCTCCCGCTACCATTTAGAGATTTACTCCCTTTACGAGGAACACAATGAAATGATTGCGGAGATGATGAATAAGTTTGGCTTAAACGCCCAAACAACCGCCCGGCGTAGTGGCTTTATTGTCTACCTCAAGGAAGCAGAAAAAATTGCGAACTTTATGTCGCTGATTGGGGCGACAAACTCGATGCTGCAATTTGAAAACTTCCGGATTGTTCGCGATATGCGTAATTCGGTCAACCGGTTAGTTAACTGCGAAAATGCCAACCTAAATAAGATTGCCAATGCGTCAACGAAGCAGATTAAAAACATTGAATTTATTGACTCACGGGTGGGGCTGGGGAGCCTCCCTGATAAGTTGCGGGAAATTGCCGAGACGCGGCTTGCCCACCAGGAGGTTAGCTTAAAGGAACTAGGAGAGCTGGTGCCTGGTGGTCCAATCTCAAAGTCCGGTGTTAACCACCGCTTGCGGAAGTTAAACGCATACGCTGATGAATTACGGGCATCACAAAAAATTGGTTAAAAGAAAAAAGCCTCGCGTAGCTAACCGTGGACAGATATTGCTGTCCATGGTTGCTCGCGAGGCTTTTTCTAATATAAAAGAGCTACAAAAATTTGCAGCTCTTTTAATCATTTATTTTAACTTGGAATTATTTTCCATAATTCCGTCAAGCAGGCCGTAATCAACCGCTTCTTGAGCTGACAAGTAGTGGTCACGCTCAGTATCGTGGTTAATCTTTTCGATTGACTGTCCTGAATTTTCAGCCAAGATGCCATTAATCATCTTCCGGGTCTTCAAAATTTCAGTAGCAGCAATTTCGATTTCCGTCTGTTGACCTTGGGCACCACCAGATGGTTGGTGAATCAATACTTGAGAGTGTGGTAAACCGAACCGCTTACCCTTTGCACCTGAAGATACTAATACACTTGCCATTGATGCTGCCATCCCGATAACGATGGTTTGAACATCAGCCTTGATGAAGTTCATCGTATCGTAGATTGCCATCCCAGAGGTAACAACACCACCAGGAGAGTTGATGTATAAGTAAATGTCTTTAGTTGAATCTTGCGCGTCTAAGAACAAGAGTTGCGCAACAATTGAGTTTGCCATTTCGTCTTCGATTGGGCCAGAAAGCATAATGATCCGGTCCTTCAGAAGCCGTGAGTAAATGTCATAAGCACGTTCACCGCGTGATGATTGCTCAATGACAGTTGGAACTAAGTTCATAGTGTGGCCTCCTTAATTTAATTAGCACTCGTCAGCGTCAGATGCTAACGGATAATATTACTATACTCGATTGGTCAAAAAAGGTCAAATATTTAACAAGCAAATCCTAAAATAATTTAACCAATCGGCGTAACAATGTAAGTAAAGCACAAAAAAACGACGCTGTCGACAATTACGTCCCAGCGCCGGTTCCCCCAAGATAATCTGATGATTACTTTTGATTAAGGCTTTCGCTTACTAAGGCTAATTCAGCGGCAGCACATTCTTGGTCTAATTCTTTCCAATTAGTTGTAACATTAAAGATGTTTAATGCGTTTGTCTTCATCATAAATTCCTCCACGAGCATCTTGCTCATAACTTTATATCTCATAACTTCACCTTGTATAATACTATAATTGGTATGATTTGCAAGCCTTTATTTAATGGGATTTATAAAAACTAACGATAAATTGGTCTAGTCTTATTGGTGGAGGAATTGTCATGGCGGGGAAGATAATCGTTTATCAAAATGGCAAATAATTTCGCAAAAAAGTGAAATTATTGAAGGACTTGCTTTTTATTGCATGGACCGGTATAATCGAAACGTTAATTAATTTACGTTTAATAATAAAGGAGGCATATTCACATGCGTAAAGCACACCCATACGGCGTTCAAGGTCGTCGTCCAATCGCTCCTAAGTACAAGCGAGCATTAAAAGAAAAGAAGATTGAAGCTATTCGTAAGTGGGCAAAGGAAAAGCCAGCTGAAGAAAAGTAATTTAAAAATCATAAAGGGTCAGGCATATCCTGGCCTTTTTATTTTTAAATAATACTTGCACACTTGGTTATTGATTGATGTGTGTTCATCGGCCTTGTGACAGTAAATGAACATTTTAATGCTGGTTGCCTACGGGGCCCCGACGACCTTAATTGAACTTCCGGGACTAGCACTGTTTTTGAGTTTTAACCTGGCAGGAATTGTCATGATGCTGCCGAATACCAGCTTTAGCCAGAAATAACATTCTATAGAAAAAGCACCGCCCAAAATTGAGCGGTGCTTTTTCATGCCATTATTGCAAAAACAAAAACGACCGAGAATTAACTCGGTCGTTTTCTAGGATGCGCCCCCCGGGAGTCGAACCCGGATCTCGAGAACCGGAATCTCACGTGCGATCCATTACACTAAGGGCGCGTCAACAAATATTATATTATCTTACTCTAAAATGAATTGCAAGCATTATTTGAAAAAATTAATCAAAAAACCGCTTACATCAGAAATTTGCTATGTTTGAATAGACAATTCACTTTAAGATGAGTATTATTAAGGTCGTAGGGTATGTACGATGTTTAGACCTTACCACTGCGTCACTTACAATGGTTGACCTTGCGATGCTGATGTAATGTGATAAACTAAACAGGTACATTAATTATGTTTTTCCTAAAGGAGGAATTTGCAGTATGACTGTAAAAATTGGTATTAACGGTTTTGGCCGTATTGGTCGTTTAGCATTCCGTCGGATTCATGAACTTCACACTGATGACATTGAAGTTGTTGCAATTAACGATTTGACTACGCCATCAATGTTGGCTTACTTACTCAAGTATGACTCAACTCATGGTAAGTTCCCTGGTGAAGTTTCAGCTACTGATACTGGTATTGTTGTTGATGGTAAGGAATACCCTGTATACGCTGAACGTGACGCACGTAACATTCCTTGGGTAAAGAACGATGGTGTTGACTTTGTCCTTGAATGTACTGGTTTCTACACTTCTGCTGAAAAGTCACAAGCACACTTGGACGCTGGCGCAAAGCGTGTATTGATTTCAGCACCTGCTGGTAACATCCCAACTGTTGTTCCTGGCGTTAACTTGGATACTTTGAAGGCTGAAGACAAGATCGTTTCAGCTGGTTCATGTACTACTTCATGCCTTGCACCAATGGCTTACTTCCTTAACAAGGAATTTGGTATCAAGGTTGGTACGATGACTACTATCCACGCATTTACTGCTACTCAAGCTATCCTTGATGGCCCTCGTGGTAAGAAGATGCGTAACAACCGTACTGCAAGTGTAAACACTATTCCTCACTCAAGTGGTGCTGCTAAGGCTATCGGTTTAGTTATTCCTGAATTAAACGGTAAGCTTTCAGGTCACGCACAACGTGTTGGTGTTGTTGACGGTTCATTAACTGAACTTGTTTCAATCTTGGACAAGAAGGTTACTGTTGACCAAGTTAACGACTTGATGAAGAAGGCTACTGAAGGTAACGACGCTTACGGTTACACTGAAGACCCAATTGTATCAACTGATATCATTGGTTCAACTTACGGTTCTGTCTTCGATCCTTCCCAAACTGAAATCATGGAAGGTGACGACGGTTCACAATTAGTTAAGACTGTTGCTTGGTACGACAACGAATACGGTTTCACCAGCAACATGATCCGGACTTTGCTTCACTTCGCTACTCTCTAATCGAGTAAGTCTGGATTAATTGATTAAGGTGGGAGGAGGTATACTCCGCTCACCTTTTTTCATCAAGAAGGAGGAAACAAACATATGGCTAAATTAACTGTAGAAGACCTTCCTTTAGAAGGTAAAAAAGTTTTAATGCGGGTCGACTTTAATGTTCCAATTAAGGACGGCGTTGTTGGTGATGACAACCGGATCGTCGCTGCATTACCAACCATTAAGTACGTTATCGACCATGGCGGCCGGGCAGTATTATTCTCCCACCTTGGTCGGATTAAGAAGGAAGAAGACAAGCCAGGCCTTTCAATGCGCCCAGTTGCTGAACGTCTTTCTAACTTAATCAATAAGCCAGTAACTTTTGTGCCAGTTACTGAAGGCAAGCAATTAGAAGACGCAATTGACAACATGAAGAACGGTGAAATTTTGCTTGTTCAAAACACCCGTTACGAAGATGTTAAGGATGGCGAATACGTAAAGCGTGAATCTGGTAACGACCCTGAATTAGGGAAGTACTGGGCTTCACTCGGTGACGTATTTGTAAATGATGCTTTTGGTACTGCTCACCGGAAGCACGCTTCAAACGTTGGAATTGCTACTAACATGCCTGGCAAGGCTGCTGCCGGTTACTTGATGGAAAAGGAAATCAAGTTCTTGGGTGACGCAGTTGATAACCCAGAACGGCCATTTGTTGCCATCTTAGGTGGTGCGAAGGTTTCTGACAAGATTGGTGTTATCGACAACCTTCTTGAAAAGGCTGATAAGATTATCATCGGTGGTGGGATGGCTTACACCTTCTACGCTGCTAAGGGTATCAAGATCGGTAATTCCCTTGTCGAAAAGGACAAGATCGACGTTGCTAAGCAAATCCTTGACAAGGCTGGCGACAAGTTAGTATTGCCAATTGACAACGTCGTAGCTGACAAGTTCAACAACGATGCTGACAGCAAGGTTGTTGAAGGCGACATTGACGATGGCTGGATGGCCTTAGACATCGGTCCAAAGACAGTTAAGTTATACGAGGATGTTTTAAAGGATGCCAAGACGGTTGTTTGGAATGGCCCAATGGGTGTATTTGAAATGCCAAACTTCGCTAAGGGAACCCTTGAAATTGGTAAGTTCCTTGGTACTTTGACTGATGCGACGACAATCGTTGGTGGTGGTGACTCAACTGCCGCTGTTAAGGAATTGGGTGTTGCTGACAAGCTTACCCACATTTCAACTGGTGGTGGTGCTTCATTGACTTACCTTGAAGGCCAAGAATTACCAGGAATTGCAGCAATTTCTGAAAAGTAAATTAATTAAACGCGGGACAAGCCTTTAGGCAAGTTCCGCTTTTTTTGAATCATTAAGAGGGTGAACAAAAATGCGGGTACCAATTGTTGCAGGGAACTGGAAAATGAATAAAAATGTGGCAGAAGCCATCGCCTTTGTCAACCAGATCAAGGCCTCATTGCCGCCAGCTAGTCAGTTAGAAACCGCCCTCGCTGCTCCCACGCTGTGTTTAGTCCCGATGATTGAGGCAGCGGAAGGATCCCCATTAAAGCTGATGGCAGAAAACTGCTATTACAAGGATGCCGGCGCTTATACTGGTGAAACGAGCCCGCGGGCGTTGTACCAGGCGGGAATCCATCACGTCATCCTTGGTCATTCTGAGCGGCGGACATACTTTCATGAAACTGACGAGTTAATTAATAAAAAGGTTAAGGCGGCATTGAAAAATGGCTTGTGTCCAATCGTCTGCTGCGATGACACAATGGGACGGCGAGTTGCCGGCAAAAAAGTCCACTGGGTCGTTAGCCGGATCTTAGCTGACCTGCATGGCCTATCTGATGATGAGATTTGCCACGTGACGATTGCCTATGAACCAAGCTGGGCGATTGGGACTGGCGATAGTGCTGATCCGGCACAGGCGGCGGAAGGTTGTTACCTTATTCGGCAGACAATTGCGGATATGTACGGTGATAATGTTGCAAATAACGTCCGTATCTTATACGGCGGGAGTGTCACCACGGTAAATATTAATTCGTTAATGGCGAAGCAAGATATTGATGGTGTTTTAGTGGGAAAAGACAGCTTAAATCCAACAACATTTTTGCAATTAGTTAACCATTAACCCCGTTAAATGCTTGTTTTTAGTTGTGCAAAATAATACAATGTTAAGTGGAATTGCTTTCCAAATAATTGACAGAGGAGAGATTCATCAAATGTCACTCATTACAGATATTTACGCACGCGAAGTTCTTGATTCACGTGGTAACCCAACAGTTGAAGCAGAAGTTTATACAGAAGCCGGCGGTGTTGGCCGCGGGATCGTTCCTTCCGGTGCTTCAACTGGTGAACACGAAGCCGTAGAATTACGTGACGGCGACAAGAACCGTTTTGGCGGTAAGGGTGTTTTAAAGGCTGTTTCAAACGTAAACAACATCATTGCTAAGGAAATCGTTGGCATGGAAGTTACTGACCAAATTGCAATCGACAAGGCAATGATCAAGTTGGACGGTACTCCAAACAAGGGCAAGTTAGGTGCTAACGCAATCTTAGCTGTTTCATTAGCTGCTGCTCGGGCTGCTGCTGACGAATTACAAGTACCTCTTTACAACTACCTTGGTGGTTTCAACGCTCACGTATTGCCAACACCAATGATGAACGTTATCAACGGTGGTGCGCACTCAGATAACAAGGTTGACTTCCAAGAATTCATGATCATGCCAGTTGGTGCACCAACTGTTCGTGAAGCTATTCGTTGGGGTTCAGAAACTTTCCACGCTTTGAAGAAGGAATTGGAAGATGCTGGTAAGGTAACCTCTGTTGGTGACGAAGGTGGATTTGCTCCTGACTTTGCTAACAACGAAGAACCATTCCAATACTTAATCAAGGCAATTGAAGATGCAGGTTACAAGCCAGGTAAGGACATTGCCATTGCCTTTGACGTTGCTGCATCAGAATTATGGAATGACGAAGACAAGAAGTACAAGCTTCGTTGGTCAACTGGTGAAGAATACACCACTGAAGAATGGATTGACTACTTATCAGGAATCATTGAAAAGTACCCAGTAGTATCTGTTGAAGACCCAATTGACGAAAACAACTGGGATGACTGGGTAACCATCACAAGCAAGTTAGGCAAGAAGGTTCAACTTGTTGGTGATGACTTCTTCGTAACCAACACTGATTACTTGAAGAAGGGAATTAAGATGGGTGCTGCTAACTCAATCTTAATCAAGCTTAACCAAATCGGTACTTTGACTGAAACTGTTGAAGCTATCGAAATGGCTAAGGAAGCTGGTTACACTGCCATCGTTTCCCACCGTTCTGGTGAAACTGAAGACACAACCATTGCGGACTTAGTTGTTGCTACTAACGCTGGACAAATCAAGACTGGTTCAATGAGCCGGACTGACCGTCTTGCTAAGTACAACCAATTAATGCGGATTGAAGATCAACTTGGCGACGTAGCTAAGTACAAGGGTATCCACTCATTCTACAACTTGAGTGAACAAGCTCGTCAAGATATCGAAAACCGTTAATCAGCAGACAACACGCTGTTGATTGTAAAAAGAAGCTGGATTTTCTCCGGCTTCTTTTTCGTTTTAAACGCTAAAAAAATAAAATCAAACAACATTAAAAAGTAATGAGAAAAGATGTTTGCATTTGGTAAAAAATATAATATAATCTTAAAGAGTTTAACTTGACGAAAAGGACATGATAAAAATGAAAAAATCGGCACCGGAGCTCAAACGGTCGATGACTGCCGGCCAGATGGAAATGATTTCTCTCGGTGGGGCAATCGGGGTTGGGCTCTTTATGGGGTCTACTTCGACGATTAAGTGGACAGGGCCGTCCGTCTTATTAGCATATGCATTTGTCGGTCTTATCCTCTATATTGTAATGCGGGCCCTGGGTGAAATGATCTACATCAATCCTGGAACGGGTTCCTTTGCGGACTACGCGACAGAATATGTGCACCCGCTGGCGGGATATTTAGCTAAGTGGGCGAACGTCTTTGAATACATTGTCGTGGGGATGTCTGAGGTGGTCGCCGCGACGGAGTACCTGAAATATTGGTGGCCGCATATGCATACCTGGATTGCCGGGGTGGTAATCATCGTCTTCCTTGTACTAGCCAACCTTGCTAGTGCGAAGGCCTACGGGTCACTTGAATTTTGGTTTGCAATGATTAAGGTAATTACAATTATCTTTATGATCCTCCTCGGCTTCATGGTCATCTTCTTTGGTTTTGGTAATGGTGGGCACCCGACTGGCTTTAGTAATCTCTGGGCGCACGGTGGCTTCTTTACCGGCGGCCTAAGTGGCTTCTTCTTCTCAATGTCGATCATTGTTGGTTCGTATGAAGGAATTGAGTTATTGGGAATCTCGGCCGGTGAGGTTGCTAACCCCCAAGAAGCAATTGTTAAGTCTGTTAAGTCGGTATTATTTCGAATCTTGATTTTCTACGTGGGAGCAATCTTTGTGATCGTGACGATCTACCCATGGAACCAGTTGAGCAGTGTGGGGTCACCATTTGTTTCGACGTTTGCAAAAGTCGGAATTACGGCAGCGGCGTCGATCATTAACTTCGTTGTTTTGACCGCAGCTTTATCCGGGGCAAACTCTGGGATTTATAGTTCCAGCCGGATGCTGTTCAAACTTTCTCATGAAGGAGATGCACCAAAGATTTTCGGGCGCTTATCCAAACGGGTAGTTCCAGATGCCGCCATTCTTGGCATCTCTGGGGGAATTTTGATCGGCTTTATTATCGATATGATTTCTTCAATTTATAGCAAGTCAACGTCTGATATGTTCGTGGTGGTCTTTAGTTCGTCGGTGCTTCCGGGAATGATTCCGTGGTTTGTGATCCTGCTGGCAGAATTACGCTTCCGGCATAACAACCACGACTTGATGACTGACCACCCGTTTAAGCTGCCACTTTACCCTTTTTCAAATTACTTTGCTTTTATAATGTTGATTGTGATCGTTGTCTTTATGTTCATTAATCCGGACACCCGGATTTCGGTGATTGTCGGGGCACTAGTCCTGATCATTGCTACGGTCGTTTACATTGCTCGGCACGGCTTAAAGCGCCAGCGAGTTGAATAGGATTTCATTGGCTGTGGAATTTATCCACGGCTTTTTTGTTTAATTACTGAATTTTTTAGGATCTTCGTTGGCAACGGTTGGGGAGACTGTAGTAAAATGACAATTAGACTTTTTAACGAATGAGGGAAAAAGATGCATAGTAAAGGAGAAACAATTCGCCAGCAAAATCAGTTAAGCCAGTTAGTGCGGGCAATTATCATCGGAATGTTGACCGGCCTAGTCGTAAGTCTCTTCCGGTTAATCATTCAGCACTTTTTACAATTTGTTCAAGCGAGTTTTCACTACTTTCACGGTCACCCCTGGGGGTTAGTCCCGTGGACAGTTGGGTCGGTGATCCTAGCACTTCTCCTTGGGTGGATGGCCCAGCGCAATCCAAACATTAAGGGGTCCGGGATTCCCCAGGTTGAGGGGCAGCTGACCAACCAGTTTGATGAAAAATGGTGGCCGGTTTTATGGCAGAAGTTTCTCGGTGGAATCTTTGCGATTGGCTCTGGCCTATTCCTTGGCCGCGAGGGACCATCAATCCAGCTAGGGGCAACGATTGGTCAGGGGGTTGAAGAGCGGTCAAAAGCGGGCAAGCTGAACCGACAAATCGGGATTGCGAGTGGGGCGGCCGCCGGGCTTTCCGCGGCCTTTAATGCCCCAATTGCCGCCACAATCTTTATCCTGGAAGAGGTTTATCATAACTTCTCACCATTAATCTGGCTGGCGACGTTTGTGAGTGCCCTTTGCTCTAACATGGTGTCGATGCAGTTCTTTGGCTTAAAACCGGTGCTCAATGTTCCGTATAATTATATGCTGCCGAATAGTTTGTACTGGCACCTACTAGTTCTCGGAATTTTACTTGGGGTTCTCGGCCGCTTTTACCAGGTGGTCATCTTACGGCTAAACGGTTGGCTGGCGAAAATTAAGTTTTTGCCGCCAGTGGCTTACCCGGTAGTGCCGTTCTTACTGGTGATCCCGATTGCATGGTACCTTCCCTTGACGCTCGGTGGGGGAAATGAACTGATTATTAAGCTGCGTTTCTTACCGATTTCCCTTGCCTTGTTTGTCGGGCTTTTCGTCCTGCGCTTTGTCTTTTCAATGATTAGTTATGGTTCCCAGCTTCCTGGGGGAATTTTTTTACCGATCTTGACCCTGGGGGCAATCCTGGGGGCGGCGTACTGCGCCTTGATGGTCCAGTTGGGGCTGATTCCTGCTAGGTATATGCCAAATTTCATTATCTATGCGATGGCTGGGTACTTTGCCTGTATCAGTAAGGCCCCGTTCACGGCGATCTTATTGATTACGGAGATGGTTGGCTCGTTAACCCACCTGATGCCGCTGGCCATTGTTGCCGTTGTTGCTTACCTGGTGGTTGACGCCCTGCATGGCGAGCCGGTCTATACGGCAATGTTTAATGCCTTTATTGGCAATAACCCGGAGCAGCAGCGGAAAGAAGATGTCACAATGTCGGTGACAATCTATGCGGGGGCCCGCCTAGACGGGTGCAAGGTGATGAACTTTCACTGGCCGAGTGACTGTATCGTGATGGTTGTCTACCGGGGGGAAGAAAAAATAATTCCGAACGGCCAAACGAAACTGCAGGCTGGAGATACTTTGCTGCTACGGGCTAATTCATCGATGACGAAGCAGGTTTACCATGAGATAACCACTGCTGCTCATTATGCGCAAGGATAGCAATGGCCAGGTAAGTATGGTATTATTATTAAGATATAGCGTGAAAGTATTAGGAGGAAAAATCCTTGTATAACACATTAATGTTTTTATTCTTAATTGATTGCGTTGTTCTGATCGCGTGTGTGATGATGCAACCAGCAAAGAACAATAATGATGCAATGTCAGCGTTAACCGGTGGTGCAGGTGACTTGTTCTCACGGCGCAAGGCCCGGGGGTTTGAAGCGGTTATGCAGATTGTTACGACAATTTGCGGGGCGTTATTCTTCATCCTGGCATTGGCAATGATTTATGTTTCGTCACATTAAACTTAAAGTACCTCCTGCAGTTTTTAATTTCAGGGGGTACTTTTTTATCATAAGGAAGCGGTAAGGGGATGTTGTAATGAAGACTTATACCGGTGAGTCCTTTTTCTTCCCCCATAGTGGGAAACGTGGTGTAATCTTGCTCCATGCTTACACCGGCAATACTAACGATGTTCGGATGCTTGCGCGCCATCTAAACTGGTGCGGTTATACTGTCTTTGCGCCGCTCTTTAGTGGGCATGGCGGTGATCCCAAGAAGATCTTAGATTCGCGCGGGCCCGCGGACTGGTGGGATGATACCCGGATGGCAATCTTTCGCCTTCGTGACGTTGGGGTTGACCAGATTGCAATCTTTGGCTTATCACTCGGCGGCCTTTTGGCGACTAAGGCTCTGGAAAATGATCCGCGGCTTGTGGGCGGGGGTGTCTTTGCCTCGCCAATCACCAGTTGGGGGCAGTCTAATGTTCCGGAGTACTTTCCCAAACTGGCGGCTAACTATTACCGGCAGCAAAAGATGTCACCAGCGCTAATTGAGGAAAAGGTTGCAAAACTGGAAAAACGATTACCCTCCCAGCTAACGGCAATTCAGGAGATGGCCCACCAGATTAGTGATGACCTGGGAAAAATTCACCAGCCATTTTTTATTGGCCAGGGCGGGCAGGATGAAATGATCGATTCACAATCGGGCGCCCAGCTAAAAGAAGCGCTGACGGCAAACCAAACACCGGTGGACTACCATTATTACCCAGACGCAAGCCACTTATTGACTATTAATACTGCGCATCGCCAGTTATTTAGCGATGTTGAAAAATATCTACAAAATTTATTCGAGGTATCACTTAATGACAACAAACAATAACCTAAAGGAAAAAATTCTGGCCCATTTAACTGCCAATGCGGGGATGAGCTTTTCGGCTGAACGGATTGCCCACCACTTGGGGATGACTGATGCTGATCAATTTACACCAATCATTCAAGAATTAGCGCAATTAGAGCGGGAAAAGAAAGTTCAGGTTACTGACCAGGGAGAATTTCAGGCAGTGATTAAACAACAACCACTGACCGGGGTCTTCCACGGTAATGACAAGGGCTTTGGCTTTGTCGATTATGATCCGGACCTAGATGATATGTACATCAACCCGGACCACACCCTGCACGCGCTAAACGGTGACACAGTTGAGGTCAAGGTACTGCGGACTGCCAAGCCGGGGAGTGACCAGGGCCCAGAAGGACAGGTCACCCGGATTGTTGAGCACAATTACGAGCAAATGGTCGGTGAATTCAAGCAGGAGACCGTGGGTAATTACATCGGTGAGATTCTGCTTAAAGATAAGAAGCTTTCCCAGTTCCGTTTCTTTGTGACTGCCAAGGGGTTGAAGCCCCTTGATGGGCAGATCGTCACTGCAACGATTGAGACTTACCCAAGCGATGAATCACCACAAGTCTTGACCGGGGCCGTCACGGAAGTCATCGGGGATAAGGATGAACCCGGAATTGATATCATGTCGGTCATCTATGCCCATGATGTGCCACATGAATTCCCCCAGGAGGTCATGGACCAGGCCAATAGTATTCCGCTTCATGTTCTGCCAGAAGAAAAGAAGGGGCGGCGGGATATTACTAAGCAGCCGTTAGTGACGATTGACGCGATTGAATCGAAAGACTTGGATGACGCGGTAGTCGCTTGGAAGATGGATAATGGTCACTATCACTTAGGGGTTCATATTGCGGATGTTAGCCACTATGTTCAGCCGGGGACGCCGCTTGACCGGGAAGCCTTTAAGCGAGGAACCTCCGTTTACCTAACTGACCGGGTAGTGCCAATGCTGCCAAAGCGCCTTTCTAACGGGATCTGTTCCCTAAACCCTGGTGAAGAGCGGTTAGCGATGAGCTGTGAGATGGAAATTGATGAGCAAGGGCGGATTGTTAAGCATGATATCTTCCAAAGTGTGATGAAGTCGCATGCGCGGATGACTTATAAAGCGGTCAACCGGATCTTGGAGGCTCATGATGCGAAGACCATTAAGCAGTACCAGGAATTAGTTCCAATGTTTGAAACGATGGGGGAATTACACAAGATCTTGCTCAAGAGCCGGAAGCGGCGAGGGGCAATTGATTTTGAAGCCCCAGAAGCAAAGATCATTGTTGATGATAAGGGGCACCCGATTGACATCCAGCTTCGCGAGCGGGGCTTGGCGGAACGGATGATTGAGTCATTTATGCTTGCTGCTAACGAAACGGTGGCGGAACACTACTTCAAAGAACATGTGCCGTTCCTTTACCGGATCCACGAAACACCTGATACTGACCGGGTTAAGTCTTTCATCGACTTCCTTAGTGTCTTCGGGATTAATGTCCACGGGGATATTAACAATATCAAGCCCAAGATGTTACAACAGGTCTTAAAGGACGTTGCCGGCAAGCCGGAAGAACAGATGGTTCAGGTGATGATGTTGCGGAGTATGCAACAGGCAAAGTACGCGGATGAAGAGTTGGGTCACTTTGGACTCGGTGCAAAGTATTACACCCACTTCACCTCACCAATTCGGCGGTACCCTGATGATACCGTTCACCGCTTAATCAAGTGGTATGACCAACACGGCAAGGATGAGAGTGCTAAGGCCCACTGGCGGGAGAAATTGCCAGAGATTGCGGAACATACGTCAGTGACAGAGCGGCGGGGGATTGATACCGAACGTGATGTCGATAGTATGAAGAAGGCTGAATACATGGAAGATCACGTTGGTGAGACCTTTGATGCCGTTGTCAGTTCAGTAATGAAGTTTGGCCTGTTCGTTGAGCTTGAAAACACGGTTGAAGGGTTGATCCACATTAGCGTTATGAAGGACGACTTCTATGAGTATTCAGAGAAGCACTTGGCGTTAATCGGCCGGCGCTCCCACCGGATTTTCCAGATTGGGCAGCCGGTTAAAGTTAAGCTGTTGCGGGCAGATAAGGATCTCCGGGAAGTTGACTTTGAGTTGATCAATCCGGAAACTGCCCCGAAGACCAAGATTCGGATTCCACATAATGATGACCGGCGTGGTGGTCGCGGCCGTGGTCGTGGTTGGCGTAATAATAATGGCGAGCACCGCGGTCATTACCGTAATACACAGGGTAAGTGGCGCCACAGCAATGAAGAGAATGGTCACCAAAACAACCGGCAAATCAACCGTGGACAGACCCGTCACCACAATAATTCACGTGACCACGAAGGTAATAATAACCGTCGTCGTCGCCGTCATTAAAAACGGGGAGGGATAACATGGCTAAGAAATCCCAGCAAGAAAATAACCGGAACTTAGTTGCTCAAAATAAAAAGGCCCGTCACGATTACTTTGTGACGGACACATTTGAAGCCGGCTTAGTTCTGACGGGGACAGAGATTAAGTCTGTCCGGGCACACCGGGTTAACTTGAAGGACGGTTTTGCCCAGGTGCGCAACGGCGAAGCATGGTTAATGAATGTTCATATTAGCGAATATGATAATGGAACCTACTTCAACCAGGACCCGTTGCGCAATCGAAAGCTGCTTTTGCATAAGAAAGAAATCAATAAACTTACTGGTGCGTTGCAGGATAAGGGGGTTACCCTTATTCCACTTAAAATGTACATTAAGCATGGCTATGCAAAGGTCTTGCTTGGCTTGGCGAAGGGTAAACACCAGTATGATAAGCGTGAAGCAATCAAGCGGCGCGAACAAAACCGAGAAATTGAACGGGTAATGAAACACTATTAGTGTCTTCTAGACGTTAAAAGGTAAGAGACCAGGGAAATGGCTCCCTGGTCTCTTACCTTTTAAATTTATTAACTGGGTTATTTAACTGATTGCTGATTGAAAATGACATGCTGGTTCCCCAGGTGGGATTGCACTTGCGTAAGCGGGCCAGGAGTGGTTCCTGGTCGCCGCGGCGGGCCCAGTGGTTGAGGATGCTAGCGACTAAGATCGCTAAGGGCTCGTCCGCTTCATTACTGACCTTTAACTCGTGACAATATCCCCCGGAGAACTCGACGGGCTGAATTGAAAAAACAAGGTGACTGCCCCGGAAAACCTTATACCGGCTAGTCAGCGGTGAACCTACAATGATCCAATTGATTCCCCGGATATAGACAACTTGTTGCATAAAGCCGAGACCCTTGCCGATTGTACCGACACGCTGGCGGTTAACGTATAGTGCAAATTTAGGAAGGAGACCAAGGGTGAGTTGCTTTACTTCCGCAAGCAGCTCCCCGCTGATTGCATAGAGGGATAACGCATCGTGGTGCATCCCCCATTTGCCAACGAGTAGGTAGCAAGACTGCCCTTTTTGATCACGAATGACGGTTGTCCCGTGAAGGTCAGTCGAACGGTCTCGAATATATAATTGTCGCACTTTACCACCACCATTCTTCGGTAATCTATCCTTTATTTTACCAGCTTCTTGCAAAAATTGGTAAATAAACTACAGTTCTAAAAAACGCTTTCATTTTATCGCACGGCTTTGTTTACTTATGCTAAAATAAGAAATGAGGTGCTGATAATCGTGAAACAATTAATTCATAATGACTGGTGGGAAGTTTTAAAACCCCAGTTTGAGAGTGCGTACTATGCACAGTTGCATAACTTTTTAAAGGAAGAATATACTCATCAGACGGTTTATCCCGAGATGCATCATATTTTTGAGGCATTTGAATGGACGCCTTTTAGTAAGGTTAAGGTCGTCATCTTAGGCCAAGACCCGTACCACGGTCCACACCAGGCTCATGGGTGTAGTTTTTCCGTCTTGCCGGGGGTACCGGTACCGCCGTCCTTGCAAAATATTTATAAAGAACTGCAGGCAGACCTCGGTTGTACACCGGTTAACCACGGCTACTTAAAGAAGTGGGCGGACCAGGGGGTCTTGTTATTAAACTCAGTGCTGACAGTCCGTGATGGGCAGGCATTTTCCCATAAAGGTCATGGCTGGGAACGGCTAACGGATGCTGCAATCCATGCCTTGTCAGAACGACCACAGCCAGTTGTCTTTATATTATGGGGCCGGGCAGCACGTAATAAGAAGACCTTGATCAATCTAAAGACGAATATTGTCCTTGAATCGGCCCACCCGAGTCCCCTTTCTGCTAACCGCGGATTTTTCGGCTCCCGCCCATTTTCAAAGACAAATGAAGCACTTCAGGCAATGGGAGAACAGCCAATTGACTGGCAACTCCCCGCCACCCCAACTATCGATAAAGGCGTGACTGCCTAACCAGTAGTCACAACTTTAAAAAATGTTTAGTAACCATTAAGGAGGTACTTGCATTATGGAATTATTTGATGAGATTGCTGCAAAGGTAAAGGGACAAGACAAGACGATTGTTTTCCCTGAAGGTGAAGATAAGCGGGTTCTAGGCGCTGCTATCCGGCTGAAAAAAGATGGCCTCGTAGAGCCAATCTTACTCGGTAAGAAGGCCGAGATCGACGAGACGGCAGAAGAAAACAGTCTTGACCTTGCCGGATTACAAATCATTGATCCAGCGACGTATCCAGAAGCAGATAAGAAGGCAATGTTTGATGCTCTGCTTGAACGGCGGAAGGGGAAGAACACCCCTGAACAAGTTCACAAGATGCTTGAAGACGTTAGCTACTTTGGGACGATGCTGGTTTACATGGGCAAGGCTGACGGAATGGTTTCCGGCGCGGTTCACTCCACGGGTTCTACTGTTCGTCCAGCATTGCAGATCGTTAAGACTAAGCCAGGCGCTCACCGGATCAGCGGGTCCTTCTTAATGATTAAGGGCGACCAACGTTACATCTTTGCTGACTGTGCAATCAACATCGAACTCGATGCACCAACGATGGCCGAAGTAGCAGTGCAAAGTGCTGACACTGCTAAATTATTCGGCATTGATCCCAAGGTTGCCCTCCTAAGCTTCTCTACTAAGGGTTCTGCTAAGGGTGACATGGTTACTAAGGTTGCCGAAGCGACAAAGCAAGTTCATGAATTGGCACCAGACTTACCTGCCGATGGTGAACTGCAATTTGATGCGGCCTTTGTTCCAGAAGTTGGGGAATTAAAGGCGCCTGGCTCAACAGTTGCTGGTCATGCGAACGTGTTTATCTTCCCAAGCCTTGAAGCTGGTAATATCGGCTACAAGATTGCCCAACGGTTTGGTGGCTTCACCGCTGTTGGCCCAATCTTGCAAGGACTTAATGCCCCAATCGCTGACTTATCACGGGGCTGCAACGAAGATGACGTATACAAGGTTGCCCTGATTACGGCGGCGCAAGCACTATAATTACTACTGACTTAACTGAGGTTGGGATTAGTCCAGCCTCTTTGTTGTTTTAAAAGTAAGTCGATGCAAGTATACTCCAGCGACCGGCTAGTCATTTGCGACTGAATAGTTCACTTCACTTCCCTAATAGGCTACAATAAGGTTAATTATTTAGCGAGGAGAAAAATGATGAAGGAATTAACTTTAACTAGTCGTGAGAAGACGATTGAACTGGGGAAAAGAATCGGTGAGCAGCTGCAATCGGGGGACGTCCTTGTCCTTGATGGTGACCTTGGAGCGGGCAAGACGACCTTTACGAAGGGGATTGCTGCTGGATTGGCAATTCCAGACATTATTAAGAGTCCAACCTTTACCATTATTCATGAATACCAGGATGGGCGGCTACCGTTGTACCACATGGATGCCTACCGGTTAGAGAATGGTGGTGCCGCGGATCTTGGCCTTGAAGAATATTTTGATGGCGATGGCGTCTGTGTTGTTGAATGGGCCGAGTTTGTTGCAGAAGAACTTCCGGCTGACTTTTTAGCGATTCACTTCAAGCGAACGGCTGATGATGAGACACGGATTTTAGCATTTGAGCCTCACGGGGCCCACTTTACGCAAATTGTAAAAGATGTGACAGCATAATGGCAGATGAAGTAACAATTAAATTAGCTCAAAGTACTGATGCCGCAGCTGTGTTGCGCTTTCTTCGCGAAGCCGCGACTGAGAGTGATGCAGTCCTAATTCCCCACTTGCAGGACGTTAGTGTTGACCAGGAGGCTCATAACATTGACCTGATTAACACCTTTGATGACTGTGTGATGCTGTTGGCGGTGCTGGGCGAGGAGATCGTTGGCCTGGTGACCATCATGGTGCTTGCTGACCAACCGACGACCGGCGAGCTAGGGGTAGTTGTCCGGAAGAAATACTGGCGGAATGGCATCGGCCAGCTCCTCGTTGACGAAGCAGAGTACTGGTTTGACCATTATTCCAGCTTGGAAACGCTGATCTTATCAGTTTTTCAAGAAAATCTCCCGGCAATTAAGCTTTACCAGAAGATGAACTTTGTCCAAACCGGGGCCGCCGACGAGGAAGGCCACCATGCTATTCAGATGAAATATGTTAAAGAAGAAAAAGAGTGAAAAGCCACCGGTGACTTTTTCACTCTTTTTATTTTTTATTAAACATCTGCTTAATGTTTCGCCAGAGGGAACCACGCTGTTGGTGGTTGCTGACATCTTGGGTGACCTCAACGCAACCGACATAGTTATTATCGTCATCGCGAAGGGCATAGAAAGAAATATTGATTGGCTTATCGTGGTGTATGATTGTGATGCTGATGGAATCACGGTCACCACTGTGCATATCATGGAGGACCTGCTTAACCCGGCCTTCACTGTGGCCAGGATGGACTTCCAGGACGTGCTTACCGAGGTCGTCGTCGGTCCGTTTGAAGATCCGGTGACGGTTAGCTGACGACCAGCGGACAATGTCATTTTCATCAATGAAGTCGAACTCCTGGGGAATCGTTTCAAAAATTGTGTTTAGTTGTTTGCGGGTGAGCTGACCACCCTTAAGATTAATCTCAGTCATTATTGAAGCTCCTTTAGCCAACCATGTTAATAAAGGGTTGAATTTGTTGAGGGGTAAAGTGATGACTCTGGTAAAGCAGGATGTTGGCGCAAGCCTGAGCGTCATCAAGGGCATTATGGTGGTGGTGCAAGTCGATGTCTAAAGCATCACAGATGGTATTTAGCTTATAGTTGGCTAAACCGGGGATGAGCTGGCGACTACTCTTGACGGTATCAAGGGTCTGGTAGGCCGGTGCTTCGATCCCGTAATGTTCCAGGGTGCTTTTGAGGACGCTATTATCAAAGCGGTTATTATGCGCAATCACCAGTTTATCCGGGGTATAGAAGTTTTTGATGTGTTCCCATACTTCGGGAAAGTCCGGGGCATCTTGAACGTCACGTTCATGAATCCCGTGAATTTGGACGTTCCGCCAGAAAAAGTCAGTATGGGGGTTAATTAAGGTGTAGAATTCATCAGCGATCTGTCCGTTGCGGACGATTGTGAGAGCTAATGAACAAGCGCTGTAACGTTTGCCGCTAGCGGTTTCAAAATCCATTGCCACAAAGTTCATCGATTATCCTCCTCGTAAAAGGTTAATACTTTTATTGTACAGAGCAAGAGGAATTTTTTCAAAACTTTTAAGTAAAAATGATACAATAGCTGAGGAGAGAATTAAATGAAAAGGAAGACTAATAATGGCTAACTTAATGAATGAATTTCCAGAGATTGATATTAAACAAGATGAACCATTGATGAATTATACTTATACCCACACTGGCGGGCCAGCAGATTGGTTGGCTTTTCCCACGAGCGTGGCGCAGGTAAAAGAACTTGTCGACTACGTGCGGGCAAATGAGATGCCGCTGACTGTTCTAGGCAATGCCAGCAACTTGATTGTTGGGGATGGGGGTATTGATGGGTTGACCATTATCCTTACCCGTCTTGATAATATTGAAGTAAATGGTAATGAGATTACTGCGCAGGCCGGAGCGTCGTACATCAATACGACCCGGGCAGCGTTAGATCATAAGTTAACCGGCCTTGAATTTGCGGCAGGAATCCCCGGGAGTATTGGTGGAGCAATCTTTATGAATGCTGGCGCTTACGGTGGCGAGACTAAGAATGTTGTTACTGATGTGACGGTGATGTTGCCGGATGGCACGATTGAACACCTTAACAATGAAGAATTAGACTTTGGCTACCGGCACAGTAGCGTTCAGGATAACCATGGCGTGGTCTTAGATGCCACCTTTACCCTTGAACCTGGCGATTACGATGAGATCAAGGCAACGATGGACGACTTAAATGAACGGCGGGCTGCTAAGCAACCACTTGAATTGCCTTCTTGTGGAAGTGTCTTTAAGCGGCCAAAAGGCTACTTTGCCGGTAAGCTGATCCACGATGCCGGCTTGCAAGGTTACACTTCTGGTGGAGCCCAGGTTTCTACTAAGCATGCTGGATTTATCGTGAACATTGACCACGGGACGGCAGCCGACTATGTCAACGTAATTCACCATGTGCAAAAGACAGTTAAAGAAAAATTCGGCGTTGATTTGGAAACAGAAGTCCGGATCATCGGCCGCCAAGATTATTAATGTTAATTGACTAGCGCAAATTTCGGCGCTAGTTTTTTAAGTTTAAAGGAAGTTGCTCACAATTTGCTCATCAAAAAATAATAATCAGCGCGGAAAAGCGATTTCATGCCTTTTTAAGGTATATCGTTTTATGCATTTAGACGTAAAGCTTTGTAATCGCTTTCAGAGTATGATAGGATATTTGGGTCACGTTTTTGAGAGAAGTTCACAAAGTTAGGAGAAGAGTTATGAGCAATAATGTAGTTGTTTTAGGAAGTATAAATGTTGATACAACTTACCACGTGGAGCGTTTCCCCCAACCTGGTGAGACGATTTCAGCGGTAAGCAAGAGTTCTGCACCAGGTGGAAAGGGTGCTAACCAGGCGGTTGCTGCTGCACGGTCAGGAGCAAAGACGGCCTTTATCGGGGCGGTTGGTTCTGATAAGGAAGGGGCATACATGCGCGAAGCCCTTGAAAATGACAACATTGATATCCACCACATTACTACTGACAAGTTACATGGGACCGGTAGTGCAGCGATCACCCTTGATGCTAACGGGCAAAATGACATCATGGTATACGGTGGTGCTAACCAGGCGATGACTACTGATGTATTAGCCGGAATTGACGACATCCTTGAAGGAGCAGACTTCTTGATCAGTCAATTTGAGACACCACAAGAAGTGACCTTAGAAGCATTTAAGCAGGCTAAGCAACACGGGGTTACGACAATCCTAAACCCGGCTCCTGCCCACAAGATCATTCCTGAATTATTACACTACACTGATGTAATCGCCCCTAACGAGAGTGAATGTGCGCTACTTACTGGTATTGAGATCACTGATGAAGACTCAATGGCAAAGAGTGCTGACTACTTCCATGAGCAAGGGGTAAAACACTTATTGATTACGCTTGGCTCAAAGGGTGTTTACTACAACACACCGGCTGGTCAAGGATTAGTACCAGCATTTAAGGTTAAGGCGGTTGATACGACGGCTGCTGGTGATACCTTTATTGGGGCATTGAGTTCACAACTTCAAAATGACCTTTCAAATGTTGCTACTGCCCTGGTATACGCACAACGAGCTTCAAGCTTGACCGTTCAACAAATGGGTGCAATGCCATCAATTCCAACCAATGATGAAGTTGAAAAGGCATTAGCAGAAAAATAAGGAGGAATAGACGATGAAGAAGACGGGAATTATTAATTCAGAAGTTTCCGCAGTTGTTGCCAACATGGGACACATGG
The DNA here is from genome assembly GCF_900156885.1 of Limosilactobacillus caccae. GTDB lineage: Bacteria > Bacillota > Bacilli > Lactobacillales > Lactobacillaceae > Limosilactobacillus > Limosilactobacillus caccae. The sequence goes on from NZ_FTOY01000011.1 coordinate 194,746, forward strand.
ACTGGTTGTCAATTGGGGATGCTGGGATGCCTGTTCCAGCGGGCACCAAGAAGATTGACCTGGCAGTTGACAAGGACTTACCAAGTTTCATGGACGTTTTAAACAACGTCTTAAAGGAAATGGCGGTCCAAAAGATCTACTTAGCTGATGAGATCAAGGACCAAAACCCAACCCAGTTGGAAAACATCAAAAAGGTATTGCCAGGTGTGGAAATTGAATTTATGCCCCACAGTGATTTAAAAAAGGACCTTGCAAAGACCCATGCCTTTATCCGGACTGGTGAGATGACACCATATTCCAACATCATCCTCGAATCCGGGGTTACATTCTAAATAAATTAATTGCATAGGAGAGAAGAGAGAATAACGAAAAACAACAAAGTTGGGTTCAGCTACCAGATGGGTACCTGAACCGGACACCGATGTTTCAGTTTGTTATTTTATGTTTGATTTTCCCGTTATGGGGAGCTGCTGCGAGTCTTAACGATATTTTGATTACCCAGTTTAAGACTGTTTTCACATTAAATGATACCGCCACTGCCTTTGTGCAGAGTGCATTCTATGGTGGTTACTTCTTGATGGCAATTCCTGCCTCAATCTTGATTAAGAAGACATCCTACAAGTTAGCAATTTTAACCGGACTTTTATTCTATATTATTGGTTGTGGAATGTTCTTCCCAGCTTCACACGTTGCAACTTATAGTATGTTCTTAGCGGCGATCTTTGCGATTGCGATTGGTTTGAGTTTCTTGGAGACTTCTTGTGACACCTATGCCACGATGTTTGGTCCCAAGGAAACGGCTAACAAGCGGTTAAATGTTGCAAACGTGTTGATCCCGCTGGGAGACATCATGGGGATCGTCCTCGGTAAATACCTGATCTTTGGTGAAGGTGGTAACATTGCCGATAAAGTTGCGGGAATGTCGAAGGCGGAAGCGGAAGCCTATAACCAGCACTTATTGCAGCTGACTTTACGGCCGTATAAGTACATCTTGATTGTCTTGATTATTATCTTTATTGTCCTGGCAGTCACTAAGATGCCGCGGGCAAAGGCACTGGCAACGGCAGAAGAAGCGCAAGAAGCACCCGAAGAACAACCATCACTTGGTGAAACGCTCAATTACTTGTTCCATAATAAGCGGTACATGAAGGGGGTTCTTTGCCAATTTATCTATGCCGGGATGCAGACAACGGTATGGTCATTCACCATCCGGTTAGCATTACGGTTGGACTCACACATTTCTGATGCTGCTGCTTCAACGTTCATGATTTACAGTTACATCGCCTGGTTCTTTGGTAAGTTGGTAGCCAACTGGTTCTTAAACCGGTACTCAATCACGAAAGTGCTTACCTGGTTCTCCCTTCTCGGAACAATCTCGCTGATTATTACTTTTACCATTCCAAACATGACGGCGGTTGTTGCGGCAATCGTGACGAGTTTCTTCTTTGGTCCAGAATGGCCAACAATTTATGCCCACACCCTGGATCAGATTCATGAAAAGAAGTACACCGAAACTGGTGGGGCAATTATCGTAATGTCCTTGATCGGTGGGGCAATTGTACCAACCATCCAAGGACGGGTATCCGACCTTACTGGTTCAATGCAATTTTCATTTATCGTTCCAGCTATCTGTTTTGCCCTTATTACGATTTACTTCTGGACAGAACACCGGTGGGAAAAGGCCCATCCTGAACAAGTACAGGAACATTAATAATATTTCCCAGGAAATAATTTAAAGAGGCTGAGAAGAAACAGAAGTTTCTTCTCAGCCTCATGTTTTTTTTATCTCCGAATATTACACAGCAATCGCGGGAAACCAATAGGCTAGCTCCGCGTCGAAAGCGAGCCCCTCAAGGGTAACTACGGACAAACGTCGGCCCGTGCCGTGCCAACGCCCGTCCTAGGTTACCCCACCGGGGCTCCGAGAAGCTTTTTTCCCAGCTTGCTCTTTTCTTTAAGTCAAACTAGTGATGAAATGATATAATATGAACGTGATTTAGAGGATGGTGAATGCGATGCAATTTTTAGTTTCGCTTTTGACATGGCAGAATCTGATTCACTTAATTGATATCTTAGTAATTTGGTTTTTAATTTACGAATTGTTAATGCTAATTCGTGGAACAAGGGCGGTACAGCTTTTCCGGGGAATTTTAATTATTATCCTGGTAAAGATTATTAGTTGGTATGTTGGACTGAGTACCGTTTCCTGGGTGATGGACCAGATTATTAACTGGGGTGTTATCGCAATCGTTGTTATTTTTCAGCCAGAAATTCGGCGAGGATTGGAACACCTTGGTCGCGGTAGCTTCTTTACCCATAACCAGACGGCTAATGAGAAAGAAGAAGATATGATTAAGCAGCTGGACCAGGCAATTCAATATATGTCAAAGCGACGGATCGGTGCGCTGATCAGTATTCAGATGAATACGGGACTTGAGGAATATATTGAGACCGGGATCCCGCTTGATGCTGACATTTCTGGCGCCCTCTTGATTAACACGTTTATTCCTAATACCCCGCTACATGATGGGGCGGTAATCATTAAGAATAATCGCATTGCAGTTGCTGCGGCGTACCTACCGCTTTCTGACAGTAAGTTGATCCCGAAGGAATTAGGGACCCGTCACCGGGCAGCCGTAGGTATTAGTGAGGTGACTGATGCGTTAACCGTGGTAATCTCAGAAGAAACTGGTGAGGTTTCGATTACAAAGGATAACGAGTTAATCCGCAACCTATCCCGGGAAGACTATTTGAAATTCTTCCGGGCACAGTTGTATACCCATGAGCCGCAGCGTGAAAACCTGTTGACTAAGGTTTATGCAAAGCTGCAAGGTAAGGGAGGTGGCCGTCATGGACAAGGATAAGAAGGGCTTCTTCCGGCGCAAGTGGTTCTTGCGTCTTACCTCACTGGTGTTAGCACTATTTCTATTCATGTATGTCAATGGAAGCAAGAGTGGTTTTTTACGGCAAAATACCCGGAATAACAACCAGAGTAGTGCATTGATGTCAAATAAGTCGGCAACGATCAAGATGCCGTTAGACGTGACAGTCGATAATTCAAAATATATTGTCAGTGGCTACCCGCAATATGTTAAGGTAAAGGTCAATGGGCCGTCAGCATTAGTAACGACGACCATGAACACCCAAAACTTTAAGGTTTACGCTGACCTATCCGACCTCGGACCTGGTAAGCACAAGGTGAAGCTTAAGACGAGCGGCCTTAACTCAGAGTTAAAGTCGACAATCTCCCCGTCAACAATTACGGTTAACGTGCAACCACGGAAGACGATTACGATGCGGGTAAGCATTCGCTTAAGTAATAAGAGTCTGGATGATGGTTACCAACTGGGGCACCCTCGTAGCGATATTCAGAATGTTCAAGTTACTGGATCACGTGAACAGGTTAACCGGGTAGACCGGATTGTGGCCTTTGTGGCGGTACCACGAGATACTAAGAACACCATTTCCCGCCAGGTAACACTTCAGGCGGTCGACAAGAATGGTCAGATCCTTAATGTCGTTATTTCGCCAGCAACGACCAACATTGAGATTCCGGTCGTTTCTGGTGACAGCAGTAGCAGCAGCACGGATAATAATAGCAGCAGTGATGCAAAGGAAAGTAATAGTAACCGGGCGACGAGGTCATCAACCGCATCGTCGACCCAGACATCACAGGCATCAAGCAGTTCTAGTGCTGCCGATGAAAATGATTCAAGTACGAGTAATACGAATGAGTAGGTTAGATTAAAGGAGAATATTCAATGAAGTTAAAATATTTTGGTACTGATGGAGTACGCGGAGTAGCAAACCAAGATCTTAGTCCCGAGCTCGCGTTTCGCGTTGGCCGGGCCGGGGGATATGTCCTTACCCGTCACTCCGACCGGAAACAACCACAAGTATTGGTTTCCCGTGACACCCGGATTTCTGGTCAAATGCTAGAAAACGCATTAGTTGCCGGACTGCTTTCAGTTGGGATCGAGGTTTTGCGGCTAGGGGTCGTAACTACCCCTGGTGTGGCTTACCTAGTGCGCGCCCAAGAAGCGGATGCGGGGGTAATGATCACTGCTAGTCACAACCCAATCAAGTACAACGGGATTAAGTACTTTGGGGGTAACGGCTTTAAGCTTTCTGATGACTTAGAATACGAAATTGAACAATTGCTAGATGCCGAAGAAGATACTTTGCCCCGTCCATCTGATGAGGGCCTCGGGACAGTTGCTGATTACCACGAAGGTGCCTTGAAGTACACTTCCTTCTTAGAGCAGACTGTTTCAACCGACTTGGCTGGCTTGAAGGTTGTTGTTGATGCGGCCAACGGGGCAACTAGTGGATTTGTTTCCAACCTCTTTGCTGACATGAACGTTGACTTTATTCCGATTAATGACCAGCCTAACGGGTTAAACACTAACTTAGATTGTGGTTCAACCCACCCGGAGGGCTTGCAAAAGGCCGTCGTTGAAAATGGTGCGGACTTAGGGTTAGCCTTTGATGGTGATGGTGACCGGTGTATTGCTGTTGATAATGAAGGAAATATTGTCGACGGTGACAAGATCATGTACATCTGTGGTAAGAAGATGGATGAAAAGGGCCTATTGAAGAAGGACACCGTGGTTACAACTGTGATGAGTAACTTGGGGATGTACAAGGCCCTTGAGGCGCACGGGATGAAGAGTGTTAAGACCAAGGTTGGTGACCGGTACGTTGTTGAAGAAATGCTTAAGAACGGCTACAACCTTGGTGGTGAACAGTCCGGCCACATCATCTTCCTTGACCACAACACGACTGGTGATGGGATGTTGACGGCCTTACAGCTATTATCCGTAGTTAAGGATTCTGGCAAGGCCCTGGCAGAATTGGCTAGTGATGTAACGACTTACCCGCAAGAATTATTAAACATTAAGGTTGCTGATAAGGCAGCAGCGATGGAAAACGAAAAGCTAAAAGCGGTTATCGAAGAAGTCGAAAATGAAATGAACGGCGACGGGCGAGTACTTGTCCGCCCAAGTGGGACTGAACCATTGTTACGGATCATGGCCGAAGCGGCAACCCCTGAGCTGGTCCACCAATACGTTGAAAAGATTGCTGACGTTGCGCGGGCAGAATTAGAAGTTAAATAGCGAAGCTGGTAAAACAGCAAAACAAAGAGACCTGGAGAAAATAATTTCTCTTGGTCTTTTTTATATTCTTAATTTTGCTAAAGTCAGCTGACGGGGACATGAGCAGCAACTTGGGTGAAAAAATCTGACAATAGACCAATTAGACAAAATGATTGACAATTAAAATCAAAAACTGTACTATACAATACAGTTGCTTAGGGCTAGCGGTTGCGCTAGTTATCTATACCAATTTTATTTAAAGGATGGAATTTAATTATGTGTGGAATTGTTGGAGTTACCGGGACTGACAAGAGTTTGTCAATCTTGATTAATGGTTTGAAGCGGCTTGAGTACCGTGGTTATGACTCAGCGGGTGTTTATGTCAACGACCAGCAGGGGCATGACTACCTAGTTAAGCGTCCTGGACGGATTAGTAACTTGGAAGCGGCATTGACTGATGATGTGCAGGGAATGGCCGGGATTGGTCATACCCGGTGGGCTACGCATGGTGAACCAAACGAAGCCAATGCACACCCACAGTACTCCCAAGATGAACGTTTTTACCTGGTGCACAACGGGGTAATTGAAAACTATACTGAATTAAAGAAGGAATACCTCGCTGACGTTAAGTTTGTCAGCCAAACAGATACTGAAGTGATTGTTCAGTTAGTTGATAAGTTCGTTGTCGAGTCCCAAATGTCAACGGAAGCAGCATTATTAAAGGTTCTCCACTTGATTAGTCCAGATTCATCATACGCCTTTGTGTTAATGGATAAGGAGACGCCGGATACTCTCTATGTTGCCAAGAACAAGAGCCCATTATTAGTGGGGGTTGCTGATGGCTACAACATGGTTGGTTCTGATGCAATGTCAATGATCAAGGAAACCGACACCTTCATGGAAATCGGTGACCACGAATTAGTGATTGTTAAGCCAGACCACGTGACAATCAAGGACTTTGAAGGTAATGAAGTTCACCGGGACACCTTTAAGGTTGACATGGACGCCAATGCTGCTGACAAGGGGACTTACCCATACTACATGTTAAAAGAAATTGACGAACAACCTGCGGTAATGCGGAAGCTCGTGCAAAATTACTTTGGCGACCACGATACGGCGCAAATTGATGAGCAGCTATTGAAGGACATGGCTGCTGCTGACCATATCTACATTATCGGTGCGGGGACTAGTTACCATGCCGGTTTAGTGGGTGCCCGGATCTTTGAGCGGCTTTGCGGTATTCCAACTTCTGTTCACATTTCTTCTGAATTTGCATATGAACAACCACTGCTTTCCAAGAAGCCATTCTTTATCTTCCTGAGTCAAAGTGGTGAGACCGCTGATAGTCGGGAAGTATTGGTTAACGTTAATAAGAATAACTGGCCAAGTTTGACGATCACCAACGTTGATAAGTCAACCTTGTCACGGGAAGCTACGTACACTGAATTACTTTACGCTGGTCCTGAAATCGCGGTGGCATCAACGAAGGCTTACACTGCCCAAATTGCTGTTGAAGCGATCTTAGCTCAAGCCCTCGGTATCTACATGGGAAAGGATGCTGCCAAGAAATTTGATGTTAAGCACCAGTTAGGCCTCGTTGCCAACGGCATGCAAGCCATCACTGACAGCAAGGACAAGATTGAAGAAATTGCTTCTCGCTACCTTTCTAAGACGCCAAATGCCTTCTACATTGGTCGGGGCATGGACTGGTCAGTTTCACTTGAAGCAGCCCTCAAGCTTAAGGAAATTTCCTACGTTCAGGCAGAAGGCTTTGCTTCTGGTGAATTGAAGCACGGGACGATTGCATTGATTGAGGAACACACGCCGGTAATCGGGATCATCACCCAGGACCGGACTGCTGGTTTGACCCGGAGTAACCTTGAAGAGACTGAGGCCCGGGGAGCAAGCACGATCACGATTGTTTCCCGCCACCTTGCCCAAGAAGACGACACGATTGTCTTACCAGATGTCGATGAAGTATTGATGCCATTGCTCAGTGTAATCCCTGCCCAACTGTTGGCATACTACACTAGTCTTGGCAAGGGCTTGGACGTTGATAAGCCACGGAACTTAGCAAAGTCCGTTACAGTTCAATAAGATCAAAAAAAGCTACAGCAAGACTGTAGCTTTTTTAATATCTAGCAACCGGCAGTCAACTTGATAAAAAAAGAAATTTTGTTAATAAAACGGTTGACTTATTTAGATGAAACCGCTATCATAATAGTTGCAAGGTATTAAGTATTTACCTTCTAATCAATTCTCTTTCTCTCTTATGCCAATCATCGTCTTACAGACGATGATTTTTTGGTTTAAACTCGCTATAATTAAAAGGGTTGAAAGGGGCAAGCAAAAAGTGGAAGAACAACATGAAACTTTAACGTTGATTGAAGAAATTACCCGTAACGACGGGTCGAAATATTATGAGATTGGTAACATGGTGCAAAATGGCCGGGCAGAACTAGCGGCCGAACGTGGCTTTATCAAGGAAGTACGGATCCTTGAGCTAAATATTCCCCATTCAAAAAATGTTATTAAATATGAGCACTTTATCAATACCCATTACAAGATGCAAGACGAATCAATGGATCACTGGGAAGAATGGAAACGCCCAGCAGAGATTGATGATGTTGTAAAAGCCATCTTGAAAGAAAATCACGTCGGTTAACCAAAATAACCTAAGACTAATTTATGATAAAATCTGGCAATTAGCCTTGGGCCTTTTTAGTTAAATTACTATTGAAAAATTTATGTGGAGGTCTGGCAATGAAGCCAAATTTTAATCCGTCGGCAGGGATGCATTCCCGGCATTTCATTACGGGAATTGATGGGCTGCGAACGTTAGCGGTTCTCGGTGTAATCATCTATCATCTCTTACCGAACGTATTGCAAGGGGGGTACCTTGGTGTACCGCTATTCTTATTAGTTTCTGGTTATTTTATAACCTATCAATTTAGCCAGCAGTTGACTTATGGTGGGCGAATTAATGTCGGTCATTTTTACGCTAAACGCTTTCGGAAGCTTTACCCGACGCTAATTGCGATGCTGGTGCTGACAACGGCGTATATCACCTTGTTTGCCCGTGAGTTGCTCCATAATATCCGGGTAACGATTATCACCAACCTTGCCTGGGTTTACAACTGGTGGGAGATCAGTCACGGGCAGTCTTACTTTGACCAGTTTGGGGGAGCCTCCCCATTTACCCACCTGTGGACACTTGGGGTTGAGGCACAGTTTTACATTTTGTGGCCGTTAATCATTACGTTGCTATTTTGGCTATTTAAAAATGCCAAAAACGTTCGGCGGGTCATCTTTGGGTTGGCAGTTTTGTCAGCAATTGAGATGGCAGTCCTATACGATCCCGCCAATATCAACCGGGTATATTACGGGACGGATACCCGGGCATTTTCCCTCTTATTAGGGTCCTGGCTGGGGCTTGCCTGGCCATTAAACCGCCTGCGGGCCAACTTACAGCGAAATAGCCAGCAGATGCTTAACGCTGTCGGGATTATCATGACAATCGTAACCCTAATTGGCTTCTTTACCTTAAACGGCCAGTCCCCATTCACTTATCGGGGCGGGATGTTTATCTACAGCCTGGTGGGGATGGTGTTAATGGCGACAATCCTTCACCCGGGTGCCAAGATGAATAACTGGTTTTCCAACCCGGTCTTTCACTGGGTAGGCCAGCGTTCCTACGGGATTTATGTCTACCAGTATCCGGTGATGATTTTTTACGAACGGCTAGTTAAAGTTGGGACGCATCCGCTGTTAAACGCGATTATTGAGATTGCAATTATCCTCGTGGTGAGTGAACTTTCTTACCGGCTAATTGAGCAGCCATTCGCCCATTACCACTGGGCAAACCTCGGCGCTGATATTAAGCAGCTTACCTCGCGGAGGGATGTTTCCTGGCAGGCATGGACGCGGCTGGGGGCCGGCCTAGTTGTCTTTGTCATCGCCGTAGTTGGTTTTTGCCAGCCAAACCGGGCACCGCAAAAGACGGATGTTCAACAACGGATTGAACAAAACCACCAGGCAGCCGAAAAGCACAACCAGGAGATTGCTAAGGGGAAGAAGGTTGAAAATACAGATAGCGATAACGATAAGCTGCAAAAGCAGTACGATCTCAGTCCGGCAGAGGTTAAAGCAGCCCAGAAACTACAGGTAACTGCGATTGGGGACTCGGTGATGGCCGATGCAGCCAGCAGCATCCAGAAGTTGATGCCTAATGCATACGTCGATGCGCAAGTCGGCCGCCAGGGGTCAGCAACGCCAGCAGTAATCAAGCAGTTAAAGGCGAATGGTAACCTGAACCAAATCGTCGTCCTTAACCTGGGGACAAACGGGGCGATGACGTCGCAGACAATCAACCAGATTCTGGATGAAATTGGGCCGGGACACCAGGTTTACTGGGTGACCGCTCACGTTCCAACAAAGCCATGGCAACAGACGGTTAATAATCAGATTAAGGATGCGGCAAAGAAGCATAAGAATGTCCATGTGGTTGACTGGTACAAGGTGAGTCAAGGACACCCAGAGTGGTTTGCCAAGGATAGCGTCCACATGGGGCAAAGCGGGAACGAGAGCTTTGCCCGGCTAGTTGCGAAGTCAATCCTGGCTAACCAGTAGGAGGAGTAGAAATGGCAGTCGAAGATGAACTATTAGACCAGGCAATCAGTATCTATTTGACGGGGCTTAAGGGCCTTGATACCTTTATTTCCGAGCCGGCTAGCGAGTATGAGTTATCCTTTGAGCAATTTCTGATCTTACGGACAATTACCAAGCAACCGAAGATTAAGCTGATGGATATTGCCGAACAGCGGCAGGTCACCCGAAGCGCTGTTTCCCGGCAGCTGAAGGTCTTGTTGCAACATGACTATGTTAACCAAGAGGCAGACCCTGCTGACCGGCGGCGGATGTTTTTGGTGCCAACCGATACCGGTAAGCAGGTTGAGGCAAAAATCTGGCAAAAAATTAATCACCGCTTCTCCCGATGGGTTAAAATCTATGGTGAGGACCGGGGAAGAGAATTCCTCAACCTTTTTGAGGATTTTAACAAGCAGATTATCCAGGGAACGGCAAAGAGTAAGGAGAAGTAGAAAATGATTAAGATGATCGCACTAGACTTAGATAACACGCTCTTAAACAGCAATAAGGAAATTAGTCAGCGGAACGAAAAGGTACTGAAAAAGCTCCATGAGAAGGGAATCCACGTTGTATTATGCACGGGCCGGCCGATTAACGCTATCTGGCCATACATTGAGCAGCTCGGGCTGACTGCGCCAGATGACTTTACCATCACTTTTAACGGGGGTCTGGTAATCAATAATGTTACGAAGGACCACCTGTTTGAACTGGGGATGCAAAAATCTGACTTACAACCGTTATTTGACTACGTAAGCGACAAACAGATTCCACTTGATGTCTTGGACTTTGAACGGGTCTATGAACTAACCGACAATCCGGGGTCGATTTACCGGACAGTTTTGAAGAATATTGAATTCCAAGATACCGCGCTGAAAGACTTACCGACAACAACCTACAGTAAGGCGGTAATGGCTATTCCGGCGGAAAAGTTGACGCCGATTATTAAGGCCTTACCAACCGACCTCACAGCTCACTATCACGCAGTCCAGTCACAGCCAATGATTATGGAGTTTCTTCCCCAGAACGTCGATAAGGCAGTCGGCCTTAAGGCGTTACTAGGTCACTTCGGTTTGGACTTTAGTAACCTGATGAGCTTTGGCGATGCCGATAATGACCTGGGGATGATTAAGGCCGCAAGCCAGGGGATTGTAATGGCAAACGGTTTGCCTGCGGTAAAGAAAGCGGCTACTGCTTTGACAGATAGTAATGATGATGACGGGGTCGCTACTTATTGTGAGCAATATTTTGCAACAATTCTGTAACAAAAGGACTATTTTGGGACAATAAAAGGACCACTTCAACGAAAAATATGAATTTTTCTTGAAGAATTGGTCCTTTTTATTGCCCTTTTTTAGTAAAAGGCCACGAAATGTTATGTCTACCGAAACCCCTTGTTGCCAAAGGGATTGCGAGCGAAAATGATTTAAGTTTTCGTTAAATGTTACAAATAGGTTACGAATAAGAGAAGGAGAATGGAAAATAGAAATGGCGTTGTTACAGGTTAGTAATATTGGGAGTGTAGTATATAGGGTGTTGAAACGGAAATAAATAATTTGCTAAATAATAAAGGATGGTTGTTTAATTTATGATTTCTAAGAAAAACTTTGCTAAAGTATCTGCTACTCTTGGTGCAGTGGCCTTAGGTGTGGGTGCAACTGCTAATGTTGCCAACGCCGACGCAATCTACACCGTGCAAAGTGGTGACACACTTTCAGGTATTTCTTACAAATTTGCTAAGGACAACAGCATGATCAATGATCTTGCTAAGAAGAACAATATCTCTGACATTAACAAGATCTACGTTGGTCAAAAGTTAATCATTAAGAGCGATGGTGAAATCCAAGAATACAACGCTCAAAATGCTGCAAAGGCAAACCTCAATAACTCACAACAAGCTGCTCAACAAAACACCCAGGCAGCACAAAGTCAACAAGGCCAAGCTAGCCAAGGCTACACTTCAAATGCTTCTGGTTCAGAAGCCGCTGCAAAGGCATGGATCGCTGCGCGTGAATCTGGTGGTAACTACAACGCTACCAACGGTCAATACATTGGTAAGTACCAATTATCAGCTTCATACCTTGGTGGTGACTACTCACCAGCCAACCAAGAACGGGTTGCTGACCAATACGTTGCAAGTCGTTACGGCTCATGGCAAAACGCTCAAGCCCACTGGCAAGCAAACGGTTGGTACTAAAATTAACCGAAGAAATAAAACGAAGCACATCGAAAACGGTGTGCTTTTTTGTATGCAAGGGATTGGAGATATGGTAAGATAAGAGGTGTTCATGGGGATGTTTTTTGGATTCGACAGGTATAGTTCGAGTTTCAACTGCGTTTCGAAGGTTGCGTCTTCGTAAAAACGCTCAGTTTTAAATTATAACTGCAAACAATAATTCAAACTCATACGCATACGCTGCCTAACAAGTAGCGCGCGTAGATCTGCACCGGGTTCGTCCATGATGCGGCTGTAGGTTTTATATGTTAGTGGACTACGCTTATTACTCCCGTTTGAAGTACTAAGAAGAGATTAATCAAGCTAGCTAGTCAAGTTGGCCCTGATCAACGGCGTTTTGGTTAGCGAATCTTAAATAGTTGAGATATGAACGTAGAGGTTGGAATGGCGATATGCTTGGACACGGGTTCGACTCCCGTCATCTCCATTTTGTAGGTTTTTAGCGCTTTTGTATCTGCTTAAAACGTTGATATAAAGGCGTTTTTATTTTTGAAAAAACACTGAAAACAGTATTTTTACAATGTTTGCGACAATACTGCGACAAAATTTTCTTTTTGGTATATCCGAAAAGCTGGAAACTGAATATAAATTTTTCTAGGCAATTGGACTCTGCTTATACTGAAGCAGTGTTTGATTGCCTAGCTTTTAGTATTCACATCATTATCAGACAACCACATTTCATCCAATTACCTCAATTTTTTCCAACTCATAATCAAGCCTCATGACATAGCGTCTCGCTAAGGGGCCGACCGCTGGCACAAAGGTGATATAGGATCCCTCATCATCATTGTCCCAGCTGGAAGTTACGTCGATTAGGCGGCCTGTTAAAATTGTCCCGTCCTTAAAGATGGCCCTGATATAGGCTGGTTGTTCAAAGATAAGGTCATAAAACTTCATTACTTCATTTTCTGTCATGCGAGCACTCCCTGTATGCGGGATTTTTATTTTTGCTAAAAACTAAAACTGATTATCGACCACCCGGTTGTAATAAATCAGGTGCTGGTCAAGGGTGTGGGGATCGACGACGATCTTGGAAACACTACAGTTAGTTGGTTCGAGGATTTCTAGTCCGTGAGTGTCAACTGCATTAGCGGCAAATGAACGGACGGTAAAGCCGTGGGTGACGACAACAACCCGCTCGTCAGGATGGCTGCTGACGACGTCCTCCGTAAATGAGCGGACGCGTTGCTCTACCTGGGCAAACGTCTCGCCGTGAGCCGTGGTGGCATAGTCCGGCCGCACATCCTTGATTAGCGGGTAGAAGAGGTCCGGGTACTTGGCCATCAGCTCGTTGTTTTGCTGCCCGTCCCAGTCACCGTAGGAAATCTCCAGGAGCCGTTGGTCAACCGTGACGGGTAAGTGGAGTTGGTCATTGATGATTGCTGCCGTTTGCCGTGTCCGGTGAAGAGGGGAAACGTACAGGTTTGTTAGCTTTCCTGGATTAAAATATTTTGCAAGCCGCATTGCCTGTTCTTTTCCGGTCGCTGATAGGTGAGTCCGGTGGTCGTCGATTGTTCCCTGCTTTAAGCCAGCGGCATTAGCGGCAGTTTGCCCGTGGCGGATGATATAAAATTCTGTCATTAGCGTTTCTCCTTTTTGACTTTATTATAACAAAGTCTTGACTAAAGATGAAAAATAGATTAGAGTTTAATTAACGATTTTGAAGCCAACAGATAGGAGGACACCATCATGCAATTAGGACATACTGTAATCGCATTAACATCCTCCCAGTCTTCTAGTAATTAGAAGGCTGGTCTTTTGGCGCGGCCTTCACTTATGAGTGTGGGGGCCGATTAACGGCGATAAATATCATACGCCCCCACTTTCACCGGTGGGGGCTTTTTTAATACTATTTTGGAGGAAAGACAGATGACAGGATATAACTTTGCTGCAGGGCCGGCAGTCTTACCACGGCCAGTGTTAAAGAAAGTTCAAGCAGAACTATTAAATTATCATGATACCCAGATGAGTATTCTGGAGATCTCTCACCGGTCAGCACTGTTCGATGAGATTTATACGGCAGCTAAGGAACGGGTCCTTAAGTTATTAAAATTAGCTAGTGATGATTATGACGTCTTGTTCCTGCAGGGCGGGGGAACTCTCCAGTTTGCGATGGTCCCGCTCAACCTGGCAGTTAACCATCACCGCGTGGCCTATGCCAATACCGGGCACTGGTCAACACGGGCAATTGCGGAAGCAAAGAGAATTCCCGGACTGCAGGTCGATGAGGTAACCAATGCTGGCCCAGACTTTACCACAATTCCGGAAGTACCTGCTTTAGCGGCTGGAAAGTACGACTACTTGCATATCACGACCAACAACACAATTCACGGGACCGCTTATCAGGATTTGCCCGTGACTGATGTTCCCTTGGTTGGTGACCTATCGTCAAACTTCCTGGGGCAAGTCTATGACTTTACTAAGTTTGACCTGCTGTATGCTGGTGCCCAGAAGAACTTGGCCCCGGCCGGGTTGACAATTGTGGTAGTCAAACGCGAACTGTTAAATAAAGAGAGTAACTTGCCAAGCATGCTCAACTATCCGGCCCTCGCAAAGAAAAATTCAACCTTGAACACGCCGCCAGTATTTCAGATTTACGTTGCCAACCTTGTTTTGCAGTGGTTAGACGAGCAAGGTGGGGTTGCCGCGGCAGAAGAACAAAACAAGCGGAAATCAGCGCTGATCTATGACTTCCTCGATAACTCAAAGTTATTTACCAATAAGGTGGTTCCAGATGCCCGGTCACTGACGAACATTCCGTTTACCACGGGGAAGGAAGAACTGGATCAACAATTCATTGCTGCCGCTAATCAGGCGGGCTTGCTCAACCTCAAGGGTCACCGTTCAGTTGGCGGGATGCGGGCAAGCCTCTATAACGCGATGCCATACGCGGGCGCGGTTGCGTTGCGCGATTTCATGGCAAAATTTGAACAGGAACACTAAGGGAGGAATTACGATGTATCAAGTAAAGACCTACAATGCAATCGCCCAACGCGGGTTAGACGAACTGACAGCTGACTACCAGGTGAATCAAGAAGGCGCGGCAGTCGATGCCTACATGATTCGGAGTGTCGACCTTCATGACCACCACTTTCCCGACTCGTTAAAAGTAATTGCCCGCTGTGGGGCTGGCTTTAATAATATTCCCCTGCATGTAGCGTCAGAAAAGGGGATCGCGGTATTCAACACTCCCGGTGGTAATGCCAACGCGGTCAAAGAACTGATTATTGCAATGATGATTGCCACTAATCGAAACCTGATTGGAGCGGCTGAATGGAGTGCCCAAGCCGCACCCGGTGCCGACATTACCCTGCGGACGGAAAAGCAAAAGACCCAGTTTAAGGGGCAAGAAATCCTCGGTAAGCGGCTTGCGGTAATTGGGCTGGGGCATGTCGGCTCGCTGGTTGCCAATGCCGCGGTTGACTTGGGGATGGACGTCATTGGTTATGACCCATACTTGTCAGTAGAGTCGGCATGGAACCTTTCCCGGGATATTAAACGGGCCGGGACAATTGCCGAGGCAATCAAAGGAGCAGATTTTGTCACCGTCCACGTTCCCAAAAATGAAGAAACGACCGGCCTAATCGGTGTGCCCGAGTTTAATGAAATGAAGCCAACAGCGGTCCTGTTAAACTACTCTCGCTTAGGCATTGTCGATAATGCGGCGGCGGTTAAAGTATTGGCAAACGACCAGTTACGCCACTACTGCACCGATTTTAGTGACGAGCAGATTTTGGACAATGACAAGGTAACGATCACACCCCATATCGGTGGGTCAACCGGGGAAGCGGAAGCCAACTGTTCACTGCTGGCGGCTCGTGAAATTATGGAGTTCCTGGAAAACGGGAATACGGTCAACGCCGTCAACTTGCCAAATGTCAAGATGCCTTTTGCTAGTCCCTACCGGATTACCGTCATCCACCGTAACATCCCTAACATGCTGGGGCAGATAACAACGGTGCTTGCTGGCGCAGGGTTGAACATTGAAAACCTGGTTAACCGGGCGAAGGATGACTATGCTTATACAATGGTCGATGTCGACCGCCTTGACCAAGCGGTAGTTGCGGCGCTTGAAGAGATTGACGCAGTGAGCCGGGTGCGGCTGATCGTGAAAGAAGGTTAGGAAAGAGGGGCGAAAAGTCGCTCTTTTTTATTCAGTATTCTATTTATAGATTGATAACTTTGCTTGTAAAAAATAAGATTGTGAGAATTGGAAAATGTTTTTGTAACGCACAATATTATATGGTATTTTTGAAATTGGGGGTAATCAGTTATTTATAGGAGGATAATTTAAAATGGAGAAGCAAACTAGTGAGCAGGCACAGGTGCCGTCTGCGGAGTCGTGGTTTAAGAAAAATAAGTGGCTGGCAATTATCGGCGGCATTGTTATTTTAATCGCAGTTGTCGCTTGTGGGTGGTTATTAGTCCGTCCCCGGGTATACGGGACTTATGATGGCTACATTGATGGCAAAAAGGAAGTAAAGCTGGTGATTAATAAGGAAGGCAAAGACACCAAGCAAGGGTATTTGCAGTATACTTCCTCATCAGAAACCGGCCGGGCCATCAGACGGTTCACTAAATCACTGAATAAGAATGAGACAATTATCAATGAGTTTAGTGAATACCTGCAAGACGGTGACTCCGCAACCCTTAAGAAGATGATGCGCAGTGACCTGTATAAGAATTACCTTGAAAAAGGTAAGATGCCAATCCTCGTAGTTAAGCACGATGGTGACTGGTACTTCCAATTAGATGAAGAAAAGTACCTTGATGCGGGCTTTGAAAAGAAGGGCCTTGATGATATCCGTAGTGGCCTTTTTAAGAAGGGCAAGTACTCTGAAGATAATAAGATTCACTATGGCTTCCACAAGTTGACGGTGGGACCAAAGGATAAAAATAATCTGTTCTACCGGGCAAATTACAAACCAAGTGACCCCGAGGACTGGGAAGATAAAAAGAATGAGCGGAAGTTAGCTAATGACTTTAATGAACTCGCTGATGATTTGGATGAACTATCAACAATGGTGGATACAATGCGCAATGTCGCTGCTCTTGGTGAATTAAGTGATATGCTTGATGAAATGGATGATGGTGACCTTGATGATTATGCCTTAGAAGACGGCGATGATGCAGATAGCAAAGCCGCTGATAAGAGCAGTATTGATGGTGATAATGCTGAAGACATCAACTATCTTCCTGGATTTCACCAACCACGGTTAGTCCTTGAATAATATCAAGAAATAGCGATGAGGTTGACGAATTATTCGTCGGCCTTTTTTATTCATTCCTTTTAGGATAAATCGTCCCGTGTGTTAAAATAAGGCATGCCCGCAATGGGGTGAATAATTTCTTACTTGTAGTATAAGGATATGATAGTTATGCAAATTTTGATGATCGAAGATAACCATTCCGTCTGTGAAATGATGGCAATGTTTTTTAAAAAAGAAAAATGGCAGTACGAGTTTGCCTATGATGGGGTTGAAGCAGAAGAAAAATTTAGTGCCGATCCTAATAAGTGGGATATTATCCTACTTGACCTAAACCTGCCGAAAAAGGACGGGATGCAGGTGGCGGCGGATATCCGGCGGGTCTCACCGACTGTTCCGCTGATCATGCTAACTGCACGGGACACAGAGAGTGACCAAGTCCTTGGCTTAGAGATTGGGGCGGATGACTATGTTACTAAACCCTTTAGTACGATTACCTTAATCGCCCGCATCAAGGCCCTCTACCGGCGGACACACTTAAATAAGTTAGAAGATGTTCAAGACACTGATAGTGATGAGACGTTTGATGTGAAGACGAAGAACTTTAAGATGAATACAAAGACCCGGGAAGTTTACCTCTATGGCAAACCAGTCAGTGACCTAACCCCGAAGGAATTTGACCTCTTAAAGACTTTGGCGGCTAAGCCACGGCAGGTATTTACCCGGTCACAACTATTACAGCTAGTCTGGGACTATGAATATTATGGGGATGAACGGACCGTTGATGCCCACATTAAGAAACTGCGGCAAAAGCTGGAAGACATCGGCCCCCAGGTTATCAAGACCGTCTGGGGGGTTGGTTACAAGTTTGACGATGAAGGTAACGACTGATGAAGTTAATGTACCGGTTGATGCTGTCGTTCTTTACGATCATCGTGACCCTAATGATTATTGTCAGTATTTCATTTATTAACGTGACCAATAACAGCATGTACCGTAATACCTGGCAACAGTTAAAAAGCTATTCTGATAGTCTTATCCAGGACTCAATCCGTTATAACATGGCGACCCAAAACTTTGAAGGCTTTGCAACGGCGTCATTGAATAGTAACGCCAACCTGCTGACCCGGCAGAACGTGCACTTTGCGATTTATGACACAACCCAGCGGAAAATCTTTGCCAGCAATGGCTTCGCGCCGACGATGAGCCGGGAAGACTGGAAAAAACTGCAAAAGGGTCAGACGGTTTATACTAAATTAATTACACCGAAGATCAATACCCGGATTTCTAACACGACGGCGCCGCGGATGACCGAAGTTTCACGTCCCTATTTTTATAAGGGCAAGATGATTGCCGTCGTGTCGATCGCAACCTTTGTTTCAACAATTGAGCAGAATATGCACCAAATAAAGGTCAACCTAATCATGGCCTTATTGATTGCCAGCCTAGTAACCTTAGCCGTCAGCTACTTCCTTGCCCGGTCAATCACCCGGCGAATTGGTCGTTTGCGGATGGCCACTCACCAAATTGCCCGGGGAAACTATAATGTAGAAGTTGATGAAAAGGGCCGTGATGAAGTGGCCGATCTGGGGCGGAGTTTTAACCAGATGACGGCTTCACTACGGGCGTCGCAGCAGGAAATCCGTCGCCAGGAAGAACGACGGCGGCAGTTTATGGCTGACGCCGCCCACGAGATGCGGACACCATTGACGACGATCAACGGGATCCTTGAGGGCTTGCAATACGATGCGATTCCGGAAGAGGATAAGAAACACAGTATTCAGTTAATGCAAAATGATACCCGGCGGTTAATCCGGCTGGTCAATGATAACTTGGATTATGAAAAAATCAGGACCAACCAGATTGCGATGGAGCGGAAAGTCTTTGATGCCGCCGCCGTTTTGACTAACCTGCGTGAGCAGTTATCGAAGAAGGCAACGGAAAAGGGCGATGAACTCCAACTAGCAGTGACGCCAAACTTGCGGGTTTATGCGGATTATGACCGTTTTGTTCAGATTATGTTTAACATCATCCAAAATGCCATTCAGTTTACTGACAACGGAGTCATTAAGATTAGCGGTAAGCGCCAGGAACACGGCAGTCAATTCCAGATTGCAGATAACGGGATTGGGATGACGAAAGACCAGCTTGATAATATCTGGGAAAGATATTACAAGGCTGACCGTTCCCGGATGAATACTAAGTATGGGGAGTCGGGTCTTGGCCTGGCCATTGTCCACCAGCTAGTCCACCTCCACGGCGGAAAAATCGCCGTTGATAGCGAATACGGTAAGGGGACGACGTTTACCCTTTACTTCCCTGACCGGGACTATGCCCCGCACAATAACCAGCAAACCGACCATAGTGATAAAAAGTAAGCCAATAATTTAACAAAACGTTTTAACGCAAGTGTTAAAGCGTTTTTTACGTAACTAGACCAATTTTAAATTTTAAACAATCGAATGTAAACGGTTGCGTAAGCGTTTACCCAGTGATAAACTATTAACTCGTAATATAAATATTGCGGATTGATAGGAGAGAATTAATTATGAGTTACTTACTTGCTTTAATCCCCGCAATCGGTTGGGGAATCATGCCACTGATCACTGGTAAGATTGGTGGATCTGCTGTTAACCAGATGTTTGGGATTGGTGCGGGGGCAACACTTGTTGGA
This sequence comes from Limosilactobacillus caccae, assembly GCF_900156885.1. Taxonomy (GTDB): domain Bacteria; phylum Bacillota; class Bacilli; order Lactobacillales; family Lactobacillaceae; genus Limosilactobacillus; species Limosilactobacillus caccae. The sequence continues at coordinate 214,603 of NZ_FTOY01000011.1, forward strand.
TTAGTTGCCTTTATTATTGGCCACCCAACGGTTAGCACCGCTGGTTTCTGGTTCTCGGTTCTTTGTGGAGCCTTGTGGACGATTGGTCAAATCGGGCAGTTTATTTCATTCAAGCGGATGGGGGTTTCCAACACAATCCCGCTGTCAACGGTGCTCCAGTTGATCGGTAACTCCTTGATCGGGGTAATCATCTTCGGTGAATGGCGTGGTGCCCGGGCCTTGACAGTTGGTTTCATCGCCTTGGCAATCGTTGTGGTTGGGGCCTTAATGACTTCTGTTTCTGACGAGTCATCGGACCAGAAAGTGACGGCAAAAAACTTCTTATTCTTACTTGTTACGACTATTGGGTACTGGGTTTACTCCGCATTCCCCAAGATGCCAATGGTTGCTAATGATAGTTCTTTGGGGATCTTCCTTCCAGAAATGTTGGGGATCTTACTTGGTTCAATCATTTACGCAGTTTGTTCTGGCAACATTGATTCCTTCAAGCAAAAGGAACAATACCAAAACATCCTGGGAGGGATCTCTTGGGGGATTGCGGCCTTGGCATACATCTTTGCTGGCCGGGCCCTTGGGATCAACACCGCCTTCGTCTTTACCCAGATGAATGTTATTATCGCAACAATCGGGGGGATCTTTATCCTTCACGAAACGAAGACCAAGCGGGAAATGTCATTTACTGTTCTCGGAATTATCTTCATCGTTGCTGGTAGTATCTTGACAAACTTTGCTTAAAGCATAAGCAACTTAAAAACAGGAGACTGAGAAAATATCTCAATCTCCTGTTTTTCTTTATCTAATTAATATGGATAATTTTCTAGGCGGTCCTTTTCGGTAATCTGGCGGATGACTTTACCGGGGACCCCGACAACAAGAGAGTTAGCGGGAATGTCCTTCGTTACCACTGTGCCGGCACCAAGGACGCAGCCATTGCCGATCGTTACTCCTGGACAGATGGTCACGTTTGCGGCAAGCCAGCAGTTATTGCCAATCGTGACTGGCTTCCCGTATTCATAGTCATCGATTTTCCCGTCCGCTTGTTTGCGGAGGTTCCGCTGTTGGTACATTAGGGGATGCATGGCGGTAATGATCGAAACGTTGGGGCCACACATGACATTATCGCCAATTGTTACCGGACAGGTATCGAGGACGGTGAAGTTGAAATTGGCATAGAAATTGTCACCAATTGTTGTAAAGCGTCCGTAGTCAATATTGATTGGTCCCTGAAAGTATGGCGACTTGCTGTGGTGGGGGAAAAGGCGGTCAATAATTGCTTCCCGTTCGACCGTGTCCTCATCAGCGGTCAAATTGTAGTCCCGGCATAAGCGGTGGGCGAGATGGGAAAATTCATCTAGCTCGGCAGTCCCCGGCCGGTAAGGCTTGCCGGCTAACATATCCTTAGTATTTTGCTCCAAAGTAGGTCATCCTTTCTCTAGCAAAGAAAACGTTATCATAATTGTTTTAATTATGGCGACGCTGGATAAAATTGTCAATATCGTCGATTAATAAAAAATTACTGGTTCTGATTGAAACCGACTTCATTATCCGCTATCATTTAATTGTTAAAATAAAAAAAGAAAGAAGCTATTGGAATGACACACATTAAATTTGACAGTAGCGCACTGAAGCAATTTGTCCACAAAAATGAACTTGGTGAGATGCAGGCAATGGTAAATGCCGCTGACGACCAGTTGCGTAACGGGACAGGTGCTGGTGCGGACTTCCGTGACTGGCTCCACTTGCCAACTAAGTATGACCGGGAAGAATTTGCCCGGATTAAGCAGGCGGCATTAAAGATTCAAAAGGACTCTGACGTCCTCGTCGTTATTGGGATCGGTGGTTCTTACCTCGGTGCCCAGATGGCAATTGACTTCTTGCACAACACATTCTACCAAGCGCAAAAGGCTGAAAAGCGGCAAGCACCACTGGTTGTCTTTGCCGGTAACTCCTTGAGCTCAACTTACATTCACGACTTGATTGAGTTGATTGGAGACAAGGACTTCTCGGTCAACATCGTTTCAAAATCTGGGACGACGACTGAACCATCCATCGCCTTCCGGATTTTTAAGGACCTCTTGATCAAGAAGTATGGCGAGAACGAGGCTAATAAGCGGATCTATGCAACGACTGATAAGGCTAAGGGTGCCTTGAAAGTCGAAGCGGATGCTCACGGCTACGAGAGCTTTGTTATTCCTGACGGTGTCGGTGGCCGGTACTCTGTACTGTCAGCCGTTGGGCTATTGCCAATCGCTGCTTCAGGGGCTGATATTGATAAGCTGATGGCCGGGGCTGCCCAAGCGGAAAAGGATTATGTTGATCCAGACTTGAGCGTAAACGAAGCTTACCAATACGCTGCCTACCGGAACATCTTGTACCGCAAGGGTTACGAGACCGAACTGCTCGAAAACTACGAACCCAACATGCGGATGTTTGCCGAATGGTGGAAGCAATTGGCTGGGGAGTCCGAAGGGAAGGACCAAAAGGGAATTTACCCATCGAGTGCCAACTTCACGACAGACCTCCACTCTCTTGGACAGTACATCCAAGAAGGACGCCGCTTCTTAATGGAAACGGTCGTTAAGCTTGATAAGCCAAACCATGACGTGGAAATTCCAACAGAACCAGATGACTTGGATGGCCTTGGTTACCTTGAAGGGAAGTCAATGGACTACGTTAATACTAAGGCTTACGAAGCGGTTGTTGCTGCCCACACTGACGGTGGTGTTCCAGTAATGACGGTGCACATCCCACAAGAAGATGAATACACCCTCGGTTATTTGATCTACTTCTTTGAAGTGGCAATGGGCATTTCTGGTTACTTAAACGGGATTAACCCGTTCAACCAACCAGGTGTTGAAGCTTACAAGACCAACATGTTTGGCCTGCTCGGCAAGCCAGGCTACGAAGAAGTCGGTAAGCAATTACGGGAAAAGATGGCGAAGAACGATTAATTATCATTTAGAGAGGTACGGGAAATCTTCCTGCTAACCTCTCTTTTTGTTTGTTGAGAGAATTATGGAGGAAAGCATGAAAAAAGCAGAACTAATCCGCCACCGTGACCGGGTGCGGACTCACTTAGTAGTGTGGATTGTCCTGGTGATTTGCTTGCGGATTCTGGCGAGTTTTCACCTGCTGGTCTTTTTAATGAATGTTGTCTGGCTAGCGGTCGCTTACTGTGCCTTGCTTATCATCCTGTGGTGCTATTTTGAGCTGCGAATTTTGAGGGCGGCAGATTAAGTAGCGGTAAATAGTTGTCGAAAAAGAAAATAGTGTTAAAATTTGATTATAATCTAGTTAGAAACAGTGGACCCGAAGGAGGAAGCTATTATGGCATTTAACTTACGTAACCGGAGTTTCTTAACTCTTGCAGATTTTAACACGCGGGAGATGGAGTACCTATTGGACCTGGCAGCAAGCCTGAAAGAGGCTAAGTATGCGGGGACAGAGGGACAGCGGCTGGCCGGGAAGAATATTGCATTGATTTTTGAGAAGAGTTCAACCCGTACCCGGTGTGCATTTGAAATCGGCGCCAAGGACGAAGGGGCGCATGTTACCTACCTCGGGCCATCTGGATCCCACATCGGCCATAAAGAATCGGTTAAGGATACTGCCCGGGTCCTCGGAGGGATGTTTGACGGCATTGAGTACCGGGGCTTTTCCCAGCGGAATGTCGAAATTTTGGCTAAGTATTCTGGCGTGCCGGTATGGAACGGCTTGACGGATGAAGACCACCCAACCCAGGTGTTAGCCGACTTTTTAACAGCTCACGAAGTATTGAAGAAGCCGTATAAGGAGATTAAGTATGCTTTTGTCGGTGACGGGCAGGATAATGTTTCGAATGCATTAATGCTCGGAGCGGCGGTGATGGGGATGGAGTATCATGTCATCACGCCAACAGAATTAGCCCCGACGGCGGAAGTCCTTGAGAGGGCAAGAGCAATTGCGGCCAAGACGGGGGCCAAGATTGTCGTCACCGATGATCTCAATGCTGGTGTTAAGGGGATGGACGTAATCGCAACCGATGTGTGGGTTTCCATGGGTGAGCCCGATGAGGTCTGGGCAGAGCGGATCAAGCTGTTGTCGCCATATCGGGTAACGATGGCGGTCATCAAAGCGGCCCAGAACCCGGATGTAATCTTCGAACACTGCTTGCCAGCATTTCATAATACTGAAACAGAGGTTGGTCAGGAGATTGCAAAGAAGTTTGGCATAAGCGAAATGGAAGTGACCGATGAGGTGTTTGAAAGCAAGTACTCGGTTGTGTTCCAGGAAGCGGAAAACCGGATGCACACCATCAAAGCAGTAATGGTCGCGACACTTGGCGATTAGCGATTACTGTGTATCATTCGGAGCTAAAAACAAGAGGCCGTGGAAAAAAGTAGTTTTTCCACGGCCTCTATTGTTTAATTTGCCAAGTAGCTTGTTCAGCTACCCTTTATTTTTTCGGGCACCCGGATATTAATTGCGAGGACCGCTACGATAACGAGGATTGAGCCGATAATGTCAGCCCCGGTCATCTGCAAATGCAAGAAGATGACTGAGCCAATAGTGGCTGATAAGGGCTCAAAAGCGTCCATCAGGCTAAAGGTCGTTGCGTCGATATAACGCAAGGAGTTATTGGCTAGCTGGAAAGGAATCAGCGTCCCGATAACAAGGATGCCAAGTGAGTAGAGCCAGACTGACGGTACGTTTGGAACATGCGGCTGGCTAGGGTGGATGGCAAGAAGGGTCAGGCCCGCGAATAAGAGCCCCCAGCCGGTAATGATAAGTGAGGGAACTTTTCCTTCCCGGAGCATATTTTGCGGAATCAGGGTGTTAGTTGCCACCCCGACAGCAGAGATTAGCCCCCAGATCAGCACGCTCGGGGTCATGGCTAGGTGGTTAAACTGGCCATGGGTTGCAATCGTAAAGACCCCTAAAAAGGCAAAAATTGCGCAGATAATTTCAATCCGCCGGGGTGGGAGGTGGCGGAAGACTGCCTGGTAAGCAATGATAAAGAAAGGGCCGATGAACTGTAAAATAGTGGCGATCGACGCATTACCATATTGGACGGCCATGAAGTAGGCAAACTGCACGGGCACCAGGCCGAATACCCCGTATGCAAAGATGACCCACGCCACGTGTAAGTCGGTAAAGATCCGGAATGGGTGGTCACCACGGAGCTGGCTAATGAGGACTAAGATAATTCCAGCGGAAATCATCCTGGTCTGCGTTACCCACATTGAAGTGATTGAACTACTAACATTAAAAAGGGCCTTTGCAAAAAGCCCCGAAATTCCCCAAAAGGTACAGGCGATGATGATCATCGCGGTCCCTAATACTTTTTTATTTTCCATATAACTACTCTTTCCAATTTTAAAATTCCATCCTTTATTTTAACATAGCAATTTTACGAACGGCGGACGGAAAAGGAACTTTTAGCCTAGTTACTTGCTACAGAACCGTCCGCACTGTGCTGGACCGGTTGGGGAGTCTTGCGATATAAGGAGCGGACGTGGTCGATATCTGTTGGTTGGATCGCGTAGTAGGATCCGGCCGGCTGCATGACGGATTGCTGGTTTGTATGTTCAAGGCCAATGGCGTGGCCGAGTTCGTGTTCAGCTGTATTGACAATCCGTTGTTGGGAGTAGCCAAAGACAGGGTTGAGAAGGTAGTAAGAATTAAGCTCAACATCTGCCTGGAGAAAGTAGCCAGTTGCAGCGTTCATGCTCGTATTAGTTAGCCCTGCTGCACCGTTATCTGCTTTATTAACGGCGGTGACGGTAATGTTTGCATCTTCTTTATTACTTGTTTGTTTAAAATGAAAGGCACCGCTGGCGTTCCATTGACGAATGGCAGTTTCTGCCGCGCTCTTGAGAATCTTGTTGTCGATATCAACATAAATTGTTGCAGAATTTTGCTGCCAGCGGGCATTTGCTGGCCGGTCTGTTGACTCAGTTGGTAAATCAACAGTTTGCTTGGTTGGGGCGAGACTTTGCCCGGTTAGTTTCCGGTATAGGGTTTGGGTAATGACCTGAGTATTATGGATGCCGATGTTCACCTGGGCTTGAAACGACGGGCTGTTTTGGTAAAAGTAAATGATCCCGCCGAAGAGCAATAGGTAAACTAGCGGTAAAAGAAAACCATGTTTTTTCGTTGTCCTCACCTCCTTGTATGCTCAAGTGTAATTAAAAAGGGCGGCAAGGTCCATTAATTTAATGGTTAAGCTTTTGTGTTGACGAATGTAAACGTTAATTATAAAATTAAGGTAAGTTATAGATTACATTTGTAAACACAAAGGAGCGAGTAAACGATGCAAGGATTAACAATTATTATTGCAATTATTTTAATCGGCTTTATTATCTGGTGGTTCTTTGGTAAGCACGAAGAAGCGGCGGGGCAATCCGCCATTACTAATGATCAGCAGGAAGCAACAATTGTGGTTAATGGTGGTTATTCACCAAAAACGGTTGTCTTAAAAAAAGGGATTCCTGCGAAAGTAACCTTTGATATGCGTGATAAGACTGCTTGCTTGTCCCACGTTGTTTTTGACGAATTAGGCTTGGATAAGGATCTGACTAAGCAAGCAACAACGACGGTGGAAATCCCAACAGATAAGGCAAAGGAATTTAACTTTGCTTGCGGGATGAATATGTTCCACGGGAAGGTGATTGTTAAGTAATGAGATTATCAAATTTACAGCGCTTTTGGTTATCATTCGTGCTGGCACTGCCATTACTTATTCAAATGCTGCTGATGCCTTTTCACTGGATGATGCCAGGTTATAACTGGGTGGCATTGGTTACCACTACTTTAATAATGCTTATTTCTGCACGAGCATACTGGACAAGTGCCTGGGCTGCCTTCCGCCATCACCGGGCAAACATGAACACCCTGGTTGCCATCGGGACCGCAGTTGCCTACTTTTACAGTGTGTTTGCGATGGTAACTGGCCGGGAAGTATACTTTGAAAGTGCGGCTTTTGTGACTGTCTTTGTGATGCTGGGGGATGCCCTAGAAGAGCGGATGCATAACAACGCCACGAATGCACTAGAGAAGCTAGCAAACCTCCAGGTGAAAACCGCGGCGGTCCTAAGGGATGGCAAGTTTGTTGAAGTGCCGCTAAGCGCAGTTCAAGTCGGTGACATTATCCAGGTTAAGCCGGGGCAAAAGTTGCCTGTTGACGGCGTAATCACCAGTGGTAAGGGATCAATTGATGAATCAATGGTGACCGGTGAGAGCATGCCAGTTGAAAAGCATGTTGGAGACGAAGTGATTGGGGCGACCCTTAACCAAGCCGCAAGCTTTACTTTCCGGGTAACGAAGGTCGGTGAAGATACTATGCTGGCGCAAATCGTTGAGATGGTTAAACACGCGCAAACCAGCCACGCACCAATCCAAAAGCTGACTGATCGGATTGCGGGAATCTTTGTCCCAATCGTTTTAATTATCTCTATCCTAACTTTCGTTGCCTGGTATGCCTTGATCGGTACCAGTGCGGTTTCGGCGATGTTATTTGCCGTTGCGGTGGTTGTGATCGCCTGTCCCTGTGCACTTGGGTTAGCCACACCGACTGCTTTGATGGTTGGCACCGCCCGGGCAGCGAAGATGGGGGTCTTGATCAAGGACGGTGAAGCCCTTGAAGAAGTAAGTCAGGTCAAAACAATCATCTTTGATAAGACGGGAACAATCACAAGCGGTAAACCAAAAGTTACGGATATTGTTGGTGACCCTGCTGAAGTTTTACCCTTGGCCGTGAGCCTCGAAGAACAGTCCGAGCACCCGCTGGCACGTGCAATTACTGAATATGCTAGTGAAAAGCAGGTTGCGCCATTAGCGGTGACCGACTTTGCCGTGGTCGAAGGAAAAGGGGTCCGGGCGGTCGTTGATGGGCAAACTGCCTTTGTTGGTAATAGCAAGATGATGGTTGCTGAAGAACTGGCACCTAAGTTAGCCGCTGAAATTAAGCGTCTGCAAAAGGAAGCAAAGACAGTGACGATTGTTGGTCGCGGCAAGCAAGTGATTGGGGCAATTGCCATCCAGGATACGCCCAAGCCAGGGGCAAAAGAGGCAATCGCAGCCCTTAAAAAGCAGGGGCTTAAGACCGTTATGCTGACTGGGGACAACCAGGATGTTGCCCGGGCAATTGCTGCCCAGGTTGGCATTGATGAAGTGATCGCTAATGTCTTACCAAATGAAAAGGCCGACCGGGTAGCGGCATTCCAACAGGCCGGCAAGGTTGCCTTTGTCGGTGACGGAATTAACGATGCTCCGGCATTGACCCTTGCAGACGTTGGTATTGCGATGGGTTCCGGAACGGATATTGCGATTGCTTCTGGAAACATTGTGCTTGTCCAAAATGACCTCGCTGGTGTCGTGCGGGCGTTGAGCATTAGTCAGAAAACATTCAACCGCATTAAGCTCAACTTATTCTGGGCCTTGATATACAATGTTGTTGGAATCCCGATTGCCGCCGGATTATTTGCCGGCCTCGGAATAATGCTTAGTCCTGAATTGGCTGGGCTGGCGATGGCCTTTAGTTCTGTTTCAGTTGTCGGTTCTTCATTGTTGTTGAATAAGAGCAAGATTGCTGGGGAACCGGCAGTTGTGGAAGGATAAATACTAATTCACGGAACTGGAAAGTGGTATTTCAGTTCCGTTTTTTGTATTCAACATCACAATGTAAAAGGGTTTTGCGGTAAAATAAAAATATAGAATACAAACGAGGAGGGAGAAAAATGGCAACAACTTTTTTGCTTCACGTTCAGTTGAGTTGGGGTGAAGAACGGGACTACCTGATTGCAAATGACGTGGAGCCGGGCTTAATGCACCGTTATCAGACGCGGGATAATTGGCAAGAGGTGATTATTGACGCATTAATCAATGTGCCCGTTGCCCCGTACCTCCCAAGTAAGGCGGTCAATCCCCCAATTGCCACCGCAAAAGTCATGTCAGTTAAAGCCATTGACCTCGCTGATGCGCAGCCAGATGTTCAGCGGACAAGGAGTCAATTTATTATGGCCGTCGTATGGCAAAAACAAACGTCAGCAGCTAACTATAACTTTTTGCACCATGACTATGATAAGTGGACCCAGCGGCAGATTAAGGCTGATGTTGATTACTGGTGTGAGCATAAACGCCACCCGCTAACCACCCTGGTTACAAAATGGCGCTGTGCAGAGCAACGCCGCCGTTTTCACCGGGAAATTATGGAATAAATTCAAAAAAATTTGCCAAAAGAGTTGACTAATACGCAAGTTCCATGTATATTATTTAGTGTTGTAAGTCAACATTATTGGGCATTCGCCAAACTGGTAAGGCAGTGGACTCTGAATCCATAATTTACTGGTTCGAGACCAGTATGCCCAACTTACTAAAAAAGCTGTAATGATAAGATTGCTTGACCTTATCATTACAGCTTTTATTTTTTATGTTCAGCGAGTTCATCCAAGAACCGTTGGAGCTTAATCCGCCCGCCTGTTTTCCGCTTTCCCTGCTGGTAGAGCATTTCGCTATGGACATTTTCATAGCCGAATAAGGAATTTGCTAAATCACAAAGCTGCTCGTCATAAGGATTATCAATTAGCCGGTTGGCGGTATTTGTAAGGCCAACTTTAATTGCCCGGCGAATCCGTTGCTCAACAACTTTCTTTTCATGATCACTAAGTCCGAGGAGACCATTTAAGTCGAGTGCGCGGTAGTTCACTCCTTGGCTCTGCATTAAGACTATTATTTGCAAGATATCAGTTGTCCCCTTTTCTGACGTCATCCCAAGGTACTTCAGGATGTCGCTTTGCTGGTTTGTCTTTGCTGGCGTAGTTGGTTGCTGGGCTGGCTGGTTATTGCTATTGATCATGTTAGAAATCGAAGTGAGTTTGGAGGCCATCCGGATACTTTGCTCGACATTTTTAAGGACGGCCTTGACTTCGATTAGGTTGATTGGCTTGCTGATAAAAAAGTCAATTCCTGATTGGTATGCTTCTGCTCGCATATCACCATCTTGTACTTTTGAAATCATTACGAAGCGGGTATGTGGTTTGACTTTTTTGAGGTGTTTGACAAGCTCAATTCCTGATAATTCAGGCATTAAAAGGTCGACTAGCACGATATCAACATCGCGGACGAGTAACTCTTTTAATGCAGTCGTGGAGTGGTCGCTTACGCCAACTACCTCGTCGTTGAAGTTTTGTTCGATTATATTTTGTAAAACATAGATGACCGATTGATCATCGTCAACAATAAAGTATTTCATGTGATTATTCCCCCGTCGTTGTTAGTTTATTGCGGTCAAGAGTAACCGCAAAGGTAGTGCCAAGTTCTGGCGTTGAGTCAACCGTAATCTGGCCGCCAAATTGTTCGCGCGCAATGGTCTGGACGCTGGATAAGCCAATTCCGCGATAGATATCCCCTGAAGAATCAAACTTAGTTGAAAAGCCTGGCTTAAAAATTAAATTGATGAGGTTGGCGGGGATCCCCTTGCCATTATCCGTCACGGAAATATAAACCCACTTTGCATCCTCAGTGACCTGGATTAGGATCTCACCGTTTGGCTTCTTCTCAATTGCGTCAATCCCATTTAAGATTAAATTCGACAAGATGGTAACAAGATAGTAGTGCTGTGGGATCTTCGCATCGACCTGGTTTTGGACGACGAGGTTAATTGCCGCTTTCTTTTTCCGGATGATCATTTGCGAATAGGAAGTCACTATTTTTAAGATATCATGCATTAGCATTGGTTCATTGCTGCTGTCATCAAAATAATCCCCAAGGCCCTTAATGACGTTTTGATAGGAATGCTTAATTTCGTGAACATGCTGGGCAATTTTGTAAGCGATCGCTTGTTCTTCTGGTCGTTGCTCATCTTTTAAGCGTTCATTTAATAGGTAGGCGTTTTTAGTTACCCGTTCAATTTCATTGATTGTCTTTTTCATAAAATAGACTTCGCTTTTGACCGCGGACGCAACCCAGATAAAGTGGTAATACTGCCGTTCGTGACTATCACTGCTGACGGTGAGCAGGCGGACATAATGAACGCCAAAGGCCAGGGCAAAGGCAAGGGTTGAGCGGCAGAGGGCAATGATGAATAACGCTTGAATAATGTGGAGCGTAAACGGGTGGAAGTGGTTTAGAAAGGATAACTCAGCAATATTTGCCAGGTAGTCACAAATGATAATGGTTAAAAAGAAGGCAATATTATTCTGAAAAGTCCGCCGCCAATAAAGCAGGTAGTAAATTAATGTGTAGCATGCGAAAAAGATGATGTCTGCAAGGGTATAAAGCAAGACATTACTAGTGGTCGTTTCCTGGGTAATAAAGAGGTAAAAGCCCCGAAAAATTGGTGAGGCAAGGGCAATTGCCAGTCCCAGCTGTAATGGGTTTAGGTCTTGGTTAAAGTAGAGAAATAGTGGTAAAGCAAGGGCGGAGATAGCGATAATATTTCCCGGAACCAAAGCATTTACCCCAATCTGTGAGGCAAGGGCAACGCAGATTGAGGCAATAATTATCCGCTGGTATTTACGATAACGGAGAAAATTAAGATTTCGTAACATGAGGACTCCCAACATTATCACAAAGAGTTGTGATTAAAAATGATTATTTCTGAATAATTGTGTAAGCGCTTACTAGAATCATTCTTGTAAGCGGTTAATTAATGTTAACCTGATTACTACTCTTTAGCAACCTCCCACGGTAATTTGGTGGTTGCTAATCAAAGAAATATTTTAGTAAGGAGTAAGGTTATGGATGCTTCAGTAAAACCAAAGAAGAAGTGGAAATTAAAGATGCCTGGTGCCTTTACAATCCTCTTCTTCTTAACAGTAATCTCTGTTTTCTTAACGTGGTTTGTTCCTGCGGGAAGCTACTCAAAACTCTCATATAGTCATGACCATCTTCAAGTCACCGCACCGAGTGGGGACAAGACGGTCTACCCAGCGACCCAGCAAACCCTGGATAAGCTTAACGTTAAGATCGATGTTGACCAGTTTAAATCGGGGGCGATTAGTAAACCTGTCTCGGTTCCAGGAACTTATGAGCGCTTAGCCCAACATCCAGCGAGTCTCTACTCTGTCTTTACAAGTATGGTTAACGGGACGATGGAAGCAGTCGACATTATGATCTTTATCTTTGTCCTAGGAGGATTGATCGGTGTCGTAAAGGTGAGTGGCTCGTTTGAATCTGGCCTATCCGCTTTAACAAAGAAGACCAAGGGAAAAGAGTTCATCCTCGTCTTCATGGTGTCAGTTCTGCTGGCCCTTGGGGGGACCCTGTGTGGGATTGAGGAAGAAGCAGTTGCCTTTTACCCAATTTTGGCCCCAGTATTTATTGCAATGGGGTATGACTCGATCGTGACGGTCGGGGCTATTTTCCTTGCGAGCTCGATTGGGACGACATTTTCGGTTATTAACCCGTTCTCCGTTGTGATCGCCTCGAATGCAGCTGGAACCCAGTTTACTGAGGGGATGCTTGGCCGGATTATCGGGTTAATCATTGCCGTTATCTGCTTGCTCTTTTACTTACATTGGTATGCGCAAAAGGTTCAAGACGACCCAACTTTCTCTTATACGTATGAAGACAAAGCCCAGTTTGATAAGATGTGGGCAATGGATTCATCTGAAGAACAAGATCAGACCTTTACCCTGAAGAAGAAGATAATCCTCATCTTGTTTGCGGCCGCCTTCCCAATTATGATCTGGGGAGTAATGGCCAAGCAGTGGGCCTTTCCACAGATGGCAGCGGCATTTTTAATCATCGCCGTAACGATTATGTTCCTGACTTGTTTTGGCAAAAAGGACGGTCTTGGCGAATACAAGACAACGACTGCCTTTGCTGAAGGGGCAGCAAGCTTAGTTGGGGTATCGTTAATCATTGGTTTAGCGCGGGGGATTAATATGATCCTCAATGAAGGATACATCTCTGACACGATTCTTTACGCTTCATCCAAGCTAGTTGCCCATATGAGCGGGCCAATCTTTATTATCGTAATGATGCTAATCTTCTTCGTTTTAGGATTTATCGTGCCATCTTCATCTGGATTAGCAGTTCTGGCAATGCCGATCTTAGCACCATTAGCGGATACTGTTCATATTCCGCGCTACATTGTTGTTACTGCTTACCAGTTCGGGCAATACGCAATGCTATTCTTAGCACCAACCGGTTTGGTAATGGCTACTCTCCAGATGCTCGATATGAAGTACTCCCACTGGGTTCGTTTCGTTTGGCCAGTAGTAGTCTTCGTTCTTGTCTTTGGTGGTGCCTTGCTGATTGCCGAAGTATTATTAGCATAAATGTTGCAAAGTTAAACAGTGAAATATACCAACCTTAGTTCAGGGGATTGATTTCTTCCTGAACTTTTTTATTGCCAAAAAAGGCCATCGACTAGGAGTGGCTTGCTCTTGAAAGGAGTAGAAATTATCCCGGCGGTAAAATATTTTGATCTTCTTTGAAGAAAAATGATTATTTTTGAAAGCGCTTACTATGATATAACATGTAAACAACATCAAGGAGGATATTTAATCATGGCATTTAATTTACGTAACCGGAGCTTTTTGACTCTTTCAGACTTTAGCACTCGTGAAATGGAATACCTGCTCAACCTCTCTGAGGATTTAAAGAAGGCAAAGTATGCTGGAATTGAGCAACAGACCTTAAAGGGTAAGAACATTGCGTTAATTTTTGAAAAGAGTTCGACTCGTACCCGCTGTGCATTTGAAGTTGGTGCTAAGGATCAAGGTGCCCATGTTACTTATCTTGGGCCTTCTGGTTCCCACATCGGCCATAAGGAATCTGTTAAGGATACCGCCCGAGTTCTTGGGGGAATGTATGATGGAATTGAATATCGTGGCTTTTCACAACGTAATGTTGAGATCTTAGCAGAATATTCTGGTGTACCAGTTTGGAATGGTTTGACTGATGAAGACCACCCAACACAAGTATTAGCAGACTTCTTAACGGCGCATGAAGTACTTAAAAAGCCTTATGACCAGATTAAGTTCGCCTTTGTTGGTGATGGGCAAGACAACGTTTCAAACGCTTTGATGCTCGGTGCTGCCGTAATGGGGATGGAATACCATGTTGTAACACCGAAGGAGCTTGAACCAACAAAGGAAACCCTTGATAAAGCAAACGCAATTGCTGCCAAGACGGGTGCCAAGATTGTTGTTACTAATGACATTAAGGCCGGAGTCAAGGGAATGGACGTTATTTACGCCGATGTATGGGTTTCAATGGGTGAATCTGATGAGATGTGGGAAAAGCGGATCAAGCTTCTCAAGCCTTACCAAGTAACTAAAGAAGTGATGGACGCTACTGAAAATCCAAAGGCAATCTTTGAACACTGCTTACCTGCCTTCCATAACCTAGACACTGAAGTTGGTAAGGAAATTTACGAGAAGTTCGGCTTGAAGGAAATGGAAGTAACTGAGGAAGTATTTGAAAGTGAACGGTCAGTTGTGTTCCAGGAAGCGGAAAACCGGATGCACACTATTAAGGCGGTAATGGTCGCAACTTTAGGTGAAACTAACTAGGAGGCTAGACAGATGGCTAAAGTAGTAGTTGCCCTTGGTGGGAATGCACTGGGGAAATCACCTGAAGAACAGTTAAAACTCGTAAAGAATACTGCATCATCATTGATTGGCTTAATTGATGCCGGAAATCAAGTCGTGATTAGCCATGGAAATGGTCCGCAAGTTGGGGCAATTAACCTTGGTATGAATTTTGCGGCAGAAAATGGGAAAACTGCATCCTTCCCATTCCCAGAATGTGGTGCAATGAGCCAAGGGTACATTGGCTACCACCTGCAGCAGAGCTTGCAAAATGAACTGCACCGGCGTTGGCTAAATAAAAATGTTGCAACCATTGTGACGCAAATTGCCGTTGATCCTACAGACCCGGCATTTGATAATCCTTCCAAGCCAGTCGGGGACTTTTACACCAAAGAGCAGGCAGACCAAATTGCAAAGGAGAAGGGCTATACCTTTAAAGAGGATGCTGGCCGGGGATACCGGCAAGTTGTCCCTTCACCACTACCGATTAAGATTTTAGAGCTTGCTAGTATCAATACCCTAATCGAAGCTGGCGACCTTGTTGTCGCTGGTGGTGGCGGTGGTGTACCAGTAATTATGACGGAAGACGGCTTACAGGGTGTACCTGCTGTTATTGACAAGGACCGCTCAAGTGCTTTGCTGGCGGATAAGATTGATGCGGAGACATTGATCATCTTAACTGCGGTTGACCATGTCTTTATCAACTACGGCAAGGAAGATGAACAGGCTTTACGGCGTCTTAACGTTGCTGAGGCAGAAAAGTACATGGCAGAAGGTCAGTTTGCCGCTGGTAGCATGCTGCCAAAGATTGATGCTTGCTTGTCCTTTGTTAAGGGCCACCCTCACCGCAAGGCATTGATTACATCGCTTGATGGACTAGATGATGCCCTTGCTGGAAAAGTGGGGACAATTATTAGTGACAACTAAATGTGTGGGCAATAAAAGGCTGGGGCAACCTGGCCTTTTTGTGTTGGCCGGGTAGTGTTTGGAACAACGGGCGGTTACTAATAGCTTTAACCCGTTAATATTATTTGTTATAATTGCAGGCAAGTGAGGGGAAGAAAATGGCTAGTAATTCAGATTCGATATACTATGTTCTAACGAAACTTCAGCACCATCCTGAGTTGGTTAAGCAGATCACTGCCCGCTACACTAACACGGTGATGATTTTATTTGATGATTCGCTAAAAATTGCTAATTCATCATTTTATTTTCCGGTTGACCGGCTGATGGTTAACCGCCTGGCAGGGGAATTTGTTGCCAAAAATGGTGACTTGCTTGAAGAATACTTTGCGATGACGAAGAGCACTAAGGCGAATTACCATGATGTATGGGCGACGACAAGCCATATTCCAGCAAAAAAGGTCTTTTTGTTAGAGTTATCATACGAATAGTCATAAAATGAACAGAGGCTAGGGAGAAATCGCTAGTCTCTTTAATGTTTTAAAATCGTAAATGAGCGTCGTGGTTGGGAGGAGAAAGAAGATGATCGTTTCATTAGCAGTGTTGTTAGTCGCTGCTGTAATAAGCAGTATTATTGCAAGTTTTATTCCACGCTTTTCAATTAATTATCTTAGCATTATTATCGGTGGCTTAATTGGCCTGATCATTCCCTTAAACCACCTGGTTGCACCATTTAAGTCTGAGATTTTTATGTATATTGTGGCGCCATTGATTTACTTTGAGGGACAGACAACACGGATAAATTTAATTGGGCAGGGCGTCCGAAGAATTATTGAAATGACAGTCCTGCTAGTTGTTGTGGGGATGACCCTAGCAGGATTATCCCTAACGATGCTGGGAATTCCCCTCGCGTTTGCTTTCCTAATGGGTGCCTTGAGTACGCCGACCGATGCGACGGCGACCGAATCAGTTTCGGAAGGGTTGATTGTCCCGCAACGACAGGAAACCTTACTGAAAATGGAAGCACTATTTAATGATGCGTCAGGGATCATTCTCGTTAGTGCAACAGCGCTCTGGGTTGAAAATGGCTATCTCAATTATCGTCAAACGGGGATTGAATTTCTTCGTTCTGCTCTTGGTGGGATAGTGGTTGGAATCTTAGCGGCAATTTTAATGATCAGTTTTCGCCAGCTCATCAATCGCTACAATTCGAGCGCAACTAATGCCCAAAACATGATCTTTATCATTGCCCCTTTCTTTATCTACTTTATTGCGGAAGAACTACATGTATCAGGGATTATTGCGGTTGTTTGTGCGGGCCTGATGCAAAATAGTGAGAGTGCACGGAGCAGGTTCATCACTTCCCGGCAGTACCATAACGGGATTGTTCTGATGAACTTAATGCGTGAGGTGTTAAATAATATTGTTTTTGTTATTCTTGGTATTTTAATTATCCGGATCGTGCAAGCGGACCTAATCAACGGGAATCCTAATTGGAAATGGGTTGCGATTGGGGCTATTTTATACTTGGCAAACGTGGTTGTTCGCTACGGGTACGGCCTAATGATAAAGCTAGGCTGGAAAGGGAGCCTTATTTTTGCGCTTGGCGGAGTTCACGGCGCAGTAACACTGGCGTTAGTCTATACGGTTGCTAAACGGGTTACTGATAGTCAGTTTGATGTACTCGTCTTAGCAGAAACGTTAATGATTATTTTAAGCATGGTGGTGCCGTCAGTTGTTTTTCGCTTTATTCTTAAACGTGACATCTCGGTTAAAGAGGTCAATGAGGAAACGAAGCGGTTGCGAAAAGAGATGGTTGCCCAAGGAGAGCTGGCAATTGAAAAGATTTACCTGCCTGCTGATATTCGGGAAAGTGTCTTATATGACATTCGTGACCAGAATGCTGCTAATTCGTTTAAGGAGTTTTGGCAGCAATGGGCGCAGGCAAGCCGGCGTGTTGAATGTGCACCAGAGGAGCGGGAGCTTGAACAGCGGGCCTTGCTGTGGGCTTTCCGGGCTGAACGGCAATACCTTGATATGGTGTCACAAAAGGAAAATTTGCGGCAGTATGTGTATGAGCTGTATAACGATGTGCTGCTAGCAGAATCAATTGTGATTGATCCGGATAATAACATTACTAAAAAATGATTGACAAATAATTGTAAATAACGTATAGTTTATCTTGTACGTTATTGCCCGCTGGTCAAATTGGTTAAGACGTCGCCCTCTCAAGGCGGAGTTACGGGTTCGATCCCCGTGCGGGTGATTTTTTTATTTCCTAATGCTTTTGTATCTGCTTAAAAGGTTGATATAAAGGCATTTTATTTTTGAAAAAATCATGCTCTTCTCCTGGCGGAAAAGTAATGGTGGATGACTGTTAGCGCGGTTTATCATGCAGTGCAAAGTTTCCCAGCGTTTCTTGCCAGTTGGTGCCACTAACGAGATAATGTAAAATATCTTTAATAAAAGGGTAAAGCATGTTACAAATGATTGTGGTATGATATAACATGGTTTTAACTTTGCCCATTAAAAGCAGTCACGATGGTTTATCTACCAGTGATTAGCTCCTTAACCGTATTTTGCTAGAGCGGAAAAGTCAGAGTGCTTGTAGTGGGGAAACGTAGAGTAGGTCTGGTAAGCCCAGATGTGGCTGTCAGATTTGTTGTCTCAGCGTCAAATTAGTAATTAATATTAAGAAAAGGACTAATTGATGCTATGATATATTAAGTTAGAGAAATAAATAGGGAGATATTGGTGAATAAATTATGCGAATAATGAATTTGATGATCGTATTAGCAGTTATTGCGATTGTCGTGTTAGCGGCACAATACATCTCACAGTTACGTAAAAATCGTAGCGGCAATAACTTCGTCAGCGGCGGCCGAGTATTTCTTAACTGGGTACTAGCAATTGTCCTGGTTGTGTGTGTTGTCGGGATCGGAGTTGGCAGTTTTCATTCTCACAGACAAGCAGCCAAGCCAGCGGAGAGTGAAAAGACAGAAAATGTTAAATATGTGTCATCAAGTGATGAAGCCTTAGGCGATGTATCCGTCCAGTTTGATAAGAAGGTCAAGATGGACGATAACGGCGAAGTAAAGGTCAAGTTCAAGGTATCACCACAGACAAAGCTAACGATTCGCGGTCATAAGACGAAGGGCATCGTTAAGGTGTTTAAGGCAAGCAAGGGTACTGAGATGGCTAAGCACAGTTACACCTTTGACGTTGCGGGCACCTATGACATCATTGCCCAGCGTGGTGATCAAAAGGTAACGAAGAAGCTAAAAGTTGAAGCAAATGACAACGATAATGCTAGCGATGACAGTTCATCATCAAGCAGTGTCGCAAGCAGCAGTTCTTCAACGGCATCAAGTACAACTGCAAATTCCTCATCATCTGCTGTTAGCTCTAGCTCTAATACTACCTCAAGTACTAGACGGTCTAATGATTCAGGAAATACTGGAACGTCAACGTCACGTAATTATGGGAATGGTTATAACCGGAATCCTCAGTCAGGAACAACTCCGCGGCCAGCACACCCTGGAAATGGTAATATTACCGGTGGTCCAGAGCAACCAGTTGACCCTGTTTCAGATGAGCCGTAATATGAATTAGTGAGAGACTTCACCCGTTTAGGCGAGTGAAGTTTTTATTATTTTAAAATCCAAGATTAATAGAGAATATAAAGGCACAACAAAAGATAAAATCTTCATATGATAGAATAATCATACGAAGATTTTGTTATCGGGTGACAAGGAACGGAAACCTTAGATTATCAAGCTTTATAACAGGGAGTTATAACCCCCAAAAGTCGTGGATTAGTTATCAATGTTGAAATCAAAAATAGAGAATACTATACTCAATAATGTAATATATAGTTATCAAAGTATAAAAGAAATCTAAGGGGGATTAAAAATGCTTGAGACAGATGAAAAACAAACAGGGGTAGTTAGTGTGGACCTTGTAACCACCGAGGCTGTCGGGGAAAACGTCACCGCTAAAAAGAGCATGTCTGCTTCAAGTGCTGCAACGGCAGTGTTAGGCAAAACAGCAGCAATGGAAGGAAGTGTTTCCGATTTTGCTGCCCGGCAAGCAACACTGAACGTTACAGAACCAGCAATTAAGAACAATCCAGTATTGGGGCCTTATCAACTGAACGATGAGGAAGGATTGCAGCACGGTACTTACCTGGAAGCAACTAACCAAGAAAGTCACAAGAAGAGCCGTTCACAAGCGAGCCGCTTTGAGATGAAGGAGATTGCTTCCCTTGTTAACTATAAGGCAGCCAGTGACTTGACTGGCTTTGGTCACGTGAAGAACACGACTGATGTTGCCAAGTCAATCGAAGTGGTTTACACAATGCCATCATTTGAAACAAACGCTAACAGCAATATCCAATTGGTAATTGATGGCGACCGGGTTAATGAATTTGATGGCTTACAATATAAGGATGAAAAGGGAAACGTTATCCCTGGCTTTGACATTACTTATAGTTACCAGGGACACGATGGTGAATATTCAACGATTGATACCCTGAAGCAACGCAATGACTTTAGCTGGGATAAGGTAACGGCAGTGATGGTCTTTGGTTCCTTATTGCCAAATAGCTCTTACCGGATTAGTTTTCCGTTTAAGTTCGTTAAGCGTGAAGCGGCGAATACGCTTGGCCAGGCTAATTACTCCCTTAATGAGTATGCCTTTTATGACTTAACTGCTAATAAGCACGTTAATTCCCGGCTTAACTTCCGTTTAAGTACACCAGTCTTCTCATTAAATGATTATGGTGATACCCGGTTTGCAGGGCTTTTTGAAGAAAATGATGAATGGCAACAACTGCCAGAAGATATCCAGCAGTCAATGCCAACTCTTGCAGAAGTTCCAGCTGTTATTAGTAACTTTAGCACCACAGCAGCACTACCTACTGCAGCGGTGGAGCAAGAAGAAAAGGTATTGTGGCAAGGGGGCTACTACTTCTTTGCCCTTGCTCCGGTACAAAATATCGTGCAAGAATATGGTTACTCCGTTAACGTTAATGAGACGGGGCGGCAGTTAATGACGGCCTATGCCTTTTCTGCTGATGTTGACCGGGCAGTTGAAAATAATCCGGAATTTACGCCATATATCGTTCTCCATCACCTATTACAAACAAAAGAATTTACGCTCAAGACTGAGAAGAAAGATAGCTGGACACATAATGATGCAATTGTGAAGGCGTGCGGCTTAACTGCTGAAAACGACGAATTCGCCGTTGATCCGGAACAAACATTTATTGTTGATGATTCTGAAATTGACGAAAACCAAGCTGGTGAATACCAACTTATCATCGGTTACTACCTTAATGGTAGCGAAGATGAAGAGATGCTGATTACCTGCCCAACAAAGGTCCGGTTAGTCGAAAACAAGCAGACAATCAACATTTACTACGTGGATATTGTTTCTGCTGAAGGAAAGAACAAGGATAATCTGCAACCAGCTGATGGGGCCCTTCTAAAGGAACATACCCAGTCCATGACTGGCAAAGGTGACACAAGCTACCATAACCAACTGTGGGGTGCAGCTTCCGGCTACGAGCTTTATCAGTATGATCCTGCAGCAGAAGATGGGACCTATGTCGGTGGCCAGCAAGCAAAGGACTACTACGTATACTTAACCCACAAGGTTGAAAAAGTTGCTGAAGAACATAAAATTACCCGGGAAATAACCTTCAACATGCCCGGTGGCGCTAGGCAGGTAGTTAAGCAAGTGGGCCTTATCCAACGTAATGGGATGGTTGATAAGGCAACTGGTGAAAAGAAATGGGGCGCCTGGACGAAGGCAACTTTGCCAGCAATTACCGCGCCTGCAGTTGCTGGTTATACCAGCGATGCGGTGGAAGCGGAGCCAGTTACCTTAACCAGTAAGAGCAGCAGCTTGATGGTTGATTACCAGCCAAAGAAGGCGCGTGTGACGGTCGACTTTGTTGATGAGCAAGGGAAGTTAATTTCCTCACAGACGCTTGAAGGGCAAACCGGCGAAGTAATTGACTTTACAGACCTGGATAAGGCCATTGAGTTAGCCGATGAAGGTTACACAGTGATTAAGAATAACCTGATCGGTGGTGCCCGCTTTACTGCTGACAGTGACCAAAAGTATGAGGTTGTCCTTAGTAATAAGAATGCTGAGGAACAGTTGGTATACGTATACTACATTGATGTTCCGTTCGAACAATTACCACTGGTTAAGCCAACGTCAGGTAAAATGATTGAAGCACAGACCCAAAAGTTCCAGGTCACGGAGGGTGATGACTACCATAACGACCTATGGGACTTTGCGAAGGCTGGTTATGACCTCTTCCAAGCCGATGAGGGCGCCACTAGTGGTAAGTATGTGGCAGGTAGTCAGGCACAGCAATACTATGTTTACTTAACCCACAAGGTGATTCCATTGGAAGACCACCACACTGTTGAACGGACGATTAACGTTGAAATGCCGGACAAGACGATGCAGGTTGTTTCACAAACTGCAACGGCCACTCGGGTTGGTTACCATGATGAGGTTACCAATCAAGATGTTTGGCAAGAATGGCAAAAGTCAGTCTTACCAGAATACCAGCCAGCTAAGTTAGCCGGGTATAAAGTTGACGGGGTAGCTGAAGTGGAAGTAACCCCCGAAAGCACTGATAGTGAAGAAAAACTTAGCTACGTTGCCCAGCCTGCCCACATGACGGTGAAGTTTGTTGACCAACAAGGGGAGACACTTACTGAAAAGAAACTGGTAGGAACTACTGGTGAGGCATTTGAATATGATCCTAGTGATGAAATTGAAGAATTCATTACGGAGGGCTACCAGCTGGTCGAAAACCAGCTCCCCGCTGACCAGCACTTTGCTGCAGGCACACAAACTTACACGATTAAGTTTAATAAGTTTGTTGCAGTTCAACCACACAGCGATGCAAAGATCGACGAAGTGACTGCTAATCCTGAAGAAGCAGTAGAAGAGACGCCGAAGACGGATGCCGAAAGTAAAAAGGGTATTTTCTCGACACTAAAGGGCTTCTTCTAGGACGATTACCGCTATTATCATGATATATAAAAAGCAAGAGATCAGATTGTTCATTGATCTCTTGCTTTTTATTATTAGCAATCAGTTCTCGTAATTACCAGTGACCGGGTTCATTTCCTGCAACTGATTGGTTGTGGGATCATACTGGTAGGTCCCGGTAAGGTGAGCGATGTTCGGGTCGCCACCTTCATTATTTCTTACTTCAATCTGGTAACTGTTGTCGTTATTTTTGTTGACATAATAATGATTGCCATCTTGTTGCACGCCACTTGTCTTGACAAAGTTTGTTAAGACTTGTTGGTCATTGTTGTGATTACTTACCGGCTGACTTGTGTTTGCCTGCTGGTCAGGATTAGCAGCTTGATTATCGGTAGTTGTGGCAGTTGCCTGTGGGGCTGCCTTTGCGGTATTTACCTTCTTTGCGGTCTTCGTCGAGGATTGCTTTACCACCTTTGCATTGGTAGTAGTGGTCTTACTTGTCGTGGGGGCCGCTGCGCTGTTAGCACAACCCGCTAACCCGAGCGCGGTTAAAATTACTAATGAACCTGCTAATGCTTTACTTGTCACTTTTGTCATTTTAATGACCCCCTCAAATTCTCTCTTATGGTTATTGACTTCATTTACATTATACCGCTTTTTGAAATATTTTTGTAACATTTTTAACTTTTTTGTTACATTGATTCCTGAAAACGCGACTAATTATTTCCTATCGCTGAGAGATAGGGTAAAATAAGGGCGTTTAAATAAGTGATAAGGAGTGGTCGCTGATGGAAAAGTATTCATTAACAATTACAAAACTGCGGCAAATGGTTAAGGAGGGGATCATCCCTGGAGTAAGCTATTTGATCTTTGACGGTTCCCGGGAGATTCGCGACGTGCAGGGACTGGCACAGGTGTACCCTGAACCGGCACCGCTAAAACCGGGAATGCAATACGATCTTGCTTCATTAACAAAAGTGGTGGGGACAGTACCCGTTATCGCAATGCTCCTTCAGCAAAAGCAGCTCCAGCTAGACGACCCGGTTAATAAGTACCTTCCAGAATTTACTGATTCTCGCCCAACGATCCGCAACCTCCTTACGCACACCTCGGGAATTAGCGGCTATATTCCTCATCGCAATGAATTAACGGCTCCTGCGTTGAAGCAGGCCTTCTTAACGGAAATGCATGTCGATGATACCTTAAACCGCCAGATTAGGTATGCCGATGTTAACTACCTGTACCTTGGCTGGATTATCGAACGAATCCTATCCCTTCCCGTACAGGACGTGATTGCCCAGCGGGTATTACAACCCCTAAAAATGACCGGAGCAAGTTTTACGCCGGCCCCCGAAAACTGTGTACCGACAGAGGTCCAAGCAAAGCGGGGAGTTATTAGGGGGAAAACTCATGATCCAAAGGGGTATATTCTCGGTAAAGATTGTGGCTGTGCAGGATTATTTGCCACCCTCGATGACTTGGCAAGATTCGGCCGGGCACTAATTGAAACAAACTTCGGGGGACTTCTGCACCCCGCGCTTGTTGACGCAATGTTTGTCGACCAGACCTTAATTCCGGGGCCACATTCGCGGTCGCTTGGCTGGAAACTGCTCCATTCCCGGGCCCGCGACAAGCACCTGTTGATTAGCCACACAGGTTTTACCGGGACCTGGATGGTTCTTGACAAGCAGACTGACCAGGGCTTTATTGTGTTGACTAACCGGGTTCACCCGACCGCCCAAAACCAAGAATACCTTGATGCCCGCGACCACCTGCTGGCAACTTATCTTAAAGAAAAAGAAAAAATTATGGAGTAAATATGCGTAATTGTGGATAAAATGGTCCGTAATATCTCCTTCGGTGGATATTTCGGAAGATTTCCTTATAATAATTATTTTCCTTTGCAAATAGTCCTACAAAAAGCGCAAAACGCCTTTTGACAACGCTTTCAGCTACCGATATGATGAAAGGAGAATAAATAAGGAGGGAGCTAACATGCAACAGCCAATCCATGTAATGTCAGAGATCGGAAAGCTGAAAACGGTGATGCTTCACCGCCCTGGTAAGGAGATTGAGAATGTTTATCCCGCAATCTTAGAACGGATGCTGGTTGATGATATTCCGTACTTGCCAATTGCCCAACAAGAACATGATTTATTTGCGAAGACACTGCGGGAGACGGGGACCGAAGTGCTGTACTTGGAAGATTTGCTGGCGGAGTCGCTCACTAGTCACCAGGAAAAAGAGGCATTCCTAGAAACGATTATTACGGAGTCAAACATTGGCCCTGGCCCAGTCCACGATGGTTTGCTGGCTGCCCTGCTTGACCTACCGCCGCGAAAAATGGTCGACAAGGTGATTGCCGGGGTTCGCAAAGATGAGATTAAAACCGCCCACACCTCGCTAGCTGAGCTGGCTGAAGAGCGGGATTATCCATTTTACCTTGACCCGATGCCCAATGTATATTTCACCCGCGATCAGCAGGCCTGTATTGGGGATGGGTTAACGATTAACCGGATGGCATTTAAAGCACGGCGGCGTGAATCCCTATTTATGGAATACATCATTAACCACCATCCCCGTTTTGCGGGCGAACAGATTAATATTTGGCGGAATCGTTACGCCAAGGGCCGCCTTGAGGGTGGTGATGAGCTGGTATTAAATGACCACGTACTGGCGATTGGTATTTCCCAGCGGACATCCGCAAAGGCAATTACTGAGCTAGCAGAAAGCTTATTTGCACATTCAAATTACGATACGATTGTTGCTATTCATATTCCGCATAATCATGCAATGATGCACTTAGATACCGTCTTCACGATGATTAATTACGACCAGTTCACTGTCCACCCAGCGATTCTCAGTGACCAGGGGCACATTGATGCCTTCGTCATGCACCCGGCAAAGGATGGGGAGATCGCGATTACTCATGAACGGGACTTACAGCAGGTTCTTAAACAAGTCCTCAACAAATCTTCAATTGATTTAATCCCTACTGGTGGTGGCGACCCGATCATTGCTCCGCGTGAGCAGTGGAATGACGGTTCCAATACCTTAGCGATTGCGCCGGGGGAAGTAATCACTTATGACCGTAACTATGTCTCCAATGAATTGCTGCGCGAACACGGCATTTTAGTTCACGAGATTCGGTCCAGCGAGTTATCCCGTGGGCGTGGTGGTCCGCGCTGTATGTCCTGTCCGCTCGTCCGGGAAGATATTTAAGCAGGGAAGCAACGAAGAAGGAAAGTAGTTTAACCTTTTTTCTCATTGCTTTTTCTTGTATTATTATTAGTATCAATGAATATTTAAAGAAGGGGACGCGAATGGATCGAAAGGGAAGACGTAAATTTATTGAACAGGTTGTTAACGACCAGAAGATTGAGACCCAGGACGAATTGCTGCGGTTGTTAGCGGACGCGGGGTTTGTCACGACCCAGGCAACAGTTTCGCGGGACATTCATGCGCTAAATATTGTGAAGGCCAATGACGGTAATGGGCACACTCATTATGTCCAGTTACACGTAAAGCCGGAGCATAATTATGACCGGCTCTACCAGGGAATTTATGATAATGTGCGGACGATTGAAACAGTCCAGTTCATCAACGTCATTAAAACGGCCCTCAACTCAAGCTATGCGACGATCCTAGGGGGGATGTTTGATGAGTTGGACTTGCCAGGAGTTGTGGGGACCCTGGCGGGAAACGATACGTTGATTGTAATTAGTAAGAATAACGATGATGCTAAACAAATCTATGAACTAATCACTAGCCATATGCGGTCCTAGTGATTGTGGAAAATTAAAAAGTGGCTGACGAAAAATCATCGTCAGCCACTTTTTTGTAATTACATTAGTTGGGATTTTAACTGGTCCATTTGGTAAATAACCACGGTTTCAATTAGCGTAATCAAGCTTACCAGCAGCACCGTAAAATGGGTGTTTGCGACGAATAAGAGGATGATTAATATCCACGAAAGCCAGTTCCACCGTCGCTCGTGTTGCATCACCCGGGTGAACTTGGGAGTAACCTTGGCTGGATTGTTGATTGCTAATTGCTGTAATTGGGAAAATAAGCGAACCTCCCAAAAACTTTCGAGTAAGAAAATAATGGTAAAGATAAATGTTAATAGTTGGTCCACAATTTCTCCTTAATTTAGAATGTTGCCTTAATCTTCAGCTCCCGCTGCTTGCTAAGGTCAGCGTCAGGATACTTATGCTCAAGGGCGGCCAGTAAGATCTTCTTAGCGATTTCACCATTTCTTGTCAGAATTGGACCGTGGAAGTAGGAACAGTAGGTGTTCTTATAAATGGCGCCCTCGGTGTGGTCTTCACCATTGTTACCATTTCCTGAAACAACTTCCCCAAGCGGCCGTTCACCTTTGCCGAGAAAGGTCCGGCCGTTATGGTTCTCAAAACCGTGGTATTCTTCCCCGGTTTCTTGATTCTTGATTGTGATATCCCCGATAAAGCGGTGGTTGTCCTGGCTAAGGGTATAGTGGTCAAGGATTCCAAGGCCGGGGATCTTTTCACCATTAGCCCCGATATAATAATGACCGAGTAACTGGTAGCCACCACAGATGGCAAGGACTGGTTTGCCAGTATTAATAAACTTCTCAAGCCCCGCTTTTTTATGTGGGAGGTCCTTTGAAACGACAAGTTGCTCGTAGTCTTGACCGCCACCAAAGAGGGCAAGGTCAAAGTCATCGGGGTTAAAGTGGTCATCAATACTGATCACCTTAACATCAATGTCGGCGTCCATTTGCTTTGCGTAGTATTTTAAGGCAATAATATTGCCGACATCACTGTAGGTGTTGAGTAAGTCGCCATACAGGTGGGCAAGTCGCAAGTGATACTTCGCCATTAGTCCATTCCTCCTTTGATGTAGCCCTTTTCCGCCAGCTGTTTCCGCAATTGTAAGACCGCCGTGTAGGTGGCAAGAATATAGACGTGTTCAGTTGGCATGTCCTTAATCTTATCGACGACCTTTGTCAGGTCCGGCTCGTGCCACATATTTTCGATTCCGGCCATCGTCAAGCGGGTAGTGATGTCCTTGTAGCGTTCGCCCCCGGTCATGTACTGGGGAATTTCGTGCTTCGTTAGTTTTTCAAAGTCGCCGTCCCAGATCCAGCTGGTATCAATCCCGTCAGCATAGTTGGCATTTAAAAGAAAGGCAAAACTAAACGGCTTGTCGTCAGTTTCGATCATGTCGAGGACCTGGTTTAAGCCAACCGGGTTCTTAACAAGGATCAGGGTAACCTGCTTGCCGTCGACGTTAATCACCTCTTGGCGGCCGAAGACCCGTTCGTCGGCTTCAAAGGCATCCTTAATCTGCTCCTGGCTGACACCGAGAAAGCGGCCAAGTGAATAGGCAGCCAGGGCGTTATAGATGTTATAAAGACCGCCAATGCCAATTTTGTACTGCTGACCGTCGATTTCAAAGGTCGAGTTAGTCGGTGTTAGCTTGCTAATCTTGGTGACGGCGTAAGTTAATTCCGGACGGTGGAATCCGCAGTGGGGGCAAAAGTAATTACCCAGGCCAGCGTATGTCCGCATCCGGTACTTTAAGATGTGCTGACACTTGGGGCAGAGTAAGCCGTCGGTATTCGCCGGGGCGTTAAACGCTTCTTTTTCTTCGTGGTTAAAACCATAGTAGATAACCGGGTTAGGTAAATCCTTACTATTAAAAAGCTGCTCATCCCCGTTAGCAATAATTGTTGCCTTAGGGGCTAATTTAACCCCCTGGAGAATCTTATCGTAGGTGGTGTAAATTTCACCATAGCGGTCCATTTGATCACGGAAGATATTAGTGAAGACAAAGGCAACCGGGGTGATGAACTTACAGACCTTAACGACATTGGCTTCGTCAACTTCTAAGACTGCTAACCCTTTTTGCTTTGGTCGGGGGGCAGTGATAAAGGTGGTTACAATTCCTTGTTCCATGTTGGAGCCGGTCGGATTTGTCAATACTTGATCGTATTTTTCACGCAGGACGCGAACGCTTAGAGCAGTGGTCAGCGTCTTCCCGTTAGTCCCGGTAACGATTACCAAGTCATATTTTTTACTAAAGGCTTGAAGAATGTTGGGATCAAGCTTAAGGGTTAACTTGCCGGGAAGTGAGCTACCACCATGCATAAAGGTATGTAGAAACCAGTAGCTCGACCGTCCAGCGAATTCAGCGATTGAACTTCGAACTGTCATGAATAAGTGCAATCCTTTCTGTTTGATATCTTAATTAGGTTAGTAATTTTTTGGTTGATTAAATCACCGTTTAATTTTAAGCTTTACGATGGTAAAAAGAAAGCGATTGACCCGAAATTATTATTCAGGAACGATAAAAGGGTGATCGGCAAGTAGAACTATTTAAATGTTAAGAATTTTTGGATATAATGAAGAGTACTATGCAAACAAAAAGGAGCAATCGTAGTGGCACAATTATTCTTTAAATACGGCGCGATGAATTCTGGTAAGTCAATTGATATTTTGAAGGTTGCCCATAACTATGAAGAACAGGGGAAGCCGGTTGTCTTGATGACCAGTGGGGTCGATGATCGCTCTGGTCGGGGCGTTATTGCCAGCCGGATTGGCCTTGAGCGTAAGGTCGCACCGATAATGGATGATACTAATATCTATGATTACGTCAACGAGATGGATCATAAGATTTACTGTGTGTTGATCGATGAAGCCCAGTTTTTAAAGAAAAAGCATGTCTTACAATTAATCAAAATTGTCGATGAGCTCAATATTCCAGTAATGACATTTGGCCTCAAAAACGACTTCCGGAATGAATTGTTTGAAGGGTCGAAGTACTTACTAATCTATGCCGATAAGATTGAAGAGATGAAGACAATTTGCTGGTTCTGTCCGCATAAGGCGACGATGAACCTGCGAATTAATAATGGCAAGCCGGTATATGAAGGTGAGCAGGTACAAATCGGCGGTAATGAGTCGTATTACCCCGTTTGCCGGAAACATTATTTTCATCCCCAACTAAATGATGGACAGGAGGAAAAGTAGAGAATGGAAATGGAAGAAATTTTTGACAAGCTCCAGGCAGTTGCTGACCGTTATGATGAATTAAACGAACTGATCAGTGACCCAGAAGTAATCGCTGATTCCCAACGGTTTATGAAGCTTTCTAAGGAAGAGGGGAGCTTGCGGGAGACCGTTGAAAAATACAACGAGTATAAGCAGGTAGCCCAGACCATTAAGGACGACGAGGAAATGTTGCGGGAGATTGACGACCCCGACCTGACCGCCATGACCAAGGATGAGTTAGCGGAAGCAAAGGAGAAGCAGGCAACGCTGGAAAAGGAACTAGAAGTCTTGCTGATTCCGAAGGACCCTAACGACGATAAGAACATCATCATGGAAATCCGTGGTGCTGCTGGTGGGGATGAGGCCAGTCTTTTTGCGGCCGACTTGTACAACATGTACCTCCACTACGCTGAAAAGCAAGGGTGGAACGTTGAAGTCGTTGATAAAAATGAAACCGAAGTCGGTGGTTTTAAAGAAATCGCCCTGATGATTACTGGTGATAAGGTTTACTCGAAGTTGAAGTTTGAAAACGGGGCCCACCGTGTTCAGCGGGTTCCAGTCACCGAGTCAGCCGGGCGGGTCCATACCTCAACCGCGACTGTCGGGGTTATGCCAGAAGCAGAGGACGTTGACGTTGACATCGATCCAAAGGATATCCGGGTTGACGTTTACCGTTCTAGTGGTGCTGGTGGTCAGCACGTC
Organism: Limosilactobacillus caccae; assembly: GCF_900156885.1. Taxonomy (GTDB): domain Bacteria; phylum Bacillota; class Bacilli; order Lactobacillales; family Lactobacillaceae; genus Limosilactobacillus; species Limosilactobacillus caccae. The sequence continues at coordinate 244,778 of NZ_FTOY01000011.1, forward strand.
AACAAGACGTCATCAGCTGTCCGGATGACCCACTTGCCGACTGGAATCGTTGTTGCGATGCAAGATGAACGATCACAGCAACAAAACCGGGCAAAGGCAATGCGGATTTTGAAGTCCCGGGTATATGACTACTACCAACAACAAGAACAAAGTGCCTACGACCAAAAGCGGAAGGACGCAATTGGGACTGGTGACCGTTCCGAGCGGATTCGGACTTACAACTTCCCGCAAAACCGGGTTACTGACCACCGGATTGGCTTAACGTTAAATAAGCTTGATAAGATTATGGCTGGTGATTTGGATGAAATCATCGAAGCACTGATTGTTGCTGACCAGACGCAGAAGTTGGAGCAGTTGCGTAATGAGTAGTTTTACCGCGGGCAACTACTTTATGGCCCAGCGGTGGGCAAAAGAACAACTTGCGGGGACGGATGTTGATCCACAGGCCCCACAATTTTTGCTCCAGCAGCGTCATGGCTGGGATGCGACCCACTTATTACTACACAACCGTGACCAAATGCCAGCAGACGAAGTGACGTGGTGGCAAGATGCAATTAGGCGGTTGCTAAATCATGAGCCTGCTCAATACATTATTGGGCAGGCCCCATTTTATGGTCGCCTTTTTACGGTGAATAAGGATGTCTTGATTCCTGAAGCGGAGACAGCGGAGTTGGTTGACTGGGTTCTTGAAGAGATGCCAGTGCGGCCAATGAAAGTTCTTGACCTGGGGACCGGGAGTGGGGTAATTGGGATAACCCTTGCCCTTGAGAGACCGCAATGGCAGGTAACACTAAGTGATATTTCGTCAGCGGCAATTGCGGTTGCCAAGCGAAACATGGTCCGACAGGGCGTTGACTTAGCGATCATTGAGAGTGACCTCTTTGCAAACATTACTGACCGCTATGACTTAATTGTCACTAACCCGCCGTACATTGACCGCGATGATATTGCGGTAATGGATCAGGCGGTCTTAGAAAATGAGCCAGCCACGGCGCTCTTTGCTGACGAGCATGGTCTTGGCTTTTACCACCGGCTATTTGCCACAGTTGCTAGCCATCTCCAGCCGGGCGGCCAGCTCTTCGGTGAGACCGGCTATGACCAAGAAGAATCAATTCAACGACTACTGCACCAAGTTGATGCACACGCACAGATAAGGCCACGGCATGACGTGGCAGGAAAAATGAGGATGATACACGCATGGGATTTTTCAGACGCAGGAGGAAGATAGCAAGAATGGATACAAGAATTTATCGGCATGGTGAAATTGACCAGGCAGCCGCCGCAATTAAGCGCGGTGAGTTAGTTGCTTTTCCAACTGAAACTGTTTATGGCCTCGGGGCAGATGCCACGAATGCAGAGGCGGTCAAAAACGTTTACCTTGCAAAGGGCCGGCCAAGTGACAACCCGCTGATTGTCCATGTCAATTCAATTGCGATGGTTGAACAGTATGCGGCGGAGATACCGGCCAATGCCCGTAAGCTAATGGAAAAGTTTTGGCCTGGTTCGTTGACGATTATTTTAAAAATAAAGAAGCGAGCCCTTTCCAAGACGGTTACCGGGGGCTTGAATACAGTTGCTTTCCGTTTTCCTGACTGCCAGCCAACCCTTGACCTGATTGAAGCAGCAGGAGTGCCAATGGTTGGCCCGTCAGCCAATACTTCGGGAAAACCTAGCCCGACGACTGCCCAGCACGTTTACCATGACCTTCACGGTAAGATTGCCGGCATCCTCGATAACGGACCAACGCGGGTGGGGGTTGAATCAACCGTCCTTGATATGTCAACTGACCAGCCGGCAATCTTGCGTCCCGGGGCGGTTACCAAGAAGGACATTGAATCCGTTATCGGCTCAATTGATGTTAACCACCATAAGGTTGGCAAGCACGAAACACCAAAGGCACCGGGGATGAAGTACAAGCACTATGCTCCCAATGCCCAGGTTTACATCGTTGATAGTGAAAGCGACTGGGATAAAGTAGTTGCGTGGATCAAGCAGCAGCCATTCGATGTTGGAATGATGGCAGAAGAAAAAATCTTACAAAAAGAAGTCTTACCGATGAACGCCATCCAGTTTTCACTCGGTAAGAATGTCCAGGATGCTAGTGCGCGCTTGTTTGACGGCTTACGCCAATTTGATGACCAGCCAAATGTTAAGGCAATTGTCACCCAGGCATTCCCTGACCACGACCTTGGTGGGGCGTACATGAATCGGTTAAATAAGTCTGCTGGTGGTGTTCACTTTGACCCTAATGCGGTAAAATAAAATAGATGATAATGTTGCGGTTATTTTTCTCGTTGCTTTGGAAAAATAGCCGCTTTTTTAAGGAGATGGTATCAATGAACTATGCTGAAAAAGATCCCCAATTATGGCGAGCAATTGATCGAGAAGAACAACGCCAACAAGAGACGATTGAGCTGATCGCCTCAGAAAATATTGTTTCGGATGCGGTTCGTGAAGCGCAAGGTTCAGTCTTGACGAATAAATACGCGGAAGGGTACCCGAAGAAGCGCTATTACGGTGGTTGTGAATACATTGACCAGGTTGAACAACTGGCGATTGATTACGCTAAAAAGTTGTTTGGGGCAGAATACGCGAATGTTCAGCCTCACTCTGGTTCACAGGCAAACATGGCCGTTTACCAGGCCCTCTTAAAGCCTGGTGACACAATCCTGGGGATGGGGATGGATGCCGGTGGCCACTTGACGCACGGGGCAAAGGTTAACTTTAGCGGTAAGATGTACAAGACTTACGGTTACGGCCTTGACGCAACAACAGAAGAATTAAATTATGACGAGATCGCTGCCTTAGCACGCGAGGCGAAGCCACAGTTAATTGTTGCGGGGGCATCTGCTTACAGCCGGATTATTGACTGGCAAAAGTTCCGGGAAATTGCGGATGAGGTAGGCGCCTACTTGATGGTTGATATGGCCCACATTGCTGGCTTGGTTGCGACCGGTGCGCACCCGAGTCCAGTTCCAGTAGCAGATGTTGTGACGACAACTACTCACAAGACGCTCCGGGGCCCACGGGGTGGGATGATCCTTTCCAAGTCAGCTGACCTTGGCAAAAAGATTAATTCTGCTGTCTTCCCGGGAACCCAGGGTGGTCCGTTAGAACACGTAATTGCGGGGAAGGCCCAGGCATTTTACGAGGACCTGCAACCCCAGTATGCCGACTATATTGACCAGGTTGTTAAAAATGCGGCAGCAATGGCGGCCGTTTTCAACCAGACGGATGACATCCGGGTAGTATCTGGCGGAACCGATAACCACTTGCTAGTCCTTGATATAACCAAGACCGGTTTAACCGGTAAAGAAGCCCAAAACCTCCTCGACGAGGTTCATATTACGACAAATAAGGAGTCAATCCCCAATGATCCGCGAAGCCCGTTTGTAACAAGTGGGCTACGGTTGGGAACCCCAGCGGTGACGAGTCGTGGCTTCAAGGAAGATGACGTGAAAAAGGTTGCGGAAATTATCACGATGGTCTTGACCAATGCCACGGATGAAGAGAAGCGCCAAGCAGCCAGTGCAGCCGTCCATGAATTAACGACCAAGTACCCAATCGACTAGTTATTTTAGTAATATATGAAAAAGTTCTTAAGATTTTTTGTCAGGCCTTGCGTTTTCTGGTAGAATAGTGAAGAAATTCAAAGGAGTGTATTTTAGCATGGGTAAATTTGAAGTTATTGATCATCCGTTGATTCAACATAAGTTAACAATGATTCGGGATAAGAATGTGGGGACAAAGTTTTTCCGTGAAACGGTAAAGGAAATCTCAACATTAATGGCATACGAAGTCGCTCGTGACATGCCAGTAAAGGACGTTGAGATTGAGACCCCAATTGCTAAGACGACTCAAAAAGAACTAGCTGGGAAGAAAGTGGCAATTATTCCAATTCTTCGGGCTGGTTTGGGAATGGTTGATGGGATGACCAACTTAATTCCCGCTGCTAAGATCGGCTTTATCGGGATGTACCGTGACGAAGAGACGTTAAAGCCACATGAATACTTTGTTAAGCTGCCTAACGACATCACTGAACGACAATTATTTATTGTTGACCCAATGCTTGCAACTGGTGGTTCAGCCATGATGGCAATTGATGCATTGAAGAAGCGTGGCTGCAAAGAAGAAAACATGAAGTTTGCTTGCTTAGTTGCTGCTCCTGAAGGGGTCAAGGCTGTTCGGGAAGCTTACCCTGGCGTTGACCTTTATACGGCCGGCCTTGATGACCACTTAAACAAGGATGGTTACATCGTTCCTGGATTAGGGGATGCCGGTGACCGCTTGTTTGGGACCAAGTAAGCATGAAAGTTGTCCGCTGCTTGTTAGATAAAGAGCTAACAAGCAGCGGATTTTTTTATTATAAAGTGTTTTGCGCTGAAAAGGTTTTCACTTATAATAAGATTGGATTAGAAAAGAGGGATTGAGTTATGGTAACCCGAATTAACGGTATTGCAGCAAGTGATGGTGTCGGCATAGCGCCAGTCTACCTGCTGACGAAGCCAAACCTAAGTTTTGAAAAATACCATATTAGTGATGCACCGGCGGAAAAGGCCCGCCTGCACCATGCTTTTGATGAGATTGTTAGTGAATTAGCAAAGTTAAAGGACCGCCTGACGGGGAAACTCAGTGATGATGACTTGGCGATCTTTGATACTCATATTGCAATCTTAAATGACCCTGAAATGATCAAACAGGTAGAAAACCGGATCACTAACCAGCGACTAAATGCCGAGTCGGCGTTTGCAGAAGTCATTTCAAAGATGGTTAAGACCTTGCAGGCGATGACGGGAAATGAATACATGCAAGAACGGGCCACGGACTTTCAAAACATCCAAGACCAGGTCCTCGCCAAGCTTGAAGGAAAGGAACTACCTAACCTCCGTTCGCTTGACCATCCGGTGGTGGTGGTTGCCCACTCGATTGGGCCGTCAGATACTTCCCAGATGGATGCCCGCTTTGTCAAGGGGATTGTAACAGACCTTGGGGGGCGGACAAGTCACGCGGCAATTATGGCCCGGTCGCTCCAAATTCCCGCCATTGTCGGCTGTAGTAATATTACCGAACGCGTTGATAATGGCGACCAGCTGATTGTCGATGGCTTCGCCGGGACAGCCATCATTGCGCCGACACCGGATGAGGTTAAGAAGTACCAACGGGTTGCCCAGCGCTTTGCGAAAACTCGTCAGCAGTGGCAGCAAATGATTGACCAACCATCAGTGACGGCGGATGGTCACCGGTATAAGATTGCGGCCAATATTGGTTCATCTGCCGATATTCCGGCGGTTAACGAAAATGGCGCCGATGGGGTCGGCCTTTTTCGTACCGAGTTCCTTTACATGAAGAGTGACCATCTGCCAACCGAAGAAGAGCAGTTTGTGGCTTACCGGCACGCTGTTGAGCAATTAGCCGGCAAACGATTGGTTGTGCGGACCCTTGACATTGGTGGTGACAAGCCGTTGAAGTTCATGCCCCTGCCAAAGGAGATGAATCCCTTCTTAGGCTACCGGGCAATCCGGATTGCGCTTGATCGGCCAGCGATGTTTCGGACCCAGATACGGGCGCTGATTCGTGCGTCAGCATATGGTGATATTAGCATTATGTTTCCGATGATTACGACCCTTGAGGAACTATTGGCGGCAAAGAAGATTTACTTTGAAGAGCAGCGGAAACTAGCTGCTGACCATCCCCACATCGGTGAGAATATCCGCTTGGGCATGATGATTGAAGTCCCGCTAGCGGCGCTAAATGCTGACCGGCTTGCGGCAGAAGTTGACTTCTTTAGCATTGGGACTAATGACCTTATCCAGTACTGTTTTGCGGCCGACCGGGGCAATGATTCCGTTTCATACCTCTACCAGCCGCTTAACCCGACATTTTTGCAACTGATTAAGCATATCATCGATGCTGGCCATGCTCATGAGACCACGGTTGCGATGTGCGGGGAGATGGCTGGTGACCGCTATGCCTTGCCACTATTAATTGGGATGGGCCTTGACGTTTACTCGATGAGCGCCAGTTCGATTTTACGGACGCGGTCAATGATGAAGGAGTTAGATCGCCACAAGTGTGAACAGTTATACCAGACGGCAATTAGCGCTTGCGACACAATGCCGGAAGTAAAAGAACTGGTTAAACAGTGGCTTCTTGAAGGCTAGGCAAAAGGATTTAGGGAAAAGTTAAGTTTTTCCTTAAATCCTTTTTTTAGAGCTGCTTTAGAGTAGAATGGAAAACCGAAACAAAAGCTAAGCAAGCTTTAATGATGAGGAGATGGCAGGCAGTGGTTAAGCAATCGTGGACTAGGCAAAAGACATGGCTGCTAATTATCTTAGTAGTTGCCGGCATCGGCGCGATGCTTTTTACTAGTCACAATGAACAGCTATACCAGCGACCAATTGCGAAGGTAACTAGTGAACAAACTGTTGCCCGGCGGCAGACAAAGGATCAATTTCAAAATGTCGACCACCAAACGGACCAGCGATTAACGGTGACACTGATGAATGGAAAGTACCGCGGCCAGAAACTGACGGTCCAGAATACGTATAGCGACTCGCAGCCGATGGACCAGCGGTTTAGCGTGGGTGATAAGCTCTTCTTGAGCCAATTGCACCGGCAAAATGGCAAGTTAGTGGCGAATGTCAATGGTTATAAGCGGGATACGGTAATCGTCTTTCTTAGCTGGCTAGTCATATTGTTGTTACTGTTAACGATGGGCAAGGCAGGGTTGCTCGCCCTTGTCAGCGTTGTAATTAACGCCTTACTGTTCCTTCTTGCGATTAATATTGACCTGCAGCAAAATGGGCAGCACATAATCTTGCTGTTTAGTATTTTAGCGATTGTCTTCACCTTTATTAGCCTACTGCTTGTGCTCGGCTTTAGTAAACGAATGCTCGCGACGTTTACCGCCACGGTAATTGGAACCTTTGCGGCGATGGGAATTAGCCTGGTAGTCTTTAATTTGACCCACGAACGCGGGGTCTTTTATGAGTCGATGGAGTACGTCACCCAGGTACCACGGCCGTTGTTTTTAGCAGAAACTTTGCTCGGGTCACTGGGGGCGGTGATGGATGAGTCGAGTGATATTATTGCCACCCTCTTTGAACTAAAACGTCTTAATCCCCAGGTCACGAGGAAGCAGCTCTTTATGTCTGGGCGGACTGTCGGCAAGTCAATTATGGGGCCGTTAGTCAATGTGTTATTCCTCATTTTTATGGTCGACACGTTTACCGGAAGCCTGCTGTACATTAAAAATGGTAATTCCTGGGGTTATACGTATGCGATGAACATGAGCTTAGGGACAGTGCAGAGCCTAATTAGCGGTATCGGGATTGTTTTGGCGATCCCCCTGGTCAGTCTTTTGGGAGCATTATTATTAGGAAGGAGAGGGCAAGTATGACAACGATTACGGGTCTCGGCCTGGTATTAATGATTTTGATGATTCTGGTCGGTGGTAAGCAGGGGTGGACGGCCTTTTTAAGTCTCTTGCTTAATTTTGGCTTTTTGTATTTTGCAATCGTCCTCGTTGCCTTTCATGTGCCACCGTTGTTTGTGACGGTGACAGTTGGTGTGATTATCCTCGCCGTTACCATTTTCATGGGAGAAGACGATCTACGGACGACCGTCACGGCATTCTATGCTTCACTAATCGTGATGGCCTTTTTGCTGGGCTTAATCTTTTTTGTCGAGCACTGGGCAATGGTGCAAGGCTTTGGGACAGAAGATAGTGATGAACTAGAAGGGATGTCGATTTTAATTGGCATTAGTTACTTGAAAGTATCGGTAACCGTCACGATTCTCAGTACCCTGGGGGCAATTGCGGAAGCAGCGATGGCAATTGCTTCGGGGCTAACGGAAGTCCTTGAAAACCATCCGCACAGCAGCGACCAGCAATTGATAAGCAGTGGGATGTCAATTGGGCGCCAAATTATTGGGACCACATTTAATACCCTCTTCTTTGGCTTCTTTGGGGGCTTTTTAGCTCTATTTATTTGGTTTATCGGCCTCCACTATTCCTTTGGCACCATCATGAACAACAAGATCTTTGTGGCGGAGATGATTGAAATTTTAATTTCATTTATCGGGGTGCTAATTACTGTGCCAATGACAGCATGGGTGATGACTAAGCGGCGAAAAAACATTATTGATAACCCAACGAAAATTAAGTAGGATGCAGATAAAAAGTGGCCGTGGAGCGAGTGGCTCCATGGCCGCTTTTTTGATGATCATTGTAAAGAAGGGGAGCGTCTTTTGACTAGTAACGGTGAAGGATGCGCAAGTTAACCGGCGAAATTTGGTAGATGTTTAGCAGGACGAATTTCTCTTTTTGGTATAACTATTCACAGATGTTTTGTTGAAAAACAATTAGCAATAAAAAGTTCATCGGCATCACTGACAGCGCTTTCTTTTGGCCTTTATCAACCGATTAGCAGCGCTCGGCTTATCAATTATTTTTTTGAATTTTGTGTGAAATAATGATATATTAACATTCGTAACTTGGGCTAGTTCGTTATTTTTGCAACGTTCATCCAACTTACAAGCCAAATTATTGTTATAAGGAAAGAGGTGGAATATGAATGGGCGGTGATGCTTTAACTTTTAAGCTTTTCGGACTTACATTCAATACAACGAATATCGTGTCTGGACTGATTATCTACGCAATCGTGTTCTTCACTCTTTACGGGATGTCACGAAAGATTCAAATGAAGCCGACTGGCGCACAAAACGTTTTTGAATGGCTAGTTGATTTCACCAACGGAATTGTTCGAAGTCAGATGCCGGCATCTGAACAAGGTCATTATAGTTTCTTAGCCTTTGTTTTATTTGTCTTTATCTTCTTCGCTAACCAATTTGGGTTGATTTTCCAATTCCATTGGAATGACGCGGAAGTGCTTAGAAGTCCAACGGCAGATCCAGTTGTTACATTAACGTTCTCGTTGATGGTAATGGTATTAGCACACGCTGCTGGGGTTGCCCACAATGGTCTTGGTGGCTACCTGAAAGGGTACACGAAGCCATTTACGTTGATGCTTCCTGTTAACATCATTGAAGACTTTGCTAACTTCTTAACGTTGGGTCTCCGTATCTTTGGTAACATTTTTGCCGGTGAACTGTTGATGAGTTTAATTGCCAACATGGCATTCTCACATGGTGCCTTGACGATTATTCCGGGATTACTCCTGGAACTTGCATGGCAAGGATTCTCAGTCTTTATCGGTTCAATTCAGGCATATGTCTTTGTAACATTAACGACGGTTTATATTTCTCGGAAGATTTCCGAATAATAATCCCTAAGGAGGAATTTTAAAATGGCATTAGGAGCAATTGCTGCAGGACTCGCGGCTATGGGTGCCGCTATCGGTGGTGGTATCGGTGACGGTATCTTAATTGGACACACTGTCGACAGTATCGCACGTCAACCAGAATTACAAAGTAGATTACAAGCAACGATGTTTATTGGTGTTGGTTTGATTGAAGCCATGCCTATCATTGCCATCGTTATTGGCTTCCTTGTTATGAACAAGTAATTATAAATTGAGTTTTTAATTTTAGATAAGGAGGTGTCAATAGATGTTTGTAAACAGTGTGTTAGCTGAATCAAACAGTTTATACATTGGTGACTTAGTATTCTACATCGTTACATTCATCATCTTGATGTTATTGGTTAAGCACTTTGCGTGGAAGCCAATCACAGACATGATGCAAAAGCGTGCTGATAAGATCGCTAGTGACATTGATAATGCTGCTAAATCACGGGAGAGCGCGGAAAAGATGGCTGCCAAGCGGCAAGCTGAATTAAACAACTCTCGCCAGGAAGCTGCTGACATTGTAAGCAATGCCAAGAAGTCTGGTGAGACCCAACGTGCACAAATCGTTGAAGCAGCACAAAATGACGCGCAAGCTCTTAAGCAACAAGCACAAAAAGATGCTGAGCAAGCACGGCGTGACGCATTAAATGGTGCTAAGGATGACGTTGCAAACTTATCTATTGAGATCGCTACTAAACTCATTCAAAAAGAATTAAAGGCAGACGATCAAAAAGAATTGATCGATTCCTATATCGAAGGGTTGGTAAAACATGAGTCTTGATAAGAAGACAGTCGCTGAGCGCTACGCAAAGGCACTGTTTGAATTGGTCGATGAAGATAACGAACTCGATCAAACTTATCAAGAATTGATTGCTTTACGCCAAGTCTTTGAGGACAACGAGGGATTGGACGCCGCACTTGCTGGTGTTCAACTGTCACTTGATGAAAAGAAATCATTGATTGAGGATTTAAAGCAGGGTGCTTCAAAGTACGTTGCCAACTTGATCCAAATGGTTTTTGATTACGGCCGCATTGACTGCATGGTCGCAATTATTGATGAGTTTGAACGGCGGTATGACCGGAAGAATAAACGGATGCATGCTGACGTTATCACAGCGATCCAACTCGATAAACAACAACAAGATCAACTAAAGGCCAACTTGGCCAAGCGCTTTGATGCTAATGAAGTAGTGTTAAACGAACAAGTTGATCCAGAAATTTTAGGTGGGGTTATTATCCATGCTGATAACAAGACATTGGATGGTAGTCTCAGCTCAAAGATTAAGCAAATTCGTCGTTTACTAGTTAGATAAAATAGATCTTTTTTCAAAGAGGTGAGACCTTTATGAGCATTAAAACTGAGGAAATCAGTTCACTCATCAAGAAACAACTTGCCAACTACCAAGACAAAGTATCTGTCGAAGAAACGGGTACTGTTACCTATGTTGGTGATGGGGTTGCTCGTGCCGACGGCTTGGAAAATGCCATGGCAGGTGAGTTGCTCGAATTTAGTAACGGGGTCTACGGGATGGCGCAAAACCTTGAAAGTAACGATGTTGGTATCGTTATTTTAGGGGATTACACCGGCATCCGCGAAGGCGACACCGTTAAGCGGACGGGTCGAATCATGGAAGTACCCGTCGGTGATGCATTATTAGGACGGGTTGTTGACTCATTAGGTCGTCCAATTGATGGCTTAGGTGAGATCAAGACTGATAAGTCACGTCCGATTGAACGTAAGGCTCCAGGTGTTATGGAGCGGAAGAGTGTTAGTGAACCACTACAAACGGGGATTAAGGTTATTGATGCCTTAGTTCCAATTGGTCGTGGTCAGCGTGAATTGATTATTGGTGACCGGAAGACTGGTAAGACTGCCATTGCTTTGGACACCATCATTAACCAAAAGGGCCAAGACGTAATTTGTATTTACGTTGCAATTGGTCAAAAGGAATCAACCGTTCGTGCCAGTGTTGAAACATTACGGAAGTACGGTGCATTAGATTACACCATTGTTGTTTCCGCTAGTGCTTCAAACCCTGCGCCAATGTTATATATTGCGCCATATGCAGGGGCAGCGATGGGTGAAGAGTTCATGTTCAATGGCAAGGATGTTTTGATCATTTATGATGACCTTTCAAAGCAGGCCGATGCTTACCGTGAACTTTCCTTAATTCTTCGTCGGCCTCCTGGTCGGGAAGCTTACCCTGGTGATATTTTCTATACTCACTCACGGTTGCTCGAACGTGCTGCTCGTTTGTCTGATGACCTCGGTGGTGGTTCAATGACCGCTTTACCAATCATCCAGACGCAAGCTGGTGACGTTTCAGCATATATTCCAACTAACGTTATTTCAATTACTGACGGCCAGATCTTCTTGGATTCTGATGAATTCTACGCTGGTCAACGTCCAGCCATCGATGCCGGTACTTCTGTTTCCCGGGTTGGTGGTGACGCCCAGGTTAAGGCCATGAAGAAGGTTGCCGGGACATTACGTTTGGATATTGCTTCATACAATGAATTAGCATCATTCGCTCAGTTCGGTTCTGACTTGGATGCTGCGACCCAGGCTAAGTTAGCCCGTGGTCAACGGACGATGGAAGTCTTAAAGCAAGGCTTACACCAACCACTACCAGTTGAAGAACAAGTTGTGACATTATTTGCCCTTCAACAAGGATTCATTGATAAGATTTCAATGGACGATGTTCAACGTTTCGAAAGTGAATTGGCTGCATTTATGCATGCTAACCACCAAGACCTCTACGACAGCATCAAGAAGACTGGTAAGTTACCAGAAGGCGATGACTTGCTCAATGCCGTTACGGAGTTTGCAAACCAATTCCAACCTAGTGACAGCAATAAGCAAGCTGCCGAAGATAAGTAATTAAATGATGATTAGTCGAAAGGACGGTGAGATTTAGTGCCAGCTTCACTCGCTGCAGTTAAACACAAGATTGATTCCACGAAGAGTACTCGTCAGATTACTTCGGCGATGCAAATGGTTTCAACCGCAAAACTGAATCAAATTCAACACCACACTCAGACCTACGAAGTATATGCTGAGAAGGTTAAGCAAATGTTGTCTGATCTGGTTAAATCTCACAGCGCAACATCTGCAGCTTCGCAAGATGATGTTTACGCTGCACTGTTTAAAAAGCGCGCAGTTAAAAAGACTGGGGTGCTTGTGATTACGTCTGATCGGGGATTGGTTGGTAGTTACAACAGTAACATTATCAAACAAACCCTCGATATGATGGCTAAGCACAATCTTGATAAAGACAACACCGTTTTTCTGACAGTTGGTAAGACCGGGACAGAGTTCTTCAAAAAGCGGGGAATGAATGTTATTTACGAATACGCAGGAGTAAGTGACGTCCCAACTTACCGTGAGGTTCACGGGATTGTTAAGACAGCTGTACAAATGTATAATGACGGGGTATTCGATGAAATGTACATGGCCTTTAGCCACTACGTTAACCGGATTACTTCCCGGGTTATTATTCATGATGTTTTGCCAATTACCGAACACTCATTAATTGATGAAGAAGCTGTAACTGAAGAAGGACACGAGGAATTAACTAATTCTGACGTTACTTCTGCACCGGTTTCTGCTGAATATGAGTTTGAACCGTCAGATACGGAAATCGTTTCTGCATTGGTTGCCCAATATGCAGAAAGTTTGATTTACGGAGCGATTCTTGATGCGAAGACATCAGAACACTCCTCAAGTGCTAATGCAATGCGCTCAGCAACGGATAATGCTGATGACATTATCTCGACGCTCGAATTGCAATATAACCGAGCACGGCAGGCTGCAATTACCACCGAAATTACTGAAATTACCGGTGGGATGACAGCCCAAGAATAATATTTCTAACGTAGGAGGAAACAACATGAGTTCTGGTAAAGTTTTACAAGTTATCGGACCAGTTGTCGATGTTGAATTCCCCTTAGACGGAAAGCTTCCTGAAATTAACGATGCCTTGAAGATTAAGGAAAGTGATGACAAGGTCTTAACAACAGAAGTTGCCCTTGAATTAGGTGACGGGGTTGTTCGGACGATTGCCATGGACGGTACTGATGGTCTTCAACGGGGAATGGAAGTTGAAAACACTGGTGCATCAATTAGTGTGCCAGTTGGTGATGATACTCTGGGACGAGTATTTAACGTCTTAGGTGAACCAGTTGACAATGGACCCGAATTTGGTCCTGATGCTAAGCGGATGCCAATTCACCGTGACGCACCAAAGTATGATGACTTAAACAATGCCACTGAAATTTTGGAAACAGGGATCAAGGTTATTGACCTCTTAGCTCCATATGTTCGTGGTGGTAAGATTGGTCTATTCGGTGGTGCCGGTGTTGGTAAGACCGTTTTGATTCAGGAATTGATTCACAATATTGCCCAAGGTCACAACGGTATTTCTGTCTTCACAGGGGTTGGTGAACGGACCCGTGAAGGTAACGATATGTACTACGAAATGAAGGCTTCTGGGGTTCTCGAAAAGACAGCCATGGTTTATGGTCAGATGAACGAACCACCTGGTGCCCGGATGCGGGTTGCCTTGACTGGTTTGACCATTGCGGAATACTTCCGTGATGTTAAGGGCCAAGATGTGCTGTTATTCATCGATAACATCTTCCGGTTTACCCAGGCCGGTTCAGAAGTTTCTGCCCTGTTAGGACGGATTCCTTCAGCCGTTGGTTACCAGCCAACGTTGGCGACTGAAATGGGTCAGTTGCAAGAACGGATCACTTCTACCAAGAAGGGATCAATTACGTCTATTCAGGCCGTTTATGTTCCTGCCGATGACTACACCGACCCTGCTCCAGCAACAACGTTTGCCCACTTGGATGCGACGACTAACTTGGAACGGCGGTTAACCCAGATTGGTATTTACCCTGCCGTTGACCCATTGGCTTCAACTTCAACTGCCTTAACTCCTGAAATTGTTGGTAAGGAACACTACGAAGTTGCAACCCAAGTTCAGCACGTTTTGCAACGGTACCATGAACTTCAAGATATCATCTCAATCTTAGGGATGGATGAATTATCTGACGAAGAAAAGACGATCGTTGCGCGTGCACGGCGGATTCAAAACTTCCTTTCACAAAGCTTTAGTGTTGCTTCACAATTTACCGGCTTGCCTGGTAAGTATGTTCCATTGAAGGAAACAATCAAGGGCTTTAAGGAAATTCTTGCTGGTAAGTATGATGACCTGCCAGAAGAAGCATTCCGGTTGGTTGGACCAATTGAAGACGTTGTCGAAAAGGCAAATAAAATGAAGGCTGATACTGACGATAGTTCAGAAGATTAGGAGGGATAATCATGGCTGATAGTCAATTTAAGGTCACCATTATTACTCCTGATGGCACCGTTTATGATAATGATGCGGTCACGATGCTCGTGATGAACACTTCTGGTGGTCAGATGGGGATCATGGCTAATCACGTGCCATTAATCGCTGCTCTTGAAATCAGTACAGTCCGGATTAAACATTCCGAAGGCACTGATGAAGTTGCCGCAGTTAATGGTGGGATCATCCAGTTTGATGGTCACGATGCCTTAATCGCAGCTGATAGTGCCGAAATGCCTGAAGCAATTGACGTTGAACGGGCAAAGAAAGCGAAGGAACGTTCCGAAGCTGCCATTGCCAAAGCAAAGAAGAATAATCAGCAAGGGGACTTGGCTCGTGCCGAAGTTCACCTCAAGCGGGCAATTAACCGTTTGAATGCTGCTTCAAAACAACGTGGTATTTAGGCAAAATAACTTCAAAGATAAAGAGGCTAAGGGAAAAATTCACCCTAGCCTCTTTTATTTTGCTTAACATAACGTTAAGCTTTTTCGATAACGGCCACCAAAATCCTATGTTATGATAAGATTAAAATTAGTTTTTAAAAGAGGGTGATCGTTTGCAAATAATGGGCATTAAGGCGTTGATTGAAATTATTGTTCAATTTGCCTTTGTATGGCTATCGTTTGCTGCTATTCAGGGGATGCACTTTGAACGGTTCTTTAACCGACCACCACGGACGCTGCCGTTGCTGATCGTTTTGCTGGCGACGGGATTGGGCTACCTCTGTGCGACCTTTTTCCTGAGTATTCTTAGTGCAATTGGCAATTTAACCTACTTAATTCGATAGTTGATAGTGGAGGAACTTATGGAAAAAATAATTATTAGGGGCGGTCACCGGTTAGCTGGTCGGGTAAAAGTTGAAGGAGCGAAGAATGCGGTGCTGCCAATTCAGGCGGCCGCCATCCTGGCTTCTAGTGGAAATATCGTCCTAAGCAACGTACCACTCTTAGCTGATGTTGCGACGATGAACCAGTTATTGCGCTTTTTAAACTTAACAGTTGACTTTACCACCGAAAAGCATCAACTGGTAATTGACGCAACAGCCCCCGTGTCATCGGAGGTTTCCCTGGAATACGTTAACCGACTGCACGCATCAATGGTGGTGCTTGGTCCACTACTGGCCCGGACAGGGCATGCTAAAATTGCTTTGCCAGCTGGTGGCGTCGATGGCTCGCGACCAGTTAGTCTCCAAATAAAGGGACTGCGCCAGTTAGGAGCAGTTATTGAGCAGCAAGATGGTTTTATTGAAGCACATGCGGACCACCTGGTGGGTCAACGGATCTGCCTCGATTTCCCAAGTGTGGGAGCGACAGAGAGCATCATGATGGCGGCGACCCTCGCAAGTGGGATTACGACAATTGAAAACGCGGCTCGTGAACCAGAAATTGTTGATTTAGCTGCAGTTCTCAATAAGATGGGGGCCCGTGTCCATGGGGCAGGAACCGACGTTATCCGGATTCAGGGAGTTAACTTCTTGCATGGCTGTGAACATGTTGTTATTCCTGACCGGATTGAAGCGGGAACGTACATGATTGCCGCGGCGGTTACTAACGGTGACGTTGTTGTCGAAGGGGCAATCCCCGAGCATAATGCTGCCTTGATTGCGAAACTCGAAGAGATGGGGGTAACGGTGATAAGGCAAGATGATGGTATCCGGGTATTCGGGACTGCTGTCTTGATCCCTGCCGCCATTCAGACGCTGCCATACCCGGGCTTTCCTACTGACCTCCAGCCCCCAATGGCGGTCCTTCAGCTGTTGGCAAACGGGACTAGTAGCTTAGCGGAGACAATCTTTAAGCATCGCTTTGTCCACCTAAAAGAGTTACGGCGGATGAATGCGCACTTTCAGCTTAATGGGGACACGGCCGTTTTTAGCGGACCAACCCACTTTCGCGGTGCAGAAGTGGCGGCCACTGACCTCCGAACAGGCGCTGCATTAGTGCTTGCTGGTTTAGTAGCTGATGGACTTACCCAGGTGCAAAATCTCCAGTATATTGACCGGGGATACTACCATTTCGACCAAAAACTACGGCAGCTCGGTGCGGAGATTGACCGGGTTGATCGCGATGACAAAAATAGCCAATAAAATGAATGCGCCCAGTCAAGACTAAGCGCGAGATTGGGCTGATTTTGTGGTATAATTACGAACGATTAACGAGTTAAGTTGCAATACTTGACTAGCTAGAAGGAGAAGAAATAATGGCAAAGGATATTGGAATTGATTTAGGGACGGCCAATGTTTTGATTTACGTTCAAGGCAAGGGCGTTGTCCTAAATGAACCGTCAGTTGTTGCGGTTGATACAAAGACCAATAAAGTATTGGCTGTTGGGTCGGAAGCTTACCGGATGGTTGGCCGGACGCCAAGTAACATTCGTGCTATTCGCCCATTAAAAGATGGGGTAATCTCTGATTTCGATGTTACCCAAGAGATGCTTTCCTACTTTATCGGTAAGTTGAGTGTGAAGGGCTTTATGTCCAAGCCAAATATCATGATTTGCGCACCAACGAACATTACCGACATTGAACGCAAAGCAATCATCCAGGCTGCTGAACAATCCGGCGGCGGAAAGGTTTACCTCGAATACGAGCCGAAAGTTGCCGCGATTGGTGCGGGCCTAGATATCTTTAAACCACGGGGAAACATGGTTATTGATATGGGTGGTGGTACCAGTGATATCGCCATTCTTTCACTAGGGGATATCGTCTCAAGCCAGTCAATTCGGATGGCCGGTGACAAGATGAATGCCGATATTGCTAACTACATTAAGAACAAGCATGGCCTGGTAATCGGTGAGCATACGGCGGAAAAGATTAAGATGGATCTTGGGACCGCCTTGCGGGTAGATGACCCGGCAACGATGGATGTTCGTGGACGGGACGTTGCTAGTGGGATGCCAAAGCAAATCACGGTGAACGAAAACGAGATTGAAGAGGCGCTACACGATACGCTGGAACAAATTGTTGCAGCCGCTATTCATGTCCTCGAGACGATTCCACCAGAGCTTGCGAGTGACATTATCGATCGTGGGATCATGCTCACTGGTGGGACGTCGCTATTAAAGGGAATCGACCAGCTATTTAGTGCACGGTTAAAGGTGCCAGTTGTTGTTTCACAAGACCCACTAGACAATGTTGCTAGGGGTGCTGGTGAGATGCTTGAACGGATGCAAAAGACAGAACGAAAGAAGTAATGCTGAATGGTCAGGGGACTATGTAGATTGATCCGGTGGTACCAGCAGGGCATTTCTGCTAGGCGACCGCTAAGGGTTTGCCGTTATTACCCGAGTTGTTCGCAGTACATGATTGAGGCCTTACAACGCTTCGGTATGAAGGGCCTCCTATTGGGGATGGCGCGGATTTTGCGTTGCCAGCCATTTGTTCGTGGCGGCTATGACCCTGTACCAGTTCGCTTTACCTTTCGGCGTCAACGATATTAATGATTATTAAGGGTGAAAAAGTGTCAAAGAAAGATAAAAAAATTGAAGTCAGCGTTAAAGACATTGAACGGCGTAACCAGCCAGTCCAGCAAATCTTTATTGGTGAAAAGCTGATTGGTGAAGTTGTTACCGATAATGAACGATTCAAGGCTATGCTGATGGGCGATCAGAGCGAATTTTATGTTCGTTCACAAGAAGAGGGATTAGAAATGGTCCTTCAACAATATCATCTTCACCAACACTAGATTGGTGGACCATCCTCTTTGATTAATAATTCGTAAAGGAGTTTGGTAATGCAACGTTCACAAAATGAAGTAGAGAGTCGGATTGACTGGGGGATTATCTTTTGTGTCCTCTTGTTAGCCTTGATTGGGCTCGGCTCGATTTATGTGGCGGCAGTTCACGACCAACAACCAACTAGTGTTGCAAGACAAGTAATTACCCAGTTAGTGTGGTATGCCGTTGGGACGATTTTAGTGGTCGTGATCATGCAGTTTGACTCAGAGCAGCTGTGGAAATTAGCACCGATTGTTTATTGGCTGGGTGTTTTTCTCATGTTTGCTATCCTCGTGTTTTATAGTCGGGCGTACTACGCCAGCACAGGGGCAAAGAGCTGGTTTGCGATTGGGCCATTTACTTTTCAGCCGTCCGAAATAATGAAGCCTGCCTATATCCTGATGATGGGGCGGGTAATTACCACTCATAATAACCGCTATAGTGTCCATACGGTGGACTCTGATTGGCGATTAATTGGGACAATGTTTTTATGGCTGTTGCCAATTCTCGTTTCGCTTAAATTTCAAAATGATTTTGGGACGGGATTAGTTTTCTTCGCAATCTTTTGTGGAATGGTCCTTGTCTCCGGGGTTACTTGGCGAATTATTGTTCCTGCCGCAACGGCATTAGCGGTTATCGGTGGTTCGGCCTTGGCAATGGTGACGAGTACGTTTGGCCGGCGGATCCTTGAAAATATTGGCTTTCAGGCGTACCAGTTTGACCGGGTCGACACCTGGTTGCATCCGGAACAAGATACGACTAACCAGGGTTACCAGCTTTGGCAGAGTATCAAAGCAGTTGGTTCTGGGGGGATTACCGGGACCGGTTTTAATAACTCAAAGGTTTACGTCCCAGTCCGGGAATCAGACATGATTTTCTCCGTCATTGGGGAAAATTTTGGCTTTATCGGCGGGGTATTGTTAATCTTGATATACCTGTTGCTAATCTACTTGATGGTCCGGGTGACGTTTGATACGAAAAATGAATTTTATGCCTATATTTCAACCGGGGTTATTATGATGATCTTATTCCACGTCTTTGAAAACATTGGGATGAATATCGGACTCTTACCGTTGACGGGGATCCCGCTTCCTTTCATCAGTGCGGGGGGATCGTCGTTAATTGGTAACCTGATTGGGATTGGGTTGATAATGTCAATGCGTTATCACCACCATTCCTACATGTTTAGTAGTAACCGAGAATTTAGATAGGGAGGCCAAACAAGATGGCAAAAAACTACTTTTGGGTAAAAGAACAAGCTGATGGTAGCAAGTTAGTTGGCTTAAATGATCAGGGTCGTGATGACCTCGGAGCAATTAGCTTCATCGATGTTCCAGCAGCAGGGGCAAGCTTAGCAAAGAACGGCAAGTTTATTGCGGTTGAAGCTGAAAAGGCCGTTACCGATATTGATAGTCCGGTTGATGGGACAATCACTAAGGTAAATGAGGCCATCATTGATGATCCGGCAGGCCTTAATTCAACTGACGAAACACAAAACTGGATTGTCGAAGTTAAATAAATTACGCGGGGGTTGGTTAGCCAACCTCTTTTTTTGTGGCGCGGTTCATGTTATACTTAAGGTTCTAGGAAATCGGATAAAATAAAAAATTTAAGGTGGTATTTCACATGACCAAAAAATTACATATCGCATTATTGTTTGGCGGGAACTCCTCTGAACACGATGTTTCAAAGCGGTCAGCACACAATATCTATGACGCCCTTGATAAGGATAAGTACGATGTAAGTATTTTTATGTTTACCAAGGACGGGATCCTATTAAATAACGAAGAATCACAACGAATCTTCGACGGTGAACCAGAAGATAAGGTCGTTGAAGAGGCATATGCCAAGATGGATTTGACTAAGCCACTGGCCCCAATCATGGCATTGAATGAACTGCAAGATATTGACTTCTTCTACCCGGTCATCCACGGTAACCTGGGTGAAGATGGGACGATCCAGGGGCTCTTTAAGCTCCTTAATAAGCCATACATTGGCTCAAATATTGCAGCAAGTGCGATTTCCTTTGACAAGGACTTGACCAAGAAGATCCTTAGCGAAGCAGGAATCCGGAATACACCATACGTATTGGTTACGCCAGAGACGCGCGACCAATACCCTTGGACGCAGGTTGAAGAAAAGCTCGGTAACTTAACGTTTGTTAAGCCGGCTAAGCAAGGGTCATCAGTGGGAATTCACAAGGTTACCAATGCTGATGAGTACGAAGCAGCATTAGATGATGCCTTTAAGTATGACTACAAGGTATTAGTTGAGCAGGGGATTGACCACCCACAAGAAATTGAGATTTCAATCCTGGGGAATGAACACCCAATCGCTTCTAAATTGGGGGCTGTCCGGGTGCCAAAGGGTGATGCTTTCTATGACTATGACAATAAGTTTGTCGACGCTAGTGGGGTTATCTTTGAGTTACCAGTTAAGCTTCCCCAGTATTTAGTTGACGAAATTACTGATATGGCATTGAAAGCATACCGGGCGCTAGGAATGAAGGGGTTAGCCCGGATTGACTTCTTGGTTGATGCAAATAATGTGCCATACCTTGGTGAACCAAACACGTTGCCTGGTTTTACCAACATCAGCCTCTATCCACAAATGTGGGAAGTTTCCGGAATTTCATACTCGGAATTAATTGATCGGTTGATTCAGTTAGGCTTAGACGAATTTAAACGAAACAGCAAGATTCGTTATGACTTCCAAGAACTAGGGACAGAAAAAGTCGGTCAAAAGAAATATAACTAAGATTAGTAAACGGGGGCCAGTTGTGGCTCCCTTTTTCTATTAAAAAATTTTATAAATCCAATATATTAGTTTTACGGCGGTAGCTTTATATAATATAATGTTATATACAATGGCTTTTATAAAGCGGTACCAAGCTAATGGATATTAATTAACTTTCTTAACGCAATTGGCTAGTGGCAGGACCACTAGGGGGAAGCCACGCAACGAGTAAATGATTAATTCTATTAGTAAGATAATAGCTGTCACCACTGCTTTGATGGTATAATAGCAATCGGCAATGGTGCTGTCTATTAATATTTGAATTATTTTGAACTATTCACTATATAAGAATAAGGAAGGGAAAAAGATGAAACTCCGAGGAGACGTATTGAAACAAATTCGTCGAAAGCGCGGATTGTCTCAGACCGCCTTAGCTGAGGGAATTTGCACCCAAGCGACAATTAGCTTAATGGAAAAACAGAATCGTTTACCTAAGATGGATATTTTAACGGCAATTTGTGAGCGCTTAAACATCTCTTCTGATCGCATTGTCGAAAATGAAGTCAGTGGGATAAATGAAACCTTTAATCAAATTGTTGATAACTTAATTTCTCGTGATTTTGATACGGCATCAGCACTGTTAAAGAAGATTCACGTAAAGAATCTGGAGAGTGATTTTGATAAGCAGCGCTACTACTACCTATTGGGGATGGTTCAAGTAGAAAGCGACCAGCTTGATGAAGCAATTTTTAATTTCGAACTTGTCCTGACCCAGTTCGCCACCACGAGTGCTAATATCTACTTGGCAATGACGACTGCCGGGATGGCGCTAGCGTACTTAAAGCGGGGCGACCGTGAACGGGCTGCTCGGCTGACCACCCGGTCGGTTCGACTGATTGACAATAAAAAACTGATTGGGAGCCTCCACCAGTGGGCCTCAATTGATTGTCAGATTGCCGAATTATACCTCGCGCTCGACGACCCCGATAATGCAATTCACGTTGCTAACCAGGGGGTTGAACTTTGTCGGGAGCATGACTCATTGTTCCTGCTCGATGAACTATACTTAAACATCGGCCGTGCATACCTGGCAAAGGATGATAAGCAAAACGCCAAGGAAGCCCTTGAGGTGGCAAAGAGTTTAAGTATTGCCCGCAACGGCGAGGTAACAGAGCAGGGAATTTTAACAGCACTTGCCAGCATTGAGAATAACTAATAATCGGAATGGAGCGATTGCCAGTTTGGCGTCGCTCTTTTTTTATTTGCTAAAATTCATCCGAACAAATATGGGAGATAAATAACAAATATTGGCTCGCAATAAGCATTCCAGCACTTGTTTTGCAGATCAATAACCGTTTTGACCAGCTATCCGCACAAATATCAGCTAAAATTAATTTGGAATTCTTTTCACAAGCTTTTCGGACAACAATATAGTGCCACACCAGCAATCATCAAATAACTTTCCTACGTATTTCACAATTGATAAGTACTTATTTTTAAAATATGTATTGATTTGTACGTACAAATATACTATCATAATAATTGTTAAATGAAAGCGCGTTCATGTTAATGAAACATATTCTTGAATTTTAGGAGGATGAATGTCATGGCAAAAGCCGAAAAGAAAATCTCAAGTGCATTTATCTACTTCTTCGGATCATTTGGGGGAATCCTATTTGGTTACGATATTGGTGTTATGACCGGGGCCTTGCCCTTCTTACAGGCCGACTGGCACCTAGAAAATGCAGCAACCCTTGTTGGGTGGATCACTTCCGCTGTTATGTTTGGGGCAATCTTCGGGGGTGCCCTTGCTGGTCAGCTTTCTGATAAGTTTGGTCGGCGGAAGATGATTTTAATGTCTGCAATCGTCTTTATGGTCTTCTCCGTATTATCTGGGGTATCTCCAGACATGGGCGAAGCAAGTGCTTACTACTTAATTATTGTCCGGGCCCTCTTAGGGTTAGCCGTTGGGGCTGCTTCCGCCCTGGTACCGGCGTACATGTCAGAAATGGCGCCTGCTAATGCGCGGGGCCGGTTATCCGGGTTAAACCAGACGATGATCGTTTCGGGGATGTTACTTTCCTACATCGTCGACTTCTTACTCAAGGACCTTCCTGGTGAATGGGCATGGCGGTTAATGTTAGGGTTAGCTGCGGTTCCTGCCTTAATCTTGTTCCTCGGGGTTTTACGGTTACCAGAATCACCACGGTTCTTAATTAACCACGGTGATGAAGCTGGTGCACGTCAAGTCTTAACTTACATTCGGAAGGACACTTCTGAAATTGACCAAGAATTAAAGAGTATTAAAGAAACGGCTGCACAAGAAAGCCAAGCGAACAAGAAGGCTTCATGGTCAACCTTGTTCAATGGTAAGTACCGTTACCTCGTGATTGCCGGGGTGGGGGTTGCTGCTTTCCAACAATTCCAAGGTGCTAACGCGATCTTCTACTACATTCCATTGATTGTCGAAAAGGCGACTGGTCAAGCTGCTGCATCTAACTTAATGTGGCCAATTATCCAGGGGATCATCCTGGTTGCTGGTTCATTAGTCTACATGTGGATTGCTGAAAAGTTCAACCGGCGGACATTATTAATGCTCGGTGGGACGGTCATGGGGCTCTCATTCATCTTGCCAGCGATCCTCAACTGGATCATGCCAAACATGAACCCAATGACAATCGTTGTCTTCTTATGTATCTACGTTGCCTTCTACTCATTTACCTGGGCACCACTTACATGGGTATTAGTTGGTGAAATCTTCCCATTAGCTATCCGGGGCCGGGCATCAGGTTTAGCATCATCATTCAACTGGATCGGTTCATGGTTAGTTGGGTTAGTCTTCCCAATCATGACTGCAAGTATGTCACAAGAAGCAGTTTTCGCCATCTTCGGTGTAATTTGTATCCTCGGTGTTCTCTTCATCAAGACCCGTGTTCCAGAAACACGTGGTCACACCCTTGAAGAAATTGAAGCACAAGGGACGAAGCACGCAAGTAAGTAATCCTAGACTTAGGAGGAATATTTAATGAATTTACGTGAAACAGCTACGCAAATTGAAAACGGCCAAGCATCGTTAGGGATTGAATTAGGTTCAACCCGGATCAAAGCTGTTTTGATCAACACGGATTATGAAACGATTTCCTCTGGTAGTTATACCTGGGAAAATCAATTTAAGGATGGAATCTGGACGTACCCATTAGATCAGGTATGGGAAGGAATCCAAGCAGCATATTCCAAGATTAAGGCAGACGTGCAAAGCAAGTACCACGTTAGCTTAACTAAGATTAGTTCAATTGGTGTCAGTGCGATGATGCACGGTTACCTCCCATTTGATAAGAATGATCAGTTACTGGTGCCATTTAGGACATGGCGGAACAATATTACTGAAGAGTCGGCGGACAAGTTAACGGCATTGTTTGACTTCAACATTCCACAGCGGTGGAGCATTGCCCACCTTTACCAGGCAATCTTAAACGACGAACCGCATGTTAAGGATGTTGACTTCATCACCACCCTTGCCGGTTACGTACACTGGAAACTATCTGGTGAAAAGGTACTTGGTGTTGGGGATGCCTCCGGGGTATTTCCAATTGATGACCAGACCCTTTCTTACCGCCAAGACTTCCTCGATAAGTTCAGTGCATTACCAGAAGTCGCAAAGTTCCCGTGGAAGATTGATGAAATCTTGCCAACGGCGATCATTGCTGGGCACGGCGCTGGTAAGTTAACTGATGAGGGGGCCAAGCTACTTGACCCGAGCGGGACGCTTAGTGCTGGTAGTCTAATGGCTCCTCCTGAAGGGGATGCTGGTACCGGGATGGTCGGGACCAACAGTGTGCGAAAGCGGACCGGGAATATCTCCGTCGGCACTTCTGCCTTCTCCATGAACGTTCTCGATAAGCCACTGAAGAAACTCCACCGCGATATCGATATCGTGACGACTCCAACCGGGGAACCGGTAGCAATGGTCCACGTTAATAACTGCTCATCAGACATTAACGCCTGGGTCGGCTTATTCCGTGACTTTGCGGATGCCATCGGTGCCAAGATCGATACAAATACGCTGTATGAAACATTATTTGACTCAACGGTTCACTCTGACCCAGACGCCGGGGGCTTAATCAATTACAGTTACCTCTCTGGTGAAAACATTACCAAGATCCAAAACGGCCGGCCACTCTTTGTGCGGACGTCAAACAGTAAGATGAACCTGGCTAACTTCTTCTTGACGCAACTGTACGCTGCCTTTGCGCCATTAAAGATTGGGATGGACATTCTCCTTAATGAAGAACACGTCCAAACTGATGTGATGATTGCCCAGGGTGGTTTGTTCGGCACCCCTGTGATTGGTCAGCAAATCCTCTCCAACGCCCTGAACATTCCAATCACCATTATGAACACTGCTAGTGAGGGTGGTCCATGGGGAATGGCGGTCCTTGCTAAGTACGCTGAGACCGGTGCGAAGGAATCATTAGCGGACTTCTTAGATGAAGAGGTCTTCAACGATCCAGAAAGCATGACCTTAATGCCGGAACCGGCCGGAGTAAAGGGCTACGAAAGCTTTATCAAACGTTACCAAACTGGTTTACCAGTTGAAGCCCTTGCCGGTAAGGACATTAGCGAACGCGACGAGTAGAAAGGATGGATGCACGAAATGCTAGAAAAGTTAAAACAAGAAGTTTATGAAGCCAACATGAAGCTTCCTAAGTTAGGCCTTGTTACCTTTACTTGGGGGAATGTTTCCGGGATCGACCGGGAAAAGGGGCTTTATGTAATTAAGCCATCTGGTGTGCCATATGAAGAATTAACGCCAGATGACATGGTAGTTGTTAACTTGGATGGTAAGGTTGTTGAAGGGGACTTGAACCCATCAAGTGATACCCCGACGCATACCTACCTTTACAACCACTTCCCGAAGATTGGTGGGATTGTTCATACCCACTCACCATGGGCCGTTTCATTTGCTGCTGCGCACATGGATGTACCGGCAATGAACACTACGCACGCTGATACTTTCTACACGGATGTGCCGGCAGCAGATGCCCTTACTAAGGAAGAAATTGAAGAGGACTACGAAGGAAACACGGGGAAGGTCATCGTCCGTTCATTTAAGGAACGGGGCCTTGATTACGAAGCAACTCCCGCTGCCTTGGTAATGCAACACGGGCCATTTGCCTGGGGACCAACCCCGGACAAGGCGGTTTACAATGCGAAGGTGTTGGAAGTCGTTGCCGAGGAAGATTACCATACTCTTCAATTGAGTCGGGCAGACAATCACCTGCCACAGTACTTGCTTGACAAGCACTACTACAGAAAGCATGGGGCCAATGCTTACTATGGGCAAAACAATGCTCATTCTAAGGACCATGCGTCACACGCATAATTAATTTTGGTAGCTACATTTAAAAACTTATCACTAGAGCACAATAAGGAGTGTTATCTCATGAATATGAATACAGATTACGAATTTTGGTTTGTTACTGGTAGTCAATTCCTTTACGGGGAAGAACAATTAAAGTCCGTTGCAACTGATGCTGAAGACATCGTTAACAAGTTAAACGAGAGTGGCAAGTTACCATACAAGGTTGTTTTCAAGGGTGTTATGACCACTGCTGAAGGCATCACTGACTTCATGAAGGAAGCTAACTACAACGATAAGGTAGCCGGGATTATGACTTGGATGCACACCTTCTCACCAGCTAAGAACTGGATTCGTGGTACTAAGTTACTTCAAAAGCCACTACTTCACTTGGCAACGCAATACTTAAACGAAATCCCATACGACACAATCGACTTCGATTACATGAACTTGAACCAATCTGCTCACGGTGACCGCGAATATGCTTACATCAACTCCCGTTTGCAAAAGCACAACAAGATTGTTTACGGCTTCTGGGGCGATGAAGACGTTCAAGAAGAAATCGCTGACTGGCAAAACGTTGCGGTTGCTTACAACGAAAGCTTCAAGATCAAGATTGTTCGTTTTGGGGACACGATGCGGAACGTTGCTGTTACTGAAGGGGACAAGGTTGAAGCCCAAATGTTCCTTGGCTGGACCGTTGACTACTGGCCAGTAAGTGAATTGGTTGAATATGTAAATGCAGTTAGTGAAGACGAAATCGACAAGGCATACGCTGACTTAGCTGACAAGTACGAATTAGTTCAAGGTGACAACACGAAGGAACACTATGAACACTCAGTTCGTTACCAACTCCGTGAATACATCGCCTTGAAGAAGTTCATGGATGAAAAGGGCTACACTGGTTTCACTACCAACTTCGAAGACTTACACGGTCTTGAAGAATTACCTGGTTTAGCTGCCCAATTATTGATGCGTGACGGTTACGGCTTCGGTGCTGAAGGTGACTGGAAGTCTGCCGGAATGGACCGTTTGCTTAAGATTGCTGCTAACAACGTTGCTACTGCCTTCATGGAAGACTACACCCTTGACCTCCGCCATGGTCACGAAGCAATTCTTGGTTCACACATGCTTGAAGTTGACCCAACCATTGCTTCTGATAAGCCACGGGTTGAAGTTCACCCATTAGACATTGGTGGCAAGGATGACCCTGCACGGCTTGTCTTCACCGGTCGTGAAGGTAAGGCTGTCGACGTTACCCTTTCATACTTCAATGATGGCTACAAGGTAATTGGTTACTCTGTCGATGCCAACAAGCCAGAAGGCGAAACGCCACACTTGCCAGTTGCCAAGCAATTATGGACACCAACTGCTGGCTTGAAGCAAGGGGCTGAATTCTGGATGCACGCTGGTGGTGGTCACCACACCATCTTAAGCTTCAGCTTGAAGCCACAACAAATTAAGGACCTCTTTGAAATGCTCGAAGTTAAGGTTGACTTCTTAGACTAATATATTTCATTAACATGACCAAAAGGATTGCACTCGCCGAACCTCGAGACGGGTACAATCCTTTTTTAGGAGGAAAAATTAGCATGAAGACGGAAAAAGAAAAAATGCTGGCAGGGGAAGTATTCCAGGTCTACGATCCGCAATTAGTGGCAGAACGGGCACACGCACGGGAGATAGTGGAAGAGTTTAACGCCCTTGGCGAGACTGATCCGCAGCAAAGTGAGCAGTTAATCCGGCAACTCTTTGGTCACGTTGGCAAGGACTGTGAAGTTCACGCCCAGTTTAAGTGTGACTATGGTTATAACATCTATGTTGACGATGACTTCTTTGCCAATTACGATTGTGTCATGCTTGATGTCAGCCCAATTCGCATTGGCAAGCACTGCCTGCTGGGCCCCCGGGTGCAGTTATATACGGTTAACCACCCCCTTGACCCGCAGTTGCGGCGAAATGGTGCCTACGGACAGAGTTTTGATATTCGCCTAGGTGATGACGTCTGGGTCGGCGGTGGTGCCATTATTTGTCCGGGGGTAAGTCTGGGAAACAACGTAATCGTCGGCGCCGGCAGTGTTGTCACTAATTCCTTTGGCGATAACG
The DNA here is from genome assembly GCF_900156885.1 of Limosilactobacillus caccae. Classification (GTDB taxonomy): domain Bacteria; phylum Bacillota; class Bacilli; order Lactobacillales; family Lactobacillaceae; genus Limosilactobacillus; species Limosilactobacillus caccae. The sequence goes on from NZ_FTOY01000011.1 coordinate 273,355, forward strand.
TGATCATTGCTGGTAACCCCGCCCGTGTCATTAGGGAGAACCCGGTGAAGGAGTAAGAGCCTGAAAAGGGGACGACTGACTACGCGGTCTAGATTGCGACGAGTAATTGTCCTTATGAATAAGAAAAGCGCGGTTAGGATGAAGTGCCCTACAATTGTTAGACAAAAGTCTAATGATTGTGGAGGCACTTTTTTGTATGACCAAATATAAAGCGGAACTGAAAGCCCAAATCGTCCATGAATACCTTTCAACCTCTCAAAGTACTTATGATTTAAGTAAAAAATATAAAATTAGTGAACGACGTATCGCTGAATGGGTACAAAGATACCAGCTGAGCGGTGTCGACGCACTTAAAAAACGTCAACACAAACGAACATTCACCACTGATTTTAAATTAAATGTGATAGACTACTACCAAACTCATGAGGAATCAATGGCTGAAGTAGCGTCTCGATTTGATATTTTAGTAGCTCAAATCTCTACTTGGCGCTCACAATTTGCGCGAGACGGCATTACAGCCTTGAAGCCTCACCCGAAAGGTAGGCCGTCTAAAGTGAAACATACTAAGAAGCAGGTTCGTCAACTCGCCAATAAAAGTGAGTTAGAACGATTGAAGGAAGAATTAGCGAAGAAAAATCAAGAACTTTACGATACCAAGTTGGAGCGGGATATCTTAAAAAAATCGCTGTCCCTGTTCGGACCCTCAAAGCCAGAAAGAAAACCCAAATAGTGGATCAGATCAGGGACGATCAATCGCAACGCCCAAAGAAACAACGTTATAAGGTTGGCGATATTCTCAAAGCTATCGAACTGCCCAAGGCAACCTATCATGATGAACGTAACCGAATCGCTAATCATCATGATAAATATACTGAAGTAAAGAAAGTGATTCTTCAAATCGCGCAGCGATTTCAGTTTCGCGGGCGTTGGATCGCGGGCTATCGTCGTATTCAAATGGAACTAGATAAATTAGGAATACACTTGTCTGGTGATACGATTCGCAAGTTAATGCACGAATTAAACATTCAAGTAAGTTTATATAATCGCCATCGTAATGGTAAATATTCATCTTATCAGGGTACGATTGGTAAAATTGCGGATAATAAATTGAAACAAAAATTCAATGAGAAACGACCTTACCGTGTTATCCATACTGATGTAACACAGGTTCGCTTAGCAGATCGTCAATGGGCTTACATCTCAGTAATGATTGATGAAGCTAGTCAAGAAATTCTGGCCCTTCAGATTAGCAATAGCCCGAATAAGGATCTAATTACACGAACACTAAAAGAATTAATTAACAATTTACCTGATGCCGCTCACCCAATCATTCATTCAGATCAAGGGTGGCACTATCAGTTAGGTTACTATACCCAAAAATTAGCCGAGCATCAGTTTATTCAAAGCATGTCGCGCAAAGGAAACTGCTTAGATAACGCACCAGTTGAAAGTTTCTTTCACTTATTCAAGACTGAATTACTGGCTGGTTTCCCACCATGTAAAGACATCGCGGAATTAACCGAGCTTGCGCAAAAATATGTAGAGTATTTTAACAATGTCAGAATAACCTTAAAAACAAAAGGCATGACTCCAGTTGAATACCGGAATCACACCTTAGTAGCTTAATAATTTAATTTTGTCTAACTTTTGTCTTGCACTTCAGGATTTGCTCCTAACCGCGCTTTTGCTGTATTTAGAATTGATAATTAGTATTTAAGGTTGTATTCGTAGACAAGGGCAGGTTCCTTACCAACCCGGGTAAAGTCGTGAAGGGAGTTGATCTTCGCCATTTCCTGGTCGCTCAAGCTGAAATCATAAATATCGATGTTTTGTTTAATCCGTGCCTCGTGAACCGACTTCGGAATAAAGGCAACGCCGCTTTGTAAGTGCCAGCGCAAGACGACCTGGGCAGTCGACTTGTTGTGCGCGGCCGCAATTTCTTCGAGCAGGGGGTTGTTGAGGATTGTTCCCCGCCCGAGCGGACTCCAGGCCTGGGTAACAATGTTGTGGGCCTTATCGTAGTCGAGCAGGGGCTGTTGACTAAGGCGGGGATGGCGTTCAATCTGGTTTACTACCGGCATCTCGTGGGCCTGGGTTGCCAGGTATTGCAGGTGGATCATTTGGTAGTTGCTAACCCCGATTGAACGGGTAAGCCCTTCTTTTTTCAACTCCTCCAGGGCCGCCCATGTATCAAAGAATGCCCGTTCGATTGGCCAGTGGATGAGCAATAAGTTGACGTCATCGAGCTGCAGTTTATGCAGGGAGTCCTTAACCGACGCAATCGTTTGTTTGAAGCCCTGGTTTGGTTCGGCGACCTTAGTAGTGATAAAGAGTTCTTCTCTTGGCAGGGCGAGCTCTTTAAGGGCGGTGCCGACTTCTGCCTCGTTTTTGTAGAGCTGGGCAGTGTCAAAGAGACGGTAGCCAGCGTCATACGCGTACTTCATTGCTGAGGTAATCGTTGCCTGGTCCGTAATCTTATACATGCCAAAGCCTTCTTGTGGCATTTTTTGTCCATCTGCTAGGGTTAGTAAGTTTACTTGCTTGTTCATGTTATTTCTCCTTTGGGTGACTGGTTGATTCGCCGGTGACGATTGTTGGCTCATAGGTCTTTGATTCAACTTCATCCCCGTTGATCATGTGAAGGATCATCTTACCCGCATCTTCACCAAGCTGCCGCTTTGGGTGGTTTGCCGTTGTCAGGCTTGGCGAGATAATTTGGGCCATTTCATAGTTATCAAAACCGACAACTGAAATATCATCTGGAACAATCAGCCCCCGGTGCTCAAGGTGGCTGATGATATAAGTGGCAAGCTGGTCGTTGTAACAGGTGATGGCGGTAATGGCGGGGTTACCATTAAGGGTCATGTCGACCTTGTTAATGACACTATCGAATGAGTCGCTGGACTGGTACATAATGACGTTTGAGTCCGTCGTCGGGACCCCCGCTTCTTGGTAGGCTTGGATCATCCCGTTCATCCGGTCAACCCCTTGCTGGTCGTTGATTTGGAAAACCCCAATAATATTCCGGTGGCCAAGCTCAAAGAGGTACTTGGTCAATTCCTTTTCTGCGCCAAGGTCGTTGGTGAGAAGGGTGGGGAAACTAAAGCCCGGATAAGTTGAGTGGAAGAGGATCGTGGGGATCTGATACTCCTGGATCTGCCGGTAAAGGTCAAGGTTGGGATTAGGCATCGCACTTTCACTGGGTTCGATAATCAAGCCAGCAATCTGCAGGTCGAGCATGTTTAATAGTGACTGCCGTTCGCGGGCATGGTTATTAAGGGTGTTGCCGACAATCAGTGAGTATCCTTTTTCATTAACGACACTGTCAATTCCCGAAATGATTGACGGGAAGATATAGTCGGCCATGTGGGTACTGATGACGCCGATAATTTTATTTTTTTCATCCTTTGCCCAGTCGCGTTGCCAGTCCTGGACAAACATCCCCCCACCCTGGATGCGGTAAATATAGTGCTCATTTTCCAGGTCGCCAACAGCTCGGCGGATGGTGTAGCGGGAAACGTTGAACCGCTTCATTAAGTCGCTTTCGGTGGGCAGTTTTTCGTTGATCTTGTATTTGCCATCAATGATTTCGTTACGCAGTGTTTGCTTTACTGCTTCGTATTTAACTTCCACGGTGACTAGTGCTCCTATCTTTAAAGAATAAATAAATTAATGCACAAGCGCTAAAAAATGCCTCATACGATAGCGTTGTGCTAAAATATGAAGCATTTAACTAATTAGTGGTCTTAAATTTAGAACCGGCGCTTCTTTGGGTTTTCGATTGGCTTGTTATCGAGATCTGTCCGCACAACTAAGACATCACAAATGGCTGTCCGTGTAACAAATTCAGTAACTGAACCAATTAAGATCCGTTCAACGGCGTTTAACCCGGTGGCACCAATCATGATAAGGTCAGCACCCATTTCTTTTGGCACATCACGAGCGATAATAGTCTTTGGCGCACCGTATTCAATTGCGTAGTTTGCATTTTCTACGCCATTTTCCTTTGCGTAGTCAATGTACTTATCAAGTGTCTTCTTGGCAGTTTCAGTGACTTGCTCAACCATTGAAGTGTCAAAACTGGAGATGTTTTGGAATGCGCGAGTGTCAACAACGTGAAGTAAACGTAATTCGGTATCCTTACCATTCCGCTTTGCAACTGCAACGGCCTTCTTAAAAGCAAGTTCAGCTTCCTTTGAACCGTCTACTGGAACTAAAATGTGTTTGTATTCTTGTGCCATATTTTAGTGCCCTCCTTAAGCTTTATTTACCATTATTATACACTTTTAAGCGCTTCAGCGTAAAGCCGCATCAGTAAAACTTTAGCGTTTATTTATCTTCAAATCAGCTGCGATTGCAAAGGCCATCATTGTCTCTGCAATGCAGCCAATAACAACCATGCTGACGATAAAGGCGATGCTGTTGGTCCAGGCGGCAATGACACATAAAATACCGACAATTGTCATTACGATTCCCCACCCCTTCATTTGGCCGGGGAGGTAGTTGCTCTTTGTTGGGTCAAAGACTAAAAATGCCTTGTGGAGGTGGGTGAGGAGAAAAAGCCCTTCGAATAAGGCGACGAGGCCAAAGACAGTCATTAAAATTGATAGTAGCATAAGATCGTTCCAATCGTAGTTAGATAGTAAAAGAGGCTGGGCAGTTACCCAGCCTCTTGATATGTACGAAAACTCCGTCGGTGCCGTTAATTGTCATTCAGTGTTGACCTGTGTTTAAGACAGGTGGGGCACGGTCGTCTAATCTTCAACTACCAAGTGTAAAGGCATGCTGTCCAAAAGACTGAACACTAGCCCCAAAGTTATAAGACTGTAAGGCAAACCTGCGTTTAGACAACGCGTACACTACAGAATTTTCACCTATAATAATAGCATCTTTGTTTCCGATAAGCAATTATTTGCTTGGGTGGTGGTGACCATGCAAGGCCTGGTGCTGTGCCCGCCGTAGTTGCCAGTATTGTTGTCCTAAGGCGGTCTCAAAGCGGCCGTTTTGCTTTGGTTGGAAGTACTGGGCATCCTTAATCCGGTCAGGCAGGTATTGCTGGGCGACCCAGTCCTGGGGGTGGTCGTGAGGATAGTCGTAATCATTACCGTGCCCCAGTTTTTCCGCCCCCTGATAGTGGGCATCTTTTAAGTGGTCGGGGACATCGCCATAGCCCCCCTGTCGTACCTGGGCAATCGCTTCGTCAATTGCGCTGATCCCGGAATTGGACTTGGGGGAAAGGCAAAGTTCAATTACTGCGTCAGCAAGAGGGATCCGTGCTTCGGGGAAGCCAAGTCGCTCGGCTGCTTGAACGGCCGTGACCGCGCGCTGGGCAGCTGGCATGTTTGCCAGACCAATGTCTTCATATGCGATGACCATTAGCCGGCGGGCGATGATTGGCAAGTCACCGGCTTCGACTAACCGTGCGAGGTAGTGGAGGGCAGCGTCGGTGTCAGATCCCCGGATTGACTTTTGAAAGGCGGAGATGACATCATAGTGGGCATCCCCATCTTTGTCAGCCGTTAAGGCCTTTTTCTGGACGCTCTCCTCAATAATCGGCAGGGTTAGGTGGATTTTACCATCCTCGCTGGCGTCGGTTGACTTAGCCGCCAGTTCGAGGCCGTTAAGGGCACTCCGTAAGTCACCATTTGTGGCGGTTACTAGCTGGTCTTCGGCGTTTTCCGCCAGGTCAATTGGCATTGTTCCCAGGCCGCGTTCCTTATCTGCCAGCGCCCGGCGAACTGCAATCTTCATATCATCAACTGTCAGGGGATGGACAGGAAAAATCTGTGTCCGGCTACGGATTGCGGGGTTGATACTAATATACGGGTTTTCTGTCGTGGCCCCGATTAGGACGATCCGGCCGTTTTCAAGGTGGGGGAGGAGAAAGTCCTGCTTTGTCTTGTCAAGCCGGTGGATTTCGTCGAGCAAGAGGATAACGGTCCCACTCATCTTCGCTTCTTCAGCGACAATTTGCAGGTCCTTTTTGGTATCGGTTGCGGCGTTTAACTTGCGGAAGGCGTACTTGGTTGAGCCAGCGATGGCGCTCGCAATACTGGTTTTACCGGTACCAGGGGGGCCGTAGAGGATCATCGACGAGAGCATCTTTGCCTTTACCATCCGTGAGATAATCTTACCGGGACCGACCAGGTGCTGTTGGCCGACAACTTCGTCTAAGTTGCGGGGTCGCATCCGGTAAGCAAGTGGTTGTTGCATTTGTTAATCACGATCCTTTCTGTGAAAGAGATCATATAAAAAGCCGTGTTGCTGGTCTTTGTCGGCGGATGCTTCTTCACTTTGCGCAGCTTGTGGGTAGCGCTTGGCGACATCAACGGGGGACTGGTAGACTGCCTCTTTAGCGGCCACCACCACTGCTAAGGAGTCGTCATTTGTTTTGAATTGCGGATCAGTCTTCATTGTGAACTGTCCACCGGCCTGGGCAGCCGCCCGGACATAGGGGTGGATCTCGTCGTCAGGGAGGTTGCCGTTAATAAAGACGAGTTTACCGATCCCCCGGGCAAGTTCCTTTTGGACAGCGTCTGTCCAGTTATGCTGGCGGAGTTGGCTGACGCTAATGGTTAAACATACTCTTTCCCGAAAGGTGCCAAGATACTTGCGCTGTTCGTCTGGTTTGATTTTGGGGGTGCCGTACACCGCATTATCAATTCGTTGCTGGGCAGCGGACTTATCTTGTTCTGGCATAATATCGTCTCCTTTAACTTAGTTATGCTTACCATTCTACCATGAATAAGAAAAAGAAGCGGGGAGACTGTTTAGTAGGATAGGTAACAAAAAAGGACTGGGGAATGATTCTCCAGCCCAATTATGAGGTTAAGTCATTACTTAACGATTTCACAGAATTCAATTGTTTCACTGTTAGGTCCTTCGATGTTGAAGAACTTAATTCCCTTGTCCCAGAAGTCGAGGTGTTGGACTTCGCTATCCTTCAGGGTAAAGCCTTCTTCCTTGGCCGCCTTGAATGCTGCATCTGCATCACTGGTGTTAAGGGAGATGTGGTTGATTGCTCCGGTCTTGTGGACGGCACCGTCACCAGTCCAGATTTCTAAAGTTAAGTGGGCGTAGTGCATGAATACTACTTCGTTTCCTTGGTCGTCGGTGTCGAATTCACCGAGCTTTTTAAAGCCAAGCTTTTCCCAAAAGGCGATGGTCTTTGGCATGTCGTCTGTTGGAATTCCGATGTGTTGTACGTCGTCAAAGTAACCTGCTAAACTCTTGTTAAATGCCATGATAAAATCACTCCTATAAAATATTAATTACCAATATCAAGTGCCTGGTGCTTTAACTTCGGGAAGATGTAACGGTCTGCCCAACCGGTGATTGCCCCTTGGAAGGCGAGCGCAAATAATGTTCCCAACCCAAAGTTATAAATTCCACCTTGCATAAATGCGGCGATAATTGCCATGATTGTCGGTGGGATGTATGACATCCACATCGCGATGGTGGCATTACCGTGGCAGTAACGGAAACGGATGATCTGGAAAAGGTCATCGGCGGGGTGCAAGACGAGGTTAACCCGCTGGTAAATTGAAATCGCGGTCCCGATAAATGCGACCCCTAAGAAGTTAATGAACACATATAAGATGACCATTGGCAGCGTGGTGGCGTCAGGCATAATCCGGTTGAAAATGTCGGAGAACCACTGGATAAAAATGGAAAATGGTAACATGAAAATAAAATTACCACCGATCCGTTTCCAGTCCCACTTGCGCATTAAGATTGCGTTAAGGACGGAGGTTAACATCCCTAAGACCATGAATGCCCAGAAGAGGGTCATTGAGTTGTTACCGAGGACAGCGATCCCTAAGTTGTTTTCGGCAGCTGTCCAGTAAGCAGAACCCAAGAACTGCGGATGAACGTGTGAACTAGTAACAAGGGTTAACACGTTCCCCATTGAATTAATAACGATTGACAATGCAAAGAATGCCCAACTAGCGGATAATGAAATTGTCCGTTCGGCAACTTTACCTTGTACAGGAACTTTTTCTTGTTCCATTGTACTCTCCCTTCCAACTTGACCAATTAACTGGTGAAGTTATTCACTTTCTCTCTACGATGAACTAATTTACAACCTGAAAAAACGCTTGTCAAGCGCTTCACAAGGCCGATTGGCGCGTTTTTCACTATACCAAAAATATTGAAACGATTTACTGAAAACGCTAACATTTAATGGCGGAAAGAAATCGAAATCTAATTAGACCAATTTGCTGAAAAAGCTTACAAAAAATTTTGAAAGGGTGGTTTGAATGAAGATTATTATTGCACCGGCACGGACGATGAAGGTCGATTCGGATTCGCTCCCTTACCAGGGGATGCCCCAGTTCATTGACCAGACGCGGGAAATTCTTTCCTGGATGCGGAGCTTGTCTTATGATGAATTACACAAGTTATGGGAGAATTGTAGTACGACTTTGGCGATGAAAAATTATCGGTGGCTACAAGAAATGGACTTAAATCGTAACCTGACCCCGGCAATTATTGCCTTTACGGGATTGCAGTACCAGTATATGGCGCCAGATGTTTTTTCAGAAGACGGCCTGCGCTATGTCCAGGAAAATCTCCGGATCCTCTCCGGATTTTATGGCTTGTTGGGCCCGTTTGATGGGATCGTTCCCTACCGGCTGGGGATGGGGGATAAAACGAGCCTCGATGGCGGGAAGAGTCTTTATCAGTTTTGGGGGTCGCAATTATATGATGAACTGTACCGCGATAACCGGTTGGTAATTGACCTTGCCTCGGTGGAATATGAGCGGGCGGTGACGCCGTTTTTACAAGCGGGGGACCAGTTTGTCAAGTGTGTGTTTGGTGAGATGATTGATGGCAAGATCAAGCAAAAAGCGACCCTTGCGAAGATGGCCCGGGGAAACATGGTTCGTTACTTGGCGGAAAACCAAATTCAGACCCTTGCGGGGGTAAAGGAGTTTGCAGTGGCGGGCTACCGTTACCGCGAAAATTTATCGACTCCTAGTAGGTTGGTCTTTGAGTTGCAAAAATAATTTAGGAAACAAAAAAACACCCGTAACCAAACGATTACGGGTGTTTTTAGTTGGCAACAAGATTAGATCTTGTTGTAGAATTCAACGATAAGAGCTTCATCAATATCAGCGTTCATATCTTCACGTGCTGGAATCCGGTTAAGCTTACCTTCAAGCTTGTCAGCATCGAAGTCCACGTATGAAGGACGTGAAACAACGGCTTCAACCGCGTTCTTGATGATGTCCAAGTTCTTGGACTTTTCGCGAACGGCGATAACTTGACCAACCTTAACTTCGTATGATGGAATATCAACGCGCTTGCCATCAACAGTGATGTGACCGTGGTTAACTAATTGACGTGCTTGACGACGAGTAGTAGCTAAACCAAGACGGTAAACCATGTTATCAAGACGACGTTCAAGCAATGCCATGAAGTTGGCACCGTGAGTACCTTCCTTGATCTTGCCGGCGCGAACGAAGAGGTTTGAGAATTGACGTTCAGTCATACCGTACATGAAACGAAGCTTTTGCTTTTCACGTAATTGTGTACCGTATTCTGAAAGCTTACCGCGACGATCACGACCGTGGTCACCAGGAGCGTAAGCCCGACGTGCTAATTCCTTACCAGTACCTGAAAGTGATACGCCAAGACGACGTGAAAGACGCCAACTTGGACCAGTGTAACGAGACATAAATAAATTCCTCCAATAATTTTAGTTGGAGTAAAATAATCCGATTGTGAGCTTGGCATTCGTGCAGGCTGATTTGAATTTTTCACCCTTGCAGCTGGGTTACTAAAAACACCTATCGGCACCAGTCTGTTGACGAGCTTGCCCCTCACTGCTGCATTATTTTACACAAGGACTATCATACAATGGTTAGTGGCTACTAGTCAATTGTTTTAATTAATTCCTGACAAAATGTTTCTAGTTCGTCAACAATTGCCGGATCCGCAAACCGGCCCAAAACGGGAGCGTCGAGGTCGAACACCCCTTTTACCTGGCCGTTTTTAATTAGGGGAATAACTAATTCTGATTGGGCATCACTATCACAGGCAATATAACCGTTAAACTGGTGGACATCATCGACGACAACAGTTTCTTTCGTTGCTGCTGCAGTGCCGCAAACACCGGCACCCATTGCGATATGCATGCACGCCACCTTTCCCTGAAATGGTCCCAGCACCAATTCATTAGTTTGGGAATCATATAGGTAGAAACCGGCCCAGTTTAACTGGGGGATGGTCTGCATAATGAGGGCACTAGCATTGGCAAGATTAGCGGTTTGGTTATGTTCGCCAGCTAGGAGACTGCTTAGTTGGGCAGTTAATAATGATTTTTTGGCCATAAAATATCCTTCTTTCTTAATTCGCGTCAAGCATTACAGCTATGGTATGCTATAATTTTGATAGGATTATACGGTGATTTATTAGTAAAAATCAATCATAAAACAATAAATTTATAGTAGGTGGAAAAAGTGGTTTTTCAAATCTTGATTGGTATTTTAGTCATTATTGTCGTTGCGCTGGTCGCTTTATATGTTTTTCAGCGGCAAGCGGTAACTAAGATTAACGACTTAATGGTAAGTGAAAAGAAACTGGCCGACTTAAAGATTGACCAGCAAATAAAGAAGGCGAATACCCTGACCTTGGTTGGCGATTCCAAGAAGCAACTGGAAGCAATTAACAGCCGGTTCACTAAGCAGGTAAAGCCGGCGATTGAAGAGTTTAATAAGAAAACACCATTATTAATGGCGGAGACGCGGACAAGCAAGCTGTTGACGATCAACGGGGAGATCCGGGAGTTGCAGGCCGATCTTGCGACAATCACGGCCAACCTCCAGCGCTTGCAAAAGGAACTCCAGCACTTACAGCAGCAAGAGCACAGCCATAAGCAGGCACTTGACCAGATTAAGCAGCGTTACCGTAGTTTCCACCAACAATTAAACGAGAAGAGTTTTGAATACGGGGGGAGCGAGAAGAAGCTTAACGCAGAGTTAGATGACTTAGAAGAGCAGTTTGCTAAGTTTACGGACTTAACAAACAGGGGAGATTTAGAAGCCTCCCAGGAGATCTTGACAACCCTGCAGAGTAAAAACGAGCAATTTGCGGAAAAGCTGAAAAAGATCCCGAAGCTCTATAAGCCACTGGCAACCGAATTTCCTGGCCAGCTGGAAGAACTAAAGCAGGGGCATGAAACCCTGGTAAAGCAGGATTACCACTTTACGGAAAAGGACATTGCCAAGCAGATTGACCAACTCAAGGCCAAGCTGGACCAAACGATTGAGCAATTAAATGACCTTCAGTTAGACATTGTTGAACAGTCAAATAAGGACCTTAGCGAACAAATCGACCATCTGTATGCGGTAATGCAAAAAGAATTAGACGCCAAGGACGAGGCCCTTCACTTGATGGATGTGATGAAGGACTTTACCCGCCATGCTCAACGGCAAAATGATGAGTTGAGTGTCGAGCTTGACCGCCTAAGCCTTAATTACACCCTGACCAATAACGAACAGGAGACGGTGCGGGAATTAAATGAACAGATCCGCGCCATCTTCAAGCAGTACCGGGACGATGCGGAGGCAATTGCCAAAAAGCAGGCAATTTTTAGCCAGGTTCTTGACCGTGAAAAGAGCAACCAGACCAACCTGACAGAGATTGAAAAGAGTCAGGAAAAACTTAACGATGAGGTCGCCAAGCTCCAGACAGATGAACAACGGGCCCGGCAGATGCTGCAAAAGTATTCGGTTCAGATCCGGACAATCCACCGCCAGGTCGAACAACTAAACTTGCCAGGGCTGCCAAAGGATTACATGGATTACTTCTTCGGGGTTAGTGACGAGATTAAGAAGCTTGCTGACGAATTGAACGAATATAAGATCAATATGGATGAAGTAACGAAGCAGTTAATCATTGTGGAATCAGACCTCGACAACCTAAATGACAAGACTGACATCCTTCGGGACAGTGCGGAGTTGACCGAGCGCTTCTTACAGTACGCCAACCGCTTTAGTGACAATGATAAGATTACTGTTGCGGCTAAGAAGTCCCAAGAGTTATTCGACCGGTATGAATATACGGCTAGTCTGGAGTCGATTGCGACGGTGCTGGAAGAAGTCGAGCCGGGGAGCTATAAGCGAATTGAAGATAGCTACTACCGTGAAGTTGGCCGTGACTAGGCTGCAACCGACTAAATTTGTGAAGATAGAGGCTGGGAAAAAAGTCCTAGTCTAAAACTAAAAGCCGGACGATGAGCCATTTTTTGGTTCATCGTCCGGCTTTGTGTATACACAGGCTCTTCGTCAAGAAGTACTGATAGAAAAAATTAAATAACTTTTCAAGCAGCTCGTGCCAGACTTTTGGTATGGGCTGTTCTTTTGTTTTTCCAATTGATGGCAATGTATGAATTTGGTAAAGCGAGGAGAATACGTGCCCGAAAGTTGAAGAAGTTCCGGAAACCATAAGCAGTCCGCTTAATTACTTTGATTTTGTTGTTAGTTCCTTCAACTGGCCCGTTAGTATAGTTGTCATATTTGAAGCTAGTGATGATCTCTGCTTTGTGTATGCGCAAGGTCCGTTGAACTTTTTGAAGTGGTTGTGGCAGAAGGGTCCATTTAATAGCGAGAAGATGGTTGAGTTCTTTCTGATCGCGGTGGTTGATTGCGAGAATCAGGTCTTGGTAATAGCGATACGCCTGTCTTAGATCATCGTCGTAGGAAAGCAAGCGATGGACTACTTCAACGTCGGTTAATTGCGCATAGTGAAAGTTACGGCGCGACCAGTAATTATCGTATTTAAGGGAAGCTGATGGCGTTAAGATCAGTTTCCAGAAACGTTTTAAGGCCCGCCATTGATGAGTTCCTTTACCAGCACGATTCATTGCCTTGATTCTGATTTTGTTTAAGGCCCGGTATGCTTGTGCGACCACGTGAAAGTGGTCGGCGATAATTAACGCATGAGGGAAAAGCTCATGAATTAAATGACGATAGGGAGTATATAAATCAACAGTAACCGTTTGTACGGCCAAACGAGCGGAGCGATCATAGCGGAGAAAGTAGTTATATAAGTAACGGCTGCGTCGTGACAAAATAATGTCTAAGGTGCGTTTATTTTCAATATTCATTAAGATCATACTCATGTCACTGGGCGCAAATCGGCCAGATTTGAAGTCATCAAAGGCGATGTGGCGTGGTAACCAATGATAATTAGGCTTAAAGACTTGATCGAGGTTAGAAATGATGCGTCTGACAGTCCAATCAGAGACACCAAAAGATTTGGCAATATCAGTTTGCGATTCATTAGTTGATAATTGCATCATAATACGCTGTTTGACGGCTAAGGCGATGTGATGACGATATTTAAGATCAGTAACCTTGGCGAAATCAGTAACGGTCTTAGGACAATTTTCTGAAGGCTTACAGATATACTTCTGCTTGCGAATTGACCAAATGGTTGGCTTGTAGTGCAGCGATGGCCCTAAACTCCGCACAGTTTTAAAGCCATTCTTGCTCATTAATTGTCCGCAAAGAGGACAATGATGGGGATAACTTTGCGTAAGATGGACAACGATCAAGTTACCTTGATCCTCAATCGGGTTTTTGAAATGTTTGATATCAAGTTCAAGGTGGCGATCTTTAATTCCTAAAGCAATTTTGGTAGAATAATTCATGAAAGATGGTCCTTTCTTAAACGAAGACGGGGTCCAACCATCTTTCGTTTTTTTATTTTAAATTTTAAAACAAAATAAGCACCGATGTTAAATCCATCAGTACTTAAAATTGTAGACCCTATACACAGAAAATCGTTCCTGATATTATGTAATTACCACAAAACAAAAATAAAGGAATGATTTTCATGTATCAAAATTATATCACAGGACAAACTGAATTCGTATTAAACTTTGATTTTAACGTCCCTAAAACGCATTTAGTTCGGTTGATCGATGCCTTTGTCGACTCGATCCCGGCGGAAGTTTTATTATCAGAAAAAGTGGCGACTACCGGTCGCCCACTTTCACATCCGGCAATTATGCTGAAAATTTTATTATTTGCCTATGCTCGTCAAACATATTCGGGACGCAAGATTGAAACTATGCTGGTCGAAAACTTACCAATGCGGTGGTTAGCTCGCGATCATACCTATAGTTACCATACCATCAATAACTTCAGAAGTAGTCAACACGCTGCTAACTTGATCAAGCGTGCGTTTGTTTACTTCACGATGTCCCTAACTGATCATGGCTTGGTCAAAAAAGATGCTTTGTTTATTGATGGAACTAAGGTTCAAGCAGACGCTAATAAGTATTCCTTTACTTGGCGGAAATCAGTTGAGAAATATCATGCTAAGTTAAAGCAAGACATAAACGCAATGTATGATGAATTGATCGAGAAAAAGGTTATTCAGGCAATGAAACCAGAACTCATTGAATCATCAGAAGGCTTGGAAACGATGACTGATCAATTAGAAAAACAGATTGGGCAGCTCAACGAAGAAATAAAAAAAGAACTGAAAGTGATCAAGGGTGGTTCAGTTAAGAAACAACGACGTCGTTTCTTAAAAAAACTACATCGAAAACTTAAGCAAGATATGGTCCCGCGGGCAAAAAAATATGAGGAAGCTGAGACAGTCTTTCAGGGCCGTAATAGTTTCTCTAAAACTGATCACGATGCGACTTTCATGTGTATGAAAGAAGATTCAATGAAAAACCGCGAACTAAAGCCCGGCTATAACCTTCAGATTGCCACTCATAATCAATTTGTCCTTGATTATGCCTTGTTTAGTAATCCAACCGATACAAGGACATTAGTTCCCTTCCTCAAGCAATTCCATTGTTTAAATTTCTTTGAACACATTGTAGCTGACGCTGGCTACGGAAGTGAGTACAATTACACGACGATTATTGATCAATTTGAAAAACAACCAATTATTCCTTATACAACTTACCAGAAAGAACAGAAGCGCAAGTTCAAAAATGATTCAACTAAGCCACAAAATTGGCAGTACAACGCTAAAGATGACTATTATATAGACCATTTAGGCGTGCGTTTTGGTTTTGCTCGTTACAGTCAACGAACCGATCGGTACGGTTTTACGCGTGATCTTAAACTTTACCGTGCTGATAAACATCAATTATCGGCAGAGTTAGATCAACTAGCGAAGACTCCTAGTGGTCGTTTGCGTTACATCCAGGTCAATCCTACTTGGAACTATTTTAAAGCACAAGTCAAAGAAACCCTCTCTAGTGACGAAGGACAAGCAATTTATCGTCGACGCAAGTTCGACGTTGAACCTGTTTTTGGTCGCATGAAGAGGGATTTTGGCGTACGCCGAACCCACCTTCGCGGCCAACAGACAGTGGAAAACGATATTGGATTGGTCTTAATGGCCATGAATTTAACCAAGTTAGGCAAAATGATTACCAATTATCCGGCAATTTTAAAGAAACAAGTAAAAATCCGAACCACAATTTTTGTCAAAACAAAAATCATGGTTCGGATTTTCATATTTAGAGGCTTGAGGAATTTAGTTTTTTCCCGGCCTCTTGTTTTTTAAACTATAAAAAGGGGCTTTCCGTCAGCAGGGGGATTATTAATGCCGACCAGCCGATTTTCTGCTATAATATACAATCGTTTTAAGAAGAGTCGAATTCTTCAACAGTAACTCTGCCAAAGACTGTTGATTTTTGCAGGAGAGGTCGCTCATTTGCAACTTTCCTGCGGATTATTTAGGAAGGAAATCGGTAATGATCTATTTTGATAACAGTGCGACAACTAAAGTGTCACCAGAAGTACTTGATACTTATGATGCCGTTAGTCAAAAGATATGGGGGAACCCTAGTAGCCTCCACAACTTTGGTGAAAATGCCTGGAACTTGTTGGAGCAAGCCCGTCAGCAGATTGCCAAATTAGTAGGCGTCAAGCCTAGTGAAATTATTTTCACGAGTGGCGGTTCTGAAGGTGATAACTGGGTGATTAAGGGGACAGCCATGGCAAAGCACCGGTTTGGCAAGCACATTATTACCACAAGTGTTGAGCACGCTGCCGTTAAGAACCCGCTGGAGCAGCTTAAAGAACTGGGCTTTGACATCACCTACCTCCCCGTTGACAAGGAAGGACGGATTGACCCGGAAGATGTTAAGAAGGCGATCCGCCCAGACACGATTTTAGTGTCAATTATGGCGGTCAACAATGAGATCGGTACGATTCAGCCAATTAAAGAAGTCGGGGAGATCTTAAAGGATTACCCGAACATTCACTTTATGGTTGATGCGGTCCAGGCGATCGGTAAGGGGCTTGATTCACAAGTCTTTAGTGACCGGGTTGACTTTGCGACCTTTTCTGGTCATAAATTCCACGCCCCCCGTGGTACCGGCTTTGTCTACGTCAAGAGTGGACGGAAATTAGCACCCCTGATTGCCGGTGGTGGGCAAGAACGGAACCTCCGGAGTGGGACAGAAAATACGCCCGGGGATGTTGCCCTCGCCCGGGCGGTCCGCCTTGTAAAAGAGAACGAAAAGGCAGCGGTTAAGCAAGAACATGCAGTTAAGGAACGGATCTACGACCACTTAGCCAGCTTTGACCATGTCAAGTTAATCTCTGGCCGGGATAAGGGCTTTGCGTCCCATGTTCTCTGCTTTTCAATTGTCGGTGTCCGTGGGGAGACCATTGTCCATGCGTTTGAGGATAAGGGAATCTATATTTCGACGACTAGCGCTTGCTCCTCAAAGAAGCATGCGGAAGCCGGGACACTGGCAGCGATGAAGGTGCCAGAAAACATTGCAACCAGTGCGGTGCGGATCAGTCTCGGCGACCAGAACACTTTAGCAGAGGCTGACCAGTTTAACCGGACCTTTGACGAACTATACGCTGGTTTTAAGAAGATTATTGATTAGGGTGAAAGGAGGAAGCAATTTGCAATATACAGAAATTATGGTCCGCTATGGTGAACTATCAACCAAGGGCCACAATAAAAAGTCGTTCATCGACCGGCTGGGGGATAACGTCCGCCACGCCCTGCATAGCTTTGACCAGGTGAAGGTTCATGCCCAGCGTGACCGCCTGCACGTTGAATTAAACGGGGCAGACTATGACCAAGTTATGAACCGCTTAAAGCTTGTCTTTGGGATTCAAAACTTTTCTCCGTCGGTGAAGGTCGACAAGACTTTTGCGGCAACCGCCAAGGCTGCAGAGCAGATGATCGCAGAACAGGTCGACCAGCCGATCACGTTTAAGGTGGAGACCCGGCGTTCTGACCACCACTTTGAACTTGATACCTTTGAGATGAACAAGCAATTAGGGGGCTACCTGCTAGAAAAGTTCCCTGGCAAGCTAAAAGTTGACGTTCATCACCCCGACTTAACCTTGCGGGTTGAAATTCGCTTGAACGGGATCTACCTCTCAAGTGAAACAATCAAGGGTGCTGGTGGCCTGCCGGTAGGAACTGCTGGTAAGGGAATGATGATGATGTCCGGGGGAATTGACTCCCCAGTTGCTGCTTACCTCGCAATGAAGCGGGGCGTTTCGCTGGAAATGGTCCACTTCTACAGTCCGCCATACACTAGTCCCCAAGCCCTTGCCAAGGCCAAGCAGTTAACGGAAAAGCTAGCCAAATACAGTGGTAACATCAAGTTTATCCAGGTGCCATTTGCGGAAATCCAAGAAACGGTTAAGGAAAAGGTACCAGAAGGCTACTTGATGACGATCCAACGGCGGATGATGTTGCGGCTGGCGGCAGCGCTGATGGAGAAACGGCACGGCTTAGCAATTTTTAACGGCGAATCGCTTGGCCAGGTTGCCTCACAAACGATGGAAAGTATGGTTGCCATCAATGATGTGACGGCATACCCAGTATTGCGGCCGGTGCTTTCATATGATAAGACGGAGATTATCAAGATTGCTGAAGAAATTGGTACTTATGACCTGTCGATTTTGCCATACGAAGACTGTTGTACCGTCTTTACCCCGCCATCGCCGAAGACGCGGCCAAATGTTGAGCGGGCACGGGAATACGAGAAACGGCTTGACATCGAAGGCTTGATGAAGCGGTCATTAGCTGGAATCGAGATTACAGATATCCACCCTGGTGAAGACTTCTTGAACCAAAACGAAGACGTCTTTGCGGAATTGCTTTAAAATTACTTGACGACGCTAAATTATTTAGCTATGATACAAATTAATAAGCATTGACCGAAAGAGTAGTGAAGCGGTGCCGATCAGCGAGGCCCTGGTAGTGGGAGAGGGCTAGGTAAATACTTTATGAACGTAGCTCGGGAGCTGACATGCTGAACTAATAGTAGGGGTGTCCGGTTCATTTACCGTTATTAAATGATTAAAGTGGGGTGTCGGTTGACACTCAAATTAGGTGGTACCGCGTTAACTCGTCCTATCGTAGTGATAGGGCGAGTTTTTTTGGTTAATGCATAAAAATATGCTGCTGTTTGAAAGGAGTTTCTACTATGACAGAAAAAGAAATGTCTACCAAGTACGATCCTTCTGCCGTTGAAGAAGGACGTTACCAATGGTGGATCGATCAAGGCTTTTTTAAGCCAAGTGGTGATAAGAAGGCGCACCCATATTCCATTGTTATTCCACCGCCAAATGTTACTGGTAAACTACATTTAGGCCATGCCTGGGACACGACCTTACAGGATATGATCATCCGGCAAAAGCGGATGCAGGGCTATGATGTCTTATGGCTCCCCGGGATGGACCACGCCGGGATTGCCACCCAGGCAAAAGTTGAAGCGCGGTTGCGGAAGCAAGGGATTTCCCGCTATGACCTTGGCCGGGAAAAGTTTGTCCAACAGGTCTGGGACTGGAAGGATGAATATGCCGACATTATCCATAAGCAATGGGCTAAGATGGGGATTTCTGTTGACTATGATCGGGAACGCTTTACCCTTGACGAAGGGCTAAACAAGGCTGTCCGGAAAGTCTTTGTTGAACTATACAAGAAGGGCTTGATCTACCGGGGAACTTACATCATCAACTGGGATCCGCAAGCACGGACTGCCCTTTCTGACATCGAAGTGATCCACAAGGACGATAAGGGTGCCTTTTACCATGTTAAGTACCCATTTACTGACGGGACGACTTTTAACGGTAAGGACTACATTGAAATTGCGACAACCCGTCCAGAAACGATGTTCGGGGATGAAGCGGTTGCCGTTAACCCCCATGATGAACGGTACAAGGACTTAGTTGGGAAGCACATCCGTGTTCCACTGGTTGACCGGGAGATCGAAATTATCGCTGATGACTACGTAACCCCTGACTTCGGAACCGGGATGGTAAAGATTACCCCTGCCCATGACCCGAACGACTTTAAGGTTGGTAAGCGTCACAACTTGCCAGAACTCAATACAATGAACGAAGATGCTTCGATGAACGAAAATGCCGGTAAGTACGAAGGCATGGACCGGTTTGAAGCCCGGGAAGCAATCGTTAAGGACCTTCAAGACCAGGGCTACATGTTAAAGATTGACCCAATTGTTCACTCGGTTGGGCACTCTGAACGGACCGGGGTACAAGTGGAAGCGCGGCTTTCAACCCAGTGGTTTGTTAAGATGAAGCCACTTGCCGAAGCAGCCTTAAAGAACCAGGAGACTGATGACCGGGTTAACTTTGTTCCGGGACGGTTTGAACACACCTTTACCCAGTGGATGGAAAACATTCATGACTGGGTGATCTCCCGTCAATTATGGTGGGGCCACCGGATCCCAGCTTGGTATAACAAGAAGACTGGGGAAGTCTATGTCGGAATGGAAGCGCCACAGGATGCGGAAAACTGGGAACAAGATAAGGATGTCTTGGATACTTGGTTCTCTAGTGCATTGTGGCCATTTTCCACGATGGGGTGGCCAGACACTGATTCAGCCGATTTCAAGCGCTACTTCCCAACCAACACCCTGGTTACCGGTTATGACATTATCTTCTTCTGGGTATCACGGATGATCTTCCAATCCCTTGAATTTACCGGGAAGGCACCATTTAAGAATGTCTTGCTCCACGGGTTGATTCGTGACGAACAGGGCCGGAAGATGAGTAAGTCCCTTGGTAACGGGATTGATCCAATGGACGTGATCAAGAAGTATGGGGTTGACGCCTTGCGGTGGTTCTTGATTACTGGCTCAACGCCGGGGCAAGATATTCGCTTCTCATACACGAAGATGGACGCGGCCTGGAACTTTATCAACAAGATCTGGAATGCCAGCCGGTACGTAATCATGAACCTCGGCGACATGCCAGCGCCAACTCTGCCGGACAAGAGCAAGTGGGACCTCGCTGACCGCTGGATCTTAAGCCGGTTGAACGCCACCATTACTCAGGTTAACGACCAATTTGAAAAGTTTGAGTTTGGTGAAGCGGGCCGGGCACTATACAACTTTATCTGGAACGACTTCTGTGACTGGTACATCGAAATGACCAAGGAGAAGCTGAACAACGGGACTGACGAAGAAAAGGCGAATACCAAGAACATCCTTGGCTATGTCCTTGACCAAACCTTGAAGATGATGCACCCAATTATGCCATTTGTTACTGAAAAGTTATGGCAGTCAATGCCGCATGACGGTAAGTCAATCATGGTTGCTAAGTACCCAGTAGCTAATGCGGACCTTAATGATGATGATGCTACTGAACAGATGGGCAGCCTGATTGAAATGATCAAGGCGGTACGGAACATCCGGAGCCAGGCTAATGCGCCAATGTCGAAGCCGGTTGACATCCTCGTTAAGGTTGATAATGACCACCTCGGCAAGATGCTGACTGATAACCGGGATTACATCGACCGCTTCTGTCACCCAGAAAACTTAACGATTAGTAAGGATGTTCAGGCACCTAAACTAGCGATGAGCGGTATTTTAGCCGGTGCAGAAGTATATATTCCAATGGCAGAATTAGTTGACCTCGAAGAAGAAAAGGCGAAGATGAACGACGAAATTGCTAAGCTTGAAAAGGAAGTTCAACGGTCTGAAAAGAAGCTCGGCAATAAGAAGTTTGTTGATAATGCGCCAGAAAAGGTTGTTGAAGCTGAGCGGCAAAAGGCTGTGGAATGGCAGCAAAAGCTTGCTGCTGCTAAGGAACGGCTTGCGTCATTAGCCAACGCCTAGGTTAACTATTAAAGTGATAAGATTATAGACAATTAATGGCGATTTTATCTAGGAACTATTTAGTGCTAGACAAGTGAATAGAGTTGAAAGAAGCTGGTGTGACCAGCTTCTTTTGCTTTTATATGAAAATAAATTCATATATTGGTGATAAACAGTTATCGGACGATAAGAAAAGTATTCCCCGGTAATAGGGCATTTCTTTCGAAAATTGTTAATTTTTTCTTATATTTAGTCATTGTAAATGTTTATCACAAGTATTATGATTATAGGTGTAGAAACAGGAAACGGTTTCAACTACTATTATTTTCGATGTACTTCGGAGGGAGGTATTTATAATGACTATTCTTAGTCTGGCACGTTTCCAATTTGCCATGACGACGGTCTATCACTTCTTCTTTGTTCCATTTTCCATTGGGACAGCGTTTATCGTCGCCATTATGGAAAGCATGTATGTCAAAACAAAGGATGAGACATACAAGAAGATGGCGAAATTCTGGGGAAATATTTTCCTGCTTAGTTTTGCTGTCGGTGTTGTTACTGGTTTGATCCAGGAATTCCAGTTCGGGATGAACTGGTCTGATTACTCACGGTTTATGGGTGATATCTTCGGTGCACCTCTAGCTCTTGAAGCTTTGCTATCATTCTTTATGGAATCAACATTTATTGGCCTGTGGGTATTTACCTGGAAAAAGGTTAAGCCAGGGGTTCACCTGTTCTTCATCTGGATGACCAGTATCGGTTCTTTGACATCCGCATTATGGATTTTAACGGCGAACTCATTCATGCAACACCCAGTTGGTTATGCAGTTAAGAATGGGCGGGCCGAGATGGTTGACTTTGGCGCTTTGCTAAAGAACCCGCAATTATGGTATGAATACAGCCACGTTATCTTAAATGCGATGATGATGGGTGGTATTATTATCGCCGGCTTGACGGCCTTCCAACTGCTCAAGAACAAGAAGCTCTCAGAAGCTAACCGGATCTTCTACAAGAAGTCACTGCGGTTAGGACTCTTAGTTTCCTTGATCTTCTCTGTTGGTGGAATCGTTGCCGGTGACTTGCAGATGCAATACCTTATTAAGGAACAACCAATGAAGTTTGCGGCAACTGAAGACGTCTTCACGACTACTGGTAAGCACGCCCCATGGACAATCGTCGGGATTGCTGACATGAAGGAACACAAGGTAAAGGCAAACATTGATGTGCCTTACGCCTTGAGTATTCTTTCATACCACAAGACGACCGGGGCGGTTACCGGGATGAATGAGATTAATGCTAAGTTGCAAAAGCAATACAAGGACAAGTACGGTGAGGACATTAACTTCTACCCACCAGTAAACACCTTGTTCTACAGTTTCCGGATTATGTGTGCGGTTGGTGCCTGGATCTTCTTGGTATCACTTGTCGGCTTAATCATGACGCGTGAGAAGGCCAAGAAGGCACTGACTGAACGGCGGTGGGCCTTATGGTGCATTGCCATCACAACTTTCTTACCATTCATCGGTAACACTGCTGGTTGGTTTATTACCGAATTTGGTCGTGTCCCATGGACGGTTTACGGATTGTTCACCATTGCTGAGAGTGTATCACCAAACGTTTCGGTTGGTTCGTTGTTGACAACTAACATTGTCTTCTTCGTTCTCTTTACCAGCTTGGCAATTACATTGATTGGGTTAATCATCCGCGAATTACGGAAGGACCCATCAGAAGCAATTGAACCGAAATTCAAGAAGGTTCTCGATCCATTTGATAAGGAGGCGTTCTAAATGAGTGCTCTTCAATTATTATGGTTCGTCTTAATTGGTGTCTTGTTCGCCGGTTTCTTCTTCCTCGATGGTTTTGACTACGGGGTGGGGATGGCGGTTGAAACACTTGCCCATGATGAAAACGAACGTGATCAATTAGTTGAAACAATTGGACCAGTATGGGATGCCAATGAAGTATGGCTGATCACTGCTGGTGGTGCCATGTTTGCATCATTCCCATTCTGGTACGCAAGTCTATTTAGTGGTTACTACTTGATTTTAGCCTTTATCCTAGTTGGCTTAATTATCCGGGGAGTTTCCTTTGAATTCCGGGATAAGAGCCCGATGCCAAAGAAGCGTCGCTGGGATAAGGCATTAGCACTTGGTAGTGCAATGGTGCCATTCCTATTAGGGATTATGTTTGTCAGCATGATTCACGGAATGCCAATTGACGCCAAGGGTAACTTCGATGCCGGCTTCTTTGATTACTTTAACTGGATTTCAATTGTCGGCGGAATTGCCTTACTCTTATTGACCTACCTTCACGGAATTAACTACATTGCCTTGAAGACAACTGGTCCTGTTCAAGAGCGGGCACGTAACTACGCGCAATTCTTATACTGGGTCCTCTACGTTGGTGAAGTCGTCTTCGCAATCCTCTTGCTATTCATGACCGACTTCTTAAGCGTTCACCCAATTGGTACCCTTGTAATGCTTGTATTGATCGTTGCCACTTCAGTTTACGCGCACGCGGCGGTATTTAAGAACCGTAACATGGCAGCCTTCATTTCAAGCGGATTAACATTGGTATCACTTGTTGCTTTGATCTTTATCGGCTTGTTCCCACGAGTATTAATTAGTAGCATTAGCCCTAAGTATGACTTGCTTATTCAAAATGCTTCCTCAACGGAATACACACTAACGGTAATGACCATCGCAACTTGTTGCTTATTACCATTCGTTCTGGCATACACAATCTGGGCTTACTGGATTTTCCGTAAGCGGATTGCAATGCCAGCTATTCCGGAGGTTAAATAACAATTTATGATTGATAAACTACTCTTCAAGATAAAGGGGAGCAGGCAGATCATGATTAAGCTTGTGGGGCTTTATGTCCTGCAAGCTTTTCTTATCCTCGGCCAAGGATTAGGGCTTGCAGCATTGCTGACCGGTCTTTGGCAGGGACATTCCTTGGCTAGTCAGTTGACCTGGCTGCTAGTTTTTGCTGGTTGTTACCTATTGCGTCATGGCTCAACCGAGCTTGGTAATAGCTGGCTTGATAAGTATGCCCGGATGGCTGCCCAGGATTTTCGAAAGCAATTGCTAAAAAAAGTTTTTAACTTAGGACCGGCAATTGTGCAACGCGAGGGGACCGGTAACATGGTTACCTTAGCGTTAGACGGAATTAGTGAGGTTGAAAACTACATTCACCTGATTTACAGCAAGGTCATTAGTATGATGATTATTCCTGTTATTCTCCTGATCGTTTGTTTCTTCCTCGACTGGATATCAGGAATTGTGATGTTGCTTGTTTACCCGCTAATTGTCTTATTTATGATTATTTTAGGTTACGCGGCTAAGGCCAAGGCTGACCGCCAATACGCTGCCTTTCAGGTTTTGTCAAACCACTTCATTGATTCCTTGCGGGGAATTGATACCCTCAAGTACCTGGGGTTGAGCAAGCGCTATTCGCGGAGTATCTACCGGTCGAGTGAACGTTTCCGGAAGTCAACGATGAGCGTGATCAAGGTAGCGATGCTATCGAACTTTGCTCTCGACTTCTTTACGACCCTGGCAATCGCAGTGTTGGCGGTCTTCTTGGGCTTGCGGTTAATCAATGGGCATTTGCTACTATTTCCCGCATTAGCCATCTTGATCTTAGCGCCAGAATATTTCTTGCCGATTCGTAATTTTGCCAGTGACTACCACGCCACACTAAACGGGAAGAACTCGTTTCATGCCGTTTTACGGATCATCAACATGGATTTGCCGAAGAGACCACAAGTTGAACTTCACCCCTGGACGACGGGGGATGAGCTCCACCTTGAAAATGTTGAATTTGCCTATCCTCATGGGGAAAGCGAATTGCGCGATATCAACTTAACAGTAAGCGGGCCGCAAAAGGTCGGGATTATCGGGATGAGTGGTGCCGGCAAGACCACCTTGATCAACTTGTTGAGTGGCTTTTTACCACCAAAGAGCGGAAAAATGACCATTCAAGGCCAGAAAGTTGATACCCTTAACATCAAGAGCTGGCAAAAGCAGATCCTGTACATCCCACAGACACCATATATCTTTGCGGATACATTACGGAATAACATTGCCTTTTACACCCCAGGGGTGAGTGAAGAGCAGCTCCAAGAGGCCGTTCATGTCGTTGGCTTAGACCAGCTGGTCGCTGAATTACCAGCGGGGCTTGATACGATGATTGGGAATGGTCACCGGCCATTAAGTGGTGGTCAGGCGCAGCGGATTACCCTTGCCCGGGCATTCCTTGATGCTTCGCGGAAGGTAATGATCTTTGATGAGCCAACTGCCCACTTAGACATTGAGACCGAACTTGAATTGAAAAAGCGGATGCTTCCCCTGATGGACGGCCGGCTGGTCTTCTTTGCAACCCACCGTCTTCACTGGATGAAGCAGATGGATTATATCCTAGTCTTAAAAGACGGTCGCCTAGTTGAGCAGGGGACCTACCAGCAATTATTAGCTGAACAAGGCTACTTTACTGAATTAATGGATCAAACGAAGGGAAGGAGGGGCAACCATGAATAAAATTCCGTTGCTTAAGGCAATGAAGCACGACCAGTGGGTAAAGCCCTTCTTAAAGCGGTATAAGTGGACCCTTGTACTGGCGATTTCATTAGGAATTATTACTTTTATTTGTGCCGGCGGGCTGATGTTCACGGCTGGTTTTCTAATTAGTAAGTCAGCGACGATGCCGTTTAATATCTTGCTGGTCTACGTTCCAATTGTCTTAACCCGGGCCTTTGGAATTTTTCGGCCGGTGACAAATTACTTTGAACGGCTCGCCAGTCACAACTGGGTTTTTAAGATGACGTCGGCTTTTCGGAAAAAGCTGTACGATTCATTGGAACAAGACGCGGTTTTCTTCAATAGCAAGTACCGGATCGGCGATATCCTCGGGTTATTATCCGAAGACGTTGCCCACATTCAAAACTTGTACCTGCGGACGATTTTTCCGATGCTAGTTGCCTTTGGCCTTTACGCGATTATTGTGATTGCGATGGGCATCCTCTCCCCGTTGATGGGGTTATTAATGCTCGTCTTGTTTGGGCTGATTATCATTGCAATTCCTGTTTGGTCGGTACTGGTCAACGGTGCCCGGCAACAACTGGAAAAGCAGTATACGAATACCTTATACGCGGACTTGACGGATAACATCATGGGGATCACCGATTGGGAATTAGCAGGGCGCAGTGATGAGTACTTGACCCACCACCGCCATAGTGAAAAGCACTTATTGGCTTCCCAGCAGGCAAAGAAGAAGTTCGAACACCTGCGGGACTTTGTGTTGCAGGTAATGATCTTACTCGTGGTAATTAGTCTCGTAATTTGGGGCGCCAGTTATTTTGGTGGTCACTGGGGCGGTAGTGCCAACTGGATTGCAGCGTTTGTCCTCTGTGTCTTTCCGCTGGATGAAGTGCTCTCTAGCCTACCGACTGCTGCCCAGCAAACCAATGTGTACACTGATTCGCTCAACCGGCTGAACAAACTACCCCAGCCCGCAAAAGAAGAGACTAAGCCGGTAGAGTTAGCGGCACCATACACGATTAAGGCGGAAAACTTACAGTACCGTTATCCAGGAACGGAAAAGCTAATCCTCCGCGGGCTTGACCTAGAGATTAAGCCAGGTGAAAAGTTAGCAATTTTGGGCCGGAGTGGTGCAGGAAAGAGTACCTTTGCCAGCTTGATCCGTGGTGACCGCCAGCCAACTGCTGGTAAAATAACGTTGAACGGGGTAGCAACTGATGAATTTGGTGACGGGATTGCCAAGTACATCGGGGTCGTCCACCAGTCACCATACCTCTTTAATACCACCGTCCTTAACAATGTTCGATTGGGAAACGAGGACGCAACTGAAGACCAGGTATGGTCCGTGCTCGAACGGGTAGGCCTGGCTGCGATGGTTAAGAGTTTGCCAAAAGGGCTAGATACGATGGTCGGGGAAGCAGGGCTCCGCTTTTCTGGCGGGGAACGTCACCGGCTATCACTTGCCCGAATTCTCCTAAAGGATGCCCCAATTGTTTTGCTTGATGAGCCGACAGTGGGCCTAGACCCCATCACGGAACAGCAAGTAATTACCACCTTCATGGACCAATTAAAGGATAAGACCCTGATTTGGATTACCCACCACTTGCAAGGGATCGAAATGATGGACCAGGTTGTCTTTATCGAAGATGGGCAAATTGCAATGCAGGGTAGCCCGGCGGAATTGCAAGCAACCAATAAACATTATCGGATGCTAAAACAAGCCGATGAAGGGAATTAACGCAAGACTGTTTCTTTATTTCAAAGTATGTTTATAATTAATTATAATGTGATGAAGGGATGAGAAAAGATGAAGGAAGTTGTAGTATTAGGGGCTGGATATGCTGGCCTTAAAACAGTTGTTTTATTGCAAAAAAAGATAAAGGACAATGTTCATATCATTTTAGTTGATCGAAATGATTACCACTTCGAAGCAACGGACTTACACGAAGTTGCGGCGGGTACACAGACGCCATCACGGATTTCTTATCCAATCAGTGACGTTGTAAAGCCAAACATTACGACCTTTATCCAGGATGAAGTGGTTGGTGTTGACACCGCCAATAAGACGGTAAAGCTTGCTAAGCACGCCGAATTACTGCACTACGATTACTGCGTGGTTGGTCTTGGCTTCGTCTCAGAAAGTTTCGGAATTTCCGGGGTAGACGAAAACGCCTTCCCAATGACGGATGTCGACGAAGCAAAGACAATTTACAACCACATTATTGCTAAGATGCAAGACTACCAGCAAAGCAAAAACCCAGATGACTTGCACATCATCATCTGTGGTGGGGGCTTTACTGGAATTGAGCTAGCCGGCGCCTTGGTTGACGCCCGCCCAAGTTACGCAAAGATTGCCGGTGTTGATCCGAGTGAGATTAAGATTACCTTGATCGAAGCTTCAACCCGGCTGTTGCCAATGTTTAGCGAAAAGCTTGCGGACTACGGGGTAAACCTGGTTAAGAAGCTAGGGGTTCAGTTATTTGATGGCTCACGGATTTCACGGATCGAACCAGGTAAGGTTTACTACAAGCATGGTGATGATACTGAAGAACAGACCCAATCAGCTGGGACGATTATCTGGACAACTGGTGTCAGTGGGAACCCACTGATGGCCGAAGCTGGATTTAAGGAACGGCGGGGCCGGGTAATGGTCACTGACCACTTAAATGATCCGGACCACGACGATGTCTACATCCTAGGGGATGTTGCGGCGGTTATGCCACCTGATGGCAAGCGACCATACCCAACGACTGCGCAAATTGCCTTGGCAATGGCTGACTTTACGGCTGAAGACATTGCTAGCCGGATCAAGACTGGCAAGCGCAAAGCAAAGGCCTTTACCTACAAGTCACTTGGAACGGTCGCATCCGTTGGTAATACCCGCGGCTTTGGTGAGGCAATGGGCCATGAGATTAAGGGCTACACCGCTTCGGCAATGAAGAAGATTATCGCCGACCGCTCACTAATGGAAACCGGTGGGGTGAAGGAACTGTTGTCCAAGGGACGCTTTGACCTTTACCACTAGAATTAAGATGGCATTGCGGAGGAAGATATTACTTGCCCCGTGATCGCTGGATAATATTTGAAGCTGAAACAGGAGGCTGGGGAAAATGTTTTTTCTGGTCTCCTGTTTTATTGAATGAGGAGAAAATGATGATTGATAACTATGATGACGCGCTGGCCTTTATTCATGGCCGCGCAAAGTTTAAAAAGATCCCCACTCTTTCCCGGATGAAACAATTCTTAGCCGCACTCGGCAACCCCCAGGAGGGACTGAACTATGTCCACGTGACCGGGACCAATGGTAAGGGGTCGGTTGTGGCGATGATGCGGTCAGTCCTTTTGGCCAGTGGGCTAACGGTTGGCAGCTTTACCTCACCGTTTATTACTCGCTTTAATGAGCGAATCGAATATAACGGTGAACAGATTAGCGATGAGGAGCTGACAAAATTAACCCAGCGCATTGAACCCGTCGTTGCAAGGCTGGACGAGGAGCTGCCAACGGGGGGGCCAACTGAGTTTGAAATTGATACGGCGCTGATGTTTTGCTATATGGCAGAAAAGAAGCCGGATGTTGTTTTGCTAGAAGTGGGGATTGGTGGCCTATTTGATTCGACCAACGTCATTATTCCCCAAGTCAGTGTCATTACGACCGTGGGCTGGGACCACATGAAATACCTTGGTGATACACTAGCCAAAATTGCCACGCAAAAGGCCGGAATTATTAAGGACCAGGTGCCGGTGGTGGTTGGCAAGCTGCCATCAGAAGCACGAGAAGTAATTATTGCAGCTGCCCACCGGAAACATGCTCCCCTGTACGAGCTGGGGGATGCGTTTATGGCGAAGAAAGTCAATGGGCACCAATTTCAAGCGACGATTGACTACCGGGGCCCCGTGATAAAGCGGGGAAGGTTTGCGCTCGGGCTTGGTGGTGACTACCAGGTAGAAAACGCGGCAGTTGCAATAACGGCGGCACAAGTTTTTATGCAGCAAGTTGGGTTGCCAGTTGATGTTCAGGCCTTTAAGATGGGGATCAATGAAACAACCTGGCCGGGCAGGTTAGAAGTAGTAAGTGACGAACCGCTTGTCCTATTAGATGGGGCGCATAATTTACCTGGCATACAGGCCCTTGTGCAGACGATTCAGGATGATTTTGCCGACCGCGAGGTATACCTCTTAGTGGCGATTTTGGCAGATAAGCAGTACGACTTAATGCTTGGCGAACTTGCCAGCCTGGGCAACGTCCACTTGTTGGTGACTCAGTTTGCCGGTCCGGGGCCAAAACGACCTAGTGCGGACCTGGCGGCGATCGTAAAAGACATTCCCACAAAGTATCCTGTTGAGTACGCATCGGAATGGCAACTCGGCCTTGCTCAGTTAGCTGGTGAGATGAGTGCAGAGGATGTGTTGATCGTTACGGGCTCGCTTTATTTCATTTCCGATGTTCGACAACTTTTTAAAAATTAAAAGAAAAAAAGTGCAAAATCCAAAATTTTACGTATTTAAATAATAGCGAGTAATTTTAAAGGAGATTGTACTTAACATGGAAAAAGAAATGCAGAATGATTACGCAGCACTGGTATTGGCAAGCCTTCCCGCTAGTTTGGGTGACCAACGACAACAACTCTGCCAACAGTTTATCCGGAAGTGTCCGACCCCCTTTGCCCTTAAAAAGGCTAGCCGGGTAGAACGAGAGCAGATGCTTTCCTGGGCACCAGAGATGGCGACGGTGTTTGCAGCGATTGAGCTGGGCCAGCAGGTTGCCAAGAGTCACCAAGAAATTATCGGCCACGCCTACTCAAGCGTTGAGCTTGGGCGGGAGATGGTGGCGCATTTCCAAGGAGAGGAGCAGGAAAGGATCTGCGTCGCCTGCACGGATGTCCACAACGACATCATCGCCTGGAAGACATTATTTGTCGGTGGGCGGAGTGAGTGTGTCCTTTACCCTGACCGGATTTTTAACTATGCCTTGCGTAACTCAGCGCGCGGAATCATCATGATCCATAACCACCCGTCAGGGGACATTGAGCCGTCAGACCAGGACTATTCGTTTACCCAGCGGCTTGACCATGGTTGTGACATCATCGGTCTCCAGCTCGTTGACTTCATGATTGTTGGGCGGGACAAGTATTATAGCTGGCGTGAAGAGCGGTGTATCTAAAAGGTTAAAAAAGAATTAATTTCCGTGCTAAAAATACTTCCTTTCAGATTATTAATGTATATTAATGTTCGTATGTACCGGGTGGCTATGGTATAATATGCACGATATTAATTTGATTTTAAAGACGAAGGGAAGAAGCAGATTGCTAGGAATCGGAACAAAAAATCTTGGCATTGACCTTGGAACTGCTAATACGATTGTTTACCTCGAAGGTAAGGGGATCGTATTACGCGAGCCATCAGTTGTTGCCCGTAACACAAAGACCAACGAGGTGATTTCCGTTGGCACTGATGCGCGGGACATGATTGGGCGGACACCAGAGAGCATTGTTGCCATTCGGCCAATGAAAGATGGGGTTATCGCTGATTATGACACGACTGTTGCAATGATGAAGTATTACATTGACAAGACCCTTGGGAATAACGGCAAGCCGTACGTGATGGTTTGTGTACCAAGTGGAATTACCGAAGTTGAAAAGCGGGCCGTCATCGATGCTACGCGGGTAGCCGGTGCACGTGATGCTTACGTTATTGAAGAACCATTTGCAGCGGCAATTGGGGCCGGCCTTCCAGTAATGGACCCAACCGGGAGCATGGTTGTTGATATTGGTGGTGGAACGACCGACGTTGCCACAATTTCGTTAGGTGGGATTGTGTCCAGCCGTTCTATCCGGATGGCCGGTGACAAGATGAACGATGCGATTGTCCAATATGTCCGGCAACACATGAACCTCTTGATTGGGGACCGGACCGCCGAAAAACTGAAGTGGGATGTTGGTTCTGCATCAGTAGAAGCTGCTGAAGAGATGGGGACGACCCAGGTTCGCGGACGGGACCTTGTTACTGGTTTACCTAAGACGATGGAAGTTTCCGCTAAGGACGTTTCGACGGCACTTCAAGACGTTGTTGACAGCATTATTACTGCAATTAAGGGAACCTTGGAAGAGACTTCACCAGAAATCGCAGCGGATGTTATTGACCACGGAATTGTCCTAACCGGTGGTGGGGCCTTGTTGAAGCACCTCCCAGATGTTATTGCTGATGCAACAAAGGTACCAGTATTCATTGCCAATGATCCCCTCGATTGTGTGGCGATCGGTACTGGTGAATCACTAAAGAGTATTGATGTAATGAAGAAGAAGTAATCTTTCATTACTTAATTGAGAATTGTGAATGCGGTCAGATTGATCGTAAATCATCATTGGGATTAACTAATGATTGGCGGGGCTGGTCACTAAACATAATTGTTTAGCAGGCCCCGTCTTAATTACCTTGTGTATGCATTGGAGGAACAAAATGCAGAAATTTTTTTCCAATCGCCGATTAGTTCTTATTGTGATCATTTTAGTTGTCTGTTTTGGACTGATGGCCGGCTCGGTTTCGCTGCGTAATCGCCGCAATACCCCGCCTATTATCCAGCAGTTTGGCAATGATATTGTTGGCTTTGTCGACAGTGCCGTTGCCCTTCCAGTAAACTGGATGCAGACGAGCATCAGTTCCGTTAACGGGTTGATGAATACCTACGCGGAAAACCGGGAACTAAAGCAACAAGTAACTGAGTTAGCGCAGACCAAGGTTCGTGACCAAACCTTGGCCCATGAAAACAAGCAACTAAAGCAGCAGTTAAAGTTGAATAATTCAATGACCGACTATAACACGGTGACTGCGGCGGTCCTAATGCGGACGCCTTCTTCTTGGCAACGACAACTGGTCATTAATAAGGGCCAGTCAAGTGGAATTGAGAAGAACATGCCAGTGATGAGTGGTAGTGGCCTGATCGGTCGGGTGACGGAAGTAAATAAGACAAACAGTAAGGTCGAATTATTAAGTGATACTAGTGAGTCGTCAAACCGCTTTGCCATTACCTTGAACGGTAGTAATGGCAAGGTGGTCAACGGAATCATCACTGGTTATAATGCCTCCACTAATGAGCTAGAGATGGGGCAAGTGACCGCAAAGGCAAAGATTAAAAAGGGGACCAAGGTAGTGACCAGCGGAATGGGTGGTATCACGCCGAAGGGACTCTATGTTGGTCGTGTCTCCCGGGTCGGCAAGGATGATTATGGCCTGGCTCAACGAATCTATATCACTCCAGCAACGGACTTTAACGATATCAACATCGTGACAGTTGCTGAAGCTGCTTCACAGGAGTGATTACATTATGTATCGATTGTCACGACTAAAATATGTTTTCCCCATTGGCCTGTTTGTCAGCCTATTTCTTGACGGTGCCTTGAGCCATGTCTGGGCGCCACTATTTTTCCGCTATCCGTACTCGATGGTTAGCCAACTCGTTTTATTGTGGTTGGTCTTGTCATATTTCTTTGAAGATGACATTGAGATCCCCCTCATTCCCTTTGCAATTGCTGCGGGGGCGGTTTATGACCTTTACTTTTCCGGTATTCTCGGTCTATTTATCTTCTTGTACCCGTTGATTGTCGCGCTAACAAAAGTTTTAGCCCGCTACTTTAGTTCGTCGTTCTTATCGATGATCATGATCTTTTTTGTTGACCTGGTTGTCTTTGAGACGCTTAATTACTGGGCATATTACCTTATCGGGATTACCGACGTTGGCTTTGGTGACTACTTGGTCTTTACCTTAGCACCGACACTAGCGTTAAACTTGATCTATTTTGTCGTTTTATTTTGGCCAATCCGGGCAATGTACCGGTGGGGGCTTGATGACGGGCAAGTTTAAAATAGTTCTTGACATTATGAGAATTTCATTATAGGATACTAACAACATCATAAATGACAGTGAACAGACTAGTAGAACTTCATGAGCAGCAAAGAGAGTCCCGTTTGGTGGGAGGGGACCTGTTCAAAAGTTTGAATCACATCTGTGAGTTGGTCTTCTGAAGTCCTAAGTAGGAAGACCCGGGGAAGCCCGTTACAGCACGGAGTTTATTTAATGAACTCACTAAGGTTATTCTTCGTGAGAAGGTAACAAGATGAGGTGGAACCGCGGAAACGCCCTCGTAGCCAGTTGGCTCGGGGGCGTTTTTCTATTCCAGAAGATTAGATGAACTTGCCGAGATAGGTACTGTGAGGTGCCTATAAACTGAGGTGGAACCACGATTTGATCGTCCTCTAGGAAAGTCTTTTCCTAGGGGATTTTTGTTTACTGGTATTTGATAATTAATTAACTAAGGAGGCAATACAATGTCAATGCAATATATAAATGAAATCTTACCTTCATTATTTCAGGGAGCAGGTCTTACCCTCCAAATTTTCTTCTGGACGTTAGTCGGTTCTTTACCGCTCGGAATTCTTGTCAGCTTAGGGTTAACCTCAAAAATCCACCCCTTAAAGTGGCTCCTTGAAATTTACGTTTGGCTGATGCGGGGGACACCATTGCTATTGCAATTAATCTTTGTCTTCTATGGTTTACCAATTGTCGGAATCGTCTTTGAACGTTATGACGCCGCACTAGTTGCCTTCATCCTCAACTACGCCGCCTACTTTGCGGAAATCTTCCGTGGTGGTTTTCAGTCAGTTGACCAGGGGCAGTTTGAAGCAGCGAAGGTTCTTCGTCTAAGCTACTGGCAAACCCTTCGTAAGATTATCATCCCGCAAGTCGTTAAGATTGTTATCCCATCAATTGGGAATGAAGTGATTAACTTAGTTAAGGATTCATCATTAGTTTACGTAATCGGGCTTGGCGACTTACTCCGGGCCGGGAACGTCGCAACCGCCCGCGATGTCACCTTAGTACCACTGCTGCTTGTCGGGTTAATTTACTTAATTCTCGTCGGGATTTGTACTTTGGTCTTACGGCAAGTCGAAAAACGCTACGCATACTTTAAGTAGGGGAGGAGATCACTATGTTAGAAGTTCGCAATCTAAAGAAAAGTTTTGGCGGCCGGCAAATTTTAAACGGGGTTGACCTCACCGTTGAAGATGGCAAAATCCTTTGTATTGTTGGACCGTCTGGTGCTGGGAAAACAACGCTCTTGCGGTGCATAACTGGTCTGGAAAGCCCTGATAGTGGGGAGTTCTCTATTGATGGCCGGTCATTTAACCCCCAAGGGACCGAGGCAAATGACCGGGTGATTGGGGTTGTCTTTCAGGACTTCAAGCTTTTCCCCAACCTATCAGTGATGGAAAACATTACCCTTGCGCCAACGATGGTTTTAAAAAAGGATAAAACAGCCGCAACGGCAGAAGCTAAGCGGTTGCTTGATGAACTGGGCTTGGGTGATAAGGAGGACCTTTACCCCTACCAATTGTCAGGGGGACAAAAGCAACGGGTAGCAATCGCCCGGGCATTAGCGATGAAGCCAAAGATCTTATGCTATGATGAGCCAACCTCGGCCCTTGACCCGAACCTGCGGAAGGATGTTGCTAACATTATCCTGGGCTTGAAAAAAGACGGGATGACCCAGCTGATTGTTACTCACGATTTGGACTTTGCCGAGGACGTCGCTGATGATATTTTGAAAGTTAAGCCACTTGACCAGCAAAACTAAGGAGGGAGCAAGATGAAAAGATTTAAAGCTGTTTCGCTGATCCTTTTATTAATCGTTCCCCTTTTCCTTCTCGCTGGGTGTGAAAACCTTACTAGTCGGGCAAACACCCAGGATACGTGGAGCCGGATTCAACAACGCAAGCGGGTAATCGTGGGCCTTGATGATAGCTTTGTCCCGATGGGTTACCGGCAAAAGGACGGTAAGTTGGTCGGTTATGACATTGACCTTGCCCGGGCGGTGTTTAAGCAATACGGCATTAAGGTTGATTTTCAACCAATTGATTGGTCGATGAAGGAAACGGAGCTGAAAAACGGCACCATTGACCTCTTATGGAATGGTTATTCAATTAACCCTGACCGGGCAAAGAAGGTGGCCTTTAGCCGCCCCTATCTAAGGAACCGGCAGATTTTGGTAACCAAGAAGGCAAGTGATATTAAGAACCTGAATGATATGACGGGGAAGTCACTGGGGGTTCAAAGCGGGTCAACCGGGTTGACAGTGTTGGATGAAAAGCCCAAGCTCCTAAAAGACAAGATTAAAAACAAGGAGCCGATTCAATACGATACCTTCCCGAACGCCTTTATCGACTTGAACGCTAACCGTATTCAGGGGATTTTAATGGACGAAGTATACGCTGATTACTACATTAAGCACCAACAGAACAGCCGCGATTACCGGACATATGTAAGTAAGCAGTTGCCGATGGAATCATTTGCTGTCGGGATGCGCAAGGGCGATAAAACCTTGCAAAAGAAGATTAATGACGGCTTAGGGAAGCTCCAACAGAATGGCGAATTAAGAAAGATCAATGAGAAATGGTTTGGCCAAGATAGTAACTACCTCGGCCCAGTTAACTAGATAAACGGGATCGGTGGACTATTTCGCCGGTCCCGTTATCTTTACCGTGGTGCCGCCAGGAAATTAATTTGATAAATTGGCGAGAAATATAGTAATCAATTTGTAATTTAGCCGCTTTTAACGTATCATTAACCAGTACGATAATTCGATTGAAACTGGGTGGCAGCTAGGTAACCCCTTGCTGCACTTTTTATTGAAGGGAGAAAGAGACCGTGGATTTTAATCTTGCGCGTGGCGTGGATCTTCACATCATTCCCACAAAACAATTTAAGATGAATCACGTCTTAATAGACTTTGCGACCCCGCAAACACCAACAAACGCAACTGCGCGAAACCTGTTGGCTAACCTATTGGAGACTAGTACGCATCGTTATCCAACACAGACCGCCTTGGCACGCCAATTGGCAACCCTCTATGGCGCCTATGTCAACCTATTTGTCAATCGTCTGGGCACCCTCCATACGGTCCGTCTTCATGCGAGCTTTGTTAATAATAACTTTGTCCATGAAGACCTGTTTGCCCAGGTTGGTGAGCTAATTAATGAGATTTTATTTCACCCGTTAGTTGATGATGGTGAATTTGATGGACCGACATTCCGCCTGCAAGCGAACAATTTGAAGAGTGCCATCAAGTCGCTTTATGATGAAAAACAATTTCTTGCTAACCAGCGGTTGATGGACTTGTACTATCAACAGGATTCCGTAATGCGGATTCCTAGTTTTGGCCGGATCAATGACTTGGCAGACCTAACCGCTAGTAGCCTGGTTGAGACTTACCGGTCAATGATTGATCGCGATAAGGTTGATATCTTCGTCCTCGGGGATGTTGACCCCCAAGCGGCACAGCAAGTCTTCGCACGCTTGCCGTTTGCTGACCGTGACGCTGCATTGCCAGCACCGTTTTATCAGCAGCCAGCTTATGAGCTTGTCCAGCACCGGACCGATTACCAGCAGGTCAGCCAGGCAAAGTTTAATTTGGCATATCGGCTGCCAGTTTACTATCATGATGCTAATTACTATGCGGGGTTAGTCTTTAATGGCTTGTTTGGGGGAACTCCTTACTCCAAGTTGTTTACTAATGTCCGTGAGAAGGCCAGTCTTGCTTATTATGCTTCTAGCCGGTTCTTGCCGTTCAATGGGTTGGTGAGCGTCCAGACCGGGATTAAGGCTAGTGATCGGGACCAGGTTCGTGACTTGGTTCAAGCTCAATTAGCCGCTATCCAGGCAGGTGATTTTAGCACCGCAACCCTACAAGAGGTCCAGGATAGCCTGATTAACCAGTATCGGGCAGGGCATGATATTGCCGGCAATGTATTAGAGCAACAACTTGTTACGAGCTTATTTGGGCAAGCAAACCAGGACTTTGTAACACAGATCAAGGCCGTAACCAAGGATGACATTATCCGGGTTGCTAAGATGACGAAACTTCAAGCAGTTTATTTATTGAGTGGTGAAAAGTAAACAGATGGATAAACAAGTTTATCAAGAATTTAACCAGACAATTTATCGCCAACAGCTGGCAAATGGCTTAAAAGTGCAGCTTTTACCAATGGCCGGCTACCATAAGACTTACGCAATCTTAACAACTGACTTTGGCTCAATCGATAACCACTTTATCCCTTACCAACAAGACGAAGCGATTAAGGTGCCTGATGGGGTCGCTCACTTTTTAGAGCACAAGATGTTTGAAAAGGAGGACCACGATGCCTTTGACCTCTTTGGTAAGCTTGGTGCGGATTCAAATGCCTTTACCAGCTTTACCCAGACTAGTTACCTTTTTTCAACGACGAGTAACTTGCATGCCAATTTGGATGTCTTGCTTGACTTTGTTCAGGACCCGTATTTTACGGCACAGACGGTGAAAAAAGAGCAAGGGATTATCGGCCAGGAGATCCAGATGTATGATGATGATCCCGGCTGGCGCCTTTACCTTGGAATCCTTGGTAACCTCTACCCGAAGGACCCGATGAGAATTGATATTGCTGGGACGGTTGACTCGATCAGTCAGATCACTCCGGAGATCTTGATGGCGAGTTACCAGACATTTTACCAGCCAAGCAATATGAACCTCTTCTTGGTTGGTCAGCTGGATCCGGAAGAGACAATGGCGTGGATTGAGCAAAATCAAGCGCAAAAGACCTTCCCACCGGCGGAAGTGCCGCGGCGACTCTTTTCCTTAAACGACCCCACTGCCCACGATGTAATTCCATTTCGCTCATTGACGATGGATATCGTACGGCCGAAGGTGGTCGTTGGCTTGCGGGGAACGAAGCACTTCGATGACGGTCGCCAACGATTACACTATAAGCTGGCAATTGACCTGTTATTAGATGTCTTATTCGATGATACATCTGATAACTACCTCCGCTTGTACAATAATGAAACGCTGGATGATTCATTTAGCTATAATTTTGAGATGCAACGGGGATTTCACTTTGCTTACTTTAGTTCTGATACTAACCAGCTGGAACGTTTCGCTGATGAGGTAATCGCAATCTTAGAGAGCGCTGACCAGCAGATTGAAGCAGCCCGGACGCGGTTTGAAGGAATTAAAAATGCTGAATTAGGGCGGCTGATTGGCTTGCTCGATTCTCCTGAAGCAATTGCTAATCGCTATGCTGGTGACCTGTTTGCCGGGGCCAGTTTAATGGACGAAATTCAGTTATTAAAGTCAATTACGATTGATGATTTGTACCAGGTAGCAAATGAGTTTATTACCTCCCAAGGGATCTCGGTATACCAGGTAGTCCCCCAACACCAGTAGGGAACAGCTTTTCTTAAGATTGCTAAAATTAGCAATTTTATATTAGTGAGCATGATATAATATCCAAGAGTGAACATAAAGAAGAAAATGGAGATAGGACAATGAGTGAGAACGAGAACGAACAAAAGAAACTTGAAATCGGGAAGATTTTACGTAAAGCCCGGGAAGACAAGGGTTACACTCTTGATGACCTGCAACAAGTGACGAAGATTCAAAAGCGCTACTTGATTGCGATTGAAGATGAAAACTTTGATGAACTTCCTGGTGACTTCTATGTTCGGGCATTCATTAAGCAGTACGCCAACATGGTTGGACTAGACGGCAATGACCTTCTTCAACAATATGATGATCAATTGCCAAAGACAAAGACAGAAGAATATTCTGACCACCTTGCCCAGGCAGTTGAGACCCGGGCAAGTCAACGCAAGACCGTTAGCGGCAGTGTTGACAAGGTTAGAAACTATATGCCAACAATCATCATCGCCTGTGTAATTGTCTTAGTTTTAGCCGCTATTTGGCTCACCGCAATTGCCAGAAATAACCGTGATTCTTCCACCCGGATTGATAATAGTTCTGTATCGGTATCTGGTGAGAGCCGGAAGAAGGCTTCCTCTTCCGCCAAGAAGGAAAGCACCAAGAAAGAAAAGTCCGTTGCAATCAAGCTCCAGCAAACAAGCCGGAACAACAACAGTGTGGTCTTTAATGCGGATCAATTGACTAAGGATGCCGATTTAGCAATTAGTCCAACTGAAGACTCATGGCTACAGGTGCGGGCCAACAACAATACTTTATTAAACAAGACGTTGAAGAAGGATGAAAAGGCCAACTTAAAGATTAATAAGGACACTACTTCCTTAGTAATTATTGTTGGTAATGCGCGGGCCACGACAATGAAGATCGGTGGCCAAACGATCGACGTTACTGAAAATGGCCGTTACCAAAATACCCGGACAGTGACGATTAACTTTGGTAAGAATCAATCAAGCAGTTCTTCGCAATCATCCACGGCTACTAGTTCTTCTGCGGCTTCCCAGTCAAGTCAAGCTACTAGTAGCACAACCCGGCCATCAAATGCCAACAGTGGTCAACAACGGCCAGCAACCAACACGAGCCGGCCACAAAATACGAACCGCTAATTTTGTGAAGACAAAGGAGTTATAACATTGAATTTACCTAATAAATTAACAATTGTTCGCTTAATCATCATCCCATTTTTCCTATTATTAATGGTCTTACCATTACAGGGCTGGGGAGCAGTTAGCTTTTTGGGGGCAACAATTCCGCTTGCCCAATTGATTGCGGCAATCCTCTTTATCGCAGCAACCTTGACGGATAACCTCGATGGGCGGATTGCGCGGCGGGACCACCTTGTTACTAATTTTGGTAAGTTTACCGACCCGTTAGCCGATAAGCTATTAGTAATGACGGCCTTTATCGTTTTAACTGGAAATGGGATTGTTCCAGCCTGGGTAACTTCGATTATCATCTGGCGGGAATTATCAGTGACTGGGTTACGGCTACTGCTTGTTGAACAAAACGGGACTGTTTTGGCCGCCAAGATGCCCGGCAAGATTAAGACAACGACGCAGTTCATTGCGATTATCTTCCTCTTGCTCAATAACGTCATCTTTGCGTACTGGAACATTCCTTTTGGGCAAATTATGTTATACATCTGCCTGTTCTTCACAATTTACTCTGGGGTTGACTACTTCATCCAGGGCCGCGGTGTCTTTTCAGACGGATTTAAATAATAAAAAGAAGTTAGAAAAATTTTTTCTAGCTTCTTTTTATTTTTTTCGTGAAATTCATTATAATTTACGTATATATATTATAGGGGTGTAGATAATGGATGCAGAGATTATATCAGTAGGAACCGAGATTGTCCTCGGTCAGATTGTTAATGCGAACGCTGCTTACCTGGCAGATAAGTTGACCCGCCTAGATCTGCCGGCGACCTATCAGACAACGGTTGACGATGACCCGCAACGGTTGGTTAAGGTGATTAAGGGCGCGATGAAGCGGGCCAAGCTAATTTTTGTCTGTGGCGGCTTAGGACCGACGGCTGATGACGTGACGATGCCAACGGTGGCCAAAGCACTCGGGGTCCACCTTCATACTGACCAAGCTCACTGGAAATGGGTTAAGGATACTTTCAAGCAACGCCAAATTAAGATGGAGCCGGAAAATATTCGGCAGGCCCAGTACCCAGCTGGCGGTGAACCACTAGCCAACCCAGTCGGTTTAGCACTTGGCTGCTGGTTTGAGGCTGCTGGACGAGTAATTGTTGTCCTTCCGGGCCCACCGGCCGAATTTAAGGCAATGGTTGACCATAGCCTGCTTCCCAAGCTAGTAACGCATTTTGCGACCGGTAAGCAGATCGTTAGCCGGACCCTGAACTTCTTGGGACGCCCGGAAGCCCAACTGATGGAAGAAATTGCGGCTGCAACGAAGGACGACCCGCAAGTAGTGATTACCTCATACGTTCAACCAACGGCAATTCAGGTCCGGTTGACGGTGCGTGATTTACCGACAGCAGAAGCCAACCAGTTGATTGACCGGGCGCAGGCTGAGATTTTAGCGATCGAAGGCCCGTATTTCTTTGGAACCGGCGACGACCTAACCCTGGCGGCAGTAGTTGTTCAACTGTTAAAGGACCGCAGTTGGCACGTCAGTGGGGCAGAAAGCCTGACTGGTGGAATGTTTCAGAGTACAATTTGCTCCGTTCCGGGAGCGTCGAACGTCTTTAATGGGGGCTTTGTTACCTACGCGGCTAGTGCGAAGGAAAAACTACTCGGGATTCCGGCGGCGCTGATTGAGCAAAACGGGGTCGTTAGTTCGGCAACTGCGGCAGCGATGGCCGAGGGAAGTTCTCGCCAGATGAATGCTGAAGTCGGCATTGGCTTTACCGGAGTTGCGGGGCCTGATGACCTTGAAGGCCAACCAGCGGGAACAGTATGGATTGGTGTTGCGGTCAAGGGCCAAGCAACGGTTACCAAGCAGCTGCACCTGGCACCGTATATTGGCCGGCAAGCGATTCGGACATTAAGCGTTCAATATGGTCTCCAGATGATCTACGAAGCCCTCAAAAAATAAACGAACCATTGTTCGCATTTTTCTTGTTTTTTTAGTTAAAACTGTTATCATTAATTATCGGACATTCCGTTAAAAAGGAGGAATTTGATTTGGCTGATCAACGAAAGGCAGCACTGGATGTTGCAATCAGAAAGATCGAAAAGAACTTTGGTAAGGGTTCTATCATGCGCATGGGTGACGCAGCCGATATGAAGGTTGCCACCGTTTCCAGTGGCTCTTTGGCAATTGACAAGGCGCTCGGTGTTGGGGGTTATCCCCGTGGCCGGATCGTTGAAATCTACGGTCCAGAAAGTTCAGGGAAGACGACGGTTGCACTGCATGCTGTTGCAGAAGTACAACGGCAGGGCGGTACCGCGGCATATATTGATGCAGAAAACGCCCTTGATCCCCAGTATGCTGAAGCATTAGGGGTCGATGTTGATAACCTCCTCCTCTCCCAACCAGATACCGGGGAGGAAGGGCTTGAGATTGCCGACGCTTTGATTTCCAGTGGCGCCGTTGACCTGGTGGTTGTTGACTCAGTCGCCGCCCTTGTTCCTCGTGCCGAAATTGAAGGGGAAATGGGTGACGCCCACGTCGGCTTGCAAGCCCGCTTAATGTCACAGGCACTCCGGAAACTGTCAGGTGAGATTAACAAGACAAAGACGATCGCAATCTTTATTAACCAGATTCGTGAAAAGGTGGGGGTAATGTTTGGTAACCCTGAGACCACGACTGGTGGCCGGGCCTTGAAGTTTTATTCCACTATCCGGATGGAGATCCGGCGGGCCGAACAGATTAAAAATGGAACTGACGTAATCGGTAACCGGGCAAAGGTAAAGATCGTTAAGAACAAGGTTGCGCCGCCATTCAAGCGGTGTGAAGTTGACATCATGTACGGTGAAGGGATCTCCAAGACTGGTGAATTACTGGACATGGCGGTTGAAAAGGACCTTGTCAACAAGAGTGGAGCCTGGTACTCATACGGTAGCGACCGGATTGGTCAGGGTCGGGAAAATGCGAAGAAGTGGCTTGCCGAGCACCCAGATAGCATGAATGAGCTGATGG
This sequence comes from Limosilactobacillus caccae, assembly GCF_900156885.1. Taxonomy (GTDB): domain Bacteria; phylum Bacillota; class Bacilli; order Lactobacillales; family Lactobacillaceae; genus Limosilactobacillus; species Limosilactobacillus caccae. The sequence goes on from NZ_FTOY01000011.1 coordinate 316,365, forward strand.
ATAAGGTGCGGGTTGCTTACGGCATGGACCCCCTCAATGAGAAGGCGGAAGCTACTCCTGATAAGGCCGCTGATAGTGAAGAACCCAAACAAGAAACAATCGAAGAGGCAAGTAAAAAGTAGTTTTACCGTTGCCGAGTGAGACTGAGGGTCGTCCTTAGTCTCACTTTTTTAGTTTAAATGGCAACCGATTGCTTAGAATAAATTAATTGCGAAATTCAATAGTTGACACCTTCGGTAGGCAAGCTTAAAATTTAACTTGTGTGGTGTAAAGAAAATACATTACATGGTTAAATTAATTTATTTAGACCAACAACATAATAGTTGAAGCGGAGGTGAAATAATGAAGCTATTAATTTTCGCCGCGCTTGCTATGGTTGTCGGAATTATTGTCGGCTATGTGATTCGTAAGACTTCATACGAAAAACAGATCGCAGAAGCACATAATGATGCGCAAGGTATTATTGCTAAAGCAAAACAAGATGCAGCAACGGCGAAAAAAGAGGCAGTATTGGAAGCCAAGGAGGAGAGCCACCAGTACCGTGAACGAGTAGAAGACGAGTTAAAGCAACGTCGCAGTGAAGTTCAACGGCAAGAAGACCGGTTATTACAACGGGAGACCTCCTTAGACCACAAAGATAATGCCCTTGAAAAACGGGAAAATGCAGTTGGTGCACGTGAACGTAAGTTAGATCAAGAAAAAGAAAAGCTTCATCAATCTCAAGAAAAGGCAAACTCCTTAATTGACGAACGGCAACAAGAAGTTGAAAAGGTTGCCCAGATGTCACAAGAAGATGCAAAGCAGTTATTACTTTCTGAAGTAAAAGAACAGTTAAAGACTGAACGAGCAGTAATGATTCGTGACAGTGAACAAGAAGCGGAGTTGACGGCGGAACGAAATGCCAAGAAGCTAATCGTTGAGGCAATTCAACGGAGCGCGGCTGATGTTGTCTCGGAGACTACAGTATCAGTCGTCAACTTGCCAAATGATGATATGAAGGGCCGGATCATCGGTCGTGAAGGACGGAATATCCGGACACTTGAGACGCTTACTGGAATTGATTTGATTATTGATGATACGCCGGAAGCAGTCGTCCTCAGTGGTTTTGACCCTGTTCGCCGTGAAATTGCGAAGATCGCCCTTGAAAAGTTAATCCAAGATGGGCGGATTCATCCTGCACGGATTGAAGAAGCGGTTGACAAGGCACGAAAGCAGATGGATACGCAGTTGCGTGAGACGGGTGAACAAGCACTATTTGACTTAGGCATTCATTCGATGCACCCTGACCTTATTAAGACAGTCGGGCGGATGAAGTACCGGACCAGTTATGGACAAAATGTGTTGGATCACTCGGTTGAAGTTGCTAAGCTTGCTGGCATCATGGCAGCAGAGCTTGGTGAAGATGTCACACTTGCCAAACGAGCAGGACTACTCCACGATATTGGAAAGGCCATTGACCATGAAGTCGATGGTTCCCACGTTGAACTTGGTGTTGAGCTAACCCGCAAGTATAAGGAAAACAAGGTCGTTATCAATACGATTGCCTCACACCACGGGGATGTCGCACCGACCTCAGTTATTGCGGTCCTGGTTCAAGCAGCTGATGCAATTTCAGGTGCCCGGCCTGGTGCGCGAAGTGAGTCCCTCGAACAATATATTCAACGATTGAAGAAGCTCGAAGGCATAGCAAACAGTTATAATGGTGTCGACCATAGTTACGCAATTCAAGCTGGTCGTGAACTACGGGTAATTGTTAAACCAAAGAAGGTTTCCGATTTGCAGGCATCGACCTTGTCTCATGACATTAAGAACAAGATTGAAAAGCAATTGGAATACCCTGGTCACATTAAAGTGACGGTTATTCGTGAAGTACGGGCAGTTGATTATGCAAAGTAATAAATTGTAGCGAGAAGAAGACTGGGATTACGTCAGTCTTTTTCTTTTTTAAAATATTTGCTTAGCTAGTGAGGCTTTATCTTGCGCTTCCTTTCCGCAAAAAATATAATTGTATTATGTGCGACTAATGAACGAAGAAATGACTAATGAGGTGAAAGTTAGTGCCAAAGAAAACAACACCAATGATGGAACAATACCAAAAAGTTAAGGACCAATATCCCGATGCCTTTTTGTTCTACCGACTTGGTGACTTCTATGAACTATTTAACGATGATGCTGTGAAAGGGGCCCAGCTACTTGAGCTAACGTTAACGACCCGTAACCATAGCGCTAAAAACCCAATTCCAATGTGCGGGGTCCCCCACCGGGCAGTGAATAGTTACATCGACATCTTAATTGATAAGGGCTACAAGGTAGCGGTTTGTGAACAAATGGAAGATCCGAAGACCGCTAAGGGGATGGTCAAGCGGGCGGTTACCCGGTTGGTAACTCCCGGGACGCAGATGGACCTCAACGGTGAGCAAGCCCGTGATAATAACTACCTAGCGGCGGTCAGCAGACAAGCGGATAGCTTTAGCATCGCTTATACGGACTTATCAACTGGGGAGTTGAAAACCACAACGGTGAAGAGCGCTAATGAGACGATCAACGAGCTGGTTAACCTCCAGAGCAAGGAAGTGATTGTCGACGGCGAGTTACCAGCAGAACTGACCACCCAGTTTGACCACCGCAACATCTTGCAGTCCCACCAGCCAACGATCTTGAAAAATGCGGAGATCAGTTACCTAACGCAGGACCTCAACGATGATTCGCAAAAGCGGGTTGTCGGCTTGCTAGTATCCTACTTGTTGACGACCCAGAAGCGGTCACTGGACCACCTGCAAAAGGCAATTGCCTACCAGCCGAGCTCCTTTATGAAGATTGATCATTACTCAAAGGCCAACTTAGAATTGATGACCAATATGCGGAGTGGTAAGCGCCAGGGGACCTTAGCCTGGCTATTAGATGAGACTAAGACCGCGATGGGCAACCGGCTACTAAAGCGGTGGCTTGACCGGCCACTGATTGATCCCCAAGCGATTGCTGAGCGGCAGGATAAGGTTCAAGAACTGCTTGACCACTACTTTGAGCGGAGCAACCTCCAGCAAGAATTAATTAAGGTTTATGACTTGGAACGGCTTGCGGGGCGGGTTGCTTACGGGAGTGTCAACGGGCGGGATTTAATCCAGCTTAAGACTTCCTTGCAGCAAGTGCCGAAGATCAAGTACGTTTTAGAAACCCTTGACTCACCAGTCTTTGAAAAATTACAAAACGACTTGGACCCGTTAAGTGATATTGCCGGATTGATTGAGCAGGCAGTTGTTGAGGAACCGCCGATTGCAGTTACCGATGGAGGGGTCATCAAGGATGGTTATAATGACCAGCTAGACCAGTACCGGGATGCAATGAATAACGGTAAACAGTGGATTGCTGACCTCCAAGAGCGCGAACGCAAGTTAACGGGGATTAATAATCTCAAGATTGGCTATAACCACGTCTTTGGTTACTATATTGAGGTAACTAAGGGGAACCTCGATAAGTTGCCACAGGGGCGCTACGAAAGAAAGCAGACCCTGGTGAATGCAGAACGGTTTTCAACGCCAGAGCTAAAGGAAAAAGAGGCCTTGATCATGGGGGCTCAGGAGAAGTCCACCGCTCTCGAATACGACCTCTTTGTGAAGATTAGGGAGCAGGTAAAGGGGCAGATCAAGCGACTGCAAAAATTAGCCCAGAATCTGGCGGAACTGGATGTTTTGCAAAGCTTTGCGGTTGTCAGTGAAGACTACCACTTTGTCCGGCCAGCAATGAATACGGGACACGTCTTGAAGATTAAGGACGGCCGACACCCGGTTGTTGAAAAGTTTATGGGCCACCAAGAATATGTCCCGAACGATGTATTGATGGGGGATGACACGGACATCCTCTTGATCACCGGTCCCAACATGTCGGGGAAGAGTACCTATATGCGGCAGTTAGCGTTGATTGCGGTGATGGCCCAGATTGGGTGCTTTGTACCGGCTAAATCCGCAGAATTGCCAATCTTTGACCAGGTCTTTACCCGGATTGGGGCTGCCGATGATTTGATTTCTGGTGAGAGTACATTCATGGTCGAGATGATGGAGGCCAATAATGCCTTGATGCACGCGACTGACCGGAGTTTAATCCTCTTTGATGAAATTGGTCGGGGAACGGCAACCTACGATGGGATGGCCCTTGCCCAGGCAATCATTGAGTACGTCCACCAGCATGTCCGGGCAAAAACCCTCTTTTCCACGCACTACCATGAGTTGACCAGCCTAGAAGAAAGTCTCCAACGGCTTAAAAACGTCCATGTCGGGGCAACGGAGAAGGATGGCGAACTGGTCTTCTTGCATAAGGTAACTGCCGGGCCAGCGGATAAGTCCTACGGGATTCACGTGGCAAAACTCGCCGGAATGCCCGCTTCGTTACTTAACCGGGCGGACCAAATTCTGACTAAGCTTGAAAAGAAGGACGTCAAGTTGCCAGCGGCTGGTCCAACAAGCTACCCAAGCTCTTCAGCTGCGGTGACGCTCAATGAACCGCAGCCAGCAGCAAAAAGTGCCGCACCGGCGCCGGTCTTGGAAGAAGACAACGGGCAGCTAGAACTGTTTAAGACGGCCCCAGTAAAAAAGGAGTCGACCGTGGACCGGCGGATCCTGCACCAGTTGAAAGAATTAAACCTGATGGGGATGACCCCGATGGAAGTAATGAATCAAATCTACAAGTGGCAGCAAAAACTAAAGTAAGGTGAGAACTAATGGGAAAAATTCATGAATTGGATAATGTGCTCGCTGACCAGATTGCGGCGGGGGAAGTGATTGAACGACCAGCGTCGATCGTAAAGGAGCTAGTAGAAAATTCACTTGATGCCCATAGTCACCGGATTGATATTATTGTTGAAAATTCTGGCCTTGATAGTATCCGGGTAATTGATGATGGAGACGGGATAGCGAGTGACGATGTCGCCATTGCTTTTCGCCGACACGCAACTAGTAAGATTGCCTCCCGTCATGACCTCTTTAAGGTTCAGACGATGGGGTTTCGGGGGGAGGCCCTGCCGAGTATCGCCTCCGTTGCCGATGTCGTCTTAACCACTGCCCAGGTGGACCAACCAGCAGGGACAATGATTCATTTACGGGGAGGCAAGGTGGTCGCAACCCAGCCCGCTGGTGCCCGTCAAGGGACAGATATTAAGGTTACCGACCTCTTCTTTAATACCCCTGCACGGTTGAAATACCTTAAATCGCCCCAGACAGAGTTAGCCCGCATCACGGATATTATCAACCGTCTTGCCCTGGCGAATCCGGCGGTCGCCTTTAGTTTTAGCCATAATGGGCGGGAACTGTTTCGTTCCGCTGGTAACGATAACCTCCAGCAAGTGATTGCGGCCATCTACGGGGTGAAAACCGGCCGGAAGATGCTAGCTGTCAGTGGGGAAGACGATGATTTTCGGGTCAATGGTTTCGTATCATTACCAGAGCTGACCCGTTCTTCCCGCCAGTACATTACGATCACGATCAACCACCGCTACATCCGTAACTTTGAGCTAACGAAGGCGATTATTCAGGGCTACCAGTCAAAGTTGATGGTCGGCCGTTACCCGATTGCGGTAATCAATATTGACCTGGACCCGGTATTAGTGGATGTGAACGTCCACCCGGCGAAGCGGGAAGTCCGGTTAAGCAAGGAAAACCAGCTGACCACGTTGATTGCGAAGACGATTTTTGACCGGATTGCAGTTGAAAATTTAATTCCAGATGTCGATGCTGACCAGTTCATGCCGGCTGATGAGGACGTCGCAGCCCTTAACCAGCAATTAAAGGAAGCGGCACCGACCTACCAAGTTAACCCGCAATCAACGCCAAGCCCAACGCCGCAGGCAGCAGCACCTAGTTCGTCATTTGCCGACACGCCTGCCGCTGCTGAGGCTGATGATAGCGAGTTACCAGCACCGGTCGTTATCCACCATGCAGCAGAGTTAACTGCGCCGCTAATGCAGCAGTTTGACCGACGCTACCAAAATGAGGGCCAGGTAACACCGTTTGAAGCACCCCTAACCGCGCCTCACCAGGCCGCAAAGACAGGGAAGGTTGAAAACATTGAATTAGACGTGCATGACAAGGCGGACCCTGACCAGCAACGCTTTCCCCAACTCCAGTATATCGGCCAGCTCCAGGGGACCTTCCTCCTAGCCCAGGCAGGGGATGGCTTATACATTGTTGACCAGCATGCGGCCCAGGAACGGATCAATTACGAGTACTACCGGCAAAAGATTGGGGAGGTCAGCGCTGACCAGCAAAACTTCCTGGTGCCGCTGGTGTTAAACTATTCGACAGTTGATGCGCTGACAATTAACCAACACCAGGATGTCTTAGCAGCGGTGGGGTTAAACCTGGAGTCATTTGGGCAAAACAGCTTTATCCTTCGCTCGCACCCGACCTGGTTTAAGGAAGGGCAAGAAGAGGATACTGCCCGGGAAATGATTGACTGGATTATTAAAAACGGTAAGCTAACGGTAAAGGACTTTCGTGCAAAGACAGCAATTATGATGAGTTGCAAACGGGCGATTAAGGCAAACCACCACCTTGACGAACGGGAAGCCAAGGCATTATTAAGAAAGCTACCGCAGTGTGAAAACCCGTTTAACTGCCCGCACGGTCGGCCGGTAACTGTCCACTTTAATGACCAGGATCTCGAAAAGATGTTCAAACGAATTCAAGACTCACACGTTCCGTACGCTGATGATTTTGATGATCATGATTTTTAGTTTAGAGGAGGAAGCAGCTTGTACGAATATTTAACTGGATTAATTGCCGTTGTTGCTCCCCAGTACATTGTTGTTGATGTCAATGGGGTCGGCTACAAATTATTAGTCGCTAATCCTTACCGTTACCAGGTCGATGACCACAAAAAGGTGAAGGTGTATGTCTACCAGGCTGTCCGGGATGATGATATTTCCCTGTTTGGCTTTGTTGATGTCCAGGAAAAGAACCTGTTTATGCAGCTGATTAATGTTTCAGGGATCGGCCCCAAGAGTGCCTTAGCAATCCTTGCTAACCCGGACCACCAGGGCTTAGTTGATGCAATCACCAATGATAATATCAGCTACCTAACAAAGTTCCCCGGAATTGGGAAAAAGACGGCTTCCCAGATTGTGCTGGACCTTAAGGACAAATTGGCGAAGGAAGCTAATGGCGACCTCTTTAACCCTAGTCCGCTTAGCGCTAGCCTTACAACAAACCAGGCCCTAAAGGATGCCTTAGAAGCGTTAGCCGCCCTTGGTTATAAGGAACGCGACATTAAGAAGGTAGAAAAGAGCCTTGCTAAAGAAGATGAAATGGCGACAGATGAGTACCTGCGTCACGCCTTACGGTTGTTAAATTAGGAGGTGGATAAATAGTGGAAAAGGACCATGGTGTTTTATCAGACCAGCCAACTGGGGCTGAAGAGGACCAATTAGAGGTCACCCTTCGTCCGCAAAAGCTGCGTGAATATATTGGTCAACCCAAAATTAAACATGAGCTCCAGGTATACATCAAGGCTGCCCAGGCACGGGAAGAAGCACTAGACCACGTCCTCTTGTATGGCCCTCCCGGCTTAGGGAAAACGACGTTGGCAATGGTGATTGCTAACGAGATGGGTGTCAATATTAAGACGACTAGTGGTCCCGCAATTGAAAAGCCGGGAGACCTGGTAGCGTTATTAAACGAACTAAAGCCTGGCGATGTGTTATTTATTGATGAAATCCACCGCCTGCCCAAAGTTGTTGAAGAAATGCTCTACTCAGCAATGGAAGACTATTATATTGATATTGTGATCGGTGAGGGACCAACTGCCCACCCCGTTCACTTCCCGCTACCACCATTTACGCTGATTGGGGCAACCACCCGGGCAGGGATGCTGTCGGCACCATTGCGCGACCGTTTTGGGATCGTTGAGCACATGAACTACTATACAACAGAAGAGTTGACCAAAATTATCTTCCGTTCGGCGACGATCTTTAATACCAATATTGAAGACGAAGGGGCACATGAACTGGCTCTCCGCTCGCGGGGAACGCCACGGATTGCCAACCGGCTGTTAAAACGGGTTCGGGACTTTGCCCAGGTTGCTGGCCAGCACAGTATTGATTCGCCGATTGTTAAGAAAGCCTTGACCCTCTTGCAGGTTGACGATCGCGGCCTGGATGAGACTGACCGGAAGATGTTGTTGACAATGATTAACTTCTATCACGGTGGACCAGTTGGCTTAAAGACAATCGCTGCCAATATTGGGGAAGAAACAAATACGATTGAAGAAATGTATGAACCCTACTTGATCCAAATTGGGTTCATCAGTCGGACGCCGCGGGGACGGATGGTGACTCCCGCAGCCTATGAGCACCTGGGATTTACCTATCCCACCGATAAAAACTGATTGGGGAAAAGAATGAAAGAACTAAACTTTACAATTGAACAGACCGCTGCCGCCGCCCGTACAGGGCATGTCCATGTTAATGGCCAGGAGCTATCGACACCACAACTTGTCCATACTGGCGGTGAGCTCGGGAAGCTGACTGCCTGGCAGTTAAAGCGGGTTAACGTTGCCGCAATTAAGGTCAATGGCTTACCGTGGTGGCTGAAAGCTGACCACCAAGTGAACAGCCTTCCTGACCTCCACGACTTTTACCACTGGAATGGCTTGTTGTTGGTCGACCAGCAGACAAGGGTGGCATACCAGGCAGCAAAGCCACGCGGCCGGAAAAAGGATGGCGTTCGCTTTCACGATCCGGTCACGGGCCAATTAAAGTTTTATCAGCCGGCTGATGGGTTAGCTCTCCAGCAAGCACTCGGGGCTGATATCTACCAATCATTTGACCGGAGCGTTGACTACTATGCCCCCGTCGACGACCTTGCGGCAGGAGTCGAACAGACGGCTGCCTGGCTTCCTGCTACTAGCACCGTGGCCGGGCAAACCCTAGGAAAAATAACCGGTGGGGGGCTAAAAGACCTCCGCCAAAAGAGTGTGTCGGCTGTCCAGCAGGCCGGGATGGCAGGATACAGCCTTGCTGGGATACCGGCTGATTTGCCGGATAAGGAATTTAACCGGATCTTGAATGAGCTGGTTGACCTATTACCAGCAGCACACCTCCGCTACTTACCAACTTCTTCATCCTTGACCCAGCTGCTCATTGCAGTTTTGGCGGGAGTCGACCTGATTGATAGTGACCTAGCGGCAAAAAAGGCGGGCATGGGCGTTGCGCTAGTTGGTCCCCACCTTACAAGCCTCCACCTGGACCGGCAACACTTTGCAACGGACTTCACCGCCCTTGATGAAAAATGCCAGTGCCCAGTTTGCCAGGGGGGCTATCGGCGGGCAACAATCCACCAACTCGTTACTAGTAATGCAATTCTTGGTGAACAGTTGCTGCTGCAGCATAACTTGTTTGTCTTAGACCGGTTAATGGGTGAAATCCGTCAGGCGATTGAAGACCAACAATTGGAAAGTTTTATTCAAGAATTGCGGCAGAATCCTTAGCGGATATGGCTTTTTAAGGTGAAGTTTGTTAAAGTAAAAATGATTAACTTTGAAGGGATGATAGAACAGTGAATGTTTTAAGTAATTTTGTGCTGGGGGCACCTGCTTCCAACGGGGCAAGTAGTTATTCAGGAATCATCTTGATTATCTTGATGGTGGCATTGATGTACTTCTTCATGATCCGTCCACAACAAAAGCAACGGAAGCAACACCAAGAGATGATGAACGAGTTACACCCTGGTGATGAAGTCGTTACGATTGGCCGGATGCACGGAAAGATTGATTCAATCAATCAGAGTGACCGGACTGTTACCCTCGATTGTGAAGGAATTTACCTTACCTTTGATATGGTCGCAATCGCCCGGGTTGTAAAGCGGGCTGGTACTGAAGAAGAAACCACCAGTAAAGCTGCTGATTCAGCAAGTACGGCTGCCGATGAAACTTCAGCAGCAACGAGCGCCGAAGCAGTCGCAAGCAGTGCTGCTAGTGAAGAAGCGCCTGCAAGTAGTGCCGCGGATAGTGACAGCGCAGAAAAGAAATAATTACTAACAAAGTGAAGACGGGAATGAAAAATGCCGGTCTTCACTTTTTATTTTGGCGAATCCTTGGTGCTCAATCCAGTTTGTTGATATACTAAAGGGTAGCGTAAAATTTAATTGAATGAGGAGCGAGGATAATGGCAGATCCATTAGCAGCAATTTTTGAACAAATTAAAAAGTATAACAAGATTATTATTCACCGCCACCAGCGGCCTGATCCAGATGCAATTGGTTCACAAATTGGGTTAGCGGAGATTCTTCGTGCCTCATTTCCTTATAAGCAGATCTATACTGTCGGAAAGCATATTCCCGGCTTTGACTGGATTGGAGAGATGGACGAGATTGATGGGCAGACCTTCGATGACGCCTTAGTAATCGTCACTGATACCGCCAATGCTCCCCGGATCGATGACCGCCGCTTTGATAACGGGGATAAATTGATTAAAATTGACCACCACCCGAACGACGAGCCATTCGGTGACCTGATGTGGGTTGAGCCAGATGCTTCCAGCTGTTCAGAGATGATTTATGACTTTTACCAACACTTTGCAAAAGAATTGACATTACCACAGAAGGCTGCCCATGCCCTTTATGCCGGAATTATCGGTGATACCGGGCGGTTCCTTTATCCAGCAACGACGCCGCGGACGATGCTCGTTGCGGGGGCATTGATGGCCGCTGGGGCGAATGCGGCGGAAATCAGCCAGCACGAAAATGAGATTAGCTTACCGGTCGCGCGCCTTTCTGCGTATGTCTATGAGCACTTGACGATTTTGGATCACGGGGCAGCATACGTTATTCTGACCAACGATGTTTTGGCTAAGTTTGGCTTGACTGAGGCCGGGACTTCGGCCATCGTGTCCTTGCCAGGACGGATTCACGACGTTTGCGCCTGGGCAATCTTTGTTGAACAAGAAGATGAGCATTACCGGATCCGCCTGCGGTCAAAGGGCCCGGCCATTAACGAATTAGCTAAGCACCATGATGGTGGTGGACACGCACTTGCTAGTGGGGCAAAGGCAAAGGATGAAGAAGAAATCAAGCAGGTGATTGCAGAGCTTGACCAGTTGACGAGTGAATACCACAACCAGAAATGAAAGGAAAATACTTATGAGTAACATGACCTTTGCTGATTTTCAGTTAAAACCATACCTGTTAACAGCAATCAAAAAAATTAACTTCCAAAAACCGACGCCGGTGCAGGAAAAAGTAATTCCCGTTGTAATGGCGGGACAAAGTGTTGTCGGCCAATCGGCAACTGGTAGTGGGAAAACCCATGCCTTCCTTCTTCCGCTCTTTTCAAAGATTGACCCGGCAAAGCAAGAGGTGCAGGCGGTAATTACAACGCCCAGCCGGGAGTTAGCCTACCAGATTTACAGTGCGGCTAAGCAGTTGAACAAGTTTGCCGATGTGCCATTAACGATTCACAACTATGTTGGCGGCACTGATAAGCAGCACCAGCTTGACCAACTTGAACGGCGGCAGCCACAGCTAGTCATCGGGACCCCGGGGCGGGTGCTTGACCTGGTGAAGAGTCAGGCCCTTGATATCCATACGGCGACAATGTTTGTTGTTGACGAAGCAGACATGACCCTTGACATGGGGTTCTTGCACGAGGTTGACCAGATTGCGAGTCACTTCCCAGAAGACCTGCAGATGATGGTCTTCTCGGCGACGATTCCACAAAAGTTGCGGCCGTTTCTGAAGAAGTATATGGAAAATCCGGTAGTCGAAGAAATTCCGACGACGGCGGTTATTAATCCGGATGTTGATAATTGGTTAATGTCAACGAAGGGGCAGGACCGCAACCAGCTGGTCTACCAGTTGTTAACGATGGGGGAGCCCTACTTGGCCCTCGTCTTTGCAAACACGAAGGAACGGGTCGTTGAACTAACCCACTACCTTGAAGAACAAGGACTTAAGGTTGCCATGATCCACGGGGGACTGGAAGCCCGCCGGCGGAAGCGGACAATGCGGCAAATCCGGGACCTTGATTTTCAATACGTTGTCGCTACCGACCTCGCTGCCCGGGGAATTGACATCGATGGGGTCTCATTGGTGATTAATGATGACCTTCCGACGGACCTGGAATACTTTGTTCACCGGGTTGGCCGGACCGGCCGTAACGGGATGAAGGGCACCGCGATTACCCTGTATGAACCCGCAGAAGATGACTTAATTGCGAAGTTAGAAGAGCGGGGGATTAAATTTGTGCCGAAGCAGTTAAAAAATGGGCGGGTAGTAACCACCCACGACCGCAACCGGCGGAAGCACTATAAGCGGCGGCAAGAAGAGCTTGACCCGTCGATGAAGGGTTATGTCAAGAAGACTAAGAAGAAGGTCAAACCGGGTTATAAGAAGCGGATCAAGCGGGCGATTAAAGAAGATGAGCAGCAAAAACGGCGGCTTGAGCTTCGCCATAAGATCCGCAAGGCCAAGCGCGCCCGGCAAAAGCAGCACCGGCGGGAAAGAAATGCCCGTTGATTTTAAAGTAATTGTCGGCTATAATATGACTCGTTTGGGATATGCTAGTGCCAAGCAGAATTCAAGGGACAGCCGGGTTAGTGCGACGGCTGATTCTGCGGCACTAGTGCTCCCCATTCGGACAATTTGATAGTTAAGCTTGGGAAACCAAGAATTAAAGAGGTAAACGAAATCCATCGTTGCAAACAGAGTGGTACCGCGTCGTCCGGCGTCTCTGATCGCAAGGGTGGATTTTTGTTTTTAGAAAGGGCGATTTGATGAAAGAATTAAAAAAGCTGAACAGTGCGCAAGTTCGGCGGATGTACCTCAAGTTCTTTGAGGAACACGGCCACAAAATTATGCCAAGTGCTTCACTGGTGCCAGTAAATGACCCGACCTTACTCTGGATCAATTCCGGGGTAGCAACGATGAAGAAGTACTTTGATGGGAAAGTTGTTCCAGAAAATCCGCGGATGACTTCTTCCCAAAAGAGTATTCGGACCAATGATATTGAAAATGTCGGTAAGACGGCGCGCCACCACACCATGTTTGAAATGCTTGGGAACTTCTCTGTTGGGGATTACTTTAAAAATGAAGTTATTCCATGGGCATGGGAACTTTTGACTAGTGATGACTGGTTTGGCTTTGACCCCGAACGCTTGTACATCACCTACTACCCGAAGGACCACGATGCTTACAATAAGTGGCGCGAAGTCGGTGTTGCCGAGGACCACTTGATTGCGGATGAAGATAACTTCTGGGACATTGGTCAGGGTCCTTCCGGTCCAGACACTGAAATCTTCTATGACCGGGGACAGGAATTTAACAACCTGGCTGATGATGACCCAGAAAACTATCCTGGTGGTGAAAACGAACGTTACTTAGAAATTTGGAACATCGTTTTCAGTCAGTTCAACCACACGCCAGAAGATACTTACGAACCACTTCCGCATAAGAACATTGATACGGGGATGGGGTTGGAACGGGTTGTTTCGATTTTTGAAAACGCCCCAACAAACTTTGAAACCGACCTCTTTATGCCGCTGATTAAGCAGACTGAAGAATTTAGTGGAACGAAGAAGTATGGTGAAAGCAAGGAAGATGACATTCAATTTAAGATCATCGCTGACCATATTCGGACAATTACCTTTGCCATTGGTGATGGCGCCTTACCATCAAATGTTGGGCGGGGCTATGTCATCCGGCGGTTGCTCCGGCGGGCAGTTGTTGCCGGTAAGAAGTTAGGAATTGATGAACCATTCTTGGCCAAGATGGTGCCGACTGTCGGCAAGATTATGGAAGATTACTACCCGGATGTATTAAAGAATGCTGATTACATTGCCTCCGTGATCAAGTCAGAAGAAGACCGCTTTAGTGCAACCCTGAATGGGGGACTTAACCTTCTTAATGACGTGATCGCCGACGCCAAGAAGAGCGGGACCAACGAAATTGATGGGAAGACTGCCTTCAAGCTCTATGACACTTACGGCTTCCCAATCGAACTGACCAAGGAATATGCCAGTGATGAAGGGCTGACGGTTGATGAGGCTGGCTTCCAGGCAGCCATGACTGAGCAGCAGAACCGGGCACGGAATGCGCGTGACATGGATAACGGGATGGGTGTCCAAACTGACTTGTGGACGGACTTCAAGGACGAAAGCAAGTATGTCGGATACACGGACCTAACCGTCAATGATGCCAAGGTAATTGGGTTAGCTCACGATGGTCAGCAAGCTGATAAGGCAGAACCGAGTGATGAAAACATCGAAGTGATCTTTGATGTGACTCCATTCTATGCGGAAATGGGGGGCCAAGTCGCTGATACTGGTGACATCATTGATAATTACGGTAAGCAAGTCGGCCGGGTTGTTGATGTTCAACATGCGCCCAACCAGCAAAACCTGCACCGGGTTGAACTGACAGCACCGCTTAAGAAGGGGGCCCGCTACAAACTGGTCGTTGACCGGATTCGCCACCTCAAGATCGAAAAGAACCACACTGCTACGCACTTGCTTGACCAAGCCTTGCGGAACGTGCTCGGTGGTCACACCCAACAAGCCGGATCATTAGTCGAGGAGCACTACCTGCGTTTTGACTTTAACCACTTTGGTCAAGTAACGGCAAAGGACCTTAAGGCGGTTGAACAGATGGTTAACGAACAAATCTGGAAGGAAATCCCCGTTAAGACCGTTGAAACAGACATTGATTCCGCTAAGGAAATGGGGGCAATTGCCCTCTTCTCCGATAAGTACGGTGATAAGGTCCGGGTTGTTAAGATTGGGGACTACAACACCGAATTTTGTGGTGGGGACCATGTTAAGAACACTAACGAACTAGGCCTCTTTAAGATTGTTTCTGAAGGGGGAGTCGGCGCAGGTGTTCGCCGGATTGAAGCTGTTACTGCAAGTGATGCCTTTAAGTTCTTGCAAGACCGTGATGACTTACTGACCCAGGTCGCAGGAGACCTGAAGGTTGCCCAGATTAAGGAAGTACCTCACCAGGTTAAGACATTACAAAGCGAGCTAAAGGCGGCCCAAAAGGAAAGCGAAGCATTGCAGGCAAAGATTGCCGCTCAACAGGCTAATAATGTCTTTGAAGATGTTAAGGAAACTAAGCAGGGAAGCCTAATTGCTGCTGAAGTTAAGGTTGCCGGAATGGGCCAATTACGGCAATTAGCTGATACTTGGCGGGCCAAGGCACTCTCTGATGTCCTTGTCCTTGCAACCGCTAATGACGGCAAGGCTAACCTATTAGTTGCAGTGAGTGATGATAAGGTTAAGGATGGCATCAAGGCTGGTGACTTGATTAAGGCCATTGCGCCCGCAATCAATGGGGGCGGTGGTGGCCGGCCGAACCTTGCCCAAGCTGGTGGAAAGAACCCGGCTGGAATCCAAGATGCTCTAAAGCAAGCGGTAGAATACTTGGAAAAATAAGCAATTAAAGATCGGGATTACCCCGGTCTTTTTTACTGGCCGAAATTAGATTACTATTTACTTACAAAAGGCGCCTGTAAATTGAGCTTTCTTGTGGAATATAGTAAAATAGAAAGTCGAATAGAATATCTGGAGGTGACGAGTGATGGCTACAAATGATAAAACGATGTTCTTTGATTTTGGTCAAGAACGTCAAGAAGACATTAAACAAACGCTTAAGACGGTATATGAATCATTAGAAGAAAAGGGGTACAACCCGATTAACCAGATTGTGGGGTATCTTTTGTCAGGTGATCCGGCATACATTCCGCGTTTAAACGATGCGCGTAACTTAATTCGTCAGCATGAACGTGACGAAATCATTGAAGAACTCGTGCGGTCATACCTGAAGAATAATGGTGAGACTAAATGAGGTTAATGGGATTAGATGTCGGGTCTAAGACGGTTGGAATTTCGGTTAGTGACCCCCTCGGTTGGACGGCCCAGGCGGTTGAGATTATTCCAATCGACGAGGAAAATGAAGTCTTTGGCATTGACCGGGTAGCAGAGTTAGTCCAAAAAGAGCAGGTTGCTGGGTTTGTCATCGGCCTGCCAAAGAACATGAATAACACAGAAGGCCCCCGGGTCGAAGCATCACAGCATTACGGTGAGCTGTTGCAAGCACGTTTTCCAGATATTCCAATTGATTTTCAAGATGAACGGCTAACAACAGTGGAAGCACACCGGATGCTCGTTGAAGAGGCTGATATTTCACGGGCCAAGCAAAAAAAGGTAATTGATGAAGTCGCGGCGACGTTTATCTTGCAGAGTTACTTAGACCGTCATGGCCGCCTTGTCGCAAAATTAAAATGAGGAATTATTATGAGTAAACAACAAGAAAACAACGAAAACTTAATTACTTTGATTGATGAAGATGGTAACGAACAACTATTTAAGGAATTGTTCACCTTTGACTCCGATGACTACGGTAAGTCATACATCTTTATTTATCCGGCAGAACAAGAGAATGACGAATCAGTTGATATTCAAGCTTACATCGTCACTGATAATCAGGATGACGACGGCCAGGACCTTGTTCCAATTGAAGATGATAAGGAATGGGACATGGTTGAAGAAGTCTTAAACACATTCCTTGATAACGATGGTAATTTTAAAGCTTAGTCTTCACAACTAAATCAAAGTAATAAAGGGAACTGCGAAGTAGATGTCGCAGTCCCTTTATTCTTTAAGAACGAAAATAGGGGCACCAGGATGGTTTTAACAACATTTATTATCTTAATTTTATTAGGCTGCTTTATTAATGGCCGGCGACGGGGACTGTTGGCGATGGTTTTAATGCTCGGAACTTATATCATCGCCTGGCTGGTCGCCCGGCAAGGGACCCAGCTGGTCGGCAGTTGGCTAAAGTCCTTTTTGCCACCGATTGGCGAATCAGCAACTTTTTCTGCCAACTTGTTAAACAATATCAATAGCAACCTGTTCTTTTATAACGGGGTTGCCTTTATGGTAATTTTTACCGCAGTATCAATTATTTGTCATTGGGGGATTCGTCAATTAAACTGGATAAGACACCTCCCAATTATCGGCACAGTTGACCAACTGGTTGGCGGCCTGATTTCTTTTTTAATCGGTTATGTGATTATTTATGTTGTCTTGATTGTGATGCAGCTGTGGCCAGGGGAGTGGTGGCAGCTGCAGATTGCCAATTCTGGGTTAGCCCGTTTTATCATCACGCAGACACCAGGGATGGCGCAGTTAGTGATTCATACTCTTATTTGAGGAGGATAAAATGAACGATAAAATTTTAGAAACACTTGAATTTGACCGGATTAAGGGCCAGCTTGCCCAGTACTTAGTTTCAGCGGCTGGACAGCGGGAATTAGCAGCCCTTCGTCCGCAAACAGATTACCAAGCAGTACAGGACTTATTGGTTGAGACGACGGACGGGGCCGATATCTTACGGCTAGAAGATGGTATCCCGATTCCCCAACTAGCGAACATCAAGCCGCAGTTAAAGCGGTTAAAAATTAAGGCCAACCTCAACGGGACAGAACTTGCCCAGATTACGAAGGTATTGCAAACCAGCATGAGCGTGAAGAACTTTTTTGACGAGATGCGGGAGAAGAAGGTGCGCTTGCGGGTCTTAAACGACCAGGTAGACCAACTAGTAACGATTCCGTCAATCACCCAGCGCTTAACCCGGTCAATTGACCCCGATGGGCGGATTAATGATGAGGCGTCAGCAAAGTTGCATGGAATCCGCCAACTGATCACCAAGACGGAGACGATGATCCACCAGCAAATGGAAAACTACACCCGGGGGAAGAATGCCAAGTACCTGAGTGAACCAATCGTGACATTACGGAACGAGCGGTACGTAATTCCGGTAATTGCCCGTTACCGCAACAAATTTGGCGGGGTCGTCCATGACCAGAGTGCCAGTGGCCAGACCTTATATATCGAACCGGCTGCCGTTGTTGACTCGAATAACCGGTTACGGCAAGCACAAATCGAAGAACGGCAAGAGATGCGGCGGGTCTTAATGGAACTTTCAAAACTGATTGCCCCGTACCGGCATGATATTGGGCAAAACGAGACAATCCTTGGCCACCTCGACTTTATCAATGCAAAGGCACGCTGGGCACATGATACTAAGGCCACCCTCCCATTGTTGAGTAAGGAGAACCATGTTTTCCTTCGCCAGGCACGTCACCCGTTGATTGATCCCCAACGAGTAGTGGCCAATGACATTAAGATTGGGGACGACTACCAGGCAATTGTGATTACCGGGCCAAACACCGGTGGGAAGACGATCACCTTAAAGACATTAGGAATTATCCAGCTGATGGGGCAATCCGGCCTCTTTATCCCTGCTAATGAAGGCAGTACAATTGGCATTTTTGATAATATTTTTGCTGATATCGGGGATGAGCAGTCACTGGAACAAAACCTGAGTACCTTCTCTGGGCACATGGACGGGGTTAAATCAATCCTTGAGCAAATCACCGACCAGAGTTTGATCTTACTCGATGAGCTGGGTGCCGGGACTGACCCGAAGGAAGGGGCAGCGCTCGCCATGGCGATTCTCGATGAGATTGGCGCCAAGGGGAGTATGGTTGTCATTACGACCCACTATCCGGAATTGAAGATTTACGGCTATGACCGGGCAAAGACAATCAATGCTAGTATGGAATTTGACCAGGAAACCCTGCAGCCGACTTACCACTTGCTCTTAGGGGTACCGGGACAGTCTAATGGGCTGGAGATTGCGCAACGCTTAGGGATTTCCTCGACAATTATTGATGAGGCGCGTGCGCTGGTCAGCGATGACAGCCAGGACCTAAATAAGATGATTGGTGACCTCGTTGAGCAACGAAAGAAGGCCCGGGAAGAGAGTGAACGGCTTGCCAAGCTGGTAGCAGAAAATAAGCAGACCCAGCAAGAACTAACTGAAAAGCTCGGCCGCTTTAATGAGCAACGGGATAAGCTATACGAACAGGCGCGTTCGAAGGCCAACCACCAAGTATCAATGGCGAAGAGAAAGGCCGACCGTATTATCCACCATCTCCGCCAGCTAGAAGTTCAGCAGGGGGGCCATGTAAAGGAGAACGAGTTAATCGATGCGCAGGGGAAATTAAATGCCTTGCACCAAGATAATCCGCGTCTGCGGCATAATTCTGTCTTACAGCGGGCCAAACAAAAGCATGACCTGCATAAGGGGGATGCCGTCCTCGTCAAATCCTATGGCCAGTATGGTGAACTGCTTTCCAAGCGGGGAAATCATAAGTGGGAAGTTCAAATTGGAATCCTCAAGATGGCAATTGATGAACGTGATCTTGAAAAGGTCGCTAAAAAAGACCTTCCCCGGGAAAAAGATGCCCAACGGCGACCACGGGCGGCGGTTCACACGACCCAGACGAGGAAGACCTCTGCACGTTTAGACCTGCGTGGTCACCGTTATGAACAAGCGATGAGTGAGCTGAGCGACTTTATCGATCACGCCTTGCTAAATAACTTATCGACGGTCACGGTTATCCACGGTAAGGGAACCGGTGCATTGCGGAAGGGGACCCAGCAGTACCTCCAAAGCAATCCGCGGGTGAAATCATTTAGCTATGCGGCACCAAATGCTGGTGGCGATGGGGCGACAATCGTTAACTTATGATTTGCAAGCAGGGAAAATGACATCTGAAAAGGGATTTGTTAGAATAACGATATTAGGATTAAGGAGGAACTAAATAATGGCTGTAAATGTAACAACTGACCAAAGCTTTGAACAAGATACTGCTACTGGTGTTACCTTAACGGACTTCTGGGCTACCTGGTGTGGTCCATGTCGGATGCAATCACCAGTTGTCGATGCATTGTCAGAAAAGATGGCAGATGTTAAGTTCTTTAAGATGGATGTTGACGAGTATCCTGAGACTGCCCAAAAGTTCAGGATCATGAGTATCCCAACCTTACTGGTTAAAAAAGATGGTGAAGTCGTTGACCAGATTGTTGGTTACCACAGCGAAGACCAATTAAAGCAAATCCTGCAACAATATTAGGCGGACTCCTTTGTTGATCAAAAAAAGACTAGCGAGAATTTTTCGCTAGTCTTTTTTAGTGGAATCTTTAGCTGCCTCCTCTTTCTTTCCCTTCTTTTTGCGCTTCAAGCCGAAGAGGGAGGTCTCTTTTTTATCGTGGGGTTCTTTGTCAGGGCGGTCGATGTCGATAAAGGTTACCATTTCAGTGTGCTCGTTGTCTGCGGAGCTCAGGGGGTCATTTTGCACTAAAATTTCAACGTAGTCACGGTGGAGGTCAAAAACTTTTGACTCGGCAACAGTGCCAAGCTGAAATTCAATTTCCTGGGCGAGAAAACCACATTCAAGGCCAAAGGAGGTTTCCTCATCGTTGCGTTGGATCCGTTCCTTGACGATTGGCCCCGTTAACCGCCAAATTTGGCTCGTGTTACTCTTCTTCCGTTGGACTAAGCGGCCAAAGCCAAGTTGATTGGTCAAGTAGATTAAGTCCTCACTGGTAGCGACGGGGTAGACCCGGGCAAGGTCTTTACCGATCCAGTAAAGCATCTCGTCCGTTTCCTTTCCTAGGATCGCGGGTAAGATTACATCCCGCATTGTGCCAGCTGCTAACCCCTGATGACCCTGAAGTAACTGGTTATATAATTTTTGACTCATAATCAACTCGCTCCTTTTTAGCAATCATTCTTATTATACTTAAAAATAAGGATCTTAATAGGTCAAAAAGAGAAAAACTTGCAAAATATTACGGAGAAAAGGATAATATAGTTTCAAAGCTTTAAACGTTTTAACTTTAACGAGGTGTCAAAGAATGGATAAGCGACCAATTGGGATTATGGATTCTGGCTTGGGTGGCCTGTCTGTTACCCGGGTATTACGTGATCAGTTGCCGGCAGAATCAGTAATATTTGTTGGCGACCAGGGACATTTCCCTTATGGGACCAAGACTAAGGAACAGGTCCAGCGTTTTGCATTGGCAATTGGTGAATTTTTAGTAGCCCAGCAGGCAAAGTTAATGATTATTGCCTGCAATACAGCAACGGCGGCGGCATTACCGCTCTTGCAACAGCAACTACCAATTCCCGTAATCGGCGTTATTGAGCCGGGGGCAATTGCGGCGACAAAGCATGGTTACCAAAAAATTGGTGTTATTGGGACGGAATCAACAATTAAAAACGGGGCATATGAACGGACCCTGGCAAAGCTGGCCCCTGATTTGACGGTGATTAGTCAGCCTGCCCAGCCGTTGGTGTCAATTGTTGAACACGGGCAGACCGGGACCAAAAAAGCCCAGCAGGCGGTTGATCGTGAATTGGCAGTTTATGATCACCAGCAGATTCAGGCATTGATCCTGGGATGCACCCACTTCCCATTTCTGCAGCAGGAGATTAGCAATAAGCTAGGGGACAATGTGCGACTGATTGATCCGGCCTTTGAAACAATTAGCCAGACCAAGGACTTACTTACTAGCCGTGGCCTGTTAAGTGATGGTCGCAAACCAGCGATTGACTTATATTCAACGGGGGACGTAAAAGACCTCGTTGCCGGCGCTGACAAATGGCTGCCAGATGGTTATACAAGGTGTCAACACCTTGACTTAAGGGAGGACTAGGGAATGAAAACAATCGTGATTGCAACGAAGAATGCGGGAAAAGCGCGGGAGTACCGGGAGATGTTAGCGCCGCTGGGCATCACCGTAAAGACGTTAGCGGACTTTCCACCAATTAAGATTGACGAGAACGGGCAGACCTTTGAAGAAAATGCGACGATTAAGGCCAAGACCGCAGCGGCAGCGTTAAATTTACCAGTGATGGCCGATGACTCTGGCCTGGTTGTCGATGCCCTTAATGGCGCACCTGGTGTTCATTCTGCCCGGTATGCGGGTGACCATGATGACCAGGCGAATAATGCCAAATTATTGGCGGAACTAGCCACTGTTCCGGATGAGCAACGGACAGCTCATTTTCATACGACCATTGTGGCAATTAAGCCGGATGGCAGCAAACTGGTCGCCAATGGCCGGGTTGATGGCCACATCCTTCATGAGCTGACTGGTAAAAACGGTTTTGGCTACGATCCGTTGTTCTACGTTGACGAACTGCAGTGCGCAATGGCAGAATTGACAGCCGCCCAAAAGAACCGGGTGAGTCATCGTGGCCGGGCACTGCGGGAATTTATGCAAAAATTTAATGATTGGTGGGCTTGATTATGAAGGCATTGATTATTAGTGACAACCACCGTGACCAGGAAATCTTAAAGCAGGTTGTTGCTGAAATGGCGCCGCAAGTAGACGTCTTGATTCACTGTGGGGATTCAGAACTATCACCGACAGCCGTGCCGATGCCGCAGTTTGCCGCTGTTAAGGGGAATAATGACTACCGCCTTGACTACCCCAACGAATTACTTGTCCAGGAGGGCAGTGAACGGATCTTTACGACCCACGGCCACCTGTACCGGGTTAATTCGTCGTTAACGCCATTGATGCTAAAGGGGGAAGAAGTCGGGGCGACGATTGTTTGCTACGGCCATACTCACCAGTTAGGCGTGGAATACGACCACGGGATGTTAATCATTAATCCGGGAAGCATTAGCCTTCCCCGGGGGAAATATGCTGGACTAGGTGGCACCTTTGCGATTGTTGATGCCCAGCCGACCCGGTTTGTCGTTGACTTCTATGATCGGCAAATGGCAGCTGTTTCGCAACTGCATTGTGAATTTAACCGGCAATAAGGAGTATGTGATGATTGATCAACGGCTGCAAGCTTTATTAATGGCAAATAAGCAGAAGTTTATGATCCCAGCGAGCCTCGTGGCAACGGTTAATCAGAGCAACAGCTTGGATCATGCATTTTTGCTCCTGACTAAGAACCGCTACGCCAAGATTATTGTTGTTGATAATAAGAACCATTATTGTGGGCAAATCTCTTTAGCGATGATTACGGAAAAGATGCTTGGGACGGCAACGGTCAATACGGATTGCCTTTCACAACTAGTTGTCGGTGACGTAATGCAAACTGACGCTCCCGTGGTGACTGACCCGGAAGATATTGAGACGAACCTCCACCTGCTAATTGACCAGTCATTTCTCCCCGTTATTGATCATGACCGTAATTTTATTGGGATCGTGACTCGGCGGGAGTTATTAAAGGCGGTCAACTACATGGTCCATAACTTTTAGCCGCCCGTGGTTGGCGAAGTGCATAAGAGATTTAAAATAAAAGGCTGGTGAAAAAATTTTTCACCGGCCTTTTATAATAGCTTCAGGATGGTCATTAATTATTTTTTAGGAGGGCACTGATCGTTTTGATTACCCCACTGTGGTTATTATCAATGGTTGTTGTGTGTGCTGCCTGCATCTGAATTAGTGGCTGGGCATTTTTCATTGCGTAACTACGGTCAGTCATCGCCAGCATGCCGAGATCATTTTCGTTGTCGCCAAAGGTCACGATTTCATTTGTCTGCAGGTGGAAGTGGTCCTGCAAAAGGGAAAGGGCATTTTGTTTGGTAGCGACGGCACTGCCGATTAGGTCGGTGTTAAAGCCTGAGTTTTCCATAATCAACGACGGGGGCAAGTAGCCGTCAAGGGTGGCTGCTACCTTTTGCAAGTTGATATGGTTAGCAAAGTTGATTGAAATCTTGGTAAATTGTTCATCAGGCTTAGCCGAAAAGATTTGTCGAATATTTTCCACTCGCTCCACTTGCTCATAAAAAAGTTTGACGATGGCAAAGTCGTGATCACTCATCTGCTGGTCGACGTATGAGGTGGTCGGGGTAGAAACAACTAGCTGGTTAATATCTTTTGGCCCGTAGAAGCGGTCTAATACGTGGATTACCCGTGCCAGCGCCTCGCGGGTGATGGGAAAGTCCCGGTATAATTTTTGTCCAAGGTGGATAACTGAACCGTTTTGGGAGATGAAGCTCATTTTATCAATGTAGGGTTTGAACTCCCGTTGAAGGCGGGCAAAGCTTGACCCGCTTGCGGCAACGAAGTAGATGTTGTGGCGCTGTAATTGGTGAAAGACCTTTGCAAAGAGTTGCTGGTCATAGGTATGGTCGTCACGAAGAAAGGTGCCGTCCATGTCCGTGGCAATTAATTTAATGCTCATTAAAAACTCCTCCTTCCCAGGCTAGTGGGATCTCATTTGCCCGTAATTCTTTGAGGTAGGCTGCTAAGAAGTGACTAGCGACAGCCGATTGTTCCCCGCTAACGGCAGTAATCGTGACCCGGAATACAAGGGATCCATCCGGGTTGACAACGGGGCCAACCACCACCGGGTTAGCCTGGGCATCCTTATATTCGGGGACCAGCTTGTCGTTGACCTGGTTAACAACGTCTTCAACCTGGTTTAGGGGGGTCTTGGAAGTAATGTGAATGTCAACGTTACTTACCATGTTGTTCCGGGAAAGGTTTTGCACAATCGTGATGTTACGGTTGGGGATGTAGTTTAATGTACCGTCTGAACTGGTGATTTGGGTGGTCCGGATCCCCAGCGCGGTGACGGTCCCCTTGATCTGGCCGATTTGGACGGTATCGCCAACGTCTAATTGTTGTTCAAGCAGGATGAAGAAACCAGTCACCACGTCACTAACAAATCCCTGCGCCCCAAGCCCGAGGGCCAGACTGAAGATTCCGGCACCGGCAAGCAGGGTCCCCACAGGTACACCAATTTCAGAAAGAATTGCGTATAGTAAGAAGAAATAGCAGGTGTAACGGTAAATGTTTAAGGCGAGGGTCCGGACGGTCGCCATGCGGTTGCTGTTTTTGAGCAGGTTGTACTTGGTTGATTCCTGGAAAAGGTGGACGATGATCAGTTTCCCTAACCAGAGAATAAACATGAACAACAGAAAGGTCAGGATAATTAGCAAAAATTTACTCAAGATTTGCTGTGACAATTCGTGCCATGACAAGTCAGTAAACGCCTTTCGGACTTGCTCTAGTTGTTTAGTTGTTAGTGACGTTGCGCCGATACTCATAAAAAACCTCCAATAAAAATACTAATAAATATTCTAACAGGGAAGAAGGGCCGCTGTCGACCATTCTCGATTGTTGTTTTGGGCGATTTTATGATATTCTTAGTACTGAATAATCAACCATGAAATTAAAAGGAGGGGTTGGCAGATGACTTTTGGTCAATTAGCAGGGCTGATTGCTGCAATTGCTTTTCTTATCTTGGTTATCTTTGCATGCATCCTGTTAAACCAGCTGAGTAAGACGATGAAGGAAACGAATAAGAGTATTTCGACCCTTACGCGTGACGTTCATTATCTCAGCCAGGAGATGGAAGATGTTTTAAGTAATACTAATACGTTACTGGATGACATCAACCATAAGTCAGAACAACTGGACCCAGCGATTAAGGCAGTTGCAGAGGTCAGTCAGAGTGTTTCTGATGTCAATGATGCATTGCGCAAGATTACAGAAAAGTCGCATGAACGGCGCGAAAAGATGCAACTGGATCGGGGAATCTTTAAGATGGCCGGTAAGACAGTGATGATGGGCGCGTTTAATAAGTTTAGACAACGCCGTAAGCAAAAGAAGGGAATGACGACTGATGAGTAAAAAGTTACTTGCAGGAATGATGCTGGGTGGCGCTGCTACCTATGCAGCATGGAAGAAGATGGCACCGGTAAAGAAGGAAGCATTGAAGCAAAAGTTTAATGATACCTTTAACCAGGTGGCCGATTATGTTACTGACTACACCCTTGATGCATTAGACATTGTTGATGGGATGATGAGTGATGCAAAGCTTAACGATAAGGTTAGCGGGGCTGCCGATGCGGTAAGTAACGTTACCAGCAAAGTTAAAGGCGGCGCTAGCAAGGTTGTTGACAAGATGACTAACGATGACTTTGACCAACAAACTGCTGATATTCGTGAAGAATTAGCTAAGAGTGGCGAAACAGACGCTGCAGATGACGATATTGTCATCGACGCAACAAGTGATAAGAAGGACGAAGAGGAAGAAAAATAATCCTTATCGAATATAAAACGGCTGAGAATTTCTCAGCCGTTTTTTATTACTTTGGGAAAGTTTGCAATTCTTTGCTGGTGTGGGTGAATGGTTCACAGCCGGTAGTGGTAATGTGGACGCAGTCTTCAATCCGAACACCGGCAAAACCAGGAATATAGATTCCCGGTTCAATTGAAAAGCACATACCAGGCTCTAATACCAGGTCGTTGCCTTCCATGATTGATGGGAATTCATGTTCACTGCTACCCATCCCGTGGCCTAGCCGGTGGATGAAGTATTCACCATAGCCGGCCTTCGTGATGATGTCTCTGGCAACTTTGTCAAGTTCCGCAGCGGTGATTCCTGGTTTAGCTGCTGCTTGGGCGGTTAACTGTGCTTCTAAACAAACCTGGTAAATATCTTTTTGCTTTTCGTTTAGGCTGCCGACCGCAATGGTCCGGGAAGCATCACTGATGTAGCCCTCAAAGATCGTCCCGAGGTCAAAGAGGACTAGTTCATTTTCCTTTACCTTGTTGCCGGAAGTTGCCCCGTGTGGTTCCGCGGCATGAGGGCCGGCTTGAATGAGGGTGTCAAAACTCATCTTATTAATGCCGTGCTGCTTAAGGGCGTATTCAAGGTCAGCGGCAATTGCCTGTTCACTTTTGCCGACTTCAACAGCGTTAAAACCGACTTCAAAAGCAAAGTCAGCCCACTTACCAGCTTCATTTAACTTGGCTATTTCGTCCTCGCTCTTGATCATCCGCATTTTTTCAATGGTGGGGGTCAAGTCAGTGTTAAAGTGGGCATCAGGGAAGACTTGCTCCAATGACTGCAAGCGGTCAACGGTCAGTGAGCCCTTTTCAATCCCCCAGTTAACCGGGTTACCAGCTAACTGGTGAACGTGGTCAGCGATTAGGTCAAAAGGATGTTCATGGTCAAGGTAACCATAAACCGGGAATGACCACCCGGTCCCCTTAATTGCCTCGACTTCAAGGGCCGGGGCAAAGAGGAAGGGTTCGTGGTCACTAAAGATGATCAGGGCAAGGACCCGTTCAACGGGGTCGCTGTAAAAGCCGGTTAAATAGTTGATTGTCATGGGGTTGCTAATGTAGGCGGCATCAAGGTGTTGTTCGTTGATGATCGTCTGTAATTGGTTAAGCTTTGTCATGCTGTCACTTCCTTAACAAATATTGCATGTATTATATCATAATGTTACAAATTGAAAAAAACGCCTGAAAACGTTTGCCAATTAATAGCGAATCTGCTATATTAATTGGGTTATGAAAAAAGATGAAAACATAGTATGACAATAAAGAAAGGGCTATCTTATGGAAAAACAATCAGTAACAATTTACACGGTTGCCCGTGAAGCACGCGTATCAATGGCAACCGTTTCCCGGGTAGTAAACGGGAATCCAAACGTCAAGCCAGAAACACGGCAAAAAGTTTTAGACGTTATTAAGCAGTTAAACTACCGGCCAAATGCAGTTGCCCGGGGGCTAGCTTCAAAGAAGACGACCACGGTGGGGGTAGTGATTCCAAGTATTACTGACCCTTACTTTGCAGAGCTTGCGCTGGGAATCGATGATGTTGCAACAATGTATAAGTACAACATTATCTTAACTAACTCGGATTCTGACGATGAAAAGATCTTAAAGGTTGTGCGGAACCTGCTTGCTAAGCAAGTTGATGGGATTATCTTTATGGGGCATGACATTTCAGATGAGTTACGCAATGAGTTTGACAGCACCAACACACCGGTCGTGGTTGCTGGTTCGATCGTTAATGACCCTAACCTGGCTAGTGTGCGGATTGACTACAAGGCTGCAGCAAAGCAGGCAACTGACTTCTTGCTCAACCATGACCACCAAGAGGTTGCTTACGTGACGGGGCCACTTGATTACTCAATCAACGGTGGTGAACGTTTAGAAGGGTACAAGCAAGCACTTGAAGATAACAAGCTAGGCTTTAATGATTCATTAGTATACGCAACAGACGGCTCCTACAAGGCTGGTTACGACCAAGCAAAGGACTTAATTGCGAAGGGGATCAAGGCGGCTTACGCAACTGATGATAGCCTAGCAGCCGGCTTATTGAACGGGTTAACCGATGCAGGGGTAAACGTTCCGGCTGACTTTGAGCTGGTATCTTCAAATGACACGACTTACGCCAAGCTTGTGCGCCCAACCCTTACATCGATTACCCAACCCCTCTACGATATTGGTGCAATCTCAATGCGTCTGTTGACGAAGTTGATGGATGGTGAGGATAGCAGTGAAGATGAACAAAATATTATCCTTGCCCACGGTTTCATTGAACGCCAATCTACCCGCAAGTAGGGTGTGATTGAATGACTACCCGTAGTGAATTACGTGCAAAACGGCAACAAGAAGAGGGGCAGATAGAACCAGCGCCAACAGAGCAGGTAGAGCCAACACCGGCCCCAGCAAAGACTGGTCACCACTTGTTCTTTCGTTTCTGGGGGATCATGTTTGTCACCTTACTGTCGTTGGCCCTCTTGCTGAATGGCACGCTTTTAAATAAGGACTTTGTCAAACACGAGATTACCACTTCTTCATTGGAGACGGTGATGTTAGACCAGGTCAACAGTAGTTTAACCCAGTACGGGATTCCAACGACGGCTTTACAAAAAAGCGATGCTGATAAACTGGTTGAGCAGGCAGTTGACCAGGTATATTCAGGGCAGAAAATCAGCCTTGACTTAACGCCGGTGGTCAATAATGTTAACTCATCGGTCAATTCCCAGCTGGCGCAGTTCGGGCTGTCAACGTCAATGCTACCGGCCGGAAGTAGTGCGACAGTTGCTAGCAATCTTAATGCGGCGGTCAACAACCAACTGAATACTCCCCAAGTAACCGGGCTGATTACCGGGATAAAAATCGCCAAGGTGGTAGTTAACATTACTTTACTAGTCAGTGCGATTATGCTAGTCGTGTTAGTTATTAAGGCATTCTTGCAGCATCACGGATTGGCAAGTTTCAGTTGGATTAGTTTGCTTGGGATGGTGGTTTTGCTGGCGGTTATCGCTGCAATTAAGGCAATTGCAACGCAGGTTGGTGCGCAATTTTCTGACATCAGCCCGTTTATTTCCCAGCTTACCGATGATTTTGCCCAGCGGGGGATGACGTATGCATTCTTGCTGGCGGGAGTTGCAGTTATCTTATTTGCCCTCCGGATTGGGAAGCAAATTTGGCAACCCCATCGTTAGTCTTGAATTAAAAACAAATATTTGCTAAAATTTATCTGTTTGTATCACAATTAATAAAGAAAAGAGGAGTCAGTAATGTCAGGACATTCAAAATGGCATAACATTCAGGGACGTAAGAACGCCCAAGATGCTAAGCGTGGTAAGATTTTCCAAAAGATTTCACGTGACTTGTACCAAGCAGCTAAAGCAGGTGATCCTGATCCAGCGAACAACGCTCAATTACGGCTTGTAATCGATAAGGCACACGCGGCCAACATGCCAAAGAAGAACATTGACCGTGCAATCGCTAAGGCTTCAGGGATTGGTGGCGCGAAGTTCGAAGAAGTTACCTACGAAGGTTACGCTCCCGGTGGTGTAGCGGTAATGGTTTCTGCACTTACCGATAACAAGAACCGGACGGCATCCGCTGTTCGTTCTGCCTTTACCCATTCTGGTGGATCATTAGGTGCTAGTGGATCTGTTTCATACATGTTTGACCGGAAGGGATTAATCGAAATCCTTCGTGACGGCCTTGATAAGTCTGAAGATGACATGTTGATGGATGCTTTAGATGCAGGTGCTGAAGACATGAAGGCGACTGAAGAAAAGTTCCAAATCTTCACTGATCCAAGTAGCATGACGGCTGTTCGTGATGCCCTTCAAGGTGCCGGTTACGAACTAGACACTGCTGAAGTAACGATGATCCCACAAAACCGGACTGAAGTACCAGCAGATAAGGCAAAGCAATACCGTCACTTAATTGACGAATTGACTGAAAATGATGATGTTGCCGACATCTATGAAACTGGGATTTTACCAGACGACGATGACGACGAAGAATAATAAACACTTGTGTTTGCGTTGAGAGTTGCGACTAATTTGGTCGTAGCTCTTTATTTTTTTAAATAAAAAAGTGCATTTTTGATTTTTTTACGTTTTTAAATATATAGGAGGGTCAAAAATGCAGCAATTTGAAAAAGAATTAGCAACGGTTATTGCTAAGCGGGCGAGTGACTTATATATCTTGCCAATCAATGACTATTACCAGTTGCGCCTCGCTATTGTAGGCAAGGAGGCGGTGTTAAAGGAGGTGTCAGCGGAGTACGGTGAACGCTTGATTTCGTTTTTGAAGTACCGGGCGGATATGGCAGTAAGCGAACACCGCCGTCCCCAGCTGGGGGCAATTACCTGGGATCGCGGAGCAGAGAAGGTTAACATCCGTTTATCTAGCGTCGGCGATTACCAGGGCCGTGAATCGATGGTGGTGCGCTTTATTTACCAGCTGGGAAATGATGGCTTTAATGTGTTAGTCCCCCAGCAATGGACACAGCTCCAACAAATCGTTTTACAGCGAGGACTGATGCTTTTCGCTGGTCCAATGGGGGTGGGGAAGACGACGACAATGTACCGCCTTGCCCGGAGTCTGCTGCCGCAAAAGGTGGTCTTATCAATTGAGGACCCCGTCGAGATTGACGAACCATCGTTTATTCAGCTGCAGGTCAACGAGTTGGCGGGGATGGATTATCAAAGTTTGCTCCGTCTTGGCCTCCGTCACCGGCCAGATGTTTTTATCATCGGTGAGATCCGCGACCCGCAGACGGCGTTGATGACGATTCAAGCAGCTTTAAGTGGCCATCTCGTACTCGGGACGATTCACGCGCAAAATGTTTATGGGGTAATTGCACGTTTAGAGCAACTAGGAGTTGACCGCTATTATCTCCAACAAGCGTTGACTGGGATTTGTTATCAGCGGCTGTTACCAACCGTTAACGGGAGCCAGGCGGTATTGTGGGATCTCTTGTTTCATCAGCAATTAGCGGCGGCAATTAATGAGCAAAAAGGAGGACAAATGACGGATGACTGGCAAAAAAATCTTGAAAAAGCAGTGGCCAATAAGCAGCTTACTACAGCGACGGCGCAAAAATACGCCAACGGTTAAGTTCCCCCGCCGTGAACAGGCACAGGCGTTTTTATTGATTGCTGACCTATTGATGACGGGCTTTTCAATTAAGGAAGCGCTTGGCTTTATTGCCACGGTTAACCCCCGCTTAAAAGACTTGGTGGTGGCAGTTGATCAGCGGATGCAGGGCGGGGATAGTTTTGCAAGTAGTTTGCGGCCGTATATTTCAGCAGACCTGTACTATCAATTATTATTAGCTGAGGAACATGGTGACTTAGTTAAAACGGTGCGTGAAGTCGGAAAACTAATGACAACCCAGGAGCAGCAGCGAAAAAAGTTACTGGCATTGCTCCAGTACCCATTGATTTTGGTAGTGCTGCTGGGAGGTTTAATTGCCTGTCTTGCCCTGTTTGTCTTTCCAGAGTTAAAGACTTGGCAGCAGGGGGACAGTTCCCTTAGCCGGTATGGTAGCTACTTATCCGCGGTCAGCAGCTTTTTGCTTGCCGGGGGGGTCGCAAGTAGCTACTGCCGTTGGCGGCGCTGGCTGAAACTGTCGGCGAACAAGAAGATTGTCCGCCGGTGTCACCTACCGATTATTGGGAAGTGCTATCGCTACTACTATCACTATTATCTGACGAGTATTTTAGGCTTGATGCTGAGTCGGGGGATGTCACTACGGGAAATCTGTGACATGACCCAAAAATTTGAAGAGACATCGTTGCTTTTTCTCTTTGGGGATACCGTTGTAAGGGCAGCGCAATCAGGCGAAGAATTGGGGAAAATAATTTACCATTACCCGTTTTTACCGAATGAACTAGTTGCCTTTATGAATAAGGGGGCGACTGTTGAAAAACTTGGCGAAGAGCTAAGTGCATTTTCTGCGATCCAATTCACACGGTTGACGAGGGCAATTGAACGACTGCTGATATATGTACAACCAGCGATCTTTGGCGGAATTGCAATCATCATCGTTGGCTTATATTTAAGTATTTTGCTACCAATCTATCATTCACTACAGGGGGTCTACTGATGAAATTAACAAAGAAGCAGTCTGGCTTCACACTACTAGAAATGTCGATTGTTCTCTTTATTATTAGCTTGCTCGTTTTAATCATGCTGCCAAATTTATCTCAGCAACGAAAACATGCCAATAATATCCATGGCAAGGCGATGGTGTCGGTAATTCAGACCCAAGTCGACGCATATGAAAATGAGTTTGGGACGGCAAACGTGACGCTGGAGGAATTAAAGAATAACAACTACCTAACGGCTTCCCAAGTGCAGCGCGCTCGCCAAGAAAAGATCAGTATTGTCGATGGTAAGGCAGTCCGGCAATGAAGAAACCAGCGTTTACCATGTTAGAGGCGGTGATTGTTTTAGGGATTGTCGCGCTTGTCGTTGGCTTGACGATGCCAGCGATGACAAGGGATCGGCAGGCAATGGCGGAAGAACAGTTTTGGCGAAACCTGCGGCATAATTGGCGTCAGGCACAGTTACGGGCAGAGTTAAACCAGCAAAGCACACAGATTAAATATAATGTAGTAGCGCAGACGGTTGAGTTTGACTGGGCTGGTGGTCAAAAGCAAGTTGCAATTCCCGCAACGATTAAAGTTTTCCGCTTTCCAAAACTAAAAATGGCCGCAGATGGCTATATTAAGGCGCAGACACAGGTATTTTATTCTGAGCTTGACCAGCATTACTATTTAATGAAAATTCAACTTGCATGGGGAGGGTACCGGATTGAGAAAAAAGACCAGGCCAGCTTTTCTAATGGCTGACAGCCTTGTTGCACTACTTATTGTTGCTTTGGGGATCAACCTCATTTACGGATGTGAACGGCAACTAGTCCGCCAACAGCGTAATGAACAGGTAAAACTGATGGCGGCACGGCTGGGGAAGGAGGCCAGTGACCAGTATGCAATTACGAGAAAAAAAGCGGTTATTAACCGGCAGGCAATGCACGCCCAAGCAGATCACAACGGGGTGGAGGTTAACTACCGCGGACGATTAATCTTACAGGTGGCACCATGAAAAGACGGGCAGCCTTTACGATTGTTGAATGCATCTGTGCCTTGTTGATAACTTCGCTGGTCGTATTAGGGATTGGCGCTTTAATGACTAGCGTCCGGCAGGCTAACCGCAGCGACTTGAATGAGGCAGTTGACTGGTACATGTTTTTACAAGAATTGGAGTCACCACGCCACCGCTTTGAACTCCGGCACGTATATCGAAGCTCACTGATCTTATATGGGCAGGTAGCAGCGCGGAGTTATGAGCTAAAGGGAAGCACATGTTTTTACCTTACCGGTGGGCACGATGGCGGGTACTTGCCGTTGATCGATAACCTTAAAGCATATGACTGTGATTTTAAGCAACTAGATGAGCAACGAGTATTAATTGAAGTGGAGCGAAAAAATGGGCAACATTTGGCAGGAATTGTTAAGTTTTATCCCCCACAAACCGACTAAGCGGGGCGGATATGTTTTATTGGCCAGCATAATTGTATTATTAGTTACGAGTACCGTCATTGTGTACCAGTATCGCTACTATGCTGATTACCAGCAGCTAGAACGGCGGCTATACCAGGACTGCCTTAGTAAAATTCACGCAAATCTTGATGCTGCCAAAGTGGTACCAGCTTGAATTTGTGCGGAAGAATAGTTAAACTAAGAAGGTAATGATTGTACTATTTGGAGGCGACGACCACTGGCACAAGAAACACCACAAGAATTATTTGAACTGTTTGATGAGGGAACGGCGCTTTTGCAAGCGGCATTAAATTGCTCATACTTAGATGCAATGCTGGAAAACGCGGAAAATATTATTGATAATAATACCGTCCGGGTTGAAAACGGTCTCCCAAAGGAAGAAACAGTAAAGAAATTACAAGAGATTTATCGCAAGCTTGATTTGCAACATGCCAAAGCGGAGTATGTCCGCCAGGTTGTCCAGTTAAGTTTTTTAAAGGTAATTCGTAAAGATGCCATCCAGGCAAACCACCAGATGACCCCGGATACGATTGGGCTGATCATGGCCTTCTTGATTGAAAAGATTACGACGGTCAATAAGATTAAAACGGTGTTTGACCCGGCGGTAGGAACAGCAAACCTACTGACGACTGTGATTAACCAATTACGGGCAAATGGTGATCAACAGATTACCGGCTTTGGAATAGATAATGATGACGCGATGCTGCAGGTGGCAAGTGTGAGTGTTGAGCTCCAGGATCTTGACGTTAAGCTTTACCACCAAGATGCAGTCAGCGCTTTAGATATTCCCCAGAGTGACTTGGTAGTTTCGGATTTACCAATTGGTTATTACCCACTTGATGAAAACACGAAGAACTACCAGACACGAGCAAAAGAGGGGCATTCTTACGTTCACCACTTGTTAATTGAACAAGCGATGAATTATTTAAAGCCTGGAGCATTTGGTGTATTTTTAGTTCCAAGTAGTCTGTTCCAGACAAAAGAATCACAATCATTTGTTAAATGGATTCAGTCTGTTGCCTATCTACAAGGACTGATTAACTTACCTGCTGAGCTATTTGCCAACCCGAATGCGCAAAAGTCAATTTTGTTATTGCAGCGCCAGGGAGGTAATAGTAAGCAGGCAGTGAAGGTTTTACTGGGTGAATTCCCGTCATTCAAGGATAAAAATGGCTTTGCCTCATTCATGAACGATGTTAGTCGATGGGTAGCAACGAATTTACAATAAAGGAGAAAAGTTCAATGGCAAAAACGATTGCAGTTAATGCAGGAAGCTCAACACTTAAGTTTAAGTTATTCGATATGCCAAGCGAAGATGTAGTCGCTGAGGGAACAATCGAACGGATTGGTGAGAAGATGGGTCACGCTAAGATTAAGTACGGCGATGGCCAAAAGCACGAGGAAGAAATTCCGTTTGAAGACCACGCGGCAGCGGTTAACTATCTTTTAGACAAGTTAATTGCGCTTGAGATTGTTGAAAGTTATGACGAAATTACCGCTGTTGGTCACCGGATTGTTGCCGGTGGTGAATTCTTTAAGGATTCCACGGTTATTACTGATGATGTTATCAAGAAGATTGATGAATTATCAGAATACGCACCACTACACGAACCAGCTGAGTTAATTGGGATCAAGGCATTTAAGAAGGTGCTGCCAAATGCATTTGCAGTTGCTGTGTTTGATACTTCGTTCCACGCAAGTATGCCAAAGATGAACGCATTATACAGTGTCCCTTATGACTGGTATGAAAAGTATGGTGCCCGGAAGTATGGTGCCCATGGTACGAGTCACCGGTATGTTGCAGCGCGGGCTGCAGAAATGCTCGGCAAGCCATTGAAGGACTTGAAGTTAATCACGATGCACATTGGGGCCGGGGCTTCAATCACCGCAATCAAGGATGGCAAGTCATTTGATACTTCAATGGGCTTTACCCCGGTTGCCGGAATCACAATGGCAACCCGGTCCGGGGATGTCGATCCTTCGCTTGTTGCATTTATGCAAGGAAAGTTGAACCTTTCTTCTGATCAAATGATTGATATCTTGAACCACAAGTCAGGGTTAATTGGTATTTCTGGTATCTCTCCTGATATGCGGGATATTTTGGCTGCCGCTGACGAGGGCAATGACCGTGCACAATTGACATTAGATATTTATGTCAACCGGATTGTTCGCTACATTGGTTCATATGTTGCTGAAATGGGTGGTG
Source organism: Limosilactobacillus caccae (assembly GCF_900156885.1). Classification (GTDB taxonomy): domain Bacteria; phylum Bacillota; class Bacilli; order Lactobacillales; family Lactobacillaceae; genus Limosilactobacillus; species Limosilactobacillus caccae. Next base: position 352,051 of record NZ_FTOY01000011.1, read on the forward strand.
TGGATGCGATTGTCTTCACTGCCGGCGTTGGTGAAAATAGTGCACCAATTCGGAAGATGGTAACTGACAAATTGGGTTACTTTGGCATTAAGATTGACCAAGAAAAGAATGATTGCCACGGTGTTGAACGTGACCTGTCAGCAGCAGACGCGAAGGTCAAGACATTATTAATTCCAACTAATGAAGAATTAATGATCGTTCGTGATATTGAACGTCTCAAGAAAAATAACTAATATTTGGCTAAAAGGCTAGTGAAAGGGGCTATTGACATTTCGTCAGGCCCTTTTTGCGTATTGGGATTGAGGAGGAATGGTTAATGAAGTTTGTGACCTCTGATACGCATTTTTATCACGATAGCTTACTGGGGATGAATGATTTTGCTCCCCGGCCGTTTAAGAATATCGAGCAGATGAATGCGACAATAATCAAAAATTGGAACGATAAGGTTGGTGAAAATGATATTGTTTACCACCTTGGCGACATTGCCCTTTATTTTGTAAAGCCACAAAAGCAAGCTTACCAGGCGGTATTTGAAGTGTTAGACCAACTACATGGGCACCTCGTATTAATCAAAGGAAATCACGATAGCCGGGCATTTTTCAAATACCTAGAGGGCAAGAACTACCAGTTCGGTGGACGGCCGAAGTTTGCTTTTCATGACGTTGGTGCACTCTTAAAGTATGACCACCGCCAATACTACCTAACGCATTACCCAATGATGCTGGGGATTGCGCCCCAGATAATTAATCTGCATGGTCATATTCACCATTATGCGGTGCCAATAAAAGAAAATATCAATGTTGGGGTTGATTCCCCGGAGCTAGATTACTTAGCAACGCCACCGGCATTTGGGGCGCCGCTTAATTTTGCCGAGGTTGAAGAAATAGTCACGAAAAAGGCACGTGAGTTTGAAGCAAAAAATAATGGTCATTCGTGATATATTATTAAGTGGAAAGAAGGGGAAAGATGAATCGGGCAAAAATTCAAGACTATATCGACCAGCGAGAAGAACAGCGGGCGACTATTTTTCGGGTTGAACAAGTCGATGAGACGCATTTTAAGTTAAACGGGCACCCTTACGAGTTAGTTAAGGAATATCGCGATGGCTTTAATGCTGACCAGCTTGCGGCACGGTTTAGTAGCATTTTAAGTAAGTATGATTACATCGTTGGCGATTGGGGCTATGATCAGTTGCGCTTAAAGGGTTTTTATAGTGAGGACAACCCCCTGTATGTCCCTGACCAGGGGGTTGCGACGATTGAAGATTACCTTTTTGAGTATTGTAACTTTGGTTGTGCCTATTTCATTATCCATAATGATGATGTTAAGACTCCGCGGCAGCGACACCATCGCACGCGTTCCCGGCATTCACATAAGAAATCGCCAGTCATCCATGAACGGCGTCGGCGAATCAGTCAGCCGAGTCCTAATAAACGTCATCACCAGCAGGCAGAACGGGTAAAAAATGGGCACCGGCAAAAGTTTGTCATTCACCAGCGAAAGAAGAGGAGTTAGGAATTTATGAAAAAGTACCAAGGATACTTTATTGACCTAGATGGCACGACCTATAAGGGGAAAAAACAAATTCCGGCGGCTGGCCGGTTTATTGCGCGGCTGCAAGAAGCGGGGAAACAAGTCTTGTTTGTGACAAACAATAGTACGCGGTCGCCGCAGTTTGTTGCGGATAATTTACGGTTGAATCATCATATCAATGTGACAGCGGACAATGTATACACAACTGCCTTGGCAACGGCGGATTATCTTGCCTCAATTGCGCCTGCTGGCAGTAAGCTCTACGTTGTAGGTGAAAGTGGTCTAAAAGATGCATTACGTGATCGGGGCTTTGTCCTCACCGCGGATCACCCGCAATACGTGGTTGTTGGCCTTGATACGGCAGTTACTTACCAGAAACTAGAGACGGCGGTCTTGCTCATTAGGGCGGGAGCTAAGTTTATTGGGACTAACGCTGATAGTAACCTGCCAAATGAGCGGGGGATGGTGCCAGGTGCAGGGTCCCTTGTTAAACTTGTTGAGTACGCAACTCAACAGCAACCATTGATGATTGGAAAACCCGAGGCCATTATTATGGAGATGGCGCTAAAAAAGGCCCAGCTTAGTAAAGACGAGGTAATTATGGTTGGGGACAACTATCATACTGATATCGAAGCGGCAATTAATGTTGGCATGGATAGTCTGCTTGTCTATACTGGCTTATCTCGTCCCCAGGAAGTTGCAAAAGAAAAAATACAGCCAACTTATACGGTGAATAGTCTTGATGAATGGCAATTATAATAACCTAATTGAATCAATAAGGGCAGTATTAACCACGATAATTTGTTTTGTCGCGGCGGTTAGTATTGCCCTTTTTATTGTGGTCAATGTTTCGCCACTGTTTATCATGGTGCCAACAAGGACCCTTGGGTGCACGGCAGGGCAAATTTATTCAGACTATCGGCAAATAATAATGTATCTCCAGCTTCCATGGGTTACTGACTTACGCTTACACTACATCCCAATAACAACATCAGCTATCCATCACTTTAATGATGTCCGTCAACTATTTTTGATTAATGAGCTGTTAATGCCGGTTATGATGGTTCTAGCATTGCAGGGGTTGAGACGAGAAAAACGGCAAGCTCAACTATGGCGGTTGAACTTGCCGTTTCAAATGCTGTTTATTTTAATCTTATTTGGTGGCTTTATCCTCTTTACTAATTTTGACCGTTCCTTTATCCGGTTCCACTATTTAGTATTTAGCAATATGGACTGGGTATTTGACCCTAAAACCAATCCAGTAATCCTACTGATGCCGCAGTCATTCTTTTCAATGCTGTTTACCCTTGTTGTAGTAATTAGCACCAGTCTTTGCCTCGCAGTCTGGCTGTGGACCAAGTTAGAATTACGCGCTTTTCTTACCAAGCTTTGATTTGATCAGGCCGACAAGGGCAGGAATCAAGGTTACCACAATGATTGCGAGAATAATTAGGGAAAAGTGTTCCTGGACGAAAGGGAGGTTACCGAAGAAATAACCACATCCACAACAGAGAAATACCCATGATAGGCAGCCGATAATACTGTAACGGAGAAAGTGGTTGTAAGGGAACCCAGATCCTGCGGCCGCGAATGGCGCAAAGGTCCGGATGATCGGAATAAACCGTGCCAAGATAATTGCGGGAGCACCATGCTTTTCAAAAAAGGCTTCTGCCCGGTTTAGACTATCTTTGTCAATTAATTTGCCGAATAAAGAATGATTGGAGAGCGTTTTGCCAATTTTGTGACCGATTAAGAAGTTTAATGAGTCACCTCCAAAACAGGCGGTAAGGAAAAGAATGATGAATATCCAAATGTTGAGGTTGTAACGGGGATCAGCTGCTAATGCGCTGGCGGCAAATAATAACGAGTCACCAGGGAGAAAGGGCATGATCACAGCACCAGTTTCAATAAAGATGATTGCAAACAGGATAAGGTAAGTAGCATCACCAAATTGGTTAACAATTTGGATTAAGTGAACATCAATATGTAAAATAAAGTCAATCAGGGTTGCCAATAGTTATTCTCCTTTTAATGATAGATAATACTGTTAAAGTGTATCAAGTTAGGAAAAACTTGTGAAGTAGGGGAGGGAAGTTTTAATTAACTTGTTACTTTTACTGGTTAGCAGGAACAACAATACAGAAAAACTAGTAAAGAACGATTAACTAAGAGATTACAAATATCAAGGATAAAAAGCGAATGTTTTACCTTAGATATGAGAACCTGTTCATGTGCGAAAGAAAGTAAAAGAAAAACTAAAAGAAGTTGTTGACAATGCTTGGATTACACGGTATAGTAATTAACGTTGTCAAAGCAGTGCTATGCTGCGATGGTTGATGATCACCAATTAAAAATTATTGTTGACATCAAGTTGATGACATGATATTCTAATAAAGTTGCTGATTGAGTTATCAATCAAAAGAAATTCTGAATTAATTAAAATTTCTTCTTGACAAGTTAATCAACGTTATGATAAAATATAAATGTTGATTGGCTGCTTAATTAGCCAACAAGGTAGACCTTTGAAAACTGAACAAAGTTTCGACGAATCAAATGTGTAGGGTCTTCAATCATTTATGATTTGAAGCAAAACATTTGCGAAGTCAATTCGCTTAATAATTAATTTATTTTAGAGCTTTTCAAGTTCTTATATTTTTATATGAGAGTTTGATCCTGGCTCAGGATGAACGCCGGCGGTGTGCCTAATACATGCAAGTCGTACGCACTGGCCCAACTGATTGATGGTGCTTGCACCAGATTGACGATGGATCACCAGTGAGTGGCGGACGGGTGAGTAACACGTGGGTAACCTGCCCCGGAGCGGGGGATAACATTTGGAAACAGATGCTAATACCGCATAACTACGAAGACCACATGGTCTTCGTATAAAAGATGGCTCTGCTATCACTCTGGGATGGACCCGCGGTGCATTAGCTAGTTGGTAAGGTAACGGCTTACCAAGGCGATGATGCATAGCCGAGTTGAGAGACTGATCGGCCACAATGGAACTGAGACACGGTCCATACTCCTACGGGAGGCAGCAGTAGGGAATCTTCCACAATGGGCGCAAGCCTGATGGAGCAACACCGCGTGAGTGAAGAAGGGTTTCGGCTCGTAAAGCTCTGTTGTTGGAGAAGAACGTACCTGAGAGTAACTGTTCAGGTAGTGACGGTATCCAACCAGAAAGTCACGGCTAACTACGTGCCAGCAGCCGCGGTAATACGTAGGTGGCAAGCGTTATCCGGATTTATTGGGCGTAAAGCGAGCGCAGGCGGTTGCTTAGGTCTGATGTGAAAGCCTTCGGCTTAACCGAAGAAGTGCATCGGAAACCGGGCGACTTGAGTGCAGAAGAGGACAGTGGAACTCCATGTGTAGCGGTGGAATGCGTAGATATATGGAAGAACACCAGTGGCGAAGGCGGCTGTCTGGTCTGCAACTGACGCTGAGGCTCGAAAGCATGGGTAGCGAACAGGATTAGATACCCTGGTAGTCCATGCCGTAAACGATGAGTGCTAGGTGTTGGAGGGTTTCCGCCCTTCAGTGCCGGAGCTAACGCATTAAGCACTCCGCCTGGGGAGTACGACCGCAAGGTTGAAACTCAAAGGAATTGACGGGGGCCCGCACAAGCGGTGGAGCATGTGGTTTAATTCGAAGCTACGCGAAGAACCTTACCAGGTCTTGACATCTTGCGCTAACCTAAGAGATTAGGCGTTCCCTTCGGGGACGCAATGACAGGTGGTGCATGGTCGTCGTCAGCTCGTGTCGTGAGATGTTGGGTTAAGTCCCGCAACGAGCGCAACCCTTGTTACTAGTTGCCAGCATTAAGTTGGGCACTCTAGTGAGACTGCCGGTGACAAACCGGAGGAAGGTGGGGACGACGTCAGATCATCATGCCCCTTATGACCTGGGCTACACAC